>JAETRV010000009.1 GCA_021770005.1 Anaerotruncus sp. | reverse complement strand
TCATTTTTCAAGGTGCTGTGCGGTTCGTGTCCGGCGTTTGTGTCGTCGCTCACGAGACAGCTTAGTTATAATATCACGTTCCCTTTCCTTTGTCAACACCTTTTTTCAATTTTTTTTAGTTTTTTGGTTTTTTCTTCTTTTTTTCCTTCCAGAATCTTCAGAACCCCCTAAAATCAGCCCTTTGCGACCGGATTCAACAAAAGGGGTGGGAACCCGCTTCAGGACCCCCACCCCATACTTATACAAGCTTCTGCACGCAAATGCAATACTGATAGGGTTGAAGCTTCCAATCAGAGAACCATATCTCCTTCCCGGTGATCCGGTCGACAAACGTCCCATCCATTGCATTCAGAGAAATAGTCTGCCACGCGCCGGAGAAATTAAACAGGCAGACCATCCGCTCGGTTTCTGTAGAGCGCACTAAGGCGAGCACCGAGCAGTTATGGGTATCCCAGGTGGAAACCCATGCCTGAGGAGAGAAACATTCCTCCCCCGCCCGTAACTGTTCAAGCTGACGCAGGCCGTCCCAAATCCGCTGCTGGACACTGCCCTCCTGACTACGCAGTGCAGCATTCTCCCAGGAGAACGGGGTCCTGTGCAGATTGCGACTATCTTCCCGGAGGACGGGGTCGTTGTGGTAAGCGTAACCGTTGAGTTGGCCGATCTCATCCCCGCTCGAAAGCATCGGGAATCCAGCCATACATATCATCGCCGCATGCATCATCAGGTCACGCTGGATTCCCATCGATACCTGCCATCCATCCTGTTCATAAAGGCCCTTCTCGATCCCACAGAGGCTCGCCGTAGTGCCGCAGGTGCGCGCATCCTGGGTGACGGGGTTATAGTTATACCGCTCCCCGCGGGCGTAAGAGCCTGGGAAACTGCCCTCATAAAATTTATAGAGATATTTCTTATGCTCCAGCGGGTCCATACCAATGGTTTTCCCGAACTCCTCGTTCAGCCCCCAGCCGATATCATCATGGCAGCGCAGATAGTTGACGAAACAGCAGTGGGCCGGCAGGCTGTGCAGATCGTCCAGCTGCCGTTTGAGCTGACGGACATCGGAGGCAGCCAGCGCGCTCCACTGTGTCGCCATGGTGGAGGAATTGTACAGCAGATGGCACTCAGGCTTTTCCATCGTCCCAAAGTAGGGCGCCAGCTCCCAAGGGGCCATGACGACCTCCCCTTTGAGGATCACGCCTGGGCAGACCGTCTCAATAATCAGACGGATCATCCGCATAATGGTGTGCACTTTAGGCAGGTTGCGGCAGGTGGTACCGATCTCTTTCCAGAGGTAGGGGACCGCGTCGATCCGCAGTACCTCCACCCCAAGGTTGGCAAGATGGAGCATACTCCCAATCATCTCGTTGAACACGACCGGATTGCGGTAGTTTAGATCCCACTGGTAATGGTGGAACGAAGAGCAGACATATTTATGCATCTGCTCCTGATAGATAAAGCTGCCCGGGGCGGTTTCAGGGAACACATCCGGGATGGTCTGTTCCATCTGTCTCGGGATATCCGGAGTATCAAAACAGATGTACCGGTCGATGTATTCCTGTTCACCGGCCTTTGCGCGCATCGCCCACTCATGGGTGTCGGCAGTGTGATTGATGACGAAGTCCAGACAGAGGCTCATTCCCCGGCGGCGCATGGCAGCTGTCAGGTGACTGAGGTCCTCATTGGTGCCGAGCGGCGGGTCCACCTGATTGAAATCCTCCACCGCATAACCGCCATCGTTGTCCGGATGGGGCATCTTGAGCAGCGGCATCAGGTGCAGATAGGTGATCCCCTGTTCGGTGAGATAGTCCAGCTTTGCTTCGAGATTTTTGAGGTTCCCCGCGAACAGGTTGGTGTACATGGTGACGCCCAGCATCTTCCCTGACCGGAACCACTCCGGATTTTCCTCCCGCTGGCTGTCCAGCCGCTTCAACCCCTGCCCGCGCTGGGCGTAAGCCTCGCGCATCCGCTCTTCCAGCGCGTCCAGCCGGTCGCGGTTGTTATATAGTTCCATATAGAGCCATTCCAGCTCGTCCCGCCTTTCTGAAAGGCGGCGTTCAAAAGCAGTCATCCTGTCTCCTCCTTGCCACCGCGGCGGCGCGGGGGCTCTGCCCCTCGACCCCGCGATTTTTTGAAAAAAATCGAGTAAAACTTTCTTTACGCTTCTTCCATCAGGCGACGCACCTCATCCAGACCCGGCATACTGCGGATTGCACCTTTTTTGGTGGTAATCAGGCTCGCCGCAGCATTGGCAAACCGGAGCATTTCGGTCAACATCCCCTCGTCGAGCTGTTCCAGCCCATGCTCCAGCACATAATGCAGGCAGCAGCCACAGAAGGTATCGCCCGCCCCTGTGGTATCCACGGCCTTGATCTGCAAATAGGTGGGCTGGCTAACCGTCATATCCTTCCAAAATGCAATGCTGCCCTGCTTTCCGCGGGTGACCAACAGCAGCTGGATATTGGGGAACCGCTCCCGCATCTGCGCGGCTCCTTCGGCGATCTCCTCGCAGCCGGTGAGGAATTCCAGTTCCTCCTCGGCGATCTTGAGCAAGCCGCAGACCGAACATCCCCAAAGCATCTGCTCTTTGGCAGTGTCCAGGCTTTTCCAGAGGGAAGCGCGCAGATTGGGATCAAAGCTGACCAGCGCACCACCCGCGCGGGCCGCCTCCACTGCGGCTCGGGTTGCCGACCGTCCTGGCTCACGAGTCAGCGACAGGGAACCAAAGTGGAAAACACGGGTTTGGCCGAGCATCTCAGTGGGCAGCTCATCGGGACGCAGAAGCTCATCCGCGCCCGGGTCCCGGTAGAAGCTGAATTCCCGGTCACCGTCCGGCGCATTCTGCACAAAGGCAAGGGTGGTGTTGGCCGAACGATCGAGCACTAGGCCTGCACTGTCAATCCCAACCTCCTCAATGGTCGTTTTCAGCAGGCGGCCAAAAATATCCTCGCCCACCTTCCCGATAAAAGCGGTATGCCGTCCCAGCTTTGTGAGCATAGAAAGTACGTTACAGGGCGCTCCCCCAGGGTTGGCTTCAAACAGGCCATTTCCCTGTTCACTGGCCCCATTGGCGGTGAAGTCGATCAGCAGTTCACCCAAGGCAATGACATCATACATAAAAAGCCCTTCTTTCTTTTATGAATATTGTTGAAGGTAGTCGGAAAACAAGAGGAATTTTGTTGTGTAAAGGCGGAAAGAGGTTATTTTTTTATGGTATAATGTCATAAAATTACCACCTTATCTCACAACTATGATATACTATTTGCAGAGTGGAGCGCATATCCGGGTAGGGATCCGGCAGAAACACATAGTTGAAACCTGGATGATAAACAAATAACCTTAACAGCCACGCGGCGCGCCGCGTGGCAGGCGGCCATTTTATGGCCGCCTGCGCAAGGTATGCGAAGTCTGGTTCCAGCAGGCCCCACATAGCGCCGCGAGAAAGGGAGTAACAGGATGAATAATGTTTCCTTCTCACTCTTTCCCAACGAGAATTTTCTAGACCTGCGGCTCTATCAATACGGTTGGGAACAGTGTGCACCCCTGCATTCTTTCGGCCCCTTTATTCGCAATCATTTTCTGTTCCACTATGTGATCTCCGGGCGCGGCGTTTTGGATTCCACCCCCAAAAACGGTGTAACCAACCGCTACTACCTGGAAGAAAACCAAGGTTTTCTGATCTGCCCCGGGCAGGTCAATACCTACAATGCCTCGGAAAAACAGCCTTGGAAGTACGTTTGGCTTGAGTTCGACGGCCTGCGGGCATCCGAGCATCTTTCCAGCGCCGGGCTGGATATCTCCCAGCCGATCTACCGGCCCAAGACCCCCGCTATGGGGGAAGCGGTGCGGGACCTCATGCTCTACATCGCTGACCATTCGGAGGCGTCCTCCCTGAACCTGATCGGGCACCTGTTCCTGTTTCTGGATGCGTTGATCGAGTCCTCCGCCACCCGCAGGGAATTTGGCGGGGCACAGCTTCGGGATTTTTACATCCAGGAAGCGATCACCTTCATCGAACAGAACTACCAGCGTGATCTGACTGTAGAGGAGATTGCGGATGTCTGCAAACTCAACCGCAGTTATTTCAGCAAGCTGTTCAAGGAGAACATGGGCTGTCCGCCGCAGGAATTCCTGATCCGGATGCGTTTGACCAAGGCCACCGAACTGATGAGGACCAGCAGCGCACCGATCGGGGAGATCTCGACCGTGTGCGGCTATCCAAACCAGCTGCACTTTTCCCGGGCGTTCAAAAAGCGGTACGGCGTTTCCCCGAGGGAATGGCGCACCCAAAACAAACTCCACTCGAGAGGCTGACCGCATCGCGGCCAGCCTCTCTTTTTATCCCCGTCACTCTGCTCTCAGGTGGAGCCGGAACGGCTGGTAGTCGTCCTTCATCATGGGCAGCGGATAGCCCGCTTGCATCAGGACATCACCGGGATAGACCTCCTCCCCGCCGTTCACCCGGTAGCGGAGGGTGGGGTCAAGCCCCTTGATCCGCAATGCCAGGAAGGGCGGGGCCGCGTGCATCGTGCCGGTCACCAGTGAGACCACGGCCTCCTTCCGATCCTCGGAAACGTGTTCCCACGCGGTATAAGGCCCGTCCGCAAAGGGGTCTGACAGCCGGTAGTAGTCACCCCGCTGGATCAGGTCAAAGCAGGCTTTATATTCCTCGATCTGCCGGGCAATCGTCTCCTTCTCTTCGGGCGTGGTTTCATTCAGATCCATCTCATAGCCGAAGGTACCGGACATCGCCACAATCCCCCGGGTTTCCATCGAGACACAGCGCCCCGTCTGTCCGTTGGGGACCGCCGAAACATGCGCGCCCACTGTGCTGGCAGGATAACAGAACGAGGTGCCGTATTGGATACGCAGCCGGTCGATCGCGTCGGTGTTGTCGCTGCACCAGATCTGCGGGGTATAGTAGAGCATTCCCGCATCAAACCGGCCGCCGCCGCCGCTGCACCCCTCGATCAAGAGGCCGGGGTAATCCTGCCGGAACCGCTCGAGCAGCTCGTAAACGCCGAGCATATACCGGTGAAAGACCTCCCCCTGCCGGTTGGCGGGAAGCCCTGCCGACCAGACATCCGAAAGGCTGCGGTTCATATCCCATTTAATATAAGTGACGTTGGCGCTCGAAAGCACCTCCTTGAGAACCTGATAGATATGGTCGCGCACTTCCTTGCGGGAAAAATCGAGCACAAGCTGGCTGCGACCGCGGGTCTGGGCCCGGCCCGGCGCACGCAGCGCCCAGTCAGGGTGTTCGCGGTAGAGCTGGCTGTCCTCGCTGACCATCTCCGGTTCGATCCACATCCCAAACCGCAACCCCAGCTCATTGATCCGGGGGACCAGTGCTTCCAGCCCGCCGGGCAGCTTGTTCTGGTCTACCACCCAGTCTCCCAGGCCGCTCAGGTCGCTATCCCGGTTGGTGAACCAGCCATCATCCATGACAAACAACTCTACACCGAGCGAAGCCGCCTCTTTTGCGATCGAGACGAGTGTATCCGCGTCAAAATGGAATTCGGTCGCCTCCCAGTTGTTAATCAGGACCGGGCGGCGTGCGCCGTTGTAGGGGTCTCGGATTAGGTGTTCACGGATCGCGCGGTGGAACTGGTGGCTCATCCGGGCGAGGCCACAGGTCGAGCAGATGAGGGCGGCTTCCGGGGTGGTAAACGATTCTCCCGGGTTAAGCGGCCAGCAGAAATGGTAGGGATTGATCCCCATAACCAGACGGCTGCTCTCGAACTGGCTACGTTCGACCGCTGCCTCAAAGTTACCGCTGTAAACCATCGCAGCGCCATAGCACAGCCCGTAATCCTCGTTTGCCTCGTGGTCGCAGAGGACAACAAACGGGTTATGCTGGTGGCTGGAGGTCCCACGCACGCTGCCTACGCTCTGGACGCCCTGGCGCAGGGGGGTGCGGGAGGGGCAGCGCTCGATCACATGTCCGCCGTCGAAGGTAATCAGGTCGAGGTCTGCGCGCTGGAAGTCGAGACAAAGCGAAGTAGCGCGGCGCAGCCGGACCGGATGGCTGCCCCGGTTCACAATCCGGGCAGCGCGGGTAATCAGGTCATATTCCTCGAACACCCCGTAGTAAAGCTCTACCCCGACCTGCGCGGCCGTGTCCTCCAGGAAGAGGACCAGTGTTTCGGCCTGCTGCTCGTCCCCAAAAAAGGCGGGCAGACCTTCGAGCTGGTATTTGCCTTTCCGCACCTCAAACCCGGTGTACCGCAGGTCAGCGATCCGGCTGCCGTCCTCTAGTTCGAGGTCGAGTGACGGGATGCGGAAATCCCCCACGCCACAGGTGGAATACTCTTGCGGCAGGGTGTCGAGCGAATAATCCCGGTTGTGCCCGACCTCACCGGGGTTGGGCGAAAAGCCGCGGTCGGTATACCGGACCAGGTAGGACAGGTCTCCCCCGCTGATCCGCGCGCCATAATAGGTGTGAAGCAGCACCCGGTAGTTGTCCGCTTTCATCTGGTAGGTGGTATTGCGGGTGTGGAGGGTGAAAAGCCCCCCTGTTTTGTCATGAACGATCATGGTGGAATCTCCTCACATAAACATAAAAATTTGCTGCAATCATTTTAAGCAATTTTAAGATGTGATGCAATAGCCAGCACTATCCTGAACGATAGAAAAAAGAGACCAAAAAGCCAGCTGCATTTGTTTAAAACAACAGCCCCAGCGGGTCGAAACCAGCGCCGGGGCTGTCACGCTTCCGGAAAGGAAGACCGGGGCTTCCGCACGTCCCGCGGAGGGTGGCACAGCCACCCAGCCGCTGGAAGGCCGACGAATTATTTACCGCCGGTCATCGCAACGCCTTCAATGAACTGGCGCTGGAAGAACAGATAAAGGATCACCATCGGGAGCATCGCCAGCAGGCTTCCGGCCATCATGACCGGGAAGTTGGTGGTGAACTGCCCGCGCAGGTTCGCAAGGCCGGCCGAGAGGGTCATCATCTTGACATCCGAGTTGACGACCTGCGGCCACATGAGGTCTCCGTAAGCGAACACCGCGGTAAAGACGGTCAGCGCTGCCACCGACGAAGAGGTGAGTGGGAACATCACCTTGGTGAACGACTGCCATTGGTTACAACCGTCAAGATAAGCAGCCTCGCCGATCTCATTGGGGATACCCAGATATGCCTGCCGCAGGAAGAAGGTACCGAACGCGCTGACCAGGCCGGGGAATACCAGCGCGAAGATGGTATTTGCCGCGCCCAGCTTGGCGACCATCTGGTACTGCGGGATGATAAAGATCTGGCTGGGCAGCATCATCTGGATCAGAACAATGCTGAACAGGAGGTTTTTGCCCTTGAACTGCAGCTTTGCAAACGCATAGCCTGCCATCGAGCTGAACGCCACCGCGCAGACCACGCGGAAAAGGATCATCAGTCCGGTGTTGAGATACAGGTTGACGAACGGCAGGCTAGCCATTACCTTGGTGAAGTTTTCGGTGGTGGCCTGCGCCGGGAAGATGGTGGGCGGAACCTGCATACTCTCAGGGACCGTCTTAGAGCTGGTGAGAATCATCCAGAGGAACGGGAAGATCATCACGATCGAGCCCAGGATAAGCGCAGCATAGGTAACGGTGGTAACGATCTTTTTGGACTGTCCCATAGAACTTTTATTCATCGTTATCCCTCCTTACACTTCGTAGTTGACCCACTTCTTCTGACCGACAAACTGGATGACAGTCACAATGCCGATCAGGAAGACGGTCCAGATGACGATTGCGGAACCGTAGCCGCGGTTGCTCGCCACAAACGACTCGCGGTAGAACAGGTACATCAGGCTCTGCACGCTGGTGAGCGCGGGGTTGGTGTCCTCAACCATCATGTAGATGAGGTCATAAACCTTCATCGAAGCCATCAGACGCATGATGAGCACCACGAACAGGGTGGGGGAAACCATCGGCAGGGTGATGTGGAAGAACTGGGTGATCTTCCCGGCGCCGTCGATCTCCGCTGCCTCGTAGTAGGACTTGGAGATATTCTGCAAGCCGGAGAGCAGCAGGACCGCATCATAACCCACCGCACTCCAGACCGCGACAACCGCACAAGCGATCATAACGAACTTGGAATCGGTGACCCAGTTAATGCTGGTGCCCATCATCTGGTTGAGGATGCCGTAATCGCCGTTGAATATCCAGCGCCAGACCATCGTGATTGCAGCCGGGGCACAGACCATCGGCAGGAAGAAGACCGACCGGAAGAAGCTCTTGCCCTTGACCTTGGCGTTGAGCAGGATCGCCACCAGCAGGGAGAGGAAGATACCGACCGGCACCGTCAGGATACAGAAATAGATGGTGTTCCAGGTCGCCTTCCAGAACTCGGGGCTTTTGAACATGGTGGTATAGTTGCCGATGCCGAGGAACCGGTAATGGCCGAAGCCCAGATGCTCACAGAAGCTGGCGTACAGCGTCTGGATAAACGGCCAGACATTCAGCACGACCAGGCCGATAATGGTAGGGGCCACCATAAGCCAGCCCCAGTTCTGCTCCCGCTTTGCGGCGGCGGACAGCTTGATTGTCCCGGATTTTGGATTACTCAAAAGAATGCCCTCCCCTCAGTTTATCAGGATGCCGCGCTGGCATTGTCCACGATCTGCTGCATGTTTGCCAGCCCGGTGTCGATATCCACTTGACCGCTGTAAATCTTAATCAGCTCGTCGCCAACCGGGCTCTTCCACTTCGGACGGGAAGCGTTGTTGACACACTGGATGCTGTAATCGAACTGATCTTTAATCACCTGGAGATTCAGATGGTAGCCAGCCTTTTCAAACGCCTCGAAATAAGAATCCTCGGTGCCGTTGTAGGCAGGGATTGCCGCGCCGTAGGAGCCTGCAAGAATCTGGGCTTCCTCGGTGCCGAAATATTTGAGAACGTCCTTGACAACCTCAAGGTTTTTGCCGCGCGCCGCAGTCGAGAAGCACAGGCCGTTCGAGATGGTGGCGCGGCCGTCGCCGCTTGCAGGATTGGGGCATTTGGGCAGCTTGGCAATATCCCATTTGCCGTCCATGTTGGGATAGCTGGTGGCCTTGTTCATCAGCTCCCAGTTGCCCTCGAGGTACATCGAGCCGATCTCCGAGAAGAACGCAACGCCCGGCTGGGTTTCGGCAAAATAGGTCTGGGTGGGGCACCAGTCGTTGTCCTGTATGCCTATGTAGAACTTCATCGCATCGATCGTCGCAGGCTGGGTGAACCCTGCTTTGGTCTTATCCTCGTTGAGGATATAGCCGCCAGCCTGATAAACAAAGTTCCAATAGCCCAGATGATCCTCCGCATATGCCATGAAGCCATATTTCCCGGTGGTCTCGTAGATCTTGGCGGAAGCGTCGGTCAGGTCGTCCCAGGTCCAGTCATCGTCCGGATAGGCCACGCCCGCCGCATCAAACATCTCCTTGTTGTAGACGAGGATGATGTTATCCTTGTCCTTCGGCACGCCGTAAAGCCTGCCGTTGCTTCCGCTCGCATTGTTGCGGGAGATCTCGGAGAAATGCTCGTTGTAGAAATTGGGGTCCACATCGTCATACAGATCGGTCATATCCGCCAGCATCCCAAAATCAGAATAATACAGGATCTGGTTGGTATGCATCCAGAAGATGTCCGGCATGGTGTTGCTTTCGGCAGCCGCCTCCAGCTTGGTCCAATACTCGTTCCAGCTGGTCACCTGCACTTCGATGACCACATCCGGATTCTGGGCAGTATAGGCGTCACAAATTGCCTGCATACTGTCGCGCTGTGCGACGTCCCAAATCTGGAAGGTCAGATGCGTTTTGCCATCAGCCGCACTGCACCCGGCCAGAGACGTCAGAAGCAGTGTTACAGCCAGAACGATTGCTGCTATGCGGGGAATCTTTTTCATAACTCCACTCCTCTACGAATTTCTTTGTTTTTTGGCTAGACTATCCCCATAGCGCCATTACTAAAATTTTAAACCCGTCCGCCGGTTCTGTAAATGGACAGGGATTTGAAAAATATACCCATATGTTGCATCGAACGCTTTAAGTGCGGTTTATCACAACATATGGGTATATTTTTAAAAATTTCGTCCAAAAACACGATAAAAGAATGTATGTTTTGGTCGAAACGTCCTACAAAAAGGACAAAATTCACCTATACAAAAACAAGATATTTCAGGATGCGAAACAAAATATAGATTTATGTGCTATGTATAGATTCCCTACCAGAGCGGCTGCCGCTCTTCCAAGCGATACCCCGTATGCTGGCGTCTAGGCGCGCTTTCGAGATATTCACTGGGGGACATACCGGTTTCCCTGCGAAACGCCTTGGCAAAATAGTTT
Organism: Anaerotruncus sp.; assembly: GCA_021770005.1. GTDB lineage: Bacteria > Bacillota > Clostridia > Oscillospirales > Ruminococcaceae > Anaerotruncus. The sequence goes on along the minus strand of JAETRV010000009.1, from coordinate 58,740 downwards.
GCGTTGGCAAATCCAGATGCTTCTGCCACATACGCAATCGAGACATCCTCCGCCCGCAGCAGCAGCTTGGCATATTCGATCCGCACCCGTGTGATATATTTCCCCGGGGAAATCCCCGTCTTTTTCACAAAGCTGCGGCTGAGATGCGCTTTGGAAACCTCCAGCCGCTCCGCGAGCTCATCCAGCCCCTCCAAAAACGGGAATTCTTCCTGGATGATCGCAATAGCGGATTCTACCAATGGCGAGAGAGGCGGCGGCGCGGCATCCTGCTGCACCTTGGCGCCACAGAGCTGCATCAGCAGGGAATACGCATAGGACGAGGCGAGTTCTCCGCTCACCGGCGGGTTCTCCTCCTCGAGCACCGAGAGGGCCATCACCGTCTCCCGCACCGCAGGCGCGCACCCAGAGAACAGATAGACCCCGTTCTCCATCCGTTCCTGGATCAAGCGGTCGGCCAGCTCCCCCTGCAAATGCACTTCCATGCAAAGGCAATCGGAAACCGACTGGATGGTATAAGGTTCCCCGCAGCGCATGGCAAGAACCTGCCCCGCATCCAGCAGGAAATACTGGGTGTGGGTGGTCACCGTGAGGCTTCCACGAACAGAGGCGATCAGGGTATAGTCCCCTTCCCGTCCGCGACCGCTGTAAAGGTCCCCTACCGATAACGGGAGCGTCTGTGCAAAAGGTAGAACCAGCAGCCCCCGCACGCTGGTATCGGGGGCCGCCGGTTTGATGACATAACTTTCATTCTGGCGGGGCGGCATATTCTTTCAACCTCCATTATTATTTTCAGATAACTGTCATGATGATCCCGAGAGACGAAAGGCCCGCCCAGCCCGCAGTTTTAGTGGGCAATCGCCAACTCGGTTTCCTTATCGAACAGGTGGATCTTTTCCACATCAAAGTTGAGCGCTGCAATATCGCCCTCGCGTCCGGCGAAAGTGGACGCTGCGCGGACCACCATTTTGCTGCCCTTGCAGTCAACATGCAGGTTAATCTCTGCACCCATCAGCTCGGCAATCTCGATATTTGCTTCCAGATCGTGCTTTCTGTCGGAGGAAACCGCGTCGATGTCCTCAGGGCGGATGCCCAGAACCACCGTCTTGCCGACATAGGGAGCGAGTTTCTTCTTGTCCATCCGGTCGGACAGGGTAATCAGATTTCCACAGACCTCTGCGCGGTAAACGCCGTTGCTCTCGGAGATGACCGCATCCAGGAAGTTCATCTGCGGGGAGCCGATAAAGCCGGCTACGAACAGATTGCAGGGAAAATCATAGAGATTTTGCGGGGTATCCATCTGCTGGATGATACCGTCTTTCATAACAACAATCCGGTCGCCCATCGTCATCGCTTCGGTCTGGTCATGGGTAACATAGACGAAGGTGGTCTGCAAACGCTTGTGCAGGCGGCTGATCTCCGAACGCATCGCGGTACGCAGCTTCGCATCCAGGTTGGAGAGCGGCTCGTCAAGCAGGAATACGGCTGGGTCACGCACCATTGCACGCCCGAGCGCCACGCGCTGGCGCTGGCCGCCCGAGAGCGCCTTCGGTTTCCGGTTGAGCAGGTGCTCCAGATCGAGTGCCTTTGCCGCTTCATGCACTCTGCGGTCGATCTCGTCCTTGGGCATCTTTTTGAGGTTGAGTCCAAATGCGATATTTTTGTAAACGGTCATATGCGGATAGAGCGCGTAGTTCTGGAATACCATTGCAATGTCGCGGTCTTTCGGAGCAACATCATTGACTACCCGGTCGCCAATATACAGCTCGCCTTCGCTGACGTCCTCAAGCCCGGCGATCATACGCAGCGTCGTGGATTTTCCGCATCCAGACGGGCCGACGAGAATCACGAACTCCTTGTCCTTGATCTCAAGGTTCAGGTCGGGAACGACGGTAACGTTGCCCGGATAGATTTTTTTAACATGTTTAAATGTGATACTTGCCATAACGCGCTCCTTCCAAATCATACCTCATGGGTAATTTCATAACCGCATTGGGATCGGAATACCTCTTTTCTGATTCCCGCAAAGGTTCTCTCTTATCTCCAAGAATAGCATCTTTACAGGAAATTCGCAAGGGTAATAAGACGATGTTGATAGCAAAAAAATGATGTAATAAAAAAAGCAGCCGCTTCTTTGTCATATCCGCACAAACCAGGCGCGGGCAGAAAATTTTCTGCCCGCGCCCTGTTCTGCTGTTGCATCCAAAATCCCGCTATGGTAAACTGGAAACAGCAGATTCCTATTTAAAATTTATACGCAGTCCGGGCCCTGTCGGAAAAAGGACAACCTTACTGAAACGGAACCCGACCAGACCGGCGTGAAAGGGGAATTTTTTTGTTTTTCCGTAAAGATTATGCCGCCCCCGGACCGGGAATCGACCCGGATGCACCCGAAAAAACCGGTCTTGCCCGTTTTCTAGAGATCCTACAGCTCGAATGTGTTTCCCTATTTAAGCTGAACCTGCTTTTCTTAGCCAGCTGCATCCCGGTCATCACCATCCCGCTCGCTCTTTTCGCCATGAACTACGTAGTCCGCAGGATGGTCCTGGACCAGCCAGTCGATTGTTTTTATCACTATCGCACCGCTTTCCTAAAGCGGTGGAAAACTGCCTACGGTGCGTTCCTGCTGACCGCCCTTCCAATGGGCCTGTCGGGTTACGGCGCTGCATTCTATCTGCGCTATGCCTCCACCAACCCTCTGTTTTTCCTACCCTTTATGTTCTGCTCCACCATCTTCCTCGTGACCCTGCTCTCCTCCACCTATCTGTATGGCATCCTGTACAATGAGGCACCTCTGCTGCGTTCCGCACGTCTGGCGCTGGTGCTCGGAATCGCCAAACCGTTTCGCGCGGTATTGGCTGTTCTCTTCTATTATGGACTTCTGGTGGTCGCAGTACTTGCGTTCCCGCTCAGTGCCGCTTATCTGCTGCTGATCGGCTTTTCGGTCCCCTGCTTGTTCGGGAACTTCTACCTTCGCACCGTCCTGAAACAGTTCTGTGAGCTTTAGAGCCTGTCCAATATCCAAAGCTTTACTCAATTTTTCTCGAAAAATTGCAGGGTCGAGGGGCAGAACCCCCGCCGTATCCTATTCCAGCTGGAATTCCGCACTGATTTCAGTACATGCAAGCGCATGATCACCTGTGTCCCCGTAACAGGCAAGCTGAGCGACCCGATAGACGCCCGGGCCAAGCGGCGGATCAAACAGGTCAATCGGAACGGTAAGGACTACACTGCCGCCACCCTCCAACCGCTCCGACTCTGTCAGCCCGGCGGGATTGACGGTGCTGCCCTCCACCGGGGTCAAGCGAACGACCTCCCCCTCTTCGACTCTGCGAAAATCGAACCATTCGGAATAGAGCAGATCGCTGGTGGTGTGGTTGATAACTGTCAGCCCAATTTCGGTCGTCCCCACCGGATAGCGGCTACGGGAGATTCGTGTTTCGATCCCCATCATCCGCTCCGGAGCCCCGGCAGATGTGAATACTTCCTCCTCCGGCTGAGAAGCGGGTTCCGATTCCCCTCCTGGAACAACGGCAAAAACAAAGTCATTCTTCGCCTCAGGCAAAAACAACGCTTTCTCGCGGGAGGGCGCGCGTCGAAGCAGCTGCCATCCCGCGCCAAGCAACGCCCCGGTTAGGAACAGACCGACCAGCAACAGGATCGACCGGCGGCTCATACGTTAAACCGGAAGAGCACGACATCGCCGTCCTGCATCACATATTCTTTGCCTTCCGACCGGACAAGCCCTTTTTCCTTTGCCGCGTTCATCGAACCGCAGGCGGTCAAATCCGCGAACGAAACCACCTCAGCGCGGATGAACCCTTTTTCAAAATCGGTGTGGATCTTCCCCGCAGCTTGCGGCGCTTTTGTCCCCCGGGTGATCGTCCACGCGCGAACTTCCTGCTTTCCTGCGGTCAGATAGGAGATCAGGCCAAGCAGCGCATAGCTCGCCTTAATCAACCGGTCAAGCCCCGACTCATGCAGCCCCATCTCCTCGAGAAACATCAGCTTATCTTCGGGGGACATATCCGCAATTTCCTCCTCGATCCGCGCGCAGATCGGAAGCACCTGCGCATGCTCTGCGAGCGCGATCTCTTCCACCTCTTTGTAGAATTGATTAGATTCTATCCCATTAGTAAAATCATTTTCACTCATATTGGCTGCATAAATGATCGGTTTTGCAGAGAGCAGCGGCATATCCGCAATCGCTTCGTCCCACTCATCGGGCGAACAGTCGAAGCTCCGGGCGGACTTTCCCTCCTCCAGATGGGCCTTGAGCTGTTTGAGCAGCTCGGCCTGTGCAGCAAGTGCTTTATCCCCTCCCTTGGCGGCCTTGAGGGAACGGTCAATCTTGCGATCGACAAGATCAATATCCGAGAAGATCAGTTCCAGGCTGATCGTTTCGATGTCCCGCTTTGGACCGATCTCGCCATCTACATGGACGATCTCTCCGTCCTCGAAGCAGCGTACAACATGCACAATCGCGTCCACCTCCCGGATATGCGAGAGGAACTTGTTGCCTAAGCCCTCCCCCTTGGACGCGCCGCGCACCAGCCCAGCGATGTCAACAAATTCGATCACAGCGGGGGTATATTTGTCCGGATCGTACATTTTGGCGAGCACATCCAGCCGCTCATCCGGGACCGCAACCATGCCGACGTTTGGCTCAATCGTGCAGAATGGATAATTCGCGGACTGGGCACCCGCATTGGTGATTGCATTAAAGAGGGTCGATTTTCCTACATTCGGCAGACCCACAATTCCTAATTTCATTTTTTTATATACCTCCTGATTTTTCAAGGGTTTCAAGACTTTCAAAGTGGTCTCCGCCACATTTCCGCCACATTACGGGCCTTTTGCTGCTGCCAACCCGTTTTCGAGTTGCCCTTGCTCAAAGAGCCTGATACCCATTTCCATACTATCATCTGTGACATGGACGTATCTGTCCATTGTCGTTTTCAGACTGGAATGACCGAGGAGCTTTTGCAAGGTCTTGGGCTGCATCCCGCTTTCGATGGCCCGGGTGGCGTAGGTGTGGCGAAGAGCGTGCATACAGAATCGCTTGATTCCAGCCTCATCACAGAGTTTATACAAATGGGTATCATAGGAGCTGTTCTTGTTTGGCATACCCGTGCGGAAGTTGATAAAAACAAGGTCTTTCATATTGAAGCTCTTTTTCTGTTTCTGATCCTTCCGCTTGTCTGCGTACTCTAAAACGGTGTTCAGTTCGGGGGATTGCTTGCGGGTATCCTTTGTGGCATAGACCTCTTTCAAGATTTCATATGCCCTGCCCGTCAGCGGAATGGTGCGATAACTTGCCATCGTCTTGGGAGGCCCGGCAACCCAAAATTGCTGTCGCTTGTAGCGGAACTCCATCGTTTTCCGAATAGTCAGTGTCCGCCTCTCCCAGTCAACATCGTCCCACGTCAAAGCAATCATCTCACCCGTTCTCAACCCTGTTTCCAACAAGAAAGCGTACTGATAATAATTGTGTGACCTCCGTGCAACTTCAAGAAACTTTCTTTGCTCCTCCATAGTGAGAACTTTCAGATCATCTACTGCTTTTGTACTCTTGGAAAACTTTACGCCGTCCAACGGGTGAACCTTGATCTTGCCGTTCAGCTTGGCAGACTTAAAGATGGTCCCAAGTGTGATATATGCTTGGTAGATTGTAGACCCGGCATATTTATCGTCCATACTGTTCAGAATTTTGGTACAGTGCATAGGCTTCACATTTTTGAGCTTCATTCTGCCAATAACAGGCTGGATATTCTGATAGTACCGCTCGGCATAGTTTCTCCGAGTATTTGCCGCCAAATCCTTGATAAGCTCTGTATGCCAGAACTTAAACCACTCGTCAACGGTTATGTCCTCAGCGTCTATGCCGTCCCCGAACTCGTCCTGATGACGCATTTCATACAGCCATCTGTCGGCTTCAACCATGGTATCAAACCGCCGCTGATACCTTTTGCCAGCCTTGCCAACAAAGCCGGCTATAAATTTTCCATCATCCTTCCTCTGTGAAATACCTTTGGGAAGTTTTTTGCCCTTGATATATTTACCCATGGGGAACTCCTTTCTATGTTGGAAGGAGCCCCTGCAACACACCCATTGTATCACAGAGGCTCCTGTCAGGCAAGAATGAAATTACCTTCAAATCACAAGATTCGTCCTAATGAACTCCTCAAACTCTTTGCGTTTGACAAGCTTCTTGTTCGGCCCTACATAAAGGACAAATGGGCAGTTGGGTTTCCGAAGCATCGCCTCAATTTTGTTGATGCCGATGTTACTGTACTCAGCGGCCTCATATTTGGTCAGGGCAACCTTCTGTTCAATGGGGACTACGGCTTTGGCCTTAGCGTCTTGCATATGGGTCCGTCTCCTCTCCGTAAAGATAATCATTTGATTATAAAAATAGCTACCGTTCTTGTTCCAAATCTTTTGACAATCTGCACCTTACCGTATATAATTAGGGTGCATCTATCAAATTTTTTGTCGCTTGTTTCTGTCACTTCCAAGCCGCTCCAATATTCTATTGATTTCTTGGGGAGGCAGCTCACGCTTGCGAGCACGAAACTTATGTTTGGAAGAAGTTGTGGATCTTGCCTTGGCGTGCTCTACGCTAGGCCCATTGTCCCATAAAAAGTTTTGTGTTGCCGCAGGAGTTTTCTCTATGGGGTATTGCCTCACCTTATAGAGTCGTTCGGTGGCCAGTTCGGTTGTCTTACTGTTACTGTCTCTAGCCGAAATTGCCAGCTTTACAGCTTCATCGGTGACGCCGTTGCGTTGTAAGAAACCAAGCATATCGGCAGGAATATCCTCAAACGAAAATGGAGTAACGCACCGGGGCAGCTTACTTATAGGCTGTCCCACAAGGCCCATACTCTCTAACTGATTAACCAGCTCAGCAGCCTTATTCCAGCCAATTTTGAAATTACGTTGAATCTGATTCACCGAAACAACCTTTCTACCTACTGCCCACAACATTACAGTAGCGAGGAGCCGATCATCGGGTGGCGTTTGCACAACAACCTTACCATAGTTGGGAGAAAACTCCCCCTCACCATTATGGATGTCGATGGCAAAGCGATCCGCACGTTTCCCCCGCCATTTGGCGGCAATCGTCTGAACGAGCTGTTTGAGTTCCTCGGGAGTAGCGTATGCACCTCTAATCTGCTGCAATCCACTGAAGTTTGTGGCCTTTAGGAGCAAATCGCCCGATTCACTAAGTCTTTCAGCTCCACCTTCACCAAGGATAACCTCAGAAAAGTTCTTCTTGGCACACTGAAAAGCTATGCGGGCTGTAATGTTCCCCAAGTCAACTTTCATGTTCTGATAGGTTGGATTCTGAGCCGCCAACACGACATGGATTTTGCCATGCCGCCCTCTCCGCAGCAGGCTGGAGATCATGTCGCGCAGCGAATTAGAAATACGCTTGTTCTCCACGTAGTGAAACAGGAAATTCGTCAACAACCAGCACCAGTCTGGGTAAGGCGTCGAACTCCTGCTTGTTGGTCAATTCTAAGTCCTTGCGTCGTTCCATCTCAACGACCAGGGCCTTTAAGGCTTGAAAGGCTACATCTTGGCTCCGAACAACTGGACAAGCCAGGTGAGGAAGGTCTTCAAATGGCATCAGGTCATTCGCACCGAGGTCTACCAGAACAAAATTGACTGTTTCGGGAGATACACCGTAGGAGATACTGCTGATGGCAGCCTGTAGTCCGACGGATTTACCGGAGTTCGAGGAGCCGCCCAACAGCAAGTGTGGTTGTTCTGACAGATCCATGAAGGTCAGGCTACCGACCACATTGTGCCCCACCAGACATGGCAGTAGCATCCGCTGGTTCGCTTTTTTGTAGGCCCCCATACGCAGCAGCTTTTGAACAAGCTGTTGCAGATTATAATATCGCCATCTGTATATGTAAATTGCCCGATTACTTATGTGGCGAATCGTTTAATGCGGGAGATTTTTTTGCGTTCATTGATACAATTCAAACTGAGGTGCAATGCAAGTTCATAAATCAGCAAAATGAAAGTGTTTTCAAGAAGATTTCAGATTTTGTGGCTATACTAGAATCTTATCTTAGCTTTTTAGGTATGATTCGATTATCAATATCAGAAGAGTATGGCGTCATATGGAAAACCTGTGGATCATATGATGAAGTCTTTTGCTTGATTGATAATAATTACAGCAAAGTCAAAGCTGAAGTAGAAAAGAAATTTAAAAATTCCTCAGATGAATTTTCGACGGATGAAGCCGAAACAAGACTGAACCAATTGAACTTTTTGCGTTCGATTCTATTGGCATATAAGCAGATATGCAAACTGTATAGCGAGATATGTACTGATAAAACACTACTCGTTTTTTAATCATGTTTTCCGATATTGGCTAACATGAAAAAGAGGCTATCCTCGTGGTTGGGATAACCTCTTTTTGTGTATGCCATTTGATGGGCCTTAAACTTCCAGCCCTAATTTTTCTGCGATTTCCTCGGGAGTAAGTCCGGCCTCTTTCGCTGCTGCCATCACCATTTTCATGTTGACGGGATGCAGAAGTTTTTGCCTTTGAGTTTCCCAAGCGTCAATCTCAGCTTTCCTTGTAGTTGTCAACAGTAATTTTGCATTGAATAAAAAGGTTTAGCAAAGGCACCCGCCCTGTGCCTTTGTTTTCTTATATTATCCTTTTTCAATAATATAAGTATGATTGCTTATATAACTTCTATATTGTATCTTCTTGATAGTCACACTTCATTACAACATCCATTACAGTACACAACTATGTTTTCTATATACTTCTATTTCTATAGAAATTGCGCATTACAATGATAATAAAAGCGAGAAATATGTATGAAGACTACAAGGAAAAATACTTCAAGATAAGATCAGTATGGGTGTCTAGTATGGTCCTATTATGGGTTCAATATGAAGTGCTGAAAGCACTGTGAATCACTATAGAAGCATTTTGTTCGAGAGGAAAGATTTCAGATTGGATATGAGGAAAACTGCTGTTTTCGATAGTGAAGTCTCTGAATATGTGACAAGAGAAGTGCAAGAAAGTGGATGCCAAGAGCAGAGCACAATTCCATTCTTCACGACTTTCAAAACAGGAATCAGCACAAGGAGGGAGTTGCAGACACTACTTCCAATATCCTGATGTGTTGCAATTCTGATTTGCTAAACTACGTTTACTTCTGATTGAGAAGATACACATTCAAAATTTGTTGTAAGTTCTATTTCTGGTCGTTCTTCTTCGATGAAATCAGGCACACCAAAGAATTAAAAATCCATATTTCTCACTTTGAAAGTCCTTCTGTGAACAACCCCTCACAGAAGGATTTTCTATGTTCTGAATAAAACCTATTCACGGAAGGAGACACACCATGTTACGATCTTCACTGGGTTTTCACACGATGACCCTATCTACACCCATATTTAAGACAGAAACTAAACAGTTGCTCAACAATCTTAAAGAGTATAGGGAGAAAACAGGAAGTATTAAAATGTATCCTGATGAACACGGAAATACAAAAATCAAATTCCATCACAAAGATAAAGGAATTGAATGGACAATCCGTTACAATATTTGGACGAACGGATTTGAGCAATTTTATGATGTTATTGACGCAAAAATAAATCCCAAAATTTTAGGCGGTATTTCTGACTATATCACTGCCGCCACACTTACCGATATGGAACGTGCCATCCCCCAATTCAATACCATATCGAAAACAATCTCTCCATTGCTCGGAACCTTTGATGCCTATAGCCTAAAACGTGTAGATTACTGTGCTAATTTGTACCTTCCTGAGCTGTACGAGCAGCGTGGCAAACCATGTACTGATATACAGATAATGAAGCTAATCAAAAAATCAGATATTCCATTTCAATATAGAGAATGGATGAAATATGATGATAAGGCACATCGAAAGAAAAGCAGAGATAGTAGTTTCTATTTGATAAGCAAGTCTGCCCGGATTAACTGCTACAGCAAACTCATGAAGTTCATTGAGCAGTCCAAAGAGAATGAGAAAAATGGATACCCACCAATTTCACAAGCGACATTGGATCACGCAAAAGGAATCATACGTTTTGAGGTTCAATGTGACTACCACAAAATGTATGCTCTTACTAAGCAAGCTGAAGAGGCAGGGAATCGCAACATAAACAAGTACGAATACCTCCTTTCTCCCGAAGTGTGCCGTGATATAGTCAATTCTTTTTGGAAGAAGAGTATCGGAAAAGGTCATTGGTACTCTTTGAAATATGCTATTTGTATGATTAAATCCCATCACTTTAATTCACAAAAAGAAGATCGACTAATTGAGGCTTTGCAGTGGGTAAACCAGTGTCGTGGTGTACCAAGAGCGAAGGAACTGTTCCCTGGTGATTTGGATGTCTTCAACCGCACAGTGAAGGAGTTGTCCAATCTCGGTATCAACCCGGTCACGGTTCCGCAGGAATGGGGCGTTGATCGCATCTGGAACCTTTTGGAGACTTACTATAGCAAAGCAGCACTTGAAAATTGGATCTAAATATCCCTATTTTTACTTTAAATTGTTGTGTAGAAACAGGCGGCGCACCCTGTTAGGGGTGCGTCACCTGTTCACATTTGTAAGCATCTGCTGTAAGGGTATCCCACTCCATGAGATACTATATGTTGCAAAATCTCTCGTTCTAGCTCCGTATCCGTAAGACAGTTCATGCGGTCTCTGTGTCCAATGATTCTGAGTGCATTACTTTGAACCCTGCTCCATGAGCTTGTCCAGCGGGATATATCCGATGAAATCATAGCTGATTTTGACATTAAACCTGCGTTTGCTTCCTCTCGACCCGACTTTCTCAAGATAGATCGCTTTCACCAACTCACGCAGGGCGTAAGGGATCAGGCGCTCCAACTCCGCATACCTGTCAGCTTTCTGAATGAAGCACTCCAGGTTATCCATCTGCTGCCCCTGCCGGTCAATTTCATCCAGCATCTTTTGAAAGCCAGGTCTTTCAAAATCGGTCCCAGAGTACCCATCGTCCACAAAAAACAAGGGGTTAAGAAAATGATTTTGTTTTACATATTGGAGCAAGATATTTTTCTGATTGCTGATTGAATTTGACTCGCCTGCCAGCGCATCCTCTTGGCTGAGCCGGCAATATAAAGCGGTGATTTTTTCAGTTGCCCGTAACATTTCTGTATCCTCCTTTGACGGGGCAACTGTCAGCATAGAATTGGGTGTTTCCATTATAGCAGATAAAGCGTCATTTGTCGTTCGCTTTCCTCCGAATTTTTAGCATCCTGCTCCATAATTCGCTTGAGTTTATCGTCCAGTGTCTCGGTTCCGTCATAACCGCCCGTTGCGGAGTAGATTGTGCCGTCTATCTCTCTCTGCACAGTCAGATCGGGAAACCAGCAGGCGGACGGATTCTTGACAATAATGTGTCCTTCCTCATCGAAGCGGGTTCTATGTTGGATGTGATCTTCCGGCAGCGGCGTACACTTGACGTAAGCGTCGGGATTGGTGAATTGATAGCGGGGAACCTCATCTACCTCTGCGTCCATGAACGGCTCTACAGGTAATTCTTTATCCATCTTGAAAACCTCCAAAAATATTTCTGATAATACAATAAAAATCAGCATTGCGCGGAATAGAGCAATGCTGATTTTTATTTGTTTTGTGAACTGCAAGCTTTGGAGTATAACTGCAAAATTTTAAGCGCGTCCTCACGCTGCTGGGGTGATAACCTGCCAAGTGCTTCTGTTAAAGGGTTGTCAAGGGAATATGACAAATCGCCAAACAACAGATAGTCAACGCTGATTTTCAAAATGTCGCTCAAACGAATGAGCGTATCCAGCGATACACTCTTTTCGCCGCGTTCTATCATCTGATAAAACCGCAGACTTATGCCCGCTTTTTCAGATACAAAGTCTTGCGTAAAATTCAGCAACTTACGTCTGCTATGAAGACGTTCACCGAATAGGAGCAGTTCATCATGCGTCATGTTATCACGCCCTTTCGCTGGTTCGTATTTTACAACTTTTGGTTCGCTTCTATAACGAATTTTTAGTTGCTATTACGAACTATTAGGTGTAAAATAGAACTGCTACTATACTGCTCAAAAAGGGCAGAATAAATGCACACAACGGAAAGCTATGGTGAAATGATGAAAAATAAATTGTATACGAGCTGTGCCTTTACGGGACACCGCCCTGCCAAATTCCCCTGGAAGTATGACGAAAACGATCCCCGGTGCGTTGAGTTGAAAGCTGTGCTTGCCCGACAGATTGAGAAGCTGGCGGCGGCTGGTGTGACAGACTTCTATACCGGGATGGCCCTTGGAGTAGATACCTGGGCGGCGATAGCCGTCCTTGATCTGCGGGAGAGAAAACCGGCAATCAAACTCCACTGTGTTCTGCCCTGCGAGGGGCAGGAAATGAAGTGGTCAACCCCAGCCCAAGCTTGTTACAGAGACATCCTGAGTGAAGCAGATTCCGTGGAATATGTAAAGCGCGCCTATGACAGAAAGTGTATGCTGGAGCGTAACCAACGATTGGTTGATTACGCCGCTCTCCTGCTTGCTGTTGATAACGGAGAGAAACGGGGTGGGACGGCTGCTACTGTCTGTTACGCTCAAAAGGCGGGCCGGGAGATTATCGTGATTGACCCTATCACGCTCTCTGTCTCCCATGGTGAAACCGCGCTGTCCCCATCGCACCCCTGACGGGCGCAAAATGCGCCCCATACTTCCTGCGCGGATGTGCAGGAACGAGCGACCAAAGGGAGCGACAAAAGCCACGCCGTCAGTCGTGTTCGACTGGACGCAAAGCGGACAGTCCGGGGCTTGGGGGCGCGGGTCGCCGGTGGCGACCGCTGAGTGCTGAGGCACTCAGTAGCGCTGACCGAGCCGCCAGGCGAGACTCCCAACAAGCGTATCGGAATATCCAAAAGGATATTCCGATACATTGCTTGCCCATTCCGTTAGCGATTGCCATTTTTGCTATAATGTAGTATACTGGTTGCAAATCCCGTTTGCGGAGGTAAGACCATGACGGATGTGGAAAAGCGCACTGCCGCCACCCGGTTTGCGGCGGATTGGAAGGGCCGGGGCGATGAGAAGCAGGAGACGCAGCGGTTTTGGATTGAACTGCTGACGAAGGTTTTCGGCGTAGACGGTTCTACCGCTATTGCATTTGAAGTCCCGGTGAAGCTGGACCATACCAGCTTCATTGACGGCTACATCGAATCCACCCGTGTCCTGATTGAGCAGAAGGGCCGGGACATTGATCTGCGGAAAGGGTACAAGCAGTCTGACGGCAGTATGCTGACCCCTTACCAGCAGGCCAGAAGGTATGCCGGGTATCTGCCCTATAACCAGGTCCCCCGCTGGATTATCGTCTGCAACTTCCAGGAGTTTCAGATTCACGATATGAACCGCCCCAATGACGAGCCGGAAGTCCTCAAGCTGGCGGACTTGGAGAAGGAGTTTCACCGTCTGCAATTTCTGGTGGACACGGGCAGCGAGCATATCAAAAAGGAAATGGAAATCTCCCTCCAGGCTGGCGAGTTGGTGGGGGTGCTCTATGATGCGCTCCTAAAGCAGTACAAAGACCCCAGAGACCCGGAAACGCTGAAAAGTCTGAACAAGCTGTGTGTCCGTCTGGTGTTCTGCCTGTATGCTGAGGATGCCGGGATTTTTGGAAACCGGAGTATGTTCCATGACTACTTGCAGGGGCATGAGCGGGAGGCCCGCCGTGCCCTGATTGACCTGTTCAAAGTCCTGGACACGAAGCCGGAAGAACGTGACCCATACATGGACGAGGACTTAGCGGCGTTCCCCTACGTCAACGGCGGATTGTTCGCAGATGAAAATATCGTGATTCCCCGGCTGGATGAAACCATCGTTGACCTGATTCTGCGAAAAGCCAGCGAGGACTTTGACTGGTCTGCTATCAGTCCCACCATTTTCGGCGCGGTCTTTGAAAGCACCCTCAACCCGGAAACCCGGCGCTCTGGCGGGATGCACTACACCAGCATTGAGAATATCCATAAGCTGATTGACCCGTTATTCCTGGATGGACTGAAAGCCGAGTTTGCGGAGATTGAGGCCGTCACGGTGGAGCGGACCCGCAAGGCCAAGCTGGAAGCCTTTCAGAGGAAGCTGGCGGGGCTGAAATTCCTTGACCCTGCCTGTGGTTCGGGCAACTTCCTGACGGAAACGTACATCTCCCTCCGGCGGCTGGAAAATGAAACAATCTCTCTGCTTCATAAGGGACAAATCATGCTGGACATCGGCAATCCGATTCAAGTCTCCATCAACCAGTTTTACGGTATAGAAATCAACGACTTCGCTGTGACTGTGGCAAAGACGGCGCTGTGGATCGCTGAAAGCCAGATGATGAAGGAAACCGAGGACGTGGTACACATGACCTTGGATTTTCTGCCGCTGAAATCCTATGCCAACATTGTGGAAGGCAATGCCCTGCGGACAGAGTGGACGGATGTGATCCCCAAGCACGAGTTGGACTACATTATGGGCAATCCGCCCTTTATCGGCGCGCGGATGATGGGCGCAGAACAGAAGGACGATGTAAACGCCATTTTCCCCGGATGGAAGAACGCCGGAAATCTGGACTACGTTTCCTGCTGGTATAAGAAAGCTGCAGACTTGATGGCGGGAACGTCTATCCGGGCCGCTCTGGTATCCACCAACTCTGTGACCCAGGGTGAAGCGGTAGCCAATCTATGGAAACCGCTGTTTGAATCAGGCGTTCATATCGACTTTGCTCACCGGACATTCCGCTGGGACAGCGAGGCCAAAATCAAAGCCCATGTTCATTGTGTGATCGTCGGATTCAGCACGGCCCCCAACGCCACACCTAAAACGCTGTTCACATCAGAACGGGCGCAGGTGGTTCAGAACATCAACGGGTATCTGTTGGATGCTGACAATGTGTTTGTAGAGAGCCGCAATAAATCTATATGTGATGTTCCTAATATTGGTATCGGCAATATGCCTCTTGACGGCGGATTTTATCTATTTACAAAATCTGAAATGGAGGAATTTTTAAGAGCAGAACCAATGGCGGAAAAGTGGTTTAGACCTTGGGTAGGCTCCCATGAGTTTATTAACCGGTATTTTAGGTATTGCCTATACTTAAAAGATTGTCCACCCGGTGAGCTCCGGAAAATGCCAAAGTGCATAGAGCGCGTTGAGGCTGTTCAAAAGTTTCGGTCAGATAGTTCGAGAGCATCAACGAAAAAGCTTGCTGATTTTCCGTTGATATTTGGAACAACCAATATTCCCCAAACGAATTATATAATAATTCCGAAAGTCTCTTCTGAACGTAGACGTTATGTACCTATGGGACTGGTCGATTCCAAAATATTAAGTAGCGATCTTGTATTTATTATTCCTGATGCTACTCTGTATCATTTAGGTGTGCTGACCTCTAACGTACACATGGCCTGGATGCGTGCTGTCTGCGGACGGCTGAAAAGCGACTACCGCTATTCCAAGGATGTTGTCTACAACAACTTCCCCTGGCCTACCCCTACGGACGCACAAAAGGCCAAAATCGAGCAGACCGCCCAGGCCATTCTTGACGCCCGTGCCCTCTACCCGGACGCCAGCCTTGCCGATCTCTACGATGAAACCACCATGCCCCCGGAACTGCGGAAGGCCCACCAGATGAACGACAAAGCCGTGATGGTGGCCTATGGATTTTGGGGTAAACTGAACTCCGAGCCGGCCTGCGTGTCGGAGTTGATGAAGATGTATCAGAAGATGGCAAAATAATTGAGCTTATAAAACTATTGGGAGGTAGCTACATTGTTATTCAATACAAAGAACATAACGAAACGTGATTTACAAGGGCTTATTGACAATCAAATCTTTGAAAATCGGGAACTGGAATATAAGGATTATTCATTTGTGGGAGGAAAATTACAAGATAAACAAAAAGACAAATTTATGAAAGAGATTGCTGCTCTCGCAAATACAAATGGTGGCACTATTATTATTGGGATGCAGGAGGACGAAAATCGGCTCCCTATAAAATTGAGCGGCGCAGGTATGGGACTGGGTGATTTTGATAATTGGTTATCGTCATTTAGACAGATGGTGCTATCCCGTATTCGTCCTCATTTGCATGGGATTGATTGCGTGCCTGTTGAACTTGATGCTAATAATATTGCTATTGTCATTTCTGTTCCTAAAAGTTATGCACGTCCCCATAGTTTTTGGGACGGCAATAAAGATGAATTTTTCATGCGCCACGTCAATGGTATCATGTACATGGATATTGATGACTTACGAAAAGAATTTTTGTATACAAATGGACTTCAAGATAAAATTCGAGATTTTAAGCGGGAACGCATATCCCTTATTTTGGCGAATGAGTGTGTTGGGAATTTAGGAAACCTTGGCAAACTCGTGATACACATCATTCCGGAATGGAGCTTTGAGCTAGGGAATATTGTTGACCTAAAACAAGTCGATGGAAATCCTCCAGTTCATCCACTTACTGGAAACGGCTGGAGTTCCCGATATAATGCAGATGGCTATTGTATTTTTGATGCTGATTATTCAACTAATCTTATTAAAACCTATACTCAGTTTTTTCATAGTGGGATCATAGAAGCGACAGAAATCCGCTGTATTTCTGGATACAAAGATAAGGAAGTATACAACTGGGATGATTTACAAGGACGTCTTGTACGCATTATAACAGATTATGGTTCCCTGCTTAATAGGTTAAATGTCCCAAAGCCTTGGCATGTTTCGGCGACCTTATTAAATGCAAAGGGCTACATTACTGACACTGGCTGGAATACATCCTATGCAATTGAAAGAAATATTGTCAATTCACTAGAAAGTATGTGTACAGAAGAGCATTCTTTGCAGGATTCCATAAACCAAGTATTTAATTCCTTAGCAAACGCATTTGGCCTTGTCCGAGAGTAAGATATGAAAAGGGCATACACACTCGAAAGTTTGTAGACAGCTATTTGGTACACCCGAACGGGTGAAATAAGAAGATCAACAATTTCCAGTGTATCCTTACTGTGCCGATACGCATTTTGTGCGCCGATTTATCCCGCGCGGGATAGTATAAAGCAATAACAACGCAGATGCCCCGCCATATTAGGCTGGTGCATCTGCGTTTCCCAATTCTATCTAACAGTTTGCCTGTTGTTGGTTCTCCTTGCGACTGTCTTATGGATACCGCCCTCTTCCACAGTATTTGCCGAATCTTTAGTATAGTTTACCTCACCAAACATTTTTCTCAACCTCCTATTGTTTCTTGCCTAATATGTACTCATACAGACATTCCAGTTGCTTGACTTCATGGCGTTTACTGATAGTCACCGGAGATAAACACATCTCAGCAAAGGTGTCCATGACCTTCTCTACGTCTCGACAGTTCATGGCTTTCTGAGCAAGGTGTAGGGACTTCTTCTCTGGAATCAGTGCCAAAAGCCGCAGCATCTTTCTTCGCATGACACTATCCTTGACTTCGCTACGAACGATCTCCACAGCGGCATCCATCTTGTAGAAATCCCCAAAGGGAACTACTTGTGCGAATATTTCTATATTTTCACGATTTGACCAGACGTATCCGCAGTATCTGTATACTCTCGGATGGCCTTTTGCTTCGTCAGTCGCACTTCTGCCCGCAGGATGCCCTTGGTCTGCTCACCTGCCGTTTGTAACTTCTTTTGTCCTGTATCTGCATTTCGCAGTTGGTCTGCAACGAATTTCTCCAGATCATACAAAAGAAAATCCGTGACATTACTCTTTCCGCTCAGGCAAAAGCTGGCCTTATCATCGAAACAATCATAACTGATTGGAGAAAACCCTTTTACTCTCCCTACCCGGCGTATGACCTTCAAGTAGTTGTAGACGTTTGCGCGGCTACCAACGTCAATGTCTCCGGTGAGGGTTAAGCAGGATAAAATAAAATCGTCCAGCGTATATCTGTGGTCAAAGTATTCAGCGATATGTTTATCCAGCTTGCGAATCAGTTTGTCTGTGTCGGATGGGTCATCCAGCACCACTTGAATGGGTCTGCGTAAAGACCGTGGAAATGAAAATACGCCCCGTCATTGGCAAGCAGCTCCGCTTTCTGGCTCTCCCGCTCCTTCACCTTCCAACTATCATCTGGCTCCCGGCGGTTCCACATGAAATACTCAACACCGTCTTTCACCATGAACGTAGGGTACATCCAACATTGGCCCGTGAAAGTCGAATCGTCGTAATATCGCTCTTTCTCTATAAATTCAATCATGCTTACCTCCCCCATTCAGCTCCAAGGTTCTTCTCTGGAAAGCAGAGAGGGACTTGGGAAATTGCATTGTGGATCGTCCGTCCACCGTTCCTCCGGCTTGAGCCACATATAACGACAGCCAAGAATGTGTACCATCCTCACCCAGTCATAGAAGCGGCAGAAGTGACGGTCCTCTACAACTTGTGCGTCAAACCACTCGTTGAGTTCCGCAGCCGTGGCAAAGGTGCGGAGAAACGATGTCCCCGCACACACCATGTACCGCTGTGTGAAATCAAGAAGCTGCTCCCGGACAAGTTCATAGTCCGCAGCCTGTTTCTCGGTCAGGGGGTGTTCGTATTTGATGTAGCCCCAGCAATCACGACTAGCCTCCCTGCAATACTGCCGCTTGTCAAAGTTGACGATTTCGATTACCCTGTTGCCATCCGTTTTCGGGAACGTACCCGGAGCAACGGGACGTTGTGTACTGTAGTATTTCATTTCTCAGGATTTGCCTCCCAGCAGCCGATGTAGAGATACTCCCCATTGATGAAGCTGGTGCATTTCCTGACGAAGTTGATGAAGTCTCGGAACCCACCCCAGAACCGCCCGCTATCTCCATATCAACTTTTGAAGAATTGCTTGATGCTATTGCTCATGCCAACGAGGATGACGTGATTGAACTTAGCACTTACATCAGCGATACGCCAACGGAACTAGTGCTCGGTCGGGCTGACTGCCCGGTAACGATTCGACGTACCACATCTGAAGCTCGTCTAATGCTTGGGACATTCACAGCAGGGAATATCAAAGTGCAAAATATTACCTTTGATGGCGCAGGGATTCAAGCAACATGGCCTTTTGTCTCTAGTAGCAGTCCTACACAAATTTTTGAGAAGTGTACCTTTGTCAACTGTGTTGCAGAAAATGGTGTATCTGCATTAAGCATTGGAGGTGGAGAAGCTTTTATTTCAGACTGTCAGTTTGCCAATAATACGGGAGGTGTAGGAGCACATTTCCGAACGGATGGTTGCAGAGCAACCATTAAGAACTGTACTTTTACTGGCGGATATGCCATCTACAAAGGTCCAGTTTTTATAAACTCCACAGAAGAAACCCTCATGATTAGATGCACCGTTTCTGGAAATGTCGCAGGGGAGCAATCTGGCGGTGTCTATGTTGGTCGTGGTGCGCTGAGTATTGCTGAAAGTAAGGTTTATGGCAATACAGCTAATGGCGTTGCAGATGATATTACGAAAGATTACTGGGCTCGTTTGTCGCTGGTAGACAACTACGATGAATTGGTAGAAAGGTTTCATCCATAATGCGGCGAAGAGCTACCGCCGACATTTTTACGGTGTTATACAATCTATTTCCCCTTTCCGAAAAAGCAAATGACCCGGCATCCCCAACATAAGGCAGGGACACCGGGCCATCATTGCGTATCTTATTTTAACTGGCCTGTGCCAGCTCCGGCACCATCTGGGCGGCGTTCACGATCTCCATGAACTGCTGCCCGAACACCTTTGCCTGAGCCGCTTCCTCCGAGCTAAGGGTGCTGACCGCCTGGAAGTTGAACAAGGCGTAGGGCTTGCCCTGTTTGCTGGTGGCCTTCTCCAAGGTGATCTTCGTGACCACGCTGGAGATCGGCGTCAGACTGCTCAACAGGCGGGTGGAGTATTTCAGAAACCTGGGCTTGCTGGTAACGGGAACACGCACCAGCAGGGGGATGATGTTGTTGGGCCGCAGCAGGAACAGCAGCACCGATTCCTTACAGGCTTTCGCATTGCTGTCCCCGTCTTTGCTGCCAAAGTCATTGTAGGGGCAGAGAGCGCAGGCTTTCCCATCGTGGGAAATGATGCTGTTTTGGCTCATGCAGACAGGGGGTGTACCCTCCACCGGATCAGGCGTATCCCAATAGGCCCGCGGCGTGGTGTAGTCCAGCACAATGCCCATCAGCTCCATGGCAGCCTCGTTTCCCGCCAGCCCCGGCACCTCAAACACCGTAGAGCCGCCAGAGGGAGACTTGACCACATCGAACAGGTCGAGGGACAAGGGCTGGCTTTTCAAATTGGCACGGATCAGGTCAAGGGCATTGTTCTTCAGGGCCAGATAAGCGGAATCTACCGGGGCCAGAGCGGTTTCCGGAGCAGAAGTAACAGAGATGTTCTGATTTCCGGCAGGCTGCTGCAACTCCTGCACCTTGCCGCTCATACGGCCTTTCAGCTTCGTATTATCCATGATGAACCTCCTAAATTAACTCGCCGCCTTGATGGTGAAGCGGCGGTAGGATGACTTGCTGGTGTACTTTTTGCAGAGGGCGGGATGCTCGGCCTTCAAGGTCTTGCTGTCCAATCGCTCCTGGGACACACTCTTCCAGGTGACGATCCTGTCCATGAGAGTCCCCACCTCGTTTTCTCCCATCATCTCCTTCAGAAGATTTTCAGCCCTCTGCTTCTGCTCGGTGACAATCTCCAACTGCGCACAGGCATCGTCATACTGAGCCAGCAGAGCGGCGGCGGTATCGGGCAAGGTGATGTGAGACTGAGGCGTACTGCTGGGGAACCGCTGGGACAGGAACTTAGCGGACGCATCGGAGCCATCCAGCGGCGGGGGTGTGCAATCCTGCACATGGTTCCAGAAGGCCGATTCCAGCTCAATGAGCATAGAAATCAATTCCTCGTCACGCTCCACGAACCTCCATTTGAAGGTGTTGCCGCCAATGAGGACAGCGATATACGTTCCCCGGTATCCGGTCACGGCCATGTAGTGTTGGATCTGGCACATATACTCGTCCGGGATGGTATCCTCCCACTCGCCAGCCTTGTATGCGGAGGCGGTCTTGGCCTCAAATACACAGGTTCCGTAGTCCGGAACTTCGCAGATACCGTCCAGATTCGCCAGCATGAAGGGGTGTTCCTCGCTCTGGAGCAGTTCGGTCTTGTGGCTGACCTCAATCCCCGTGCGCTTGGTGAACTCGGCCCGAACGAAAGGTTCCAACTGCGTCCCCCAATAGGCAGCCTCCCCAGCTTCCTGGTGCGGGAGCTGGTCCGTCTTATCCAGCCACAGCTCCACAGGGGACTTATAGCGGTTAATCCCACAGACCACGGAGGCATCCGAGCCGCCGATACCCAGCTTCCTGTACTCCAACCATTCCTCATAAGGCATATTCTCAGTAGAAATTAACACTTTTGCTGCCATAATTACGCTGCCTCCAATACCATTTTGTACGCCCTGTCAATCATGGGGTTGCCCTCGACAGTCCGTAGGAACAGGTTTTCATCGTAGTTTTTCGTCCTGCGGATGGGGTTGGCATGGGTGGCGAAGTCGCTGACGGCGTTGACGAAACGGTAGCCGTTCTTCCCCACATTGGAGAGATCGGGAGCGTCCCAATACCGCCGCTTCATATCATCCAGCAGACGGAGATTATTCTTGCGCTGGACATCGGACAGATCGGCGGTGATGGGAAAGAACTCGGCCATAAACTCCATCACCTTCTTGTCGGTGAGCCTGATCTTGGACAGAGTATCAATGCCCCGGCCCAACTCGCCCATGTACTTTTCGGCCAGGCCCAACGTCTCCTCGGCCTCATGGACACGGAGCATGACGTTCTCGGTGTGCTTGGTCGTCCAGATACGCTTTGCTCTGTTGAGGGCCAGATTCAAGGTGTTCTGGCAGACAACCCGGATGGGGGTCATAGCCACCTTTATACCGGAGCTGCCATCGTGGGAGTTCATTACCACCAGATAGGGGGCGATCTCGTCCCCAGCGATGATATAGCGGTGGGGCATACGGGCCAGCATCCAGACCTTGCGGCCCCCTTGGAGGGAGCCAGCGGTTTCATAGGTGACGCCCTCGCCCAGCAGATCATCGGTGAAGCTGAAGGCGTCCTCGTTCTGCACCACCTTGTAGCGGTCGGACACGATACCCAGGGCGGCGTTGTCGGTGCTGCGGGTGTTCACCTTGTAGCCAGGGATCAGGGAGCAGTCCTCAGCGTAGACATTCTTCTGATCCACCGTCCAGTCCAGGCCAGCGAGAACCAAGGCATCAATGGACGAAGGAGCGGTTTCGACACGGGTTCCCAACCCATGCCAAGGCTTTTCACGGACATAGAACATGGTTTCGACGTTAGCGGGCATAACTTTTACCTCCTGAAATAGATTTAGATTTGTGGTTTTTCCTGTGCCGAACATAGAAACAGAGGACTTCCCGTATAGGGAAGCCCTCTGCTCACGCCGCTTTCCGATTTTCTAAGCTGCATCCTGTGAGTCGTCCATCTCGCTCAGAGCCTCAAGCAAAGCGGTGAGTACGATCAGCACCACTTCAAGGGTTCTGCGGTACGGCAATATGAATCATCCCCAATCCGGTTTGATTACAGAGGTAGAATATATCGCCATAGCAGGAACGCATACGATAGGAATTTCAAAAAACCATTCCTGCTTTGCTGAAATGAAGATTGGCTATCGAAGTATGATTGCAAGTGCCATCCTCAAATTCAAACACAGCGTTGACCAAATATTTTTCGATTTGAAACGGGACGTTTTCCTTCTTTCCGTACTCAAAAGCCACATTCCAATCGAAGAAATATCCACAAGCAAGATATTCACCTTCATGAAAGCCGCCATTTTCCTGCACCTTCAGAACATAGACGCAACGATTAGCAGCGTTTTCTTTGAACGCTCGGATAGCCTGTTTTTCCCGTTCCAGATATTCTGTAAGTTGCTTTTGCAATCTTTTATCAGCAGTCGTGTCCCGCAAGGTTCCCAGCCGAGAATACTGCTCTTTCAGTGACAGGTCTCCACGATACAAAAGTGCAGCCTTCTCTCTGTCTGTGAATGTCCACTCTGATTTTATGACATACTTCCGCACAGTTTCAGAGGGGATCATAGCTTTCAGTTCTTCAACATCCATCCCAATCACATACCTTTCGTATATTTGCCCGACAACTCCTTTATGAACCGCTCATAGGTTTTGTAGCCGTTCTCCCTACACTGAGGGCAGGGGTTGACTAACGTATGTACCAGATCCAGCTTATAGGGGCATTTATCGCATGGCGGTTTCATCCGGTAAAGCAAATCTTTCATACTCATATCGTGGTGCCTCCTTCTTGTGTTCGGAATCATAAGGATGTAGATTAAGAGTAGTACCGCTATCCCTCCGTTGATAGATACAACAGGAGAGCGACTGTGGCCGCCCTCCTGTTGCAAATTATTGATTAGTTTCCAACTTTGGTATATACACGGCTACTGTCAGAAAGAAAGACTACGAGCGAATCACCTTCTACTGTATAGTCAAAGTAGGTGTTATCTATCAAGCTATACCTCACTGCATCGGCGCCATCATCCGCTGTATAGGTACTCCAAGTAATCGGGTATCTCCCATTATACATCCCAGTACCATCCACATTAAACTGAAATGACCAAATACTATTCTCTACACTAGTCCACGTCCCAATAATTCCATCGCCATTTTCACCCGTAGTGCGTTGGTACATATGCCTCCTATTTCTCGAAAAGGAAATGTACTCTGTTCCTGGCTCGCTAGATGGACTTGCAATTGTATATGTATCACTGTTATCAAAATATGCAGAACAGCTAACTCTACCGTTTGAGGTTTCCCAATAGACACGATTAGGGTTTTCTCCTACTAAACTCCAACAGTTGAAGTCGCAAAAACTTATCATCCCATTATCGTCAAATTGGAGTGTACCACCGTCGAATGACCGCCATCTGCCGACCAGTGCGGAATCCAGATTGCCGTAAGTCCCATAATTGCCTTCTTCACCTAAATAGGCATCGTTATCAATCGGATCATTGGTATCAATTTTGGAAACTTCAATGATGTCAGCAGCATAGTCATCAGTAGAAACGTGGAAGGTGTATGAAAAATTACCGATACTCCACTGGTATCCTGAGCCTCCAAGACTATAATAATCATCACCAAGTATGCTGACGAGATCATCAAAGTACAAGTTAAGACTTTGGCTATTTAGCGTGAATTTTTCTGCGGGGGCGTCCAGACAAAATACACTGCCATCCTCTGACATTATAAAGCAAATCTGTTCCGATTCATATTCGATTCTATCACCATCATAGTAAACATCCAGTTCATAAATGTCCGGTTCACCAAATGTACTAATCACTTCTTCTGCGGACATATTCATTGCATTCTGTACTGGAATACCGTGAATACAAATTTGTCCTTCAGCATTCGTTGATTGCTCTGTTCCGTTCTCTTGACCGCTTATTTCTTGTGTCTCAAATGCTTTTGAAATTACCGCCGCCAGCGTCAGGGCATCCTGTGGGACTTCGTTGAACGCAAGATAAGACGCTTCAAAGGTTCCGTTTTCTTCGTCAACCACAAATTGAATCCGAGCCTTTACCGGAACGTCCTGGTAGGTGCAATCACCTGTAAACTCCACAACATCCTGCCCACCTTCGCTCTCAAAATACTTCCAGCGTGGCGTACCAAAGAAGGCGGTAAATGCGTCCTCATAGGTTACATCGGGGTTGTCGGGTCTGTATCCTCCCTTGACCATCTGGACGTATTTATTGTCAGCATCCGTGGCGTTCGCTATGGTATCCTCCAGTTCTTTACCAGCACCATCCAATGTGGCACTGGAACAAGCCGACAGCAGCAACATAATCGCTGTCAGCAACGCAATTATTTTCTTCACCAAAATCACCTATCCTTCGTATCCTTTGGGGTATTTGATGTCCAGCAGTGGACGATCCCCAGGTTTCATTATTTTTGCCGCCATAATCGCCTTATGGCAGGCCAAGAGTTGATCTCTAACTGTCTCTAAGTGCGCCTTGCTCTGCGGGACGATGTACTTCTCAGAGCCAGTCTCCAGAAGTTCGAGATACCAGTTGACCAACTCCAGTTTGCCAAGGCAGTAGGAGGAGATCATCATTTTGTCGTTGGCATCCTTGATGGCTTCAGTTTCAATCTGGATGTAGGACACCAGATCAGCAGGAATTTTCTTTAACCTCTTTTTGAACATGGACACTCCACTCTTCCAATCGTATCAGTCCGTATTGACCCCGTATTTCTCCACAAGTCGATTCCACTCGGCTTCGGTTTTATCGTCAGATGCAGAGGTAAAGAACGACATGATATTGCCCTCTGCATCGTCAAATGTGATCTCATTGTAAACAATAAAATCCCAAACCAGGAATCCTCGTATGCCATTAATTTCCGCTTCGACCCGCTTGTGAACAAACCCGTGGATTCTAGAAATTTTCTTAGCCTCCGGTATTAACTGTTGGATGATTGCAAGAACTGCCATCGCTTTTTCGCCGCCCATAACTATGACCTCCCAATTTTTCGTCAGTGTTGAAGTGATTTATTTGCGCTTGAGGGTTATATATGTATCGGTCTTTTCCACGATTTTGTACTTATCCCTCAACGTATTCAGCACACCAACACCCCCAGCGCAAACGCCTATCGCAATGGCTGGAATAACTGCGGCTCCTAACGTAGCTGCCGCTGGTGTAGCCATTACAAGGCCAGCACCAGCCGGAGCACCACCCCCAACCGGAGCCACGGCAACCGCAGCTATAGCCACCGCTAATGACGCAACGCATACTCCCCATGCAACCTTTCCGGTAGCCTTTATACGCAAAACGCCGTTTTTTAAGTCGCCCTCGATTGTGATGTATTCCTCATTATTTTTTACAGCCTCGGCGAACTCTTTCGCCGTCCTACAAACTCTGGACATTTGTGGTTCTTCCTTTCCGCAAAATATCACCAGGGAAAGCCCGGAATCTTTGCCTTGAAGTGAATGATACCACATCATGTTATCATGAAAACCCCTATTAGTCAATATATATACCCCTATTAGATGTTTCTTGCTAGCCGCTCACTTGGGTAGAATAAGCAGGGGGTGAACACATGGACTATAAGAGGTTGGGCGAACGGATCAGAGAAGAACGGCTGCGGCTGAATCTCACACAGGCCCAGCTTGCGGAGGCCGTTGAAATATCGGACACCTATATGGGGGCTATCGAACGTGGGGAGCGGAGTTTGACATTGGATACGCTGGTGCGGCTGGTCAACAGACTTGGCGTTACCGTGGATTATCTGCTGGCCGATTCCGTGTCCGACAACGATACCAACATCATGGAGCAGTTTAAGCAGATTGTAGACCAACAGCCATTGGAGCGTAAGCAAATGGCGATCAACGTATTGCGGACGATTTTCGCATATTTTGGAGGGGAGGGAGCGTAGCGGACTACGCCCCTCCCGCTGTTCCTGTTCGGAGACTTCTTACAAAGTCAACATCGTCCACCAGCCGCTGCACCGCCAGATTGACAAGCTGCTCAACGGACACCGAGTATTCGGCTGAGAGTGTATGCAGCCTGTCGTACAGCATAGGGCTGGTAAGCGGAATCTCAAATTTTTCTTTCTCAAACATAAAACTCCTCCATTTCGTTCTGCCTGTAAATTTTTCTGATACCCAGTATAAAGGGGATGTTGCTTCTCAAGGTATGCTGCCAGCATACAAATACAAATTTGTTATGGGACTTTTCATACTCAACATAAAGATAGCACCCAAGGTCATTCATCCTTGGGTGCTTCGCAATTTTATGTTCTTTGTTTTTTCTGCTCCAGCATCTCGCATATATCCCGAACCCCTTGCCTATTTTCCTTGAAATAGCGTACCCTATCCGCCAATAGTGGATAGTTCATATAGGATGGGTCGGTACAGGAAAAGTCATACACCAGTTTGCCGAGCGGGCTTCTGTTTTTGCGGTCACAATTTACATAGAATGTATTGACACCAAAGCCACACCAGCCGTTTTCACCCATTCCGTCAATCAGAATCCCCGAATGGTCAATAGGTTTACGCACAGCGCCATGTTCGATCATGTATATGGCGTAATGTCCTGCTATGTTCTGATCTATACCTGTCTGAGCCGCCGAAAATTCTGATTGAAAGAGTTCGGTTCCTTTTTTCTGCTTTCTATCCGCTGTATCGTCCCGAAATACCCTGATCTTATAACGCCATCCACCACTGTTTGCCGCTAATATAGCAAGCCCAGCAGAAGACCCATGCCACATGGCGTTTACCTGGTCTACCCGAAAGGATGATTTTTTAATGATTAGCTGCAAGAGCAATTCCGTACACTCTGGATTATCCTTAAAGCACTTGAACATTAACACATCATCCATCAATCGTAGATGTTTGATTTGCTGTAGAATGTCATTATGGACGATACTGGTTTCTGTAATATCCATACCATCACTGCCCTTTCAAAACAAACTGTAGCATATAGTGCGGATTTCGTCAAATACTTTTGTTCATGTCCTGAGTGTTTTGCTCTCCCTTCCTGATGATAATTTGCGCAATTCAGCATACCTTTAGGATTTCACCTCTTTTCATGATAAAGTAAACCGCCCCGTGCCATTCAAGGCACAGAGCGGTTCCTAGGTATCATCTATCTTGATAATATATCGTTGCGGGTATGGCTCATACGACACATTACACGGAGAAGAGAAAGGGTTATCGGAAATTGTAGTGGAAATATGGCTTGATCTGTGATATACTGATAATGAAAAAAGTTTGTTGGGGTGTTGCTTTATGGGACTGCTGCCAATGGATGCGGATATACTACCGCCGTCCGATGACCGGGTATTCAAGCTGATTTTATCGCCCGAAGAATCTAAACCGATTCTGAAAGATCTGATTTCATCTGTCATCAAACATCCTGTGATTGATGTAGAGGTCCGCAACAGCGAAATACCTCCCGAAGATACCCACGAGAAAGCGGAAAGGCTTGATGTGAATTGTCGCATTGATGATGGTTCCCAGGTCGATTTAGAGATGCAGGCCAGCCGTATCCAAGAGGATTCTGACGGTCAGTACCAGAATCTAAAAGGCAAGAGCATATACTATCTATGCGATCTTCATTCTTCCCAGCCTTCCAAGGGACTACGGAGATACGATAAACTAGCCCGGACATATCAGGTAACATTCTGCTCCTACACGGTGTTTCCAGAACGGTTAGGGTATGTCAATTCTTACTCTCTGCGGCATGACGAGGACAATGAATTATTGTCAGACGCTATTCATGTTGTATATGTAGAGTTGAGCAAGCTCCAAGAGATCATGAAGAAGTCTGTCGATGATATGACAGACCTGGAGAAATGGGCGGTATTCTTCCAGTACGCCAGCGAACCAACATACCGTGAAACAGTAAACGAGGTCATAGCATCAAAGGAGGTGTTGCAAATGGCCGGGAGCCGTTTAATGAGCATTAGCCAGGACGAACGGGAACGGGCTGTGTTTCGCAGCCGTAGGATGTACCAGACCGACCTCCAATCTGACTTGGCAACTGCCGAAGATAGGGGTAGGCGTCAAGGCATTCTCACGATAGCCAAAAACCTTTTGGCTATGGGTATGTCCCATGATCAAATTGTGGCAGCTACAGGGTTGACCCTTGAAGACCTGGAGAGCATATTGCTATGAACTAAATATAAAGCACCGGGTATTCCAATGTGGATACCCGGTGCTTTATGTTTTACAGATTTTGTTGCAGGGTTCCTCCTGCGGCAGAGCGTCCGCCACATTTTCGCCACATTTTTGCATGGCAGTTCATATTGAAACATGAGAGTACATGAAGCAGTCAAGTCCCGCACCCGTTGAGCTATCAGGCTTTGTGACATTTCATGAGGATTTAAGCGAATAAATGAAATCGGCATAAACCTACAATTCCTAATTTCATAACTTCCAATACCTCCTGATTTTGCAGTAAACCAACTTAACATGGCTCATTGTAGCATAATAGCTTTCGTTTCTCAATAGCAAGCAATTTGAAATCCCCTTTTTTCCGCTGATTTTCCGATCATCTCTATCAGAACGCACAAAACCCGCTGCACATTAAACATGTGCAGCGGGTTTTTTCTGTTAACGGAATCAGCCGTTGCTTATTTCGCGTCGACCTCAGCCATATGCCCAATGAGCATCAGGACCTTGTTGGAATA
This sequence comes from Anaerotruncus sp., assembly GCA_021770005.1. Classification (GTDB taxonomy): domain Bacteria; phylum Bacillota; class Clostridia; order Oscillospirales; family Ruminococcaceae; genus Anaerotruncus. The sequence goes on along the minus strand of JAETRV010000009.1, from coordinate 29,507 downwards.
ACCCCACTCGTTGTCATACCAGGAAACCAGCTTGACAAACTTGTCGGTCAGAGCGATACCAGCCTTCGCATCGAAAATGGAAGTGTGCGGATCGGTGAGGAAGTCGGAAGAGACGACCTGATCCTCAGTGTAATCGAGGATTCCCTTCATCGGGCCTTCCGCAGCAGCCTTGACCGCTTTGCAGATCTCGTCATAGGAAGCGGGTTTCGCCAGATTGACCGTCAGGTCTACCACCGAGACATCGAGGGTCGGAACACGGAACGCCATACCGGTGAGTTTGCCGTTCAGCTCGGGGATGACCTTGCCAACCGCTTTTGCAGCACCGGTAGACGAGGGGATGATGTTGCCAGCGGCAGCACGTCCACCTCTCCAATCCTTCTTGGAGGGGCCGTCAACCGTCTTCTGGGTTGCAGTGGTCGAATGGACCGTGGTCATCAGGCCGTCAACGATCCCGAAGTTATCGTTAATAACCTTTGCCAGCGGCGCCAGGCAGTTGGTGGTGCAGGAAGCGTTGGAAACAACCTTCATGTCCTTGGTGTATTTGTCCTGGTTTACGCCCATGACAAACATCGGAGCATCTGCCGAAGGAGCCGAGATGACGACCTTTTTGGCGCCGCCTGTGAAGTGTGCAGAAGCCTTTTCGGTGGTGGTGAACACGCCAGTGGACTCGACAACATAGTCCGCGCCGCACTCGCTCCACGGGATCTCAGCCGGGTTCATCTTGTCGTAGACCTTGATCTCCTTGCCGTTGACAACGAACTTGCCATCTTTAGAGGAGACCTCGCCCTCGAACCGACCATGCATCGAATCATACTTGGTCATGTAGACCATATAATCAACATCGATGAACGGGTCATTGATCCCGACGATCTCAAATTTTTCAGGCTGCGCAACAGCCGCACGGAAAACGAGTCTGCCGATACGACCAAAACCGTTAATACCAACTTTAATTGCCATTGGAAACAACCTCCTGTAATTTTGATAGTTCTATTCTATACCAATTCCTGAAAAACTACAATATCTTTGTCAAAGTTTAAACGATTTTTTTTATTTTCTTCAAACCTGCATGCTTTATGCAAGGGTTTTTATTGAAAACCACCAAGTAATATACTATAATTGATTTGACTATAATTGATTTGTCGGAATTCGTCGAATATCGTTCGATACCAAAAATCTCCTGTATATCCCCATGAGGGAATGAGAAGATAACAAAAGACCCCCGACACGGAAAGGAATATTACATGAAGCAGCAGCAGGACGACCTGTTCTTCCAACAAATCACCAGCATGTTTCAGTCCGCTAATATCCCCGCCGTCATTACAGACGGTTCATTCGTGCCCCTCTGGGCAAGCGACGCCGCAGTACAGGCGATGCCCTGTCTCGCACTCCCTGATGGAGTGCAGCTTCTTCTAAATGGCCACGCCCCGGACGAGGTCAAAAAGGAGATTGCCGCGCGTGGCTTTTTTGTCAGCCTGAACCCGGGCGGGATGCTCTCAGAGAATGCGGTACGGCTTTCCGCGCTTTCTCCCGGCGATCCTTCCCGTTATCTGGTACAGCCAATTTTCACCTCCCCCAGTGGGACCGGTCTGCACCCCCAAGGCGCAAACCGGGTCCTTTCAAGCTTCTCGAGCCAGTACCGGTTGCCGTTGAGCAATATTTTTGCTTCGCTCCATGGGCTAATGCATGTCTGCGCTTCCGCCGGAAGCGACTGTATCGAAGCGGGCGCACCCTATCTCGAATCCATCAACCAAAATGCGTTCCAGCTGCTGCGCAGCTGCGGGATGATCTTCGACTATACCTGCATGTTCAATGCCGTTGCTCCGCTTTCACCGCGCCCGGTAGACCTTTTTCAATATCTGCGGGAGCTGCTCGGAGCGGTTTCGGTGGTACTCGAAAGCAATGACATCCCCCTTGAATACGATATTCCGGATGGTCCATTACTCGCCTCCTGTGATACCAACCGTCTTTCGATTGCACTGCTCCAGATTCTCTCCAACTGTTCCCGGTTCACCCGTGAGGGCAACCAGGTGCGTGTGCGGGTACGGCGGGCTGGCCAACGGCTGCTTTTCTCGATTTCGGACCGCGGCCTAGGCATCCCAGAGAATATCCTCCCCAAAGTGTTCGAACCTTATTTCTCCTACCGACATGGAGACCACCCGTTCTCGGGGAATGGACTGGGGCTTCCACTTGCAAGGCTTGCGATCGGGATGCTCGGAGGAGCTGTGACCCTCTCCTCCCAGCCGGGGGAGGGCACCACCGTCACCTTCACGATCCTGCTGCACCGCATCAAAGGGATGCCTGCTGTGGAATGCAGCTCATCCGAATATCTCTCCGACCAATTTTCCACCGTCCATGTCGCATTTGCCGACAGTGTCCAATGCCCTCTCCGCTGACCTGAAAGTTCAAGAAAAATCCGACGCCACTGTTTTGGCCCCGGACACAAAGAAGTATCCCTGAGAATCTGTTTCGCGTTTTTAAAGCAGGATTTCCAAGGGGGTTTTTCTTTTTTATGAGGACTTTTTCATTCCCCGTACAAACCGCCAAAAACGCCGCTGGACGGGGAATCCTGCCCAACAGCGCTTTTCCTTTTGGTATGATGGTATTATCCAAAGGAACCTCTCCTAAAAACATTGCAGCCTTATCCTTGCACTTTCTGGGATTGCATCCGCTTGACTGCGGATAGAGAAAAAAGCTCGTAGCCGATGAAAACGCCGATGCAGGACAGGCAGGTCCCCTCATGAGGCAAAAACCTTCCTATCCATGGGACGGCGGCCACTTCGTCCCACCCACATGGAAGGTGCTGAAATATAAAACGCAGAGGAACACGAAGCATCAGATCCATCTCCCCATAAGGCAAGTCTACGAGCCTAGTACCAAGCGCAAAAAATCCGAGTATCAGTCCGAAGATCACCCAAAAGATCTGCTTGCGGGGCAATACCCGGTAACCGGTCCGGAAAAACGGCAGCTTATGTACCAGAAAGCAGAGCAGCACCCCGATGCTAATGTTAAACAGGGCGATGAGCGCGAGGCTTGAAAAGAAAAGAACCGTATAATATTGCTCATAGGTGGCATAAAAATAATTTATGATAGAGCCCAATATCGAATTTGCAAACGTAAGCAGATAAACCGCAACAATCAAAAGCAATAATTTCCCAACAAGCAGAATTTATTTTTTCATTACGATTTCTCCTCCTTATGCGCAGAATCACAGGGTGTCACAATAACACCCTGTGATTTTTGTAGAAAAAATAGACCAATATCCGCTTTCTATTAACATTTAATCAAAAATGGTAGGAGTCACAGTAACATATGCATCATATCCCACTTCTTCATTAAGGTTTACTCGGTAAGTTGCACTAAGAGACCAGTTATCATAGTCTGGATCGAAGTCAAACGATTTTTGTCTATTACTTAAATTTTTATAATCATATACATCGTTCGCATCTGCTCCCCAGTATACCTGCCCGCCATAATAAGTGCCTTTTACCATCTTTATGTTTCCACTAAGGCGTTCAATAGAATTTTCTGTACCTGGTCCATCATTCCATTCCATAGTAAGATACAAAGAGCAATTTGTATCCCCATGATTATAGTCCTTACTATTCGACTTCACTTTAATATTTTGAGCAGAAACATCCATTTTGTAGCGATTTCCATCAAGCAAAGCATTCCTTTCCTGTGGAAATTCACTTACTATAACTGTACAATCGACCGGATGATAAATGCCATTTTCATCTTTTACAGCAACAGAAACACCCTTTTCAATCTGTCTTACCATATCAATATTCATACTTTTTGTACGGTTTACAACAGAAACTGTTCCTGTTGGTTCTGCTTTCACATTATCATCATAAGCAGATGCCGAACAAGTTGCTGAATACAGGACTAGCAACGCACTCAGCAAAATATACATTGATTTTTTCCATATCATTTTTTTCATAGCAAAATACTCCTTTTCATATTTTGAAACTCTCGCCAACCAATACGAAGGTGATAGCAGATCGCACAGAGCAGATAGGAGGAAACCGCCACAACATCAGCAAGTTCCAGAATCAAAAACTGATGCCAAAGAGGATGGCTGAAAATAGAGTTATTCATTCTATTCGTCATAAGGATACCATGGGCATACCCAATAATATCCGGAAACAGATTGCAGAGCACTAATAAGACGAATAGAAGCACAATTAGCCGACCTCTTCTGGAAACCAAAAAATCAGCAAAGGAACTCTGTGATTGCGGTCGATAAGTGGGAACGGGTGCTTTTCCTCCGCATATCATGCCGATTACTAAACATGCAGCCAAATGGAAAACAATCAATGAAAGATAAAGGACAGGATTTTCTCCATAATAAATCCCGTTTACTATTTTTTGATATACAAAAAAAGAAAAACGGGTTAACGCAACAAAAAAGCAACCGCATATTGCAGCCAAACTAGCAGAAAACCAGCGCACCTTGCAATATCCCTCCTTATTAAGTAGGCTTTTAATATTCTTGTGAAAATTTTGTAAATCCGGATTACAAATCCAGTATAGTTCTACATACAAGATTTGTCAATCCATTTTCTTAAAAAAGATTATCTTTTACACAGATTTCGTTAAAATAAAACAATTTTATATATTAAAATTGTTTTAAATGTGTAAAGACGATTACTGTTTTTTATATAAATAAATCATAAAATTACCGTATAGAAATAAAGAGGAAGCCCCCGCCTTTCGGCGGGGGCTTCCTGAACCCTATGTAAAACAAAAAATATGGAGGAAACGAATTATGCTTTTCTCGAGATTGCGAGTTTTGCTTTCTCGGCAACATTCTCGGGGGTGAGGCCATAGAGTTTCAGCAGGGCGCCCGCATCACCCGAGCGGCCGAACTCGTCCTGCACGCCGACCCGGACGACCGGAATCGGGCACTCGTCGCAGATCGCCTCACAGACCGCGCTGCCCAGTCCGCCGATGATGTTGTGTTCCTCGGCGGTGACGATCGCACCGGTCTCTTTGGCGGCCTTAATGACCAGCTCTTTATCCAGCGGCTTGATGGTATGCATGTCGATGACTCGGGCGTTGATCCCCTCCGCTTTCAGCAGTTCCGCGGCTTTCAGCGACTCCTGCACCATCAGACCGGTGGCAATGATCGTGACATCGCTGCCTTCTACCAGTGTGACACCTTTGCCGATCTCGAATTTATAGTTGGAGAACCCGTCGGTGACGGTTTCGAGCGCGGTGCGACCGGTGCGCATGAAGCAGGGGCCGTCATACGCGATCATCGCTTTGACCGCCTCGCGGGCCTCATTCGCGTCGCAGGGGCAGAGCACGACCATCCCAGGGATGGTGCGCATCAGGCTCAAATCCTCGATGCACTGATGGGTTGCGCCGTCCTCACCGACCGTCAAGCCAGCATGGCTGCCGATCACCTTGACGTTCAGATGGGGGTACGCAATCGAGTTGCGGACCTGGTCATATCCACGCCCAGCGGTGAACATTGCGAACGAATGGCAGAATGCGATCTTGCCAGTGGTGGCGAAGCCCGCCGCCATATCAATCATATTCGCCTCGGCGATACCGATATTAAAGAAGCGGTTGGGGTATTTCTCCCCGAAATAGCAGCTCATCGTGCAGGTGGAGAGGTCTGCGTCAAGCGCGACGATCCTCTCATCCCCGCCGAAATCCCGCAGGGCCTCGCCGTATGCAACTCTGGTGGAAATTTTCTCTCCCATAGATCAACCCTCCAATTCTGCGATGCGCGCATCCAGTTCCGCATAGGCGGTTTTGTACTCCTCCGCCGTAGGACGCCCGCCATGCCATTTCACGCCGTTCTCGAAGATCGAGACGCCTTTGCCCTTGACCGTGTGGCAGACAAGGACTGTCGGTTTGCCCGAAACCTTTTCCGCCTCGTCGAGCGCAGCGCTCAGCGCTTCCACGTCATTGCCGTCGACGTTGATGGCGTTCCAGCCAAACGCGCGGAACTTCTCGTCGATCGGGTTGACCGACATGACCTCACTCACCGGACCGTCGAGCTGGAGCTGGTTGTTATCCACAAACAGGACCAGATTATCCAATTTGAAATGGGCGGCTGCCATCGCAGCTTCCCAGATCTGGCCTTCTTCGATCTCACCGTCGCCGGTGATCGCATAAACCCGATAGTTCTTGCCGTCGGTTTTGCCTGCGAGCGCCATACCGGTTGCAACCGAAAGCCCCTGTCCGAGCGAACCCGCCGACATATCCACGCCGGGCACATGCTTCATCTCGATATGACCCGAGAGGTTGCTATCGATCTTGCGGAAGGTCTTGAGGTCCTCGACCGGGAAGAACCCGCGCAGGGCCAGTGCCGAATAGGTGGTCGGGGTGCAGTGCCCTTTCGAGAGCACAAACCGGTCGCGGTCCTCCCAGCGGGGGTTTTTCGGGTCAATGCGCATCCGGTCAAAATAGAGTACCGAAAGGATTTCGGCGATCGAGAACGAGCCGCCGATATGCCCCGAATTGGCGCATTGAATCGCCTCGAGGGCGTGCCGCCGCATCTTTGCAGCGGTCAGATTGAGCGATTTTACTTTTGCAGCATCCATAGAACGGACCTCCAGTTCTCATAAGTCGAACGATTCCAAAACAATCAGGATCATTCTTTCCAGATTTTTGAATCTTTTTTTAGAGGCACAGGATCATTCTTTGCGGGCATTCTGTTTGCGGTTTTTATACATATCAATATAGACCGCGATCAGGATGATGATACCTTTTGCCACATACTGCCAGTAGGAGTTGACGCGCAACAGGTTGAGGCCGTTGCTGATGATACCAATAACCAGAACGCCGATGAACATACCGCCGACTGTGCCGACGCCGCCGTACATACTGGTTCCGCCGAGAACCGCGGCAGCGATCGCGTCGGTCTCAAAACCGATACCGACCGCCGGCTGGCCGGAGGACATACGGGAAGCGAGGATCACGCCGCCGAACGAAGCGAGGAAGCCGCTGATCGTCCAAACCATGATCTTGACCTTTTTGATGTTGATACCGCTGAACCGCGCAGCAGTGGCGTTGCCGCCGACCGCGAACACATGGCGGCCGATCTTGGTCTTGTTGAGCAGCAGATAAGCAAGAACCACGAACACAATCGTGTAGATGACCGGCAGCGGCAGGGGGCCAAGGAATCCATTGCCCAGGCGGGTGAACGGTTCATTGGTGATCGAGACCGGCTGGCCGTTGGCGAGCAGGTAAGCCGCACCGCGGCAGACGCTCTGCATCGCAAGGGTAACGACGAACGGGTGGATACCGGTGTAGGCGATGACCACGCCGTTGATGAAACCGACGATGACGCCGATAATCAGGCCGAGAAAGACCGCAACCGGGATCGAAACGCCGTACCGCTGCATCGAAACGACGGTGACAACGCCCGAAAACGCGATCAAAGCGCCGCCGGTCAGGTCGATACCACCGAGCATAATCGCCATCATGACGCCGATTGCGAGGAACGCATTGGTCGAGATGGTGCGCAAGACGTTCAAAAAGTTCGCGGTGGTGAAGAAGTTATCAGCTGTAAAGCTGAGGATTACAAACAGAACAAGGAAACCGATAAGGATACCGACGTTCGCTTTTAAAAAGCGGACGATCGGCCCGAGGATGACATGGTTCTCATACCGGTCGAGCAATTTTTCTTCCATTTAACTGCCTCCTAACGCATACTTCAGGATCAGATCCTGCGAGAAGTCCTGATGGTCGAGGAATCCTGCGATCTCGCCCTCGCGCATCACCGCCATACGGTCGCACATATTCATGACCTCATTCAGCTCGGAGGAGATCATAATAATTGCGATTCCCTCTGCGGCAAGATCGTTGATGATCTTATAGATCTCCGCCTTGGCGCCGACGTCGATACCGCGGGTAGGTTCGTCGAGGATGAGGATTTTTGGGTTGGTCGCCAGCCACTTGGCAAGCACCACCTTCTGCTGGTTGCCGCCCGAGAGGTTGCCGACCCGCTGGGTGATCGACGGGGTTTTGATGTTCATGCTCTTGACCCCGTTCTCGACGATCTCCCGCTCCACCTTGTAGTTGACCACCAGATTCTTGATGAACTGGTCGAGCACCGCAAGGGTGGTGTTGAACGCCACCGTGTTGTCGAGGATCAGCCCTTGGGTTTTCCGGCTTTCGGGAACCAGCGCCATACCAAGTTTCTGGCTCTCGAGCGGGGTGAGGTTGTCGTGCCGGTGGCCGAACAGCTCGATCTCGCCGCTGTCCCGCTTATCCAGCCCCATGATTGCCTGCATCAGCTCGGAGCGCCCCGCGCCGATCAGTCCATAGAAGCCGAGGATTTCCCCCTTGTGCAGCTGGAACGAGCAGTCCTTGACCTGCTTGCCCGACGAGACGTGCCGCACTTCGAGCGCTACCGCTCCCGGCTCGTTAAAGGTACGCACATAGTAGTTGCCGAGTTCGCGTCCGACCATCATCCGGATGAGTTCGTCCTCGTTGGTCTCGCTGGTGTTTTTGGTGCCTATGTAGGTGCCGTCCCGCATGACGGTGATTCGGTCGGTCAGCTCAAAGATTTCGGACATCTTGTGCGAAATATAGATGACGCCGATGTTCCGTCTCTTCAGATCCCGGACAGTCTTAAAGAGGATTTCCACCTCTTTTTCCGAGAGGGAAGAGGTCGGTTCATCCATGACGATAATTCTCGCGTTCAAAGAAAATGCCTTGGCGATCTCCACCATCTGCTGTTGGCCGGTGCTGAGCTGGGAAACATGGCTGGACGGGGAGATATCAAGGCCCACAATTTCGAGATACGGTTTTGCCGCTTCGTACATTAAAGGCTTGCTCACCATGCCCAGCGAATTCTTCATCTCCCTGCCGAGGAAGATGTTTTCCGCAACCGTCAGGTAGGGTTCGAGCGCCAGCTCCTGGTGGATAAAGGCGATCCCCTTGGATTGGGAATCCAGAACGCCATTGATCGTGACCGGCTCATCATCAATAAAAATCTGACCGGTTTCGGGTTTGTAGATGCCGCCCAGCACGTTCATGAGGGTGGACTTGCCCGCGCCGTTTTCCCCGAGCAGGCCCAGCACCTCCCCCGCCTCAAGATCGAGGTTGACGTTATCCAGCGCCTTGACGCCGGGGAACAGCTTGGAGACGTTCTCCATCCTCAAAAGTTTTTTCTGCATTCTTCCACCTCCGTAAACGGGAGAGCGGCAGTAAGCCGCTCTCCCAGAAATCTCCCATTCCGGGAAACTGTTTTTCGCTTACTGCCAACCGTCGGTGCCGTACTGGCTGACGTTGTCGCTGTTGATGATAAAGGTATCGACAACGATGTCATGCTCAACCGACTCGCCCTTCAGAACCTGAAGCGCGGTCTCAGCGGATCTTGCGCCGATGGTCTCAGGGGACTGTGCGCCGGTACCGGTCATGGTGCCTGCCTCGATCATGGCTTTTGCATCCGGGTTGCCGTCAACGCCGTAGACCAGAACGCCCTGCATCTCGGGATGTGCCTGGAGCGCCTGTACACAGCCCATTGCAGACGGGTCGTTGACCGCGAAGAACGCGCCGAGGTCCGGGGAACCCTGCAGGATATCCTCAGCCAGCGGGAGCGAAACGCCGGTGTCGCCCTTGCCGTCCAGCTCCTGGACAACCTCGAAGTAATCGCCGATCGTGTCATAGAAGCCGGCCGCACGGTCGATACATGCCTGACCGGAAGGAGAGTGCAGAACCGCAACTTTGGAGCCCTTCTCGAGTTTCTCCATCATGTCCTTTGCAACTACAACGCCCGCGTTGTAGTTGTTCGAGGCGATGATCGACTCGACGAGGTCAACGTCGGTAACCGGGGTATCGAAGTTGATGACCGGGACGCCGTCACGTTTGCAGGCCTCGAGCGCCGGTTTGACGCCGGTGGAGTCCATCGGAGCGACGAGCAGCGCGTCGATGCCGGAAGCCAGCAGGTCGCCGATCTGGTCGTTCATACGGGACTGGTCGTTCTGGCAGTCGATGGTGACGATCTCAACATTGTCCATCGAATCGGTGACCGATTTGACACCGTCAAGCACTGCGAGCCAGAACGGGTTGTTCATGGTGGTGGGAGCGTAGCCGATGGTGATCTTGTCGCCGCTGGCTTCCGGGGCGCTGGACTCTGCCGGAGCTGCCTCGCTCGAAGCGGCGGGAGCTGCGCTGGATGCCGGAGCTGCCGACGAAGCCGGCGCCGAAGAACCGCCGCAGCCGGACAGCGCGGTTGCGCCAGCCAGTGCCATTGCCAATAGGATGCTGCTGAATTGTTTGACTTTCATTGTTACTTCCTCCTATTTTTTGCTATTTCAGGCCCTCTCCAGGGCCGGGTTGATGAGAATTTTATAGAACGGCTCCGAATGCTCTGCCATCAGCTTGACCGCGTCGAGCGTTTTTTCGAGCGGCAGCCGGTGGGAGATGATCGGCGCGGTCTGGATTTTGCCGGTGCGCAGCGCCTCAAGGCTGGTTTCCCATGCGTGTTTCGGGAACCGTTTGAACTCAAAACTCCAAGTCCCCTTGATGGTGAGCTGTCCGCGCAGCAATTTTTCGTAAGCGTCCCCCTGGATTTCCAGCGGTTTGGTCGGACGTCCGACCAGCCCGAGCACCCCGGAGGGGCGCAGTACCCGCAACGCCTGATTGAACACCACCGGCGCGCCGGACGCTTCAAACACCCGATCCACGCCGCCCTGTTCCTTCAGGAACGCCTCGGCATCGGTCTCCGCGCTGTTGACCCCATACAGCCCAAGCTGGTTTGCAACCTCAATCTTTTTCGGGTCGAGGTCAACCGCATAGACCGTCTTTGCACCAAAGACTTTGGCCCACTGGGCGACAAACACTCCGATGGCTCCCAGCCCGTAGACCGCGACAGTGTCCCCGTACGAGACGCCGCAGTTTTCAATTACATGGAGCGCGACGCTGATCGGCTCGAGGAAAGCGGTGGAATCGTCGTCCACCTCGTCCGGCACGAATACGAGGTTCTGCGCCGGGACTTTGACATATTCGGCGAACCCGCCGTCGCTGCGGGAGCCAAGAAAATCATAGGCCTCACAGAGGGCGAACGCGCCGACCTCGCACATGCTACATTTACGGCAGGGAATCAGCGGGATGACCGCCGCACGCCTTCCCACAAGCGAGGGTTCGACATTTTTGCCGGTTTTGACCACCCTGCCGCCGAACTCGTGTCCGGGGATGGTCGGGAAATGATAGGTGCCGGTCGTCAGTACCCGCGGGATATCCGACCCGCAGACCCCGCAGGCCGAAACCCGGAGCAGGACGTCATCCGGTCCGATCTCCGGGACGGCAACCTGTTCCACCACCAGTTTTCCCGGCGCGTGGAGCACCGCCGCCCGCATCTGTTCGCTCATTGGGCAAACCCCCTTATGTTTCATTAAAAGAAGTAAATATTAAAAGTATCAAAAGTTTCGCCAGCCTTTACTCCGCGCTAAGAGCCGACGCTGCGCGCCGGTTGCGCTCCGAAACGCTTCGCTGCGGGCGCCCACCTGAGAAGCGCATTTTTATTTTTGTCCGGACATGTGCCGGACAAAAATACCTTGAAGCGCTAAACCGCTTACAAGCGGTTTAGCAAAGCGCTAAACCGCTTACAAGCGGTTTAGCAAGAGGAAGGGTGGTTCCCCGTCCAGCAGCTTTTTGCAAGAGAAAAAGCCCCCTGCAAAAGACACTATCTTTATTCCAAGTTGGCGTGTTTTTTCCAGAGCGCGTGCAGGTCGTCCAATCCCTTTTCCTGCATGACCAGCATCGCGACCGTATCCCCCAGAAGCAGCAGGCTCTGTTCAAACAGGCTGCTCATCGGCTGCTGCGAGGCAATCTCGCCCGGCAGATTCAGTTTGGTACGGCAGGGGACCCGGACGAACAAGTCCTCATATTCCGCCATTGAGCTGTTGGGATTGGAGCCGATGTGCGCAATTTTCGCGTGGTACCGCTTGGCGATCTTCACAATCGCGAGCGGAACCGCACTCTCCCCCGAGCCCGACCCGACCAGAAGCAGGTCTCGTTCGGTGATGGCCGGTTCGTCGATCGCGCCGACAAAGTTGGCTTCGATGCCGAGATGGTTGAGCCGCTTTGCGAGTGCCTGGAGCATCAGCAGCACCCTGCCGACCCCCACGACAAAGACTTTTTCGGCGTCACAGATCATCCGCACCAGCTGGTTGACCTCGGTTTCCTTTACGTTTCCGAGCGCCCCGGCCAGTTCCCCAAGGATCAGGTCGCGGGCCTCGGCGTAACCGCCGCCGCTCATCCGTCCAGCTCCGCGCGGGTCTTCCACGGGAAGAGGACCGCTTTGATCGTGTCCTTGCGCTCAACCGCCGCAAACGCCTCGTTGAACTCGTCGAGGGTATAACGGTGGGTAATATAGTCGGAAGCCTTGACCTTGCCTTCGCTGATGAGCTGGAGGGCTTCGCGGTTCTGCCGTCCAAGGCTGGACGACGCGCCGGTCAGCATGACCTCTTTATAATGAATGATATTGGCTTCGATATGGGAGATGCAGTTGTCCTTGGGCAGGCCGCCGAAAAAGTTGACCCGTCCGCGCGGAGCCGCCAGTTTGATCGCGACCTCCTGTGTCTCGTGGGAAGGCGCGGCGACGATCACCACATCCGCACCAAGCCCATCGGTCTCGGCGAGCACCTTCTCCACCAGCGCGTCCCCCTGCTCGGTGAACACAGCGTCCGGATGGAACCGCTCGACGGCTTTCTGGAGCCTGCCAGGGGTACGCCCCGAAAGCAGCACCTTTTTCGCGCCGCGCGCGCGGGCAAGCTGGATGTGCATACAGCCCGCAGGACCGGGACCGATGATCAGCACCGTGTCCCCTTCGCCGACCATCGCACGTTCCTGCGCGTTGATGCAGCAGGCGAGCAGCTCGGACATGCTTGCCTCCTCGAACGAGAGATTGTCGGGGATTCTGTTGACAAAGCCGTTCTTCACGACATTGACCGGTGGGACGATATACTGTGCGAACCCGCCCGAGCTTGCGTAGCCAATACTCGGCTGAGGATTGATGCAGACGTTCCCCATATCGTTTTTGCAGTATTTGCATTCGCCGCATCCGTGACCCGGCGCAACGCAGACCCGGTCACCAACCGCGTAACCGGTCGTCCCCTCACCCAGCTCGACGATCGTCCCGGCAATCTCATGGCCGATGATCCGCGGGAAGGTCGCCCTGGGGTCCCCCTTGGTGAAGATCCGCAGGTCCGACCCGCAGACTGCACACGCCTCCACCTTGATTTTCATGCTTCCGGGGAGTGTCTTCGGGTCCTCTACCTCGAGCACCCGGGCATCCCGTATCTTTTCAACAACAGCAGCTTTCATCCGAAAACCCCCTTCTTCTATGCTTACAGGTCTCTTGAAAAGACTCGTGGTATCCCTTTAAACGCTGTATAGGGCGGAGCTCGCCGGATACAGCTTTAAATAGGTCTGGTAGGCGCCCTCATAGCGCGCGGCACGTTCCGGATCAGGTAAAAACACGCCTCTTTCACGCAGCAAATCGCCGCCTGCCTCCCGCAGACTACGGAACTGGCCGCTTCCCACCCCCGCGAGCATCGCCGCGCCCAAGCATCCCGCCTCCTCACAGGCCATCGAGACGACTCGCCGGCCGGTGATGTCGGCTTTCATCTGAAGCCACGGTGCAGACCTTGCGCCGCCGCCGATGCACCGCAATTCCCGCACCGAAATCCCACAGGATTCCATATTGGTGAGGTTCAGTCGACCCTCAAAACAGGTTCCCTCAAGGATTGCCCGATAGAGCTGGTAGCGGTCGGTGTCGAGCGTCAAGCCGGCAAACAGTCCTTGTGCCCGGAAATCCATCTGTGGGGTACCCGCCCCCGCGAAGTAGGGCAGCGCGAACACCGAAGCGGGCTGATCCCGCATCTCGGCCAACTTCTGGTCGAACTGGGCGTAAAACCCTTCCTCCGGCGCGTCGAGCAGCCGTGTGCGAAACCATTCCAGCAGGGACGCACAGGTAGTAAGGAAGGTCATATAGGCGTAAAGCCCATCTCCCGGATAGGGGTAGACCGGGATATTGCAGTCGAGATTCTGCTGGGAGGTCGTGAGCTGGCTGCTCACACAGACGATGCTCTCGGTGGTACCGAGCGAGTCCATCGCGACCCCCTCATCGAACACCCCCGCTCCCAGCGAACAGCAGATCTGGTCGTGACTGCCGCAGAAAATCCGTAGCGTGTCCGGGTAACCGAGCGCGGTCAACGCGGGGCCAGCGGTCCCAACCGGGGTTCCCGCTGCAACCGGTTCGGGCAGCTTTTCCACAGGCACCCCACAGAGTGATGTCAGTTCATCTGACCATCGCCGCGCGCGCAGATCGAAGAGCATCGTGCGGCTGGCCATTGCGTAATCGATTGCCGGGGCAGCGCCCAGCCGGAACGCTATGTAATCCCCGAAGCAGAAAAACTTCCACGCTTTTTCAAAAACATCGGGGGCGTTGTTGCGCAGCCAAACCAGTTTGGTGGCCGAAAACATCGGGTGGGATGGCATCCCGGTCTGCTCCATCACCCGGGACCGGTCGGTCTGCCGGGTGAACCATTCAAACTCCTCCGCATTGCGCGAGTCAAAGGTGAGGACCGCATTCATCAGCGGCTTGCCTTCCCGGTCTACCGGGACGACCGCTTCTCCCTGTGTCGAAACGGCGAGCATCCCGGCCTGTGAAAGGTCGATCTGCCCGGCCAGCCGTTTCAAGCACCGGAGCACCGCCTGCCAGACCTCCTCCGGGTCCAGCTCAAGCAGGCCCTTCGCCGGGCAGATGCAGGTGTAACGCTCCCGCACACAGGCCACCATCCGTTTCCCGGGTTCAAACGCAGCCGCTTTTGCGCCGGAGGTGCCTACATCAATGCCGATCATCTGCATAACGTCCCCTCCGCTCCCCTCTTTCAATCGGACTTAAAGTCAGATGCGTTCTTTTTCGAGTTCCCGAACCGTCTCATAGAACCGGTCCAGACAGTTTTTATCCATATGTAAAGCCACATTCATATAAATACAGTCGAGCAGGACAATCTGGGTGATGTTTTCACATGCCGGCTCATAGGAATGGTCGCGGCCGCGGTATTCAAGGTTGGCGTAGTTATAAGCCGTCAGGAAGAGGTACTCGGCAGCCTGTGCCAGCGGGGAACCTTCCGCACTGGTGATCCCGACAGTGAACGCCCCGCGTTCCCGGGCGAGTTTCAGGCAGTTGACAACCGACGCGGTCCGGCCATAGTTGCTGATCCCGATGACCACATCCTGCTTGTCACACATGGTAGCAGCGACAATCTGCTCATGCACGTCGCTGTAGCAGAAGGATGGTATCCCCAGCCGGTAGAGGCGGGTACGGCCGCTTTCAGCGGTGATGTGCGAACGTCCGCAACCGAGGAAGATGACGTTGCGCGCCTTAATGATCCGCTGGGAAACGATCTCCACCAGGGAAAAATCGAGCGCTTTGATCGTATCGGAGAGCATCTGCTGGTTGCTGCTGAATACCTTCCGGCAGACCTCTTCGGTCGTATCCCGCTCGGAGGCCCCACCATACTCAAAGGTGATCTTGCTGCTGGGAGAATCGCTGGAAACCGGGCCGATACTTTCGGTGAGCGAACCCGCAAGCTCAAGTTGGAACGACTTGAAGTTCCGGTAGCCTGCCTGCTTGACAAACCGGGTCACCGAAGCGATGCTCACGCTGCTCGCCGCTGCCAGTTCACTGATCCCCATATAGATTACCCGGTTGGGGTTGCTGATGATATAGTCAGCGATCTGCTTCATGGCAGGGTTCATCTGCTGATATTTATTTTTAATGCAGAGGACTACAAGAGGTGTTTCCGGCATAAAAAGCTCCTTTTGTAGACACGAAAAAGATTATTATATAAATCTTTTTCGTGGTAATTTTCTATCGGATAATTATTTACAAACCTATTATAAGATTCCGAGGCGAGATTGTCAATGCAATTTACAAAAAAAACATCCCAAATCCTCTATTTTTAGCAAAATGCACGAAACAAAATTGGAAACATATAGCTATATTCCGAATAAAATTGCAAAAAAGTAAAATTTCCGCACCGGAGGGCCCTGCTCTCCAGTGCGGAAACAGATTTAGAACGATTGCCGCCAAGCCTTCTGGCGGATCTGCTTGAGGGTTTTCATCACCGGGTTTTCCGCACCGAAATACTCTTTCAAGCGGCAGTATTCGCGGTAGAGGGTTTCGTAGACCGCGACATGCTCCGGGATAGGGCGGTAGGTCGTTTCCTGGATACGGCCCATCGCCTGTGCCGCATCGAAGATCGAGTCGTAGCCGCCCCGCTCGGAACCCGCGGCGACCGCGGCATACATCGCCGCGCCGAGGGCCGCGGTCTGCTGGGACGCCGCCACCTTGATCTCCCGGTTGGTAATGTCCGCGTAAATCTGCATCAGGAGCGGGTTCTTTTCCACAATCCCACCGCAGGCGCGGATCTCCTCGACCGATACGCCCGCCTGCTCGAACGCCTCCATAATCAGGCGTGTGCCAAAGCCAGTCGCCTCGATCAGCGCCCGGTAAACCTCCTCCGGACGGGTCGAAAGGGTGTAGCCGACGACCATCCCCGAGAGGTCAACGTCGACAAACGGGGTCTTATTGCCGCTCCACCAGTCGAGGGCGAGCAGGCCGCTTTCCCCGGGAGCGAGCTTTTCCGCAAGCCGGGTCAGATACTCGTGCATCCCGCATCCGGCAGCTTTGGCTTTCTCGTGGTAGGCGGCGGGGACACCGTGGTTGACAAACCAGCCGAAGATGTCACCGACGCCGGCAAGCCCGGATTCCAGCGCATAATAGCCGGGCATGATCCCGCCCTTGACCGCGCCGCAGATGCCGCCGCCCGAATAAGGGCGTTCGCTCAGGGCGGCCTGTACGCTCGAAGTGCCGATAATCAGCATCATCTGCCCCGGCTTGGTGATCCCACAGCCCGGAAGCCCGGCATGCGCATCGATAATGCTCGCCCCAACCGCTGTACCGGGCAGGAGGCCCAGTTTTTCCGCCCAGACCGGGTTCAGCTCCCCAATCCGGCTGCCTACCGGGCAGATATCCTCACTGAGCTTGTCCTCCGGATAGGTTTCCAGCCGGGGGTCAAGCGCCTTCAAAAATGCCCGGTCGGGATAGCCCTCCCCTTCCAGCCACATCGCCTTATAACCGGCGGTACTTCCGGTGCGGCGGCGGGAACCGGTCAGCAGGAAGGTCAGCCAGTCGGACGCCTCTAGTATCTGATCGGCGCGCTGGTAGACCTCCGGGTCCTCTCTCAGGATCTGAAGCGCTTTGGGCAGTGTCAGTTCGGAGGAAATCTTACCGCCGTAACGGGGCAGGTCGATCTCCCCGCGCGCGGTGAGCAGTGCATTGATCTCATCCGCTTCCGGCTGGGCAGCGTGATGCTTCCACAGTTTCACATAAGCGTGCGGACGGGCTTCAAACTCCGGCAGCAGACAGAGCGGTGTGCCATTCCGGTCGACCGGCAGGATGGTCGAAGCGGTGAAGTCGATCGAAAGGCCAATCACCTCCTGGGGGGCGGTCCCCGTCTGCCGCAACACCGCGGGCACCGTTTCGGTCAGTACGTCCAGATAATCCTGCGGGTGCTGGAGCGCCCAGTCCACCTCCAAACGCACGCCGCAAGGCAACGCCCGGTCCATCACCGCATGGGGATATTCCTTCACCGCCTGCGCAATGATCTCCCCGGTTGCCACTTCCACAAGCACCGCGCGTCCCGACAGCGTGCCATAGTCCAAACCGATTACATATTTTGTTTTCGCCATCGTCAAACCCTCCCAGACAAAGATTTCCTTTTCATTTCTCAAATACTTCGATTATAAAGCAGACCATGCGGAAAAGTCAAGTAAGCGGATGGAAATGTGAGGGACGCGGCGGATGTTTTCGCGAAAAACACACAAAATACCTGTAATGACTTGTCAACCCGAAAAAGAAGCGTTATAATATAGACAATATAACCGATCGGATTCGGATAATGATTTTTACGGGAGGTTTTTACAGATGGGAAAGAACAGCTTCATCGCCATAGTCGCGCTTCTGATCGCAGTCGCGGGTGCTATTGTGGCGTTTGCGGCCTATTTCAAACGCCGGAAATGCGCGCTTTGTGAAGATTTTGACGATGAGTTGATGGACGAGGAAGCGGAGGACCTGGATTACTATGCCACCCAGGTCGAAAGCGACGAGGATGCGCCGGAGGAGGAGCAGGCCCCGGATGAAGAGTCTGCTTCGTCGGAAGGCGGGAACAGCGCAGAAGACAAGAAAGAACCGTCTACAGAGGAATAAACGGGGTCTTTCCTTTTCCTGAATCTCACAAAAGGGCGGGTACTTTGCAGTATCCGCCCTTTTTTATTTCTCATCTTCCTTTTACAAGTGAAAAAACACCCGATCCCTTGCCCACTTCCTCTGCCGCTCAACGGTACTCTACCAGCGCGAGCCACTCTCCGTCAGCGTCGGTGCCCTTCACCACTGCATACTGCTGGGTGACCCCGGCCAGAGCCCCCCAAACGTCCCCTTTGAGCAGGATATCGGACCGGTCGTCCGGGTTGTCCGCGCCGCAGCGGTAAACGGTGAACCGGTCGCCGCTCTGCTGTTCAAAATAGATCAATGTTTCAAAATCGTAGCTTTGGCAGTCCATCACTGGGTTAAACGGGAGCCTCCGCAGCTCCGCAGTTCCTGCCTGTACATCGGCAATGCAGGTTTCCTCCTGGTTGCGCAGCACCATGTATCGGTCTTTGATTGGGCCTTGCGGCTGGCTGTACGCCTGAAACGGGATGACCTGCGGCTCCCTGCCTGAACCGGCTTCGGCATCGCAGAGGACAAACCCGATATTTTCCATCCCATCGGCAGCCCCCTGACTGTCATAGATGGTCATTGCCACTCTGGTCCCCTCACAGAGTAGGCGCGGCTCGATCACCTGAAGTGTTTTTCCGGGCGCAAGCGTCTGCGGGATGGCGGCGTTCGCATAAAGGAGCTGTGCACCGCTGCCGTCCTGATTGGCGATCCAAACCCCATCGTCCGCCTCCCAGACCAGCCTATCCCCAAAGAGGTCGAACCTTCCGCCGTCCTGCCGCCCACCCATCTGATCTGCGGCCGGGACCACAGCAGGCAGATCATAGGCCATCTCCACCGACGGGTCTTCGCTGTTCTTATAGAGCACACCGTCCTGGAAAAAAAGACAATAGTCGAACCGCTCAAATGTGCTGGATGGGGAAATCCGTGTCAGCAGCCTGTCGCCAAGCGGAATCTGATAGAGCATCTCGCCGGTGTTTACGTTGTGCGCCTCGAGCATCCAGTAACGGTCTGTCTGCCCAATGTCACGCCAACCCAATAACAGAATGTCCCCTATTTGTAGCATTGCATTTTCAATGGCCGCTGTTTCAGACGCATCGGGAGCCGGACGCAGGATCGTGGCTTTCCCCCCAAAATTAACATGTACCGCTTCGGTATGCTGCCCGATCAACGCGGCAAACTGATCGTAAAGCGCCCGGCCGCCGATGTAAACTTCGACATCCGGGAACGTGGTATCCTCTATCTTGCTGGATGCGCTTTCCTCAGCGGGTACCGGCCGTGAGCCGCCCACCTCCAGATATGTGCCGCCCGGATTGGTGGCGTCGCTTTCTGACAGCGGATAAACAGCAATCGAGGTCCATTTCTCTTCCAGGTCGATCTGTATGCTGATTGGGTCGCCGTCGGCCGCCGCCATCTCCGGAATTTTATCCAACTTTTCCAGCTCCGCGTCCGCCAGCAGCGCGGCAACCGACCGCCGCAGCTCCCAGCTATCCGGAACCCGCATTCCCTCGCCTGTGTCCGGCTCAATCGGCCAAACCTGAACAGATGCCTCCGGGTCACCCATCAGCCCGGCAGCTTCACAGAGCAGCCCGTATTCCTCCGGTAGGGCCGGAAGCGGTTCCTCCTGTATGTCTGGCGCCTCATTTGATACCGGCGACTCTGTCTGACTGGAATGATGCATCTCGAGGGAAGATGGATTCCCGGGATTGGCAAGAATCAAATCCTCGGTGCCGGGCTCTGCTATGCCGCATCCGCTCAACGCAACCGTCGCTGCCAGGACTGCGTACCAGAGAGATTTCATTCAGAAAGACCTCCTCAAATTTTGTCATTCTTGGGATTTGTCCTATCCTATATAGAATAACCACCGGAACCGCCAAAAAGGGACAACCAATTTTCACAATGCAACAGCAGCCGGACCTTCGTCCGGCTGCTGTTTTTTGAAACAGGGATTAGGAAATTTTATGGGTTGACCACATTGATCGGGTTCCCGTCCAGAAACGCCTGCAAGCTTTCGACTGCAATCCCCATCAGCCGCTGGCGGCTCTCCTTGGGCGCCCAGCTGATATGCGGGGTAATCAGGCAGTTTTTGGCCTTGAGCAGCGGGTTGTCTCCGTGGATCGGCTCGGTCGAAACCACGTCCAGGCCGGCCGCATAGACCTTTCCGCTGTTGAGGGCGTCCGCGAGGTCCTGCTCGACGATGAGCGGACCGCGGCTGTTGTTGAGCAGGATCACCCCATCTTTCATCTTCGCAATGGTATCGCGGTTGATGAGCCCCTCGGTCTCAGGGAAGAGCGGGCAGTGCAGGGCGATTACATCCGAGCAGGCAAACAGCTCTTCCAGCGGCAGGTACCGCCCGATCTCCCTGCCTTCATCGGTCTCGGCGCTGTCGTAGGCGACCACCTGCATCCCAAGCGCGCGGGCAATCCGGCCGGTGGTGCGGCCGATCCGCCCAAATCCGATGATGCCCATGGTCTTTCCAGCCAGCTCGATCAGCGGGTAATCCCAGAAGCACCAGTCTGGGCAGGACTCCCAACGCCCCTCATGTACGGCTGCGTCATGGTGCGCCACATGGTGGCAGATCTCGAGCAGCATCGCAATCGCAAACTGTCCGACCGCGTCGGTGCCATAGGTGGGGATGTTGCAGACCGGGATGCCCCGCTCCTTCGCCGCCTGCACATCGACAATGTTGTAGCCGGTGGCGAGCACCCCGATATACCGGACGTTCGGGCAGCGGTCGAGCATTTTGCGGGGGAGCGGCGTCTTGTTGAGGATGACGATCTCCGCGTCGCCGATCCGGTCGGCGACCAGCTCGGGCGGGGTCCGGTCGTAAACGGTCAGCTCGCCCAGCGCTTCCAGCCCCGACCAGCTCAGATCGCCGGGATTTTCGGTATAACCATCCAGAATCACAATTTTCAAGCAAATTCCTCCTGTCTTTTAGAGCAGCGCCCAGGCGCGGCGGATCACCCGTTTGGTATTCGCAAGGATGATGTCCTCATCCTCGTCGCCCCAGGGCTTGACCTCCAACGAAAGTACATACGGCTGCTCCGCACAGAAGAACCCTTCCTCTTTGAGCACCCGGAAGAAATCCACAAGCTGAGGGGTATCGTTCGCGCTGTTGGGGAACCCAAAACGGGGGTGCTGGTCGCCGTACGCCTCACACCCTGATTGTACCACAGCATTGCCGATATGGAAATGGGTGATGTATGGACGCAGGGTGCGGATGACAAACCGGCTGGTCTCATAGGTGGTGGGGAAGTGGGAGAGATCGACCAGCAGCCCAAAATTGTTGTGGGTGGTGCGCATCTCAGCGGCGAACTGCGCTGCATACGGCGCGGGACCAATCAGCGCCGCCTTATCCATGTCATAGTCGAACACTTCCAGCTCGACCATCATCCCCTTCTCCGCCGCGTAATCGCAAACTGTCCGCGTAGTTTTCAGGAGCTGTGCAAACGCCTCCTGCCTGGTCTCCGCCGACCACCTGCCCGCCAGGAAAGCGATTCCCCGCGCGCCGACGCTCTCGGCCTCGTCGACCGCTTCCAAAAGGGTGGCTTCCGCTTTTTTGCGCCCCTCCTCGTCGAGGTCATTGGGGTTGAGTTTTGGTCCGAGCAGTCGGGGCTGCGCGCCGTAGCAGACGGTCAGATGGCTCTGGGACAACAGTTTGACCGCCTGTTCCCGGGTCTGCTCGTCCGGGAATTTCCCGACCTCAATCGCATCGAAGAAATCGTCACAGGCAATCTCCCGAATCGAGGTAAGCAGCTCTTTTCTCGGATGGCTCATCCATTGGATGGTTCCAATCTGGAAATAACGGTGGATGGATTCGTTCATATCGATTTCCCCTCTCCTGAAAGTGTATTCTGCTCATTGCTTGCTCATGTGGTTATGGCTTTTTACGCTGCACCGCAATCCGCGCCTTTTCAGCAATCGTCTGCGCGTCCAGATGGTAAGCGGACAGCAGCGTCCCATATGCGCCGCTCTCGGTGTAGCTATCCAATCCCACAAATTCCTGTATCGTGGGCCGCCCTTGTGCGAGCACCTCCGCGACCGCACTGCCCAGCCCGCCCCGAATGCTGTGCTCCTCTGCGGTGACGACACACCCGGTCTTTTCCGCGGATTCGAGCACCAGCTCCCGGTCAACCGGCTGGATGGTGTGCAGGTCAACCACCCGCGCGGAAATCCCTTCCGCCTGCAAGCGGTTTGCAGCTTCCAGCGCATGGTGTACCATCAGCCCGGTGGCCAAAATCGATACATCTGCGCCTTCTCTCAGCAGAATCCCCTTGCCGGGTGTGAACACCATGTTCTCCGGGTAGAGCTTTGGCGCTTCGGCGCGGGAAAGCCGCAGGTAAACCGGGCCTTCGATCTCTGCGGCGGCGAATACCGCTTTTTCAGTCTCCACCGGGTCGCAGACCGAAAGGACGGTCATGCCCGGCAGGGAGCGGACATATGCCAGATCGAAAATCCCGTGATGGCTTGCGCCGTCATAGGCATCCGAAAGGCCGCTATAGGCCCCACAGAGCTTGACATTGAGGTGGTCATAGGCAATCATGCTGCTGATCGGGTCGGAGGCCCGGGTGGTGAGAAAGACTGAAAAGGTGTTGACAAACGGGATTTTCCCAGCGTAGGCGAACCCTGCCGCCATCGCCGCCATGTTCAGTTCGGCAATCCCGACGTTGAAATACCGATCGGGGAACGCTTTCCCAAAGACCGCGCTTTTGGTCGAGCCACCCACATCGGCCTCGAGCACCACGACCCGTTCCTCCTGTTCTCCCAGCTTTTTGAGCGCTGCCCCATAAACGTCTCGAATCGAAACCTTATCCGGCATTGTGATCCACCCCCAGTTCTTGCAGTGCGCGATGGCAATCCTCCTTGCTGACCGGTTTTCCATGCCATGCGCTCTGTCCTTCCATGAACGAGACCCCTTTTCCTTTCACCGTCCCGGCAATCACAAGCGCGGGAGAATCAGAGGCCTTTGCACGAGCCAAGGTCTCCCGCAGTTCCGGGATGCTGTGCCCGTCGCAGGGGAACACCTCCCAGCCGAACGCCTGCCAACGCTCGGCGATCCGGTCTATTGGCATGACCTCGGCGTTGGTCCCGTCGAGTTGTACCCCGTTATGGTCGAGGATTGCGACCAACCGGCCGGGATTGAACTTGCGCGCTGACATCGCGGCTTCCCAGACCCCGCCTTCCTGAATTTCCCCGTCCCCCAGCAGGACCCAAGTCGTATAATCCTGCCCATTCAAACGGCCGGCAAGCGCCATACCGAGCGCCGCCGAAAGCCCCAGGCCAAGCGGGCCGGTCGAGCAATCGATCCCCGGCGTTTTGTGTGCGCAAGGGTGCCCTTGAAGCCGGCTGCCATACTGGCGCAGAGTGGGCAGCCATTCCATCGGGAAAAAGCCCCGGTGGGCAAGCGTGAGATAGAGCATCGGAGCGGCGTGTCCTTTGGAGAGCACGAACCGGTCCCGGTCGTCCCAATCCGGCTGCTCCGGACGGACGTTCATACAGTCAAAGTAGAGGGTGGTTAGGATTTCACAGCAGGAGAGGCTCCCGCCCGGATGCCCGGTTTGAATCTGATGAAGCAGCTCGATCAGTTCCACCCGCATCGTCCGGCAGAGCGTTCCCAGCTCTTGATCCCGTTGATCCGTTGCGTGATACATGGTATTCCTCCCTTGGGGTTCCGCCTCAGCGGCATTAAAAAAATGGAATAAAACTTCGGAAAGGCGGTCAGACCGGTGCGGGCAGGTCGTCCGGCATCATGCACGCATAGGTGCGGCCCTGCATACTTTCCTTGAACTCCTCCTGTGCCTTGCGCACCAGTTCGGGCTCAGTGAGCAGCCGCAGCCCTGCAAGCGCTGTCACCTTAGAGCCGTAGAGCATCCCCTTTTGGCCGATCGAGCGTCCCAGGCAGGCTGCAACCAGCCAGCTGTGACCCGGTGCACCGATGCTGTAACAAGCGGTTTTGTAGAAGGTAGTCGGCACGATATGCCCCACATCTCCGACATCGGTCGAACCGTAGTCATCGGCTTCATCGATCGTCATAACTCCGGAATGGAGCTGGATATCAGGGTCCTTCGATCCGGAAAACTGCACACTCTCCTGCCAGAGGTCGGGGACCGTTTCATTGATCTTTTTGGCATAGGCGATCTCCTCCTCGGTCCACGGCTCCTGCGGGATCGCGCGCATACACGCGTCAATCAGGTCGGCAAGCTGGTGGTTGGGAAGGGTCGGATAGCAGCCGCCCAGCCGCTCAACCGTCAGCTCGGTCTCGGTCATCCACGCGGCCCCTTGTGCCACCTTGAGCATCCGCTCTTCCACCATCTCCATCGTTTCGCGGGTCAGGGCGCGGTCATAATACCAGACCGTTGCATGATCCGGGACAATATTCGGTGCGCTTCCCCCATCGGTAATCACATAGTGCATCCGAACGTCCATCGGGACATGTTCCCGCAGATAGTTGATCCCTACATTCATCAGTTCCACCGCGTCGAGCGCGCTGCGCCCCTTTTCCGGGTCGCACGCGGCATGTGCGGTCTTGCCGGTGAAATGATATTTCACCGAGTTCACACCGGTACAGATGCTGTAGGACGCGCGGGTATACCGCCCGGGATGCCATGCGAGCGCACAGTCCAGCTCCCGGAACGCGCCCGCCCGCGCCATAAATCCCTTGCCGGTCAGGACCTCTTCGGCCGGGCACCCGTAAAAGACCAATGTGCCTGAGAGCTTTTTCTCCTCCATCTCCCGCTTGATCGCCGCGGCGCTGCCCGCCATGCCCACCGCGAGCAGGTTATGTCCGCAGCCATGCCCATAAGCGCCCGGGGTCACCGGATCCTGATACGGGACATCCTTCTGGCTCTGTCCGGGCAGGGCATCGTATTCCCCGAGGAACCCGATCACCGGATGTCCGGAACCCCACTGCGCGCGCAGTGCCGTCGGCAGGCCAAAGCATCCGCGCTCGACCTGGAACCCCTCTGCCTCCAGAAACGAGGCGCATGTATCGCTTGCGATCACTTCCCGATAGGGGCCCTCCGGATTCTCCCAGATTTTTCTGCTCATCGCGCAGAGCTGCTCCGACAGCTCCCCGATCGACGCAAATGCTTTTTCTCCCAGCATCATGTGAAACCTCCTTTTGCCCTTCCTGATTTTTCGCACAATCTAATGATAAGTTTTTGCTATTTATTAAGATAACATTTTGCGTCGAAATTTGCAATGCAGAATTGTCGTTTTTTTGTTTTTCTCTATTCTATGCAAGAGAACGGATGCCGAATTGGTGGTTTTTCATATAGAGGTTGTTTGAAAAATCAAAACTGCTGCCTTCCTCTCTGGTTTCAAACACTTCTAGAAAAGACGCACAAAAGATGGATAAAACATCCTGCTAATTTCTCTGAATATTTTATGATAATTTTATATCTTTATATTGACATTTTATTTCAAATCATTTAGTCTTAAAAAGGAGAGAAACGTTCGACCAAATCATCATAGAATTGATAAGAAAAGAGGAATTTCAATGAAAACCAAAATGGGAATCATCGGACTGGGAACGATGGGCATGGGAATCGCAGAAAACCTGCTGGCACACGGCTATGAGGTGCAGGGGTTTGACCTCCTGCCCGAGCGGATGCAGCTTTTGGAACAAAAGGGCGGCACAGCTGCCCCCTCCCCTGCACAAGCAGCGGACGGGGCGACGGCCCTGATCCTGATGGTCTTCAACGGCGAGCAGGTGCAGGACGTCTTATTCGGGCAGGACGGCGCTGCAAATGTACTCCCCAAAGGCAGCAGCGTGCTGGTAACCGCATCGGTTGGGTATGCGGCGTGCGAGCAGGCAGAGAAGGGGTTGGAGCCGCTGGGATTGCATCTGGTTGACTGTCCTGTACGCGGCACCGCCGCAACCTGTGCTTCGGGTGAACTGTACCTGATGGTCGGTGCATCCCCGGAGGCGTTCAGCAAAAATGAGGAACTGCTGCACCAGCTCGGCTCGACAGTGGTGCGCGTCGGGGACAAGCCCGGCATGGGGCAGAAAGCGAAAACCTGTATGCAGGCATTTTTCAGCCTGATGTTTGAGGGAACCTGCGAACTGCTGGCACTCGGGGCTGCGTCGGGACTCGACCCCCGCACCGTTTTTGAGGTGCTCGACGGGACCAGCGCTTCCAACGGTATCTTCCGCGCTACGGCCCGGCATGTCGCTGGCAGGGTATTCACCGGCACCGGCAACCCGCTCTCGATCCTTGACAAGGATATGCAGATTGCGTGCGCATCCGCATCCGCGTTTGGGCTTTCCCTGCCCGCACTCGAGGGCATCTCGTCCAACTTCCGCGAGAGCATGAAACAGTTCAGCAAAGAGGACATCTGGTCGGTGGTCAAGACACTGGAGGAACCCGCCGGATTGGAAATCCAGTTTGATTTTCCGGAGTGAGAGCCTTCCCATAGGCGAAAAAGCACCCTCCCAAAGATACTGAACAGACTCTAAAGAGATGCACAAAAAGGCTGACCGCTTTTGCAGCGGTCAGCGCTTCCTTTCCGTCCGGGTGGTGGCATACGCTTTTGCAGGAGGCTGGGCGGAGGTCCCGAGGAATACCTCCGGCTCTAATACTACCTTCTTCACCGTGTTGAACTGGATCTGATGCTCCTTAATCTCCTGAATCCGTTCGAGCACGATCCGGGCGGCGATGATCCCGGCATCCACATAACTTGCCCCCACCGCGGTGAAGTCCCGCTGATCCTCCCCCGACTGGAAGATTCCAAAGGGCACCACGCTGATATCTTCAGGCACCCGTTTGCCCGCAGCGGCCAGTTCGTCCACAATACCGCGGGCCATCGCGTAGTTGGAGGAGAGAACAGCGGTCACCTCCGGCATCTCGGAGAGCAGCTTGCGCGCCGCCTGCACCCCGCCCGACTTCTCGAGGTTCCCGGAAAGGATGTACTTTTCGTCGGTGGGGAGGCCGCGCTTGTGCATCGTGTCCAGATAGCCCATCCGCTCCTCATAGGAGCCGGACGCCTCCGACGGCGCGTTGACCAATGCAATGTATTTGTGCCCCATATCGGCCAGAAAATTGACCCCGCAGATCGAGCCGTGGTAGCTATCGAGAATGACCGAATCCACCTTCGACCACGCTTCACACCAGTGCACTGCCACCAATGGAAGCTGCCGATGCTTCTCGGCGATCCGCGCCAACTCGGTACGGGCGGCAAGGCTGGTGATAACGATACATCCGTCCACCACCCCGCGCTCGACCAGCGCGGTGAGGTATTCGTCGAAATAGGCTGCTTTTGCGCCTGTTTCACAGAAGATCGAGAGGTAGCCGTTCTCCCGCAGATAGCTCGCCGCTGCCCGTATGATCGCGTTGGCATTGCGGGTGATGTCCTCCATCACCATCACAATCATCCGGGCGCGCTGCCGCTCGGTGAGGGCCTCGACCTTCTGCGGGCGATAGTCCAGCTCCTTCATCGTATCAAGGATAAACTGGCGGGTCTTTTCATTCACGCTCGGATTATTGGCGATGACACGCGAAACCGTTACAGGAGAAACGTTGCACTTCTGCGCGATGGTCTTGATTGTCGT
The DNA here is from genome assembly GCA_021770005.1 of Anaerotruncus sp. Classification (GTDB taxonomy): domain Bacteria; phylum Bacillota; class Clostridia; order Oscillospirales; family Ruminococcaceae; genus Anaerotruncus. The sequence goes on along the minus strand of JAETRV010000009.1, from coordinate 1,704 downwards.
CTTCATGGATCTTTCCCCTTTGCGCATATTTAGGGACTGCTTGTAATACCAAGACAACCGTCTTTTTCGCTATTTTCAAACAAGCCCTGAGCATTTTTTCTTCCCGAATTTCCCAAATCCTATCACAATTATATCAAAATGGTAACATTATTGCAAGTTGTCCGGACCGCTTTTCGGTCTAAATTCGCCTTTTTTGTATGCTTTTCAGCTCGTTTGTCAAAACCTATGGTTTTGACATCCACAGCTAGGCTGTGGAGCGGATAGGGGCTTCCCCCTGCTGCCGCTTTTTCTTCCATAAACTGTATTCTTATTTTGTTTTCAACCAGATGAAGGAGGTCGTTTTTCATGAAACTTGGATGCTGCCTGTTGTTGCTCGCCACACCGGACGACCCGCTCGCCCGCCGGACGCTCCCTTTGGTCGGACAGTCCGGCTACGATTATGCGGAAGTCTCACTCGCACGCCTGCTCCTGCTCGACGACGTGGAAACCGCCGCCTACCGCAAACTGCTTGACAGCGCCCGCCTGCCTGCCGAGGTTTTTAACAATGCGATCCCCAAGGGGATGGCGCTGATCGGGCCGCACGCCGACCCTGTGCGTCTGGACATCTATATCCGCCGTTCCCTTTCGGTGGCCGAGCAGATGGGGACCGACCTCATCACGATGAGTGGGCCGAACCGCGCCACTGTGCCGGAGGGGTTCGACTGGGATGGGGAAGGGTTTCCGCAATATCTGGAATTCCTGCACCGGTTCGGAACACAGGCAGCGGAACGCGGGGTAGCACTGGCGATCGAGCCGATCAATGACGAGGAACACAGTTTTGTCTCTACCCTGTCGGACGCGCAGCGTGCAGCGGATGCCTGCGGATGCGGGAATGTGGGTGCGATCGTCGATTTCTACCACTTTATGAAACAGCAGGACGACCCCGGTTCGCTCATGCAGCTCTGTCGTGACCGCAAGCTCCGGCATATCCATTACGCGGCATATCCCGCGCGCACCTATCCATTACAGGATGATCTGTCTGCCTGTCGGGACGCCCTTGATCCCCTCTTTGCCGCCGGGTACCGGGGGAGGGTCAGCATCGAGGCGTATGCCCAAAATCCTGTCTCCGACCTCCCGGAAACCTGCCGGTTGCTGCATGGCCTTTTTTAAAATCGTTAAATGGATTTCTTTTTGAGGTGGCTTTTTCATTTGGAAAAAGCCACTTCTTCAGCTTGCCAAACCGCTTGTAAGCGGTTTGGCGCTTCAGGGATTTTTGTCCGGCACATGTCCGGACAAAAATAGGAACCCATTTCACAGGACAAAGTGTTCCGCCGCATCTCCGCGCTAAGAGCCTATTCAGGATCTTTTGCAAGGGGGCTTTTTCACTTGCAAAAAGCCCCCTCTTGCCGCCTTTGGCGGCAATTCACCCCCTAAATGCGCTTCTCAGGATAAAGTGTTCCACTCGCTGCGGCGAGCGGCCAAAGGCTCTGCCTTTGGAAACCGCAATTTTTCGAGAAAAATTGAGTAAAGCTTTAGATTTTGAATAGGCTCTTAGGCCGAGATCGCGGCATCCGCCGCGATGCCCCTGCGGGCCTGTCTTACGGGATAGGGGTCAGAGACCCCTCCCCGTAGGCCCCTCCCCGGCAAGACCGGGGCGGTTCGATCCGTTTCCCCACCCAAGCTTGCCGGGGGAGTTCTCACAAGAGGGGGGCACTGCCGCCCCTC
>JAETRV010000056.1 GCA_021770005.1 Anaerotruncus sp. | reverse complement strand
ACAGTGAGGAACTGGCGCAAAAGGAGCTGGACGCAGCCGCCCGCAGAATTGAGAAAAAAATCTGGGAGGGGCTTGGATGATGGATATTTTAAACGATCTTTTGAGCGCGGTCTCGGTCGGGCTGGATACCCTCTATCCGGATGTCCCGGTTTTTGCCGAGCTGGTGCCGGACGAAATCCCCGCCCGCTGCTTTTTTGTGGATTTTGCAGGCGATCCACTGCTGGATAAAACGGTTTGGAACCGGCACGAGGTGTCCGGCAAACTGGACATTACCTACTGCTCACAAAAGACCGGGGCCGAGCTGCAAAAAGAGCTAAACGCGGTCTGCGCGAACCTCTGTCTCAACCTGTTGGCGGTCTCCTACGGCGGGGTAACCGTCCGGCTGAGCGGACACCAGCGGCAGATTGTAGACCGGGAACTGCACATCCTATGTCATTTTTGCGTGCATCTCTACCGCATCGACAGCACCCCGCTGATTGACAAGGTCCAGATCGGCGATAAGACCATCCGGACAGAAAGGAGTCAACGTGAACGAGACCAAAACAACCATAAACGAAGTAAAAAAGAAAACTCCCGCCCCGCAGTATCCGGGGCGGGAGCTGATCCGCGCCGCGAAAGGGGTTAGCCGCGACCTGCTGTCAACTCTCCTTGAGCCGGAAAAGCGCTACACTGAAGCGCAGGTAAACGCGCTGATCGAACAGGCGCTGAATAAGGAGGTGCGCACAGATGCCCGGAGGTAACTGGATTACCCAAAACAAAAAGCTGCCCGGCGTCTACATCAATTATGTGGGTGAGGGCAATAACCCGCCGGTCACAGGGGACCGGGGCGCGGTCGGTATCCCAACCTCTTTCCCGTGGCTGCCGAACCACACCGCTATCCCGATCTATCCGGCGGATATGGCGCAGTACATCGCGGATTATGGAGACGACACCATCCTCCTGAGCGAGGCAATGAAAAACGCTACCGTCGTCTATCTCTACCGGCTGAACACGGGCGTCAAGGCCAAGGCCGAAATCGGCAGCCTCGTCTGTACCGCTAAATATGGCGGCACCTACGGGAACCGTTTTTCGGTGTCGGTCGAGAATGTGCTCGGGGAGACGGATAAGTTTGCGGTTGTGACCTGGTTTGACGTGGACGAGATCGAGCGGCAGACGGTCGCGGACATCTCGGAGCTTACTGGCAATGACTGGATCGACTTTTCCGCCGCCGCGTTGGACAACGAGCTGACCGCAAACGCCGGGGTCGCGCTCGCGGGCGGTGAGGATGGCACAGCCACCATGGGGGATTATGTCAAATTTTTGTCCGCTATGGAGCTGATATCCGTCGATGCAATCGCCTGCCCGACCGAGGATGTGGATATCCGCAACCTGTTTGTGTCGTTTGCCAAGCGGATGATCCAAGACGAGGGGAAGTATTTGCAGGCCGTCGTGGCGGACAGTCAGACCGCCGATTTCGAGGGCGTGGTCTCCGTCCAGAACGGGGTCTACCTCGAAAACGGCACCCATGTCACCCGGTCGATGGCGACCGCCTATGTCGCGGGCGCAACCGCCCGCTGCCCGCTCGAGGAGAGCCTCACCAACGCGCGCTATACCGGCGCAGTGGATGTGGACGAACGGTACACCCGGCAGGAGCAGGAGGCGTTTGCCTCGACCGGCCAGCTGGTCTTTATCCCGTCGCCCACGGTGGGCAACCAGGTATTGATCCAGAAGGATATCAATACCCTGACCACCTTCACCAAAAAACGCACCTATGCGCTCTCGAAAAACAAGATCATCCGCATCCTGTTCGCGGTGGCCACCGAGATCACCAACCGCGCGATGGCTTATTATTCGGGCAAGGTGCAGAACAACCGGGACGGGCGGGAGCTGTTCCACGCGGAAATCCTCTCCTACTTCCGGGAGCTGGAAGCCAAAGGGATTTTGCAGGACGTCGTGCCGGGGGACATCGTTGTTAAGCGCGGCGATCTGATTGACGCGGTGGTTGTTGATTATGAAATCCGCCCGAGCGACGTCATGGAGACGTTTTATAACACGATTAAGGTCGTGGGCTAAGGAGGTTATAACCTATGTCTAATTACAGGGACCCGAACGATTTCGCACTCCCGGAGCAGAAATGGAGGGCGCGCGAAGTCCTTTCCGCCCGTGAGGGAACCGCATACATCACCATCAAAGGGCAGAACCATCCGCTTTTTTACATTCAGAAGGTGGAGGCAAAATTTAAGAAAAATAAAGTAGAAGTCCGGGCCATGGGGCAGCGCGGGGTCGGCAGCAAGACAACCTCGTGGAAGGGCACCGGCACACTTGTCATCAACGAGATCACCAGTATGTTCAAGCAGGCGTTTGTTAACTACGCCAAGACTGGGCGTGATTTGTTTTTTGACCTCAAAATCAGCAACGAGGATGCAACATCCGGTCGGGGGCGCGAAACAAAAATACTCAGAGATTGCAATCTGGATGAGATCACCTTTGCGATACTCGACACCGAGGACGCAATTTTAAAACAGGAAATCCCCTTTACGTTTGAGGATGTCGATCTGCTTGAGACATTCAGCGTCGTCGCCTCGGATGATATCAACGAAGATAACAATTATTGATCTGGAGGTATTAGAAATATGTCACTGAAAGCATTTTTGCGTCAAAATGCCATTAAACCCGAAAACGTCAAGGTCGCAATCAGCGACCGCTTTTTGGGAGAGGACGGGAAACCGGAGCTCTGGGAGCTGCGGCCAATCAGCGAATCGCATCACCTTAAAATCAAGGACAGCTGTATGCGCCGCAGCTCCAGAAAACGCGGCGCCCCTGATCTGGACTCATCACTCTATAACCTGCGGTTGATGGCTGCATCGGTTGTCTACCCAGACCTCAAGGACGCCGAATTACAGGCGAGCTATGGCGTGGTTGGAGGGGAGGAGCTGCTTAAGACCATGCTGCTCCCCGGAGAGACTTTGGACCTCCTCCTCAAGGTGCAGGAGGTCAACGGATTTGACCGCGACCTAACCGAGGAGGCAAAAGAAGAAGTAAAAAACTCCTAAAGGGAAACGACCGGGACACGGTATACAGTTTTTATCTGTTTTGCCAGTTCGGTCGTTTTCCCAGCGAATTTTTGAATTTGCCGGAATCCGAGCGCGCCGCGATTATGGCAATGGTGGATGAAAAAAACCGGCAGGATGAAGAGGCCCGCAGAAAGGCCGAACGATAAAAAGGAGGTGGGCAGGCTATGTCGACGCTGTCCAGCACGCTGGCGCTACAGGACCGATTTACGTCGGTTATCCAGCGGACAATCAACGTAATGGGCGATATGGTAAGCACGATGGAGACAGTCAACGCCGGTATGGACGCGCTCGCGGCGGATGACGCATTTGCCACAATGCGTACCGACATCAGCCTTGCACAGCACGCGTTGGACGGGCTCAATGACGAGCTGGGCCGGACGGAGGAGCAGACCGCGCATATCCACCGGGCATCCTCCGGTTTTGGCGGGCTCAGCAAGGCGATCCTGATTGCCAATCAGAGCCTCCAGCTGCTCACCACCACATGGGGCGCGCTCGAATCCCTTGGGGACCGGGCGGACATGCGCATCAGTGTGGATGCCCGACTCGGGCTGATCCGGGATGACAGTCACACACAGGAGATGCTCGAGGCGCAGGTCATGCAGGCGGCTCTCGACTCGCGGTCGTCCTATGAGTCCACCGCCGCGCTGGTCTCCCGGATGGGACGGCAGGACTACTTCAAGGGCAGCAATGACGCGGCGATCCGTTTTGCCTCCACCCTCAACAAAGGGTTGGTCGTCAGCGGCGCATCCACCGCCGAGGCGGACAGCGCACTGACCCAGCTCTCGCAGGGTCTCGCTTCCGGCGTCCTGCGAGGAGAAGAATTTAATTCGGTCATGGAAAACGGCTCGGTGATCGCCGAAATGATGGCCGATTCGCTTGGTGTCACCAAGGGCGAACTCCGCGAAATGGCCGAAAAGGGGCAGCTGACCACCGACGTGGTTGTCTCGTCCATTATGCAGCAGGAAGCCGCAATCGAAGAGCAGTTTGCATCCATGCCGTCAACATTTGGCCAGGCGTCAACAGCATTCCAAAACTACGTGAGCCAGCTCATGGGCACGTTGTCCCAGCCGGGACAGGCGGTGGACGTCCTGATCTCTAAGATGGAGGAGCTTGCCACATGGGCGGCGACCGCAGACGGTCAGCAGTTTTTCCAAGGGCTTGCCGATGGCGCAACCTTTGCGGTTAATATGCTCGCCCTGCTGGGCGGGACTGTCGCGGATGTGTACGGCTTTTTCACAACCAACTGGACTGATATTGAGCCCTATGTTGTGAGCCTTGGGGTCGCGGTCGGCATCCTGACAACGGCGTTTCTAGTCTATAAAGGGGTGGTCGCCGCAACCGCAGCAATCGAGCTGATCTCTTCTATCGCAAAGGTCGCCCACGCGGGCGCGGCTTATCAGACAACCGCAGCAACCGCGGCACAGACAGTTGCGCAATATGGGCTGAATGCCGCACTGCTCGCCTGTCCGATTACGTGGATCGTCATGGGGATTGCGCTGATTGTCGCGGTATTCGCGGGGCTGTTCCTCGCGATCCGCAAGGCGACGATCCAGTCAGAGGAGTTTAACGCCAAGGCGGCGGTTGCAGCCGGAGCGGTCGCGGCCACCTTCGTGGATTTGTATGTCCGCATCTACAATTGGGTAGCCGGAATCTGGAACGCCTTTTCCGCATTTATTGACTTTTTTGGCAACGTGTTTTCCGATCCTGTTTATGCGGTTAAATACCTGTTTTACGATCTTGCGGTCACCGTCATCGGTTACATCCAGACGATGGCCGAACGGATTGAGACGCTGGTCAACAGGATACCCGGCGTCAAGGTCAACCTCACCGCCGGACTAGGCGAAATGGTCGAGGAGCTACAAGCCGCGCAAGAAGCACTGACAACCGACGCGGACGACATCATCCACAGCAGCCGCATGGAGTACAAATCCGCAGCCGCGGAGAGTGCAAACGCCTATAACAAGGCATCCGACTGGGTGCATGGACTTTACGACCCCACCGCAGCCGAGGCATCTGCCGACGCCGCTCCGCTCCTGCCCGACTTTTCTGGCGGCGCGCAGGACTATGAGTTTCCGCCGGTCGAATTGAGCGGCGGAAGTATTGATAAGGTGGGTAAGATCGGCAGCGAGGTGGACATCTCCGACCAGAGCCTCGAATATCTGCATGACATTGCGGAGATACAGGCTCTTAACGAGGTCAACGCCTACGCATCACAAAAATATCTGACCATGGACTACTCGGTCGCAGATCAGAGCTACCTGATGCAGGATTACTCAAGTACACTTAACAGCTATATTACAGAGGATCACTCGACCGTCGATCTCGATCCTGAGGATGCATCCCTTGATCCAGCAAGCGCGGACCTTATCAAGTCCAACGCCAACCGCAAACAAAATGTCTATTACCTTGATTATCAGGGCGGCGTCACAATCAATGTTGACACCAACAAGGACGGACTGAGTTGGGAGGAGATGCGTCAGCAAATCCAGGATGAGGCGGACAGTGAGATTGAGTCCGGGCTGTCCGATCTGGAGGAGGTGCTCCACTGATGGTACGGACCTATCTGGACGGGATGCGTCTGCCGGTCAACCCGCTTGAGGACGTAACCCTCAAGATACAGGGCAGCAACAAGCAATATGAGATCGTCGCGATCGGCGAGATCACCAAGCTCGGCAACCGCAAGCTCATGACCATCACAATCAACAGCCTGTTTGTGGATGCGGATTACCACCCTTTTTCGCAGGGTGGTAATTCGCCCGAATCCTACGTCAAAAAGATCAGGCGGATCATGGACCGCAAATCCACGACCCGCCTGGTCATTACCGGAGACGGGATCGACATCAATATGCGCTGCACAATCGAGGACTTCTCCCCCTCCCGCAAATTTGGGGACTGGGAGGACGTCTATTATACCCTGTCGCTCAAGGAGTACCGCTCCTATAGTGCAAAGCGGCTCCCGACCCGCAAAAAAAATACCGTCCGCATCAAGACCGATACCCCACAAAACGCGCGGGACGTCTCATCACAGGCCGCGCGGAAGCCCGAGACCTACACCGTCAAAACCGGTGACTGTCTCTGGAACATCGCGAAGCAGTATTACGGCAGCGGCGCGGACTATACCAAAATTTACGAGGCAAACAAGGACAAGATTAGCAATCCCAACCTGATCTATACCGGTCAGACGTTTGTCCTCCCGTGAGGTGGCTATGGACTTTCGAGTTATTTTAATCAAATCGCCCAGCGAGCAGTACGACATTTCGGAGCTGGCCTGTCAGGTGGATTTTACCGACAACATCAACAAGGCCGGGGTCTGCACCTTCCCGGTGGTCAAGTCCTCGGTCCGGCCGGAGATCGGCAACGGGGTAAAAATCACCTGCGAGGGGACCGTCTATTTTGTGGGCAATATCTTTAAGGTCAATACCACCCACGAGGATCAAATTAAGGTCACCGCTTACGACCAGCTCCGGTACCTCAAGGCAACGGATACCTTTACATTCAAAAACGGCGAGACGGCCTCGGATGTCGTCCGGCAAATCTGCGGCAAGATGGGGCTGTCCCTCGGGCAGATCGAGGAGACCGGCTATACACCCGGAATCCGGCTGATCGACGAAAAGGATATGCTCGACACGATCACAGACTATATCCGGATGACTCTGACCGCAAAGAAGGAAATCTACTATATCAAGGATGTTGCCGGAAAGGTTGTGCTTAAAAACATCCGCGGCTCGATCACCAACCTGACCCTCGACCCCGAAAGCCTGATGATTGGCTACGCTCACGAGGGCAGCATTGATGGAAATAGCTTTAACCGGATCAAGCTGATCCGAGACAACAAGCAGACCGGCAAACGGGAGCTGTACATTGCACAGGACTCTAACCGATTTAAAGAGTGGGGCGGAATCTTGCAATACTATGAAAAGCTGGATGATACGGTCAATCCGGAGCAGGCCAAGGCCAAAGCCGACGCGCTGCTCTACCTCAAAAACCGCGTCCAGCAGACCCTTTCGGTGGATGCGCTCGGAGATCAGGATATCCGGGCGGGCAACATGCTGCACATCTATCTGCCCGAGCTGGGGCTCAGCAAGTTTTTGCTTTGCACCATGGCAAAGCACACATTTACTAACCACGCCCACACCGTAAAGATTGATTTAAGACTGGTTTAACCATGATTGGAGGTGGCTTAAAATGAGCGCATGGGTCACTGTCGAGCAGTGCAAGCGGATTGTCTCAAACTATATGTCGCATCGCGGAGAGGGTGGATTTTTGACCGGGACCGTCCTCTCGACCGGGCCGCTGGTGGTCCAGACCGACACCCAGCTTACCATACCGGAGGAGTGCCTCTACGTTACCGATCATTGTATCGGGCTGGTGATGCATTTTGAGCACACACATGGAGAGCTGATGCCCAAAGACCTGCGCAATGATGTGATTATCCGTCAGCCGCTCAAGCCCGGTGAGGGCGTGCTGCTTGTCTGCCGCCCCTCCACGCTGGCGGACAAGGGCGACAAATATATCGTGATCGACCGCATCCGGCCATACCAGGTCCAGCGGGAGGTCGACGCGCGGATCGGGGGTAAGGATGCGGAGTGATTGACGAGGCTTTTGTCTCGGAGGTTCGGGAGTCGGAGGTGGAGTATGTCGAGCAGCCCTCCAAAACATGGCGGCTCGATCTCAAAAACAACCGGATCACCAAAGAGATTGACGAACTCGAAGCGGTCGTGCAGTCGGCATACATGGCACTCCAGACCGACCGGTACACCTATCCAATCTTTAGCTGGCAGTACGGCAGCGAGCTGCACACCCTGATCGGCAAGGAGCGGGACTATGCGCTCAGCGAGGCCAAGCGGATGATAGAGGACGCGCTGCTGCCGGACACCCGAATCAAAGAGGTACGGGACTTTGCCCTCGATGGGGACGTCCTGTATTTCGTGATCGATACCATTTTTGGCGTTGCAACGCTGTCAAGGGAGGCGTATCTGACATGAGAGGGTATGAGCAGCTGATGGAGGACATCCTCGCCGCGATCCCGGATGAGATTGACAAGCGCGAGGGCAGTCTGATTTTTACGGCAATTGCGCCGATTGCCTCGATGATATCGGAGCAGCAGTGGTACGCCGACAACATCATGGACGCGACGATGGCGGATACCGCGCGCGGGGACGACTTGACCCGTAAATGTGCCGAGCATGGGGTCAACCGGTACCCGGCATCCAGCGCGGTACGCAAGGCGGTCTTTACCACGCAGGACGGGGCGCGGCAGGATGTGCAGCTTGAGACACGGTTTGGCGCGGAGGGTATCACCTATCTGGTAACCAAGCGGCTGGAGCTTGGGGTATATGAGCTGGCCTGTGAGCAGACCGGCAAGGCGGGCAACCTCTATTTCGGCCCAATCCTGCCGATCAATAACCCTTACCTTGGCGCGGCTACGCTGTCCGACGTCCTGATCCCCGGTGAGGAGATCGAGTCGGACGACGCGCTGCGCGAGCGGTTTTATATCGTAGTCAACAGCCGCCCGTTTGGCGGCAACATCGACCAGTACAAGGAGTATATCCGCGCGATTCCCGGCATTGGGGACGTCAAGGTATTCCCGACGCCCGAGGGGCAGGGCGGCAAGGTGCAGTGCGTTATCATAGACGCGGATAATCGCCCCGCCAGCCCGACGCTGGTCGCAAAGGTGCAGGAGATCATCAACCCCGAGCCGTCCGGCAAGGGGTATGGACTCGCTCCAATCGGGCACGATACCACCGTCTCGACAGTTGAGGAGTTGGCGGTGGATGTGGAGACCTCGGTCGCGGTGCGCCCGGACTACACCGTACATGATCTCGAGCCGGTCATCCGGCAGCAGATCGAACGATACCTACAAAGCCTTGTCTTTGTGGACGACGTTATACGGGTCTCTCGGCTGGACGCGGCGGTGTTGGAGATAGACGGGATCGCTGACATCCGAGGCACAACCATCAACGGGCAGGCGGGCAACCTGCTCCTGTCCGCCAGATGGGACAAATACGAGGTGCCCAAGATGGGCAACCTGACGGTGGTGGAGATGCCGGATGTATAACTATATTGAGTACCTGCCGCTCTATCTGCGGGAGGTACGGGAGTTTTTAGCGCTCGGTGAGGCGTCTGACCCGGCGGCGCGGGAGGCTTACGACTATACGGTACAGCAGTACCTCAACCAATCGGTCATGACTGCGGATGAGCGGACAATCTCCCGCTGGGAGGCGATCCTGCGGATGTCCGGCGCGGGACTTAGTCTCGATACCCGCCGCCAGCGTATCTTAATCCGGTTTGGTCTGCGTCCGCCATTCACTCGCAAGCGGCTCAAAGAGATACTTGAGACATTGACCGGCGTGCCGGTGGAGATCACCGAGTATTTTGACCGGTATTGTATGCGGGTGGAGTTTTTCGAGGACTCGGTTTCGCGGTCTGTTGATTATCCTTTTTTATGGTCGGAGATTTGCGAGATCAAGCCTGCAAACATCACAATGGAGCTCGCTGCCTGCGCCCCAGAAACTGGGACGGAAATTGGTATCGGCGGAACCGTGACCGGAGACTGGGCGTCGTGGGCACTGCCGGAACTGGAGCTTGACTATGGGTTCTGCGGAGATTTAGCACTGGGTGCAGATGTGGTCGCGACCATCCATCAAGAAGTCTTGCCGGAATTGGAAGCAGAGGAGGAAACCTAAATGGAACGTGGATTTATCATCACAAAACAAGGGCGGGAACGCTTTGCAAAATTGCTTGCGGGGGAACCGCTGGTTATCACCCGGGTTATGGTGGGCAGCGGCAAAGTCGAAAACGCACAGGAGGCTGCGGACCTGACCGATCTGGTGACGCCGGTCGCGCGCGGGACGAGCACACTCCCGTCGGTGAATGGCAGTGTGGTTTCGATGATCGTCGAGTACCGCAGCGATCTGGACGGAGGGCTGGACCATGGTTTCTGGCTCAATGAGTTCGGTATTTTTGCGGCAGACGGGGACGACGAGGTACTGATCTATTATGGTACCTTGGGAGATTATCCGGCCTATGTATCGGCCAGCCGAAACGGTACAGTGGATGTGCGGCGGTTCCCGGTGTCGGTTGTAGTGGTTGATGGGGTGGATGTACAGCTCGACTATCCCGCAGGCGCGTTTATGACCGCAGAGGACGTGCGGCAGCACTGCACACTGGTGATCCTGCCGCAGTTTCTGGACGAGACCCGCGGATTGATTGCGGAGCACAATACTGCGCCTGACAGCCATCTGGACATCCGGGCAGAGATTGATGGAGTCAATAGCCGGTTGGGCCTGCTCGAACTTAAATACGGAACAGAAATCAAGGGTAACTCGTTTACGGTCACCTTTGGCACGCTCGACGGGCTGGTGATAGAGGGCGTTTGGAACAAGGCCCAAAAACGAATTGAATTTTAAGGAGGTGGAAATATGGCAATGGTACAGCTTGGGAGCAAAGCGGTCGGGAGTATCGTCAAGCTCAAAGAAAACGGGGCGCTGGTGGAATATCTGATTGTACAACAGGGGCTGCCATCCAGTCAATACGACATCAGCTGCGATGGGACATGGTTACTGCGTAAGGACATTTATCAAGAGAAGGCGTGGAACGACAAGGCAACTAATGTACTGGAAACATCCAGCCTTGACAGCTTTCTGAACAACACGTTTTTAAATTTGTTTGAAGCCAACATCAAAAATGCAATTAAACAGGCTAAAATTCCATACCGCAAGGGCGGTGGGGGTGGTACAAATCAAACGGGAGCAAACGGACTGTCTCGTAAAGTTTTTTTGTTGTCTCGACTAGAAGTTTTCGGATCGCAATATACCACAACCGACCGAGAAGAATATGGTTCTATCCTTGCATACTTCGACCCTCCTCCGTCTAATGGAAGGCAGAAACGTATTGCGTATTTCAACGGAAAAGCAGATTTTTGGTGGCTTAGATCACCATATTATGATAAGTATACTGACTGGAATTTTAATGGTGTAAATTGCGTCTCTTATGATGGCGGAGGAGTGGAAATAGCTTCGAACACTGAGCGTGGAGTCCGTCCAGCGGTGATCCTACCTAAAACTGTGCTCGTATCGGATGATGGATCAGTAACAACAAATACAGCTCCCTCAGTCCCGGCGAGCATCACCATCCCATCCAGCATCTCAGGCGGGACGACGATCACCGTCTCATGGGGTGCATCCACCGACGCACAAGGCAACCTTGAGGGATACAAGGTGGAGCGAAGCACCAATGGCGGCAGCTCATGGAGCCAGATTTACCAGGGCAGCGGGCGCAGTGCCACCAACTCGGTGGCGTTTGGTACCGTATCAGTTATGTACCGGGTCAAGGCGTATGACAGCGAGGGATTGGAGAGCGGCTATAAGACCAGCGGACAGGTGACGGTATTTAACAACCGCGCGCCCGGCAAGCCGCCAAGCATCACCGTCCCGGTTCAGGTCGAGGGCGGCAAAAAAATCACCGTTTCGTGGGCCGCCGCGACCGATGCGGACGGCAACCTCTCCGGGTATGCCCTCGAACGGCAGGTGGCAGGTGGGGCTTGGTCACAGGT
>JAETRV010000129.1 GCA_021770005.1 Anaerotruncus sp. | reverse complement strand
CCTGCTTTCAGCTCATATCCACCGCCTGCGGCTGCTTCGATCGTGATTTCGCCGCCCTGGAAGGTCTCGTCAGCTTCCGCCATCTTATCGATTACGGCCTGAATCGCAGCGCCATCCAGACCGGTGACATCCGCTTTACCAGCATTCGTACCGTCGCTGACCGCAATGGGGGTTACGCCACTGAAATCCGGAGCTTCAGCCGCATCGCCAGCCGCTGCTGCCGCTGCCGCAGGCTGCTGTGCCTCGATAGTATAGCCGCCTGTTACATCAAAATCAGCACTGCCGCCGCTCAGGGCGATTGCCGAGTCATCCGCAGCTGTAAAGGTAACAGTTGTACCACTAACAGTTGCCGTAAACTCAAGGTCATTACCAGCAGTGTCTTGTACGGTGAATTTCTGACCATTCAATGCATCTGCAAATTCTGCATCGGTCATACCTTCAGTGACGTCAACGGTTCCGACCACCACATCGCCGATCTTGACATCAACAGTACCAGCCTTGGTGCCCGCGAAACCAGCGACATCAAAGTCGAAAGTTGCCGACGTACCAGAACCGTCACCATCTGTGGGGCTGGCGATGGTGGTTGCGGTCGGAGCATCGAACTCTGCAACCGAACCAGTAGTACCGCCAGTGGTGCCGCCGCTGCCGCCGGTACCATCGAGCAGGTGGATATCGTTGAAGGTGGTGGACTGTGCGATACGGTCAATTTCTGCCTGCAGAGCAGTGACCTCTTCCTGAAGTGCCGAGCGGTTCTGGTCTGCGTTGATGCCGTTCGCCGAACGGGTTGCCAGCTCGACCATACGGTTGAGCATGTTGTGCACCTCGGTCAGCGCGCCCTCAGCGGTCTGTACAACCGAGATACCGTCCTGTGCGTTCAGGGAAGCGGTGTCCAGACCTTTGATCTGCGCTTTCATCTTTTCAGAGATCGCCAGACCGGAAGCGTCGTCGCCCGCGCGGTTGATCCGGTAACCGGAAGACAGTTTCTCCAGTGCCTTGGAGACCTGGTTGTTGTTCACGCCCAACTGACGCTGTGCGTTGACTGCCATAATGTTGCTTCTTACTACCATTCCCATGGTGAAACCTCCTTAAATTCTGCGGGCGTTGTCCATTCCGCCCGTTTTTTATATGCTTCAAGCCTGCCCGCTCCGCGGCGGCGGACAGACCGAAAACCGAAGTGGATTCCGCTCGCTACGGCGAGCGGCGGGGGCTCTGCCCCTCGACCCCGCCACCTTTTCAAAGGTGGACGAAACTTTTAGTTTGGGGCAGGGCGTTTACGATGTGGCTGGCTGTAACGACGGCGGTCGTTCTCGATTACCGCCGGGCGCGGGTGGGTGCGCTCGTAGACTTCCCCCCGCACAATCGGGATCTCCCTCGGCGCGTCAATCGCGAGTTTGATGTCCCCATTCAGCCGGATCACCCGCACGACCACCCGGTCGTCGATGACCACATATTCCCCGATATT
>JAETRV010000055.1 GCA_021770005.1 Anaerotruncus sp. | reverse complement strand
CTCCTCGGGGCTGCTCGGGCCTGCTACGGCCCGAAGCGCGCTTCGCGCGACGCCCCTGCGGGCTGTCTTACGGGTTAGGGGGCAGCGCCCCCTCCCCGTAGGCCCCACCCCGGCAGACTTACTGCGTTGTTTTTCCGCTCTTTCCCGCCTTTCAAAAAGATTTTTTCTTCATTCGAAGTGAAAAGCTTTACTCAATTTTTCTCGAAAAATTGCGGGGTCGAGGGGCAGCGCCCCCGCCGCCGCGCGCACGCGGCGGAATACTTTATCCTGGAAAGCGCATTTAGGGGGTGAATTGCCGCGAAGCGGCAAGAGGGGGCTTTTTGCAAGTGAAAAAGCCCCCTGCAAAAGATTCTAAACAGGCTCTAAGAACGCTGGCAAAACTTTTGAAAAGATTTGGAGTTGACGTATGGATTTTTCTGCGATTCTCTCAAACGAATTCCACATCGCGCAAAAGCTGGTGGAAAACATCATCGCCCTGATCGACGAGGGCAACACGATCCCGTTTATCGCGCGCTACCGCAAGGAGCAGACCGGCTCCTGTGACGACCAGGTATTACGGGAGCTTTCCGAGCGGCTTGACTATCTGCGCGGCCTGCAAAAGCGCCGGGAAGAGGTCTCCGGGGCAATCGCCGAACAGGGCAAGCTGACGCCCCAGCTCGAAGCTGACATCGCGGCGGCCGAAACGCTGGCCCGTCTTGAGGACATCTACCGCCCCTACAAACAGAAGCGGCGTACCCGCGCGACCGTCGCAAAAGAACGGGGGCTGGAACCGCTTGCCATGCTGCTGCTCGCACAGGACCGGACGACCGGCAGCGTGCAGGCATTGGCCGAGCCGTTTGTAAACCCGGAGAAGGAAGTCCCCGGGGCAGCGGACGCGCTGGCAGGCGCCTCGGATATCCTCGCTGAACAGGTTTCGGACAGCGCGCAGGGGCGGCTGCTCCTGCGCCAGTATTACCAGAAAAATGCGGTGTTAAAAACGGTCTCCGCCGGGGAGGACGCGGGTGTCTATGCGATGTACGCCGATTATGCGGAGCCGGTCTCCAAGATGCCCAGCCACCGGGTGTTGGCGGTCAACCGCGGCGAAAAGGAAGGGTTCCTCAAGGTCTCGGTCGAGGTGGACAGCGGCTATGCGGTGGGGCTGCTTTCCGGGCTGTTCGTGAAAAAAGGGAGCATCACCACCCCGCTGGTGCAGGAGGCGGTTGCCGACGCCTACAAACGGCTGATCCACCCCTCGCTCGATCGGGAGATCCGTTCCAGCCTGACCGAGATGGCCAACGAGCAGGCGATTAAAAATTTTGGGGTCAACCTGAAAGCCCTGCTGATGCAGCCGCCGGTCAAGGGCAAGACGGTGCTTGCGATCGACCCGGCCTACCGCACCGGCTGCAAGATTGCGGTGGTCGACCCGACCGGAAAGGTGCTGGATACCGCGGTGGTCTATCCGACCCCGCCGCAGAACAAGGTTGCCGAGGCAAAGCAGAAGCTCGGCGCGCTGATCCGCAAGCACCATGTGGATGTCCTTTCGATCGGGAACGGCACCGCCTCCAAAGAGAGCGAGCTGTTTGCCGCGGAATTGATCCGCGAGATGGATTGCGGGCTTTCCTACATGATGGTCAACGAGGCGGGCGCGTCGGTCTATTCGGCCTCCAAACTGGGCGCACAGGAATTCCCGGAATTTGACGTCTCTCTGCGCAGTGCGGTTTCGATTGCGCGGCGGCTTCAGGACCCGCTCGCCGAGCTGGTCAAGATCGACCCGAAGTCGGTCGGGGTGGGGCAGTACCAGCATGACATGCCCCAAAAAAGGCTGGACGAAACACTGTCCGGTGTGGTCGAGGACTGCGTAAACCGGGTCGGGGTCGACCTGAATACCGCGTCCGCGTCGCTTCTGGGGTATGTGGCGGGGCTTTCGGGTACGGTCGCCAAAAATATCGTGGCCTACCGGGAGGAAAACGGCGCGTTCGCCAGCCGCGCCCAGCTCAAAAAGGTGCCCAAGCTGGGGCCCAAGGCGTTTGAACAGTGTGCGGGATTCCTCCGTATCCCACATGCCAACAACCTATTGGACAATACCGGCGTGCATCCCGAGTCCTATGCGGGCGCAAAAGCGCTGCTCGACCGGTTTGGCTATACCCTTGAGGACGCGGCAAACAACCGCCTTTCCGACCTGCCCGCGCGGATCAAGGCTGCCGGGGTGGAACAGGTGGCGGCGGAGTGTGGGGTCGGGGCGCCGACCCTGCGGGACATTGCCGCTGAATTGTTGAAGCCCGGCCGGGATTTGCGTGACGAGCTTCCCCCGCCGATGCTGCGCAGCGACATTCTGGACATGAAAGACCTCAAAGAGGGGATGGAACTCCAGGGGACGGTGCGGAATGTCATCGACTTCGGGGTGTTTGTGGACATCGGGGTCCATCAGGATGGGTTGGTGCATATCTCGCAGATCACCAACCGGTACATCCGCCATCCGAGTGAGGTGCTCAAGGTGGGCGATATTGTCACCGTCTGGGTGCTGGGGGTTGACCTTCCGAAAAAACGCATCTCATTGACCATGAAAAAGCCCAGGCAATCGCCGGTTTTACAGGTTCCCATCCCCAAACCATAGCGCATTTTCGGGCTTTTGCCCGCCATTTAGAGCCTGTTCAAGCTCTAAAGCTTTACTCAATTTTTCTCGAAAAATTGCGGTTTCCAAAGGCAGAGCCTTTGGCCGCGTCCCGCAGGACGCGGAAGCTTTATCCGGTCAAGCGTATTTTTCGGGTGAATTGCCGCCCAAAGGGCGGCGAGAGGGGGCTTTTTACAAGAGAAAAAGCCCCCTACAAAAGATTCTGGATAGGCTCTAAGCGCCTATTTAAAAAAGGAAAAGGGCGCTTTTTGTAAGACAAAAAGCGCCCTGAATTGATCAATGCCCGCTATCCCGTCTGCGGAGCAGCAGCCAGACTGCCAGGCAGGCCGCTGCAAGGATTCCAAAAAATCCAGCGATGACCACAGGCTCGGCCCACCATTGCGCGGGGCTGTGGGCGATAAAAATAGCGGTCGGACCGTCCGCGCCCCCAATGATCCCAATGCTGGACGCCGTCCCCGATTGGCTCTGCCCCATCGAAGGTATCTCGAGCGTTTCCAGCGCCTGATGCAGCAGCCACCTCTGGAACAGCCGGTCGGCAAGCAGGGTGAGCATCCCGAGCGCGGCAAATACGATTGCGCCAATCCGGGCGAGCTTTCCCGCCCTTCTCATCAGGCTTCCTCCCGTCCGGCCAGCCGCTCCACCAACAGGCAGGTGTATGCCAGCAGAACACAGATTGTTGCCGCCACGCGCAGGGCGGTTCCCCAACGCTGCCCCCCGACCCAGATGGACGTCGAACTATGCGCGCCCCCGATGATCCCAGCCCGCGCGGTCCGGTTGGCCTTTCTATCCATCGCCCAGCCGTACAGATGCAGGATCAGCTTATACACCGGCTCCACCAGGGCGGTGACAATCCCAGCCCATGCAAAAAAGCAGGCGCCCATCCGTGCACAGGATTCCAGTTTACGATTTTCCATCTCAATTTTCCTCCTTGTTTTATTATGTTGAATTTATTCTATTTGTTTTAACAGGTTTCCGTTGGGAGCCTGTTTTTCATCTATCGCAGCGAAAAGGTTCGCCTGCCGCTTCTCAGGGAGGCGAACCCTCCTTTCAGAGAAAGCCCAGTGAGCGGAGCAGAAAGACATAGACAAACATGGTCACAAGGGAACCGGCGGTGGTCCAGACCACGATCTGCCCGGCGAGTTCACTGTCTCCGCCCATCTCCTGTGCCATGGTGAACGAGCTGACCGCTGTGGGCGCGCCGAACGCGATCAGCAGCCCGACCAGCTCAGCGCCCCGGTACCCTGCCATGATGCTGACCGTCACACCGGCCACCGGCACAAGTATCAGCCGGGAGATCAACACGATCAAAAGCTGTCGTTTGTGGCTGCGCGGCAGGCCGAAGTCAACCGAAGCGCCGAGGATAATCAGCGCGAGCGGGGTACCGAGTTTCCCAAAATCGCTGAGCGCGGTATAGACTGCCTGCGGAATCCGGATGCCCAGCCCCCAGAACAGCAGCCCGATTGCCGAGCCGATCACCAGCGGGTTGTGCAGGATGCCCCGGAGGATTTTGCGCGGGGCGGGCTTGTTTCCCCGGAAGATCTCGAGGACGACCACCGACAGGATATTGATGGTCGGGACTACGACCGCAACCGCCAGCGCAACTGTCCCGACCTCATCCGGACAGAGGATCATCCCGATCGGCAGGCCGAAGATGACCGAGTTTCCCCGCATGATCCCCTGGATCATCACCCCGCGGCAGGCATTCTCCGGCTCGATCTGCGGGATCACCGCGAGCATGACCAGGCAGACAAGCACCGTCCCCGCAAAGGTGAACGCCAGGAAGGACGGCTGCGCCATATTTTCGTGGCTGGTGTTGTAGATGCTCATGGCGAGCGAGACGGGAAGGAAGGTCTTGAATGTGACCTTGTTCATGACATCGAGGGTGCGCTGGTCAAAGAGGTTCAGCCGTTTCATCAGCTTGCCCGAGAGCATCAGCAGGAAGAGCGGGAGAACGACATTCACCGATGTTGCCAGATGTTCCATGTTGTTTCCTCCGTTGATGTAATTCGGTTAGGACCGTTCCGGCAGTTGGATTGCCGCCCGGAAAACGGCAAGAGGATGCTGTTGGCCAGGGGGTGTTTACACATAGGGAAAAAGGAGCGTTCAAAGGCGCCGGGACCGCGCCTAAATCCCAAGCCGTTCCAGCTTCCGGTAGAGGGTGCGCAGGCTGATCCCGAGCGCTTTGGCAATCTGGGTTTTCCCTTCCAGCGTATATCCAAACTGGTCGAGCAGCTCCTGAATCTGCTTGCGTTCCTCGCTCTGAAGCAGTTGCTTCTCGGCCGCAGCCTGCATCCGACTGACCCGGTCGTGCATACTGGGAGGCAGGTCCTCGAGCGTCACCACCTCGCTCTCGCAGAGGTTTACCGTATACTCCACCACATTCTGCACCTCCCGGACATTTCCCCGCCATTCATAGCTCAAGAAAAGCCGCTCCACCTGTTCGTCAAACCGCTTCACCGGGGTGTTCATCCGCTGCCGGAGGGATTCGAGGCAGTGCGCCGCGATGGGCATGATGTCGCTGGTGCGATGGCGCAGCGGCGGCACTTCGAGATTGATGACCCCGATCCGGTAATAGAGGTCCTCCCGGAACCGGCCCTCTGCAATCATCTCGGACAGGTCGCGGTTGGTCGCCGCAATCACCCGGATGTTGAGCGGGATTTTTTCGGTCGAACCGACCCGCTCCAGCTCATATTCCTGCAACACCCGCAGCAGCTTGGGCTGCATCGAGAGCGGCAGTTCCCCCAGCTCATCGAGGAACAGGGTGCCCCCCTGCGCCATCTCGATCTTGCCGATCTTGCCTCCCTTTTTCGCGCCGGTGAACGCGCCCTCTTCGTAGCCGAACAGCTCGCTCTCAAAGAGGGTCTCGGGCACGCTCGAGCAGTTGACCGCCACAAACGGGTATTTCCGGCGGCGGCTCTGCTCGTGGATGGCGCGGGCGGTCAGCTCCTTTCCGGTGCCGGTTTCCCCGCTGATTAGAATCGGGGTCGGGCTGTCCGCAAGCCTGCGGATCATCCGCTGAAGCTGCTGGGTCTCCGGGCTGACCCCAATGATCCGGCTCACATAGTCCGGCTGTCCCTCCGGGCCGTAGGTTTCGTCCGAAAACCGCACCGCCACCGACAGCAGTTCCCGGTTTACATAGATCGGCCGGGTGGTCAACCTGGCGTGGAACCCGCCCATAGAGACCTCTTTTTCCTGGAATACGATCCCCCGGAGGATCTTGCGGACGACCGGTTCCGGCAGGATATGCCGCAGGGACGCGGTCGATAGCTTGCAGAAGCTGAGGCTGCGCGCCGCTGCCTCGTTGTATTGGGTGATGACCCCGTTGGAGTCGGCGAGCAGGATCGGGTCCCGCGAGACATTGAACGCCTCCTGCACCAACATCTCAAAGCTGCCTGTCTGCGCCAGCCCCTCCCGGCTGCGCACCAACCCGCCGATCAGCCCGGCAAGCTCGGTCAGGGCGTCCAGGTAGGTCTGGGTGTTCCCGCTGATCCGGGCGTGCCCTTCCCGGGTAAACGAGGTCAGGGTGACCACGCCGATCACCGCGCCGTCTGTCTTGATGCAGCAGAGCAGCTCGACGGTTGCAGGGCAGTTGTCCTTGAACCGGCAGCCAATGCAGGACTGCATCTCCCCGGGCGTGTTGACCAGCACACTGCCGTAGTTCATTACCTCGTTGATCGAGGGGGAGTGCACCGCCTTCCCTTTCTTTTTGAGGTAGACCGGCGTGCCGCAGATCAGGTTGGCGTCGCTATCAAATACCGCAACCTCCGCTTTGAGCGCGTTTGAAGCACCGTGAATCAGCCGCTCGATCGACTGTTTCGCCTCTTCCAGACGGTTCATCCGGCATCCCTCCCTTTTTAAAATCCATTCAGAAGCTGTACCATTCGTCGAAGTACGCAGATTGGCGAGCAAATTTTTTGACTTTTGACTGTCGAAGCCTCAAAAACGCCGGAATCCTTTATGGCTTTCAAGTTTTTGAGACAAAGGCAGGCGGGAAATTTGCCGGCAAGATGTGTGCGGCGGCTATTGGTACGGCTTCTCACAATCAATAGATCAAAATGCGATATCTATAAGTACATTTTATCCGGTTTGGCCATTCTGTCAAGGTATTTGCCGGAATTGTCATCTGTCATGCCTTTTGGCAACAGCTTGACAAAAAAAGCGGCGCGCATCCGCAAAAGGCCGCATTTCCCCCGTTTTGATAGGGGAAATGCGGTTTGGCATGGATATTGCTTATCTTTAATACCAGACAACCAGAACACCCTTTCCCTATCGGCCGGGCATCGTCCCGCAAAAAGGATCAAGAAGGAGGCTTTTTCCCTCATGAAAGGTTTCGACAACCACCCCTATATCCCTAACTCCGCACCGGAAATCCAGGCGGAGATGCTCCGAGAGATCGGCCTGACCTCGTTGGAAGAGCTGCATAAAAATGTCCCGGATGCGCTCAAGCTCAAGGACACCATGCATCTACCCAAGGCGTTCGGCTCGGAATACGAGCTGCGCCGGCATGTCGAGGGGCTGCTCGGCAAAAATACCGACTGCAAAAAGAACCTCAACTTCCTCGGCGCGGGCTGCTGGCAGCACTATGTCCCCGCGCTCTGCGACGAGGTCAACTCCCGCGGCGAATTCCTGACCGGCTACGGCGGCGAACCGTACAACGAGCTGGGGCGTTTCCAGTCGCTCTTTGAATACGCGAGCATGGTCGCCGAGCTGGTGGATATGGAAGTGGTCAACGTCCCGACGATGGACTGGGCCCAGGCGGCCGCCACCACCGCGCGGATGGCGCAGCGGATCACCGGCCGCACCGAGGTGATCGTCCCCGAGCTGATCGACCCGGAAAAGTTCGCGATCATGGATAACTACTGCCGCGCAAGCGTCCGGTTTATCCGGGTCAAATGCAATGACAAAGGCCAGATCGATCTCGACGACCTGAAATCCAAGATCAATTCCAATACCGCGGGCGTCTACTTTGAAAACCCGGGCTATCTCGGCGTCATCGAGGAGCATGGGCAGGAGATTTCCGACCTGGTACATGCGGCGGGCGGGCTGAGCCTGGTCGGCGTGGACCCGATCTCGCTCGGCGTTCTGGCAACGCCTCCCTCCTACGGCGCGGACATCGTCTGCGGAGACCTTCAGCCGCTCGGCATCCATATGAACTACGGCGGCGGACAGTCGGGCTTTATGGCGACCCGCGATGAGGAAAAATTTGTCATGGAGTTCCCCTCCCGCCTGTTCGGCATCGCCCCGACCAGCCAGCCGGGCGAATACGGCTTCGGCGACGTCGCGTATGACCGTACCTCGTTTGGCCACCACCGCGAACACGGCAAAGAGTATGTCGGCACCCAGAGCGCACTTTGGGGGATCACCGCTGGCGTCTATCTTGCCACCATGGGCCCCAAGGGGATGGAAGAGGTCGGCGAGACCATCCTGCGCAACGCCCAATACGCCGCCAAACGGCTTGCAGAACTGCCCGGCCTCCGCGTGAACGGCTTCGGGAGCTGCTTCTTCAAAGAGTTTGTTGTGGACTTCTCCGGCACCGGCAAAACGGTCGCTGAGATCAACCAGGCGCTGCTTGCGCAGGGCATCTTCGGCGGAAAGGACCTTTCAGATGAATTCCCGCAGTTCGGGCAGTCCGCCCTCTACTGCGTCACCGAAATCCACACACAGGACGACATCGAACGGCTGGTGTCCGCGGTTGCACAGGCGACCCGATAAATCGAGAAAGGGATGAGTATTGTGAACAGAATTGATCGGTCCGCAAAGGTCAGAGCGCATTTCCATCAGGCCAAGTGGGATGAGCCGGTAATCTATGAACTGAGCACCCCGGGCGAACGCGGAATCCTTGTGCCTCAGGCGAGTGAGGAAGTTTCCTCACAGGTCGAGGGGACCGGCGCGCTGCCTGCGGGCATGAAGCGCAAAAACCGGGTCAACCTGCCGGAACTCTCTCAGAACCGGGTGCTCCGCCACTATCTGCGCCTCTCCCAGCAGGTGCTCGGCGCGGATGTCAATATCGAGATCGGGCAGGGCACCTGCACGATGAAATACAGCCCCAAGGTCAACGAGCAGCTCGCCCGCGGCGTGCAGGAGCTGCACCCGCTCCAGGACCCGTCCACCGTACAGGGGATGCTCGAAATCTATTACCAGACCGATAAATATATGTGTGAAATTTCCGGAATGGACCGGTTCACCTTCCAGCCGGGCGGCGGCTCACAGGGAATCCTGGCGATGGCGTCGGTTATCCGGGCCTATTTTGAGAGCCGCGGGGAGCAGCGTGACGAGATCATCACCACCCTGTATTCGCATCCGTCCGACGCGGCGGCGCCGGTGATGAACGGGTTCAAGGTGGTCTATCTTCAGCCCGACCCCACGACCGGCCTGCCCAGCATGGAGACGCTGAAAGCGGCTGTCTCCGAGCGCACCGCCGCCTATATTGTCGCCAACCCGGAGGACACCGGCGTCTATAACGGGCAGGTGCAGGCGTTTACCTCCTATGTGCATGAACATGGCGGGCTCTGCGCCTACGACCAGGCAAATGCCAACGGGCTGCTCGGGGTCACCCGCGCGCGGGAAGCCGGTTTCGATCTGTGCTTCTTCAACCTGCACAAGACCTTCTCCTCCCCCCACGGCTGCGGCGGCCCTGCCTGCGGCGCAACCGGCGTCTCCAAAGAGCTGGTGCAGTTCCTGCCCGCCCCGCTGGTCGGGTTTGACGGGGAACGCTATTTCCTCGACTATGCATTCGCCAACAAGGAATTTGGCGTGGGAAAAATCCGCTCGTTCTACGGGGTTGCGCCGGTCGTCCTGCGTGCTTACGCGTGGATCCGCTCGCTCGGCGGCGAAGGGCTATACCAGGTCGCCAAGACCGCGGTGCTGAACAACAACTATCTGTTCCAGAAGATGCTCGAAATCCCAGGGATCGATGCCTACTACCGCGACGGCAACAACCAGCGCGTCGAGCAGGCCCGCTACACGATGGAGAAGGTGTACGAGGAGACCGGCGTTTCGACCGGCGATATCCAGCGCCGCGCGATGGACTTCGGGCTGCACTACTGGACCTCACATCACCCCTATTATCTGCCCGAGCCGATCACCCTCGAGCCCACCGAGACCCCGTCCAAGGCGGATATTGACGAGTATGTGGAGACGATGAAGTATATCTTCAAAGAGTGCCATGAGAATCCCGAGGTGGTCAAAACCGCGCCGCACCGCAGCACAGTCCACCAGATCGATGAATCCGGTATGGATGACCCCGCGAAATGGGCAGTCACCTGGAAGATGTATCTGAAAAAATACCAGTAACGCCCTATCCCCCTCTGCTCCGGCCCGGGCCATCCCGCGCATCCAGAACAGGAAAAACAACCGCCGGACGGGATTTCCCGTCCGGCGGTTTTCTGTGCCCGCTGCGGGGGCGCTGCCCCCCGGCCCCGCAATTTTTCGGGAAAAATGGAGGAAAGCTTTTGTTTTAAACTAGGGGCTTGGTCTGGGCAAAAAAATCGTGGCTTTTACGGAAACTGCTTTTTCTCGTCAAATTCCGGTATCCTTGTCTTTACGTGGGAATAGGGGTGTGGTATAATAGACTTTAACGAGATGGAGGGGAACAAAAATGGCAAATTACAGCGAACTGAATCTCTCGGAAGAGGTTCAGAAAGCGATCGACCGGATGGGCTTTACCGAAATGACCGAGATACAGGAAAAGGCGATCCCGGTGATGATGCAGGGACAAGAGATCATCGCCAAGGCGCCTACCGGTACGGGCAAGACCTGTGCGTTTGGGGTGCCGATCATCGAGAAGATCGACCCACAGGCGGCCCAAGTGCAGGCGGTCATCCTCTGCCCAACCAGGGAGCTTTGCACCCAGATCACCGAGGAACTGCGGCAGCTCGCTTTTTTCCGGCCGGAGATCAAAGTTGTGTCGGTCTATGGCGGCCAGCCGATCGACCGGCAGATCAAAGCGCTCAAACGCGGGGCGCAAATCGTGGTTGCAACCCCGGGCCGGATGCTGGACCACCTCAACCGCCGGACGATCAACCTATCCAAAACCCGGATCGCGGTGCTCGACGAGGCGGATGAGATGCTCGACATGGGCTTCTATAAGGATGTCTGTAAAATCCTCGACCGGCTGCCGAAGGACAAGCAGATGGTGATGTTTTCGGCCACGATCTCCCGGGAGGTTATGGATATCGGCTGGCTGTACCAGCGGGACACGGTCGAACTGACGGTGGAACCGGTGAAGGAGAGCGAGCCGAAGATCACCCAGTATATGCTTGAGAGCACCGGGCGGCAGAAGCTGGCCGACCTGGTCTATATCTTGCAGATTCACGATTACCGCAAGGTCATGATCTTCTGCAACACCAAATATAGCACCACCAGCCTTGCAGGCCTTTTGCGTGAACGCGGATTTAATGCGGACTGCCTCAACGGGGACATGCGGCAGAGCGAGCGCAATAAGATTATGGCCGCGTTCCGGGGGGATGGGGTGGATATTCTGGTGGCCACCGATGTGGCCGCGCGCGGGATCGATGTCACCGACGTGGATGCAGTGGTCAACTACGAAATCCCTTTGGAGAATGAATACTATACCCACCGGATTGGGCGCACCGGCCGCGCGAAAAAAGAGGGTGTCTCGTATGTGTTCTACGCGCCGGACGAGCGCAAACGGCTTGATACGATCATCCGCTATACCCGGTCGGCGGTCATCGAGCTGGAATTCAACGAGCAAAACGAACTGGTTGAAAAGAGCGGGGGACGCTGAATCTTTTCAAAATCGAGCGGAAAAAGAATGGGATTTCGGCAATCGCAGAAAACCGGGAGGTTTGCTGTTATCGTCAAACGGTGTGACAAGAATGTTATTTCCGAAGCCTAAGAGCCTGTTCGAAATCTTTTGCAGGGGGCTTTTTCTCTTGTAAAAAGCCCCCTCTTGCCACCCTTTGGGCGGCAATTCACCCGAAAAACTGCCGCCGCACTGCGAGCCGCAGCGAGCGTTTCGGAGCGCAACCGCCGCAGGCGGCTCTTAGCGCGGAGATCGGCGTGCAGAGGCCAACCGACG
>JAETRV010000001.1 GCA_021770005.1 Anaerotruncus sp. | reverse complement strand
GACATCACCGTGTACCCCTTGTTCCTCTCCACGCGGAATACTGGCATGGTTCTCCGCTCCTTTCGGTGTCTGGACATGAAAAAACGCCGCAGACTTTTTCAAAATCTGCGGCGTTGACCGGGACGCAGAAACGGGCGGTGTCTTGCCGACATCGCCCGTTTTCTGTGCTGTTGTTCACTTGTTTGCGCCGCCCCGTTTTCCGCTGCCCTTAAAAAACATTGATTTTACTGGGGTTTTCCATGTTTTCTTATGGCAACGCCCTTAAAAAGCGGGCTTTTTATGCGCATTCTCAGAGCGGTTTCAGTTGATCTCGACAATTGAGATATTTTCCACTGGGATGCTCGTTTCTTTGAGGATGATGTCCTTCATCTGCGCGACCTGCGCCGCTTCCAAGCCATCGGTCTTGACCACAACGTCTACACCCTCGGTATCATAATAGACCATGCAGTCATCAAACCCTTTCGCCTTAATCAGGTTCTCGATCTTCCCCTCGGTCTCAATCGATTTGGCCACCTCAGTCGCTTTGAGCGCCATCTCCGCCTTTAGGTCCGCGTCGATCTGGGCATCCTGCATCATATTTTTGAGCGTCTCGACCGATTCGTCCCGCGAGCGCTGGCGGGTGACTTTCGCTTCCGCAAAATAGGCTTCCCCGTCGCTGTCCACCGAGGGGTCCTTGGAATCTACCAGCTGTGCGTCGCCGTAATTTTTATCGCTTTCTTCGACCGTAGAAGTCGCGGTGAGCATACCATCCGCCTGCGCAAACTGGTAGTTGACATAGACCGCCAGTCCAAGCCCTACCACGAGCGACGCCAGGATAATCTGTTTTTTTCCAATAATCATATTCATACGGGGTTCCTCCTCACTTTATTAACTAATTTTTGTCACGCATACTTTATTGTAGGGGATGCCGAGTGCAGTGGTAACCGCCTGTGTCACCCGCTCCTGCACAACCACGCTCTTTGCGCCCTCGCAGACCACCACCACCCCCTGAATCGCCGGCTGCTTCCAGGTTTTCAGCAGCGCTTCCTTTTTCCCGCTGCCCGCATCCATAACGATGTATTTCTGTTCGGTGTTCTGCTGCTGCGTCTGCTTTTTCATCTCATCCCCTTCATAACTGTTGGTTTCGTTGGAATTCTGTGATTCTTCGATCGCATAGACATATTCCACACCATTGGCCGCGGTAATCATCACCTCGCATCTGCCCACCCCTTCAATCTTGCCGATCAGTCTGGTGAGCCGGTCCTCCAGCTGGTCGATATACACCTGTGTGTCGAGTTCCCCGTCCGGCTGTGCCGGCTTCGGCTGTTTTTCAGGAAGGATGGAGGAAAGCAAGATCATCAACATCCCCGCTATCCCGAGGAAAAGAACGGCCTGATGCTTTCTTCCTTTGAAAAATGCGGCAAATTTTTTCTGCAAGACTGCGAGCTTGCTGTTCCCATCCATGCGGTCACTCCTTTTTGTATCCTATGAGCACGTTTACCCCCAAGCGGTCGAGCAGGGCCTCCCGGATCTCCTGGTGGTGTGGAAACCAGCTTTCATCCAGCTCCACTTCGCACTCACTAATAGATATGCCGCCCTCCCCGTCCTCATGTACATTTATGTAAATTTTCCGATATTCTACCCCCATCTCCTCCAGAAGTCCCGCAGCCGCCAGGCGCACGCTTTCGGATATCGCGTCCCGCTGCTGTTCCTCCACCGTCAGGCGTAGGCGGTCGGCACGCCGGTCCGCCTCCTGCTGGAACTCCTCCTGAACGGTAGTATCGAGGGACAGCGGCACAAACGCAATCGGTGAAAGCAGGCAGGCCAGAAAAAACACGCTTGATGTGATCCCAAACACCCGCTGCATACTCGATTTTGGCAGGATCATCTGGGTCAACCCACAGGCGACCGCCGCGGCACAGATGCCGAATGCCCATTGCCGAATCTCCTCCATACCAGTTTATACCCCCATCGACGTCATTAGAACCAGAGAGGTTGAGATAATCACCAGAAGCGCGAAGCAAAGGATCACCGCCACCAGGATGCCCAGCGTTGTAGAAGAGCTTTTCAGAATCTCTGCAATCGGTTTGATCCCCAGCATTTCGCTGACCGCGGATGTCAAATTGACCGCCAGATACCATGCCGTTGTCTGCAAAAAAACCGGCAGGAAGGTGAGCAGCGCAATCAAGATACCAAAGGCGCCCACCGTCGTCCGGAGCAGACGCATATAGCCCTGTGTCATTGCGAACGCATCCGAAAGTGCGCCCCCGACCACCGGGACAAAGTTCCCTATCAGGAATTTCGCTGTTTTAGAAACCACCGTGTCGCTCCCGGAGGCAACCATGGTCTGAAGCGAAAGCAGACCGACGAACAGGGTTAACAGAAGCCCGAGCGCCCAGCTCACCGTGGATTTGATGACGCGGGAAACCGCACCGATATCCAGCCCCGGGGCAAGGCTCCCGGTGATGCAGAACGCCAGATAGATGCCCATGAGCGGCACCAGCGTCCCGGAGACGATCTGCGAAACAATCTGACAGGCCATAAACAGGAATGCCGTATAGGTGGTCGCAGTCACCGGCTGCCCGCTCACCGTTACGACTGAGGAAAACACCGGGATGAACGAGAGCAGGAAGGTGGAACAATCCTCGATCGCGCGGGCCGTCGTTGTGATACAGTCGATGATCGGGGAGGCAATCGCCGCCGCGATACAGACCACCGAAACCGCTGTAAACACTGTGTTCAGCGTGCCATCCCACAAAGCGGTCTTGAGGCAGTCAAGCAGCGAGCAGAGCAGGATGATCCCCAACACCGAACCAAAGACGGTCAGAGGCATCCGCACCCGCTCCTGTACTACCCGCCACACTTCCCTGAAAAAATCGGATGGAGAGAGTGTAAGCAGCTTCTGGTAATCCATCGATCCAAGCCCCACCCTTTCCATCAGGCTTTTTGCCTGCTCGGGGGCGCGGTCGAGCAGCTCGTCCGCGCCCGATGCTTCCAACTGCCGTTGATAGATTTCGTCCCCTTGCGCGGGGGCTTGTTGCGCGGAAAGCGGAAGCCCGCCAAAGCAGACCAGAAGAAGCGAAAGCAAACAACAAAAGAGCGCGCGTTTCATCCAAACCCTCCTATCCGATCAGGCTATTGACGATTGAGAGCACCTGCTCAAACAGCGGAAGGCTGACCAGCAGCACCGATACCTTGCCCGCTGTTTCCACCTTGGACGCAATCGCCGTCTCCCCCAGGTCGCGGCATCCGTCACAGGCGATTTGGGTCACAAAGCAAAGCCCCAGGGATTTGAACAGGATCGTCACATATTCCGCCTGTGCTCCGCTCGCTTCGAGCAAGCTCCCGATCCGCCCAAACAGCGGGGCGGCGGAGTCGATCAACATACTGATGATGAGGATTCCCGACGCAAGCGAAAGCATCAGGGAATATTCCGGGTTTTTCTGCCGGAGCAGCACCGACAGGGAAACTGCCACCACTGCCACGCCGGTGATTTTCAGCATATCCATCAGTACAGCCCGAACACGCTTTTGACTGTTTCAAACAGGGTGTTGATCTGCACAATCACCATCATCAACACCACGATCAAGCCTGCCAGCGTGGTCATCATCGCCTGTTCCTCCCGTCCCGACCGGATCAATACCTGATTGAGCACCGCCACGATGATCCCAATCGCCGCGATTTTAAAGATCAAATCTACATCCATCCCGTTCCCCTCCCTAAATCAGAATGATGACCAGGAACGCCCCGGAAAGCAGGCCCATCGTCCGGTAAAGCCTCGCGTATCCCTGGCAGCGGGTGCGCGCCCCCTCCAGCTGGATCTGGAGACGCGCGCGGATGTTCCGAATCTGGGAAAGCTGGGTTTCAAGGTCGAACTGTCCGAGCGTGTCCGAAAGCTCCGCCAGAATGTCCGCGTCCTCCCCGGAAAGGCTCCCCGGCTGGCGTTCCACCGCCTGTTTCCATGCCTCCGGGAAAGGGGTCCCCTGCCTGCAAAGGGAGGCGCAGAGCGGAAGGTAGGCTGCGTCCGATAGCGATTCCCGCTGTTCCAGCCGTCCGGCAATCTCGTCCGGTGGGGCGAGGCTGTAGGAAAGCTCCCCCTCAAATGCGGCCAGCAGGGCGACCGCTGTTTCCAGCTGTTCCACCCGGCGTGACAATTCACGCGCCAGCGCCATCCCAATCGATGTGGTACAGAACAGGATCATCAACATCCCGCCCGCTTTCAACAGAGTTTGCATCATCTTTCTATCCTCCTGACTTCCCGGATTTGGCAGGGTTTGTCCGCCCCTTCCAGCAGTACCTCCTGCTGGAAAGCGCCTGTCCGCACCAGCCGCCGGTAGTTTGGCTTGCGTACCAGTTCCTCAAAGCTCCCCGCATGGATCGACGTCACGACCGAGACGCCGCTGTTCACCGCTTCCGCGACCGCGCACACCTCTTCCACCGCGGACACCTCGTCACAGACGATCACCTGCGGCGAGAGATAGCGGATCGCGGTCCGCATCCCCTCCGCTTTTGGATAACCAGAGAGCAGGTCGCAGCAGGGGCCGAGCCGGTTGCCAATCTCCCCGCCCGACGCGCCACCGATCTCCCCGCTCTCATCCACCACGCAGACCTTGATACACCTGCCTATCTCCCCTTCCGAGAGCTGCCGGGCCAGGTCGCGCAGCAGGGTGGTTTTGCCGCTCGCTGGCGCACCGGCGAGCAGAATCCCACCAAAAGGGTCGGCTAGTCCTTTTTTGACAATCGGGTCTGCCGCACCGAAAATCTCCCGCGCCACCCGCAGATTGATCGAGGTGACGTCCCGCACCGCTGTCAACCTGCCCTGGTCGATCACTGCGGTCGCCGCGATACCCGCGCGGTGTCCGCCCTTTACCGAGATATACCCATCTGCCATCTCCCTCTGGTGGCTGTGCACCGCCCAGCCGCACAGGCTGACCAGACATTCCTGCATATCCTGCCGGGAGACCAGAAAGCCGCCGTCCGCCGGCGGACGTGGGAACACCCCGCCCCGCGCATCCAAAAACAGGGGCCGCGCCGATGCAGTCAGGCTCAGCGGCTGTCCGCTCCGCAGCCGAATCTCGCTCACCGTCCCGCCAATCCCAGGCGGAATCCGTTCCAGCACCCGGCGCACCCGATCCCCAAGCATCCCTGCCGCATGTCCAAAACGTTCGTCCTGTTTCATTTCGATCACGTCCTTTTTTTCTCTGTTCCCAGTTTATTGGCCCGTCCGCTTTTTTAGAACCGGAAATCCAGCCATAAAAAAACACCCGCTGGAAAGCAGGTGTTTTTTATTCTAATATATGGAGGATAGCGTTATCCATTTTTCCCGCGGCGTAGATGATGCAGAATCTTGTCCTTATAGAGGATTCCCACCAAGCCGATTGCAGCGGTCAGGAGGAACACCAAAACGGTCATTCCCCAGTTTCCACTGCTCATCGTAGAGCCCATCACGGTGGAGGTAATCACAGACGGGACGCGCGCAAAGGTCGAAAGGAACAGAAAGGAGGAGGGTTTGATCCTGCTGATACCCGCCAGATAGGTCAGCATATCCTTGGGGGTTCCTGGAATTAGGAAGAGGATGAAGGTCACGACTTCCGCTTTTTCCGCACTGTTAAAAAATTTAAACTCGTCCAGTTTTTCCTTGCCGAAAATCCGTACCACAACCGGGTAACCCAGTTTTCTCACAGCAAAAAAAACCGCTGTAGAGGCCAACAGGATTCCTATCAAACAGATTGCAAGCCCGCCCCACGCCCCATAGAGAATCCCGGCCAACAGCTCGACCGGCTCCCCCGGGATAAAGGCAACAACAATCTGGAAAACCTGGATGCCAAGCAAAACCAGGCACCCTTTCCAGCCGAGAGAATAAACCCATTCCTGAAACCGCTGCTGAAATTCAGGTTCGCCAATCTTTTCAAAAAAGGGCATACAAAGCAGTGTCAGCGCACCGATGACCAATGCGACGCCGATAATCAACAGCCCCAGCTTCGCACATTGTTTTTTTTCCTGCGGGGACAAACGCTTCATCCCTTCCAATCCTCCTTTTGGGGTTATAGAAACTAGGACCTGTTTGAAAAATCGGAACCACCGTCTTTTCCCCTATTTTCAAATAAACCCTAACCTGTCCGTTTTTCGGTTATTATACTACGAATCTGTCCAAAATACAACGCCCTGAAACCGGAGCGTTTCAGGGCGTTATGAAGGAGGCCAAAAAGAGCGTTTTCGGTCTTGCGGCTTTGTGGGATAAGCATTATAATGGAAAGGGATCAAAAAAAGATGCGCACTGCGCCGAGCGCCATCAGCAATACGCCTGAAAGACAGCCGGCTGCACGTCTGCTGATTGTCCGCCTATGTAGGATACGCCCAACATACGCGCCGATTGAAAGGCAGGCCGCCTGCATTACCCCAACAGCCACAGGCAGTTTCCATGCCAGTCCGGTGCTGCCCAGCGCAAGCCCGATCCCAGCGCCCAGCATATCCACAGAGAGGGAAAGCCCGAGGACTGCCGCTTCCATGAGGTCGATGGTTCCGGAATGGTCCAGGTCACCCTGAGCCGGGTTCCGGATGACCTGAATGGTCATGCCAAGCGCTTGGAAGGTGCGGGGAGTGGGCTGTGGATTAGACTCTTTTTCGGGTAGCAAGGAGCGGACGGCCGAGACCGTCCCCATCAGCAGCAAAATCCCGGCGCCGAGCAGGGATTCCGCACCGTCCGGGATCAGAGTGCGCAGAAGGGTGCCCGCGCTGACCGAGAGGGCTGCAAATACAGCAGAAAGCAGCGCAACCGCTATCTTTGCCGGGGCGCCGATCTTTACACCGCGCAAGCCGAGTGCAAGCCCGGCAGCGAACCCGTCGGCACTCAAGGCGAACGCGGTAAAACATAAGAACAGAAACATTCCAGACACCACCTGTTCAGGATGGCCCACAATGGGCATTATTCTATCCTATGGACCGTGTTTGGGTTTGGTTCGAAAACAAGTGGAAGGATGGTCATTGAACATGCAGATTTTTTCCAGAGCTGAGATTTTGCTGCCGCAGGGGGAGGACCTTTCCGAATGGAGTGTCGTCGCGTGCGACCAGTATACCTCCGAGCCGGACTACTGGGACCGGGTAGAGCAACACACACAGGGGATCCCTTCGTCAGCCCACTTGATTATCCCGGAGGCATATCTGAACCAGCCGGGGCTGGAGGAACGGATCAGCCGGGTGAACGCAGAGATGCAGCGTTACCTGTCGGAAGGGCTGTTCCGTGTCCTCCCGGATAGCTACCTCTATCTGGAGCGGGAGCTTGCCCCGGGCAAGGTACGCCACGGGCTGATTGGAAAAATTGACCTCGAAGCCTATGACTACAAACCTGGCAGCCAATCGGGAGTGCGCCCGACTGAGGGAACCGTTGAGAGCCGCCTGCCGCCGCGCATCCGGGTGCGGGAGAATGCCCCGCTTGAGCTGCCGCACGTCATGGTCCTGATCGACGATCCAAATGGCCTGGTCATCGAACCGCTTGCCGCCTGTACCGCGCAGATGCAGCAGGTCTACCAGTTCTCTCTGATGGAAAACGGCGGGAAGGTGCGCGGCTGGTCGCTTGCCCGAGAGGAGGCGGATCGGGTGGATCAGGCGCTCGCGCGTCTCGCGGAGCAGACCGAACAGGCCAACCGGACGATTGCACCGGAAAAAGCGCCGCTTTATTTTGCGATGGGTGACGGGAACCACTCGCTCGCGACCGCGAAAGCCTGTTACGAGAAGCTCAAACAGACCTTGCCAGAGGAAGCGTGGAAAACCCATCCGGCGCGGTACGCGCTGGTCGAGCTGGTCAACCTGCATGACCCCGCGCTGGAATTTGAGCCGATCCATCGGGTGGTGTTCGGCGTAAAGCCGCAAGAACTGCTGGACGAGCTGAAGCGGTCCTACCAGGTCTCCGAAACCGGCGAGGGGCAGTCGTTCGAATGGAAAACCATGGATGGTTCCGGCAGGATCGTTGTGAAAGACCCGCCTTCCCAGCTTGCGGTTGGGACACTGCAACTCTTCCTAGACCGTTACCTCGCTACCTACGGCGGCGAGGTGGATTATATCCATGGGACAGATGCGCTCGAAAAGCTCTGTCAGCGGGAGGATGCGATTGGATTCCTACTCCCTGCCATGGGGAAAAACGAGCTATTCCGCACTGTGCAGATCGATGGTGCGCTCCCCAGAAAAACCTTCTCTATGGGGCATGCGCACGAAAAACGGTTCTATCTCGAATGCCGGAAAATCCGGTAAGGAAAAGTGAGGAGTGTGCAGGATGGAGCGAAAAAATGCGATTCAACTAGCTCTGGGGGAGGAGCTGCCCGAGCTGGTACTCAAACATGCAAAGGTGGTCAACGTATTCACCCGGGAAATCGAAGAAGCGGATGTCGCAATTTCAGACGGTCTCATCTGCGGCGTTGGCTGCTATCACGGAAAAAAAGAAGTGGACCTCGGTGGCGCATATCTGGCGCCCGGATTCATCAACGCCCATTGCCATGTGGAAAGCTCGATGGTGACCCCGCTCGACTATGGGCCGGAGGAACTGCGTTGGGGCGTCACCACGCTGATTACCGACCCCCACGAGATTGCAAATGTCCTCGGTGTGGAGGGCATTCAGTTTATGCTACGCGCGGCCAAAGGGAGCGAAGTCAACTATTATGTGCAGGTACCGTCCTGCGTACCGGCGACCCCGTTTGAGCACGCCGGAGAAATCCTCACCGCCGCAAAGATGGAACCGCTCAAATCCGACCCACAGGTGTTGGGGTTGGGTGAGATGATGAACTATCCGGGGGTGGTGGGATGCGACCCCGAGGTGCTCTCCAAGCTGGAGCTGTTTGGTGACTGTGTGATCGATGGCCATGCGCCCTCCATCTCTGGGAAAGGGTTGCAGGCTTATATTACGGCGGGCATCCGCACTGACCATGAAAGCACCACCTATGAAGAGGCGCGGGAAAAATTGCGCGCAGGCATGGCGATATTGGTGCGCGAGGGAAGCGCCTCGAAGAACCTCCGCGACCTTCTCTCCGGTGTGATCCGCGACCGGATCGACACGACCAATCTGGCGTTCTGTACCGATGACAAACATCTGGCCGATATCCGCCGGGAGGGCACCATCCGCTGGAACATCCGGCTGGCGGTCGAGCTCGGGCTGGACCCGCTCGCTGCAATCCAGATGGCAACGATCAACGCCGCGCGGATCTACCGCCTGCCCAGACTGGGTGCGGTCGCGGTCGGCTATCGGGCGGACCTCGTCGTACTTGACAATCTCACAGAGTTCAACGTCCTGGCGGTCTATAAGGGCGGGGAACTGAAGGTCCATAATGGGGAGCTGATGTTTGGATATGCATGGGGAAGTATCGGGAAAGAAAGAAACTCTGTCAACCCCGCACCGCTCTCACCCGATGCGTTTGCCCTGCCAGCGCGTGCCGAACATCCGGTGATTCAAATCGTAAAGGGGCAGATTGTAACGACTGCGTCCACCGTCCCAGCAGATGAGGTGGACACACAGATCGCTTCGGGCAGGCTGCGGAAGATCGCAGTGATCGAGCGCCACCACGCGACCGGGAATATCGGCGTTGGACTGCTCGAAGGGTATGGGCTGACCCATGGGGCGGTTGCAACCACGGTTGCGCACGACTCCCATAACCTGATCGTGGTCGGGGACAACGACGCGGATCTGTTCGCGGCGGTGGAAGAGATCAAACGGATTGCCGGAGGTTATACAATCGTGCGGAATGGACAGGTGCTCGGTTCGCTGCCGCTCCCAATCGCGGGATTGATGAGCGACCAGCCCGCCGACCGCCTGATTGCCAATCTCGACAGCATGATTGAGAAGGCGCAGCAGGCAGGCGTTGCAGAGGGGATCGACCCGTTTATCACCCTAAGTTTCATGGCGCTTCCGGTGATCCCGGAAATCCGGATCACCGATATGGGCATTTTTGATGTGACCGCTTTCCGGTTTCTCTGAAAAGGGGCCTCAAAAATGAGTATAAGGCCACTAAATGCCAACCAACTAAAGCTTATTGCCATGGCCTCCATGTCGGTCGACCATCTCATATCGGTGCTATACCCACACTATCCGACAGACTGGTGGATCATCCTGCTGCATATCGTCGGACGGTTGGCCGCCCCCATCTTCTGGTTCTTCATTGCAGAGGGATATAATTACACACATAACCGGAGGGGATATGCGTTCAGGCTGTTCTTTTTTGCCATCGTCGGTCACTTTGCATACAATTTTGCATTCGGGATTCCCTTCCTCCCGTTCCAAACTTCCGTCTTTAACCAGACGAGCGTGATATGGTCGTTGTTCTGGGGACTCATCGCACTGGTCATTAACGACCGTCCAAACCTGAAACAGTGGCAGAAAACGCTCCTGATACTGGGGATTACCGCCCTTTCGTTCTGCTCCGACTGGAGCTGTATTGCCGTCCTCGCTATCCTGAGCATCGGGGAGAATCGCGGCAATTTCAAAAAACAGATGACCGGTATGATGCTTTGGGTCTTTGCTTATGCTGCCGTATATGCACTCTTCATCCATCCCGTCTATGGGGTGATTCAGCTGTTTGTCGCGCTTTCCATCCCCCTGTTGAAAGCATACAATGGGGAGCGCGGAAACTGGAAAGGGATGAAATATCTCTTCTACTGGTACTATCCGCTGCATCTGATTGTTTGCGGGATCATCCGCATCGCACTCTACGGAAATATCGGGGTTATGATCGGTGGGTAAACTCAGAGGATAACCAAAAAAGTCCAGCAATAGCTGGACTTTTTTTCGTAATTCTGCCTGTTATGGTTTCAGATAGCCAAAACTTTCCGGCTTTTTTCCCTCTGCGAGCTGCAAAAGCAACGCGTAACTTGCCTCAAGCTCCCCATAGGTCCCATAGCTGTTGCGGTAGACCTCTTCGATCATTGCCCCATCAAATCCCTGGGACCTCAGTTGTGCGACCAACCCGATAAGGTCAGAATTCCCACTCCCTACCGTCAGACAGTCGCTCGCGTCGTCCCGGTCGCTGATATGCAGGTGGGCAATCTGCCTTCCCATCGCGTCCGCCATCTCCGAGGCAGAAAACCCTGCACGCACACTCTGCTTGACATCCAACACAAACCGCGCTTTTGGCAGGTAACGCGCCATACTGCGGAAAAATGCGGGATTCCATGCCGCGCAGCGCGGCACATTCTCTTGCGCAACTATAACGCCCATCTGCTTGCCGGCCTCCATCACCCCGTGGAACCGCTCGCAATATTCTTCCACCGTCCGTTGGGTCTGCCTCCTATCCCCATGAAAAACGAGTAGCCCGGCCCCTAATAGATTGGCTGCCTCAAAAAAGCGTTTATAAAGCTCCAGCCCATCCTGATAGCGCCGTTCATATGCCGAAAAGAACAGGAGGGGTTCTATTTCCGAGGTAAACGGGTGGATCGAAACGATCCGCACCCCTCCCCTATCGGCAATTCTGCGCAGCTCCCGCAGATAGGTTTTTTCCAGTTCACTCGGCGCATTGATGAAAACTTCCGCTGCTTTTACGCCCAGAACCGCCATCCTTTTCAGGGCAAATTCCGGCACCTCCGGGTAATATGAGGCAGTCGAAATTCCGGCAATCATAAAATCCTCCGCTCTATGCTGTCAAAACAGACCGCCGTAGGGCCGGCGGTCTGTTCACGGGTTCATCTCTGTTTGTTCTGCGCCGCTTTATGGTTCTGCCAGGACGCCCAGAGGGGACCCGCCAGGCAAACCGACGAATAGGCGCCCGCCACCATGCCGATCAGCATGGGGAGCGAGAAAACAAGGATCGACTCCACATGATAGATCACCGAAATGATACAGACAGTCCCCATTGCGATCACAGTCGAAACGGTCGTATTGATCGAGCGCGTCAGGCTCTGGTTGATCGAGACATTGACCACCTCATCAACCGTCACTTTATTTCCGAGCAGCCGCTTGTTCTCACGGATTCGGTCATAAATTACGATTGTCGCATTGATCGAATACCCCAAAATGGTCAAGGCCACTGCGATAAAGCTATCCCCGATTGGAAATCGGAAGAGCACAAACGCGGCAAACACGTACATCACATCATGGAGCAGAGCGACCACCGAAAATACGCCGGCTGACCATCCACCCATCCTGC
Organism: Anaerotruncus sp.; assembly: GCA_021770005.1. GTDB lineage: Bacteria > Bacillota > Clostridia > Oscillospirales > Ruminococcaceae > Anaerotruncus. The sequence continues at coordinate 177,330 of JAETRV010000001.1, read as the reverse complement.
GGAACCGGTAAGCGATATACAGGATCATCAGGATAGCGGCAGCGGCGACCGCCACCATCGACTTTACAAAGAAGTCCCGCCCGATCGCCGGGTCAACATTGCTGGTCGAGACGACCTTAACCCGGTTGTCCGGGAAACGCTCCTGAAGCGCAGAGGTAATTGCGATCTGTTGGTCAGGGCTGATCCCTTCTTTCACCGAAAGGTTCGCAACATAGTTGGTCCGCCCGGTCACAACGTCCTGCTGCTCCTGCACCGAAATCTGCTGGCCAAAAGCCTGCTGGATCGTTTCCTCAAACTGCCCCTTGTCCAGCGTCCCTTCAAACGAATAGGTCACCAGCGAACCGCCCCGGAAATTGATGTCCAGCTCCACGCCGAACACCAGAGAGACGATCAGCGTAACCACCAACACGACACAGGGAATCGTAAACCAGAGCTTTCTGCGTCCTACAATATCACGCATCACTTCTCACCTCCAAACAGCCAGGGTTTCCGGAAGGCTTTATATTTTGAGATTGACTTCAACATCAGACGGGAAGCCGTAACTCCCATCAGGAAGTTGAAGATGACGCCGACAATCAGGGTATAGCCAAACGAATAGATTGCGCCGGTTGCGGAAGGCCCAAACCAGCGGAAGATCGGGCTGAACAGGTTGCCCAGGATGCTGTTCGGCGGGCCGAATGCACCCATCAGCACCGCGGCAACCAGCACCATCGTGATGTTGCCGTCGAAGATTGCCGCGAAGGTGCGCTGGAAGCCCGAATCAATCGCGCCTTCGAGGGTCCTACCGTTTTTCAGCTCCTCTTTGATGCGCTCCGAAGTGATGACGTTTGCATCTACGCCCATGCCGATCGAGAGGATGATGCCCGCAATACCAGGCAGCGTCAGGGTAAACGAAGGGGCATTCCCAAAGAAGCCGGAAATGCAGGCGACCGAACCCGCAACTTGTCCCACAAGCGCAATGCAGGCCACCACGCCCGGCAGGCGGTAGAGGGCGATGATATAGAGCGAAACCAGAGCGAACGCAACCGCCCCCGCCATGACCATTGCGTCACGCGCACCCATGCCAAGCGTCGGGGAAATCGAAGAGAAGTTCTCAGTTTCAAGCTTAAACGGAAGCGCACCACCGTTAATCTTGTCCGCAAGCGACTTGGCTTCCTCCGCAGTAAACGCATACTGACCGGAGCCGCCTGAGATGATCGCTTCCCCGTTCGGAATCTGCTGGTTGACGTTCGGCGCGGAGATCATGGTATCGTCCATCCAGATCGAAATTTTCTGGCCTATCAGGCGTCCGGTCGCGTCTGCAAACAGCTTTGCGCCCTCGCTGGTCAGCTTGAGCGATACGATATATTCATTATTCTCCGGATTGATCCCCGCCTCGGCCTTTTCAACATCTTTGCCCTCGAGGATCACCGGCCCGTTGGTATTCTCCCGGAAGGTCAAAAGCGCAGTTTCCCCCAACTCCTTCACCGCAGTTTCGGGGTTGAAATCGCTCTCCCCTTCCTTCCAGGGAAACCGGACAATGATACGATCCTTATTATAATCGGTATAAACCTCGGAATCGGTGATGTTCTGCGAAACCAGACGCACCTTGATAATAGATTCCGCGGCAGCCATTTCATCGTCGGTCGCGTCATAACCATCCGGCGGGCTGAAGGTCACATCCACGCCGCCCCGGATGTCGATGCCCCAGCGTATATCACCAGCGCCCTTAATGAACGTGGTTTTGTTATCCCCATAGCTATAGGAAAGCCCCAGGAATGACATCGCTGTAAGCAGGACGATCACCGCGACAACCACGAAAAACATCGGCTTGCCAACTTTTTTCATCTGCTTAATCCTCCTTGTACCGCGCTCACGGCTGTGGGCGCGCCAATCGCCGCAATACGGCACTTTTTTTATTATAGGTGAAACTGCTAAAAAAGTCAATCAAATTTTGGAGGAGAACCCCTATCCATATATCCGGTGTTGAAACGTAACAGGCTTGCGATACCGCGAAAGAATCTATCACCCGGAAAATCCAAATGCCGAAAAACAGGCACATCTCCTGACCAGAGCAACCGGGTGGCAGTATTCCTCACCTTGTGGTATAATACGGTCAGAATGATCTGCGGGCGGCTACCCGTTCCCATCCCATGTGGCAACAGCATACAGCCGTTTGCTTATCAGAAGATTACATATTGAAAAAATACAGAATGTATCAAAAGCGAGGGACTACAATGATTATCAACACTGGCGGGCGGACAGATACCGTTCAATATTACACCGAATGGCTGCTGCGCCGCTTTGAAGAAGGCTATGTGCTGACCCGTAATCCACTGTTCCCGAACAAAGTCAGCCGCTATGAACTAACCCCAGACAAGGTAGATTGCGTGGCGTTTTGCTCTAAGAACTACAAGCCTATTCTGCCCCGGCTCCACGAGATTACCGACCGTTTCAACACTTATTTTCACTACACCATCACCGCCTACGGCAAGGACATCGAGCCGGGCGTCCCCTCGATTGACGAGAGTATGGAAACACTGGTCGAGCTATCCAAGCTGGCCGGCTCCAATCGGGTTTCCTGGCGGTATGACCCTGTCCTGTTAACAAAGGACTATACCATCCAGCGCCATCTGGAAACCTTTGAGCGGATGTCTGAGAAACTGGCCCCTTACATTGACCGATGCATCTTCAGTTTTGTGGAGATGTATAAAAAGCTGGAAAGCAATATGCCCGAATTGATTCCATTGTCCATGCAGGATATCGATACCCTGGCCCAAGGGCTTGGAGAAATCGCAGGAAAATATGGGATTACCATCCAGACCTGTGGAACCAACGGGGATTTTACCCGCTATGGCATCGGTTCTTCAGGCTGTACGACGTTGGATATCCTCGGAAAAGCCAATGGAATTGTGTTCAAAAATCTGAAGCACAGGGGTATGCGTCAGGGTTGTCATTGTATCGAAAGCCGGGATATTGGCGCCTATGATACCTGTATGAACGGCTGCAAATATTGTTATGCCAACAAAACACCCTGGAAAGCCTTTGAAAACTTCAAATTGCACGACCCCTCCTCCCCCTTGCTTCTGGGAACGGTGCGGCCTGAGGACATCATTACCCAAGGAGAGCAGCGGTCTTTCAAAAAGGAGCTCAATGGGCAGTCTGCGCTTGAATCCCTGCTTTATTAAATAGTTGCAACTGAATTGCTGAATTTAGGAAAACCAAAAAGGAGTTGTTATCATGCGTTCCCCAAATGAGGGGCTCCGCTTTTTGCGTTGCTATGGCCCGCTGGTGCTTGGCGCATCTATTCTCGCGTTTGGACTCTATAACGTACACAGTCAGAGTGGGATTACCGAAGGCGGTGTGCTGGGGATGACCCTGTTGCTCCACCACTGGTTTGGTGTTTCCCCATCTGTCAGCGGCTTTTTGATGGATGTGAGCTGCTACCTGCTTGCGTTCCGATTTCTGGGCGCTTCGTTCGCCCGGTATGCGCTCGTTGCAAGTTGTAGTTTTGCAATTTCTTACGCATTTTATGAGCGGTTCCCGCCGCTTCTCCCTGATCTCTCTGGAAATCCGCTGCTCGCTGCGGTGGTCGGAGGGCTGTTTGTCGGTCTGGGGGTTGGACTGGTGGTGCGTAGGGGCGGCGCATCTGGTGGGGACGATGCACTTGCGTTGGTGATCTCCCATCTCACGAAGATGCCAATTTCCCGCGCCTACCTCTCCACCGATCTCACCGTCCTTGCTCTTTCTTTGAGCTACATCCCGCTGGGCCGGATCGCCTACTCGCTTGTAACCGTTACCATTTCTTCCTATGTGATCGGAAAAATCCACACATATGGCAACGGGGGCTCTGCCCCTCGACCCCGCCACCTTTGAAAAGGTGGACGAAACTTTGGGTTTAGGGTCTGCACGCCGCTACGGCACAAGAGGGGGATTTTTGCAACAGATTATAAAAAATGTTCCGCGTCCTTAACGGGCGCGGAACATTTTATTCCTGAATGGTAACTGTGACCGGTGTCTCAAGTGTCCCGACCAAATCAAGCGTCTGCGGATCAACCGCATTGATATAAGCGGTTGCAGGATAGACGCCTGGGGAACCGGGAATCAGCTTGAGAGAAGATTTTTCTATGTACTGGTTTGGCGCGATAAACTGGGACTGGTAACAGACCGATTCGGAACCGTCCAGCCGGATTTCAACCACCATCAGATACTGATTGACCGCTGGATTTCCGATGCACAGTTCCCCATCTTTCCCGTTTTTGGTGAAAGATGGGGCGGTATTGATCTGATAAACGAAATCGGTTTCGCTGGATGCCTGTCTCACAGTTTCCGAGCCGGGAAGTTTGCCGGTTTTGGCGGCAGGGTCCAGCCCTTCCACCTGATAGATGCGCTGGATTTCGTTTCCACCGATTCCCCCTCTGAAAAAAAGAAAGACGCCGAATCCGATCAATAAGATACAGAACAGCGAAAGCGTCAAAACGAGGAGCAGATTTGTGCGGGAACGGGATCGGTATTTGACCGACATAAAAAACACCTGCCTTAAAAAATTTTGCGTAGGATTTTGGGCCGGAACCACTCCACATAGAACCGCAGCACCTGGGTGAGCATGGAATCGTACATCAAAAAGGTGAGGTTCGCCATCCCCAGAACCACATAAGTGGCGTACTGCCCAAAACTGCCCCAGCCGTCAAGAAGGTCCGGGATGCCAAACACATAGAGGCAGATATAATAAAATGCGACAAGCACCAGATTAAAAAGAACGAGCTTTGCCAGATAGGCGAACGGACACAAAAGCCGTTCGAACGCCGGGCGGAGCATCGGGTAATAGCCCAACAGAAGGATAAACAGCAGCTTAGCCTCCTGATCCGGGATCAAAAAAAGCGAAAGCAGAGAAACTGCGAGATACACCATCAGTGCGGTTTTAACGCCGTTTTCCTCTGAAACGGCGATCAGGACAATCCCTGCAAACGCAGGGAACACATAGGAGGAAAACGGAACCAGTCCAGTCATAAACAGCATCAGCAGGCAGAGGGCGGCGGAAAGGCCACCGATTGCAACCTGTGTACTTTTTTTCATAGCGCGCCTCCAAAGCGGGATGGAATAGAGGTCAGAAGCACCCGCCGCAGTCCATACAGCAGTTGGCGCAGTAGAGCGCGGCGCAGATGTCACAGCAGCTACACTGTGCAGTATTCATATGCGTGTAACCGCCCTGACCATAACGAGCCTGCCCGGTCTGACGCTGCCAGAGGAGCTGATTGTAGGCTGCGGCATACTCCCGGTTCTGCGGATTCATCGCACATGCTTTCTGGAAGCTCTGGAGCGCGTCATCCAGCCACCCGCGGGAATAATAGATGCTGCCTTTCAGAAAATACCACTCCGCATCCCGGCTGCCAACCGAAACACCATCCAACAGCTCCTGTGCTTCGGCGAGCCGCCCTACATTGATCATCCGGCGGATATCCGCAAACTGGGAGGAACTGCCATAGCTGCCGGTATATCCGCCGCTCCCATAGGAGGAACCGCTCTGCCCATTCTTGCGCTGGGCAAGAATAGCGTCATATGCCTGGTTGATCTCCTGCATCTTTTCTTCGGCAAGGTCGGAGAGCGGATTGTTTACATAGTTGTCTGGATGGTACTTTTTGGCAAGCTCCCGGTAGGCAGATTTTACCTGCTCATCCGTTGCAGTGGGGGAAACCCCCAAGACCTTATAAGGATCTGTCATCTGCGTTTCGTCTCCTTTGGTAACAAGATTCGTTCAACGGTATCGCGAAGCCCCAAATAGACAATGTTGTCCAAGATCGGCTTGTAGTGCTGCAAATCGAGAAGATCGTAGGTCTTTTCCAATTCGGCGATCGTGAGGAACAACGAGCCTTTCGCATTTTCCCGGATCACCGCGAGCTGCTCATCTGAGGGGGTCCCGTCCAGATGCTCCCGCAAAAGAAAGGCGTTATAGCTGCCCTGGCGGACATCTTCCTCCAGGTCGTCCAGTGCATCCGCGAGATAGACATACCGCCCCAGCAGATACCCAAACCGCAACAGCACCCGTTTGCAGCTCGGGTCCTCCGAAAGCTGCCCGCAAAGTCCTGAAAGGGCGAGGGCGGTCGGCTCACTCGCCTGATCCACGCTATCGCACCGCTCACTTTCAATCAGGCTCTGCCGGCTGATCGTCTCGTAAAGGATCGAAGCCGTTTCGGGATAGATATCCGCCGCTTTCCGATAGGCAAACCATACAAACGGTTTACAGAGCAGGGAAACCAGCCGCTGCCCGAACCCGCCGTCGTTATAATTGTCGAGCAGTTTGAAATAGAGGGTCAGCATCGCTGCGCCCCCTGCAAATTTCAAAGACTCGTTTTCTTCGCAACACGGCGCTTTTTTCAGAGGGTTCAGCATGCACCGCCGGAGCGAAAACGCCTGCGGCTGCTCCTGAAGCGACATCTGAAGCAGCGCAAGAAACGCAAAGTCATAACTGAGGGTCAGACGCGAAAACGGGCCGTATGTGCGCCCCAGCTGCTTGCAGAGTCCGCAGTAAACTGCCTTGTAGGTCTCGTATTCACAAACCCGCATCTGCGGTTTCAAAGGCTTCACATATCCAAACATAGTGTGCTCCATTACGAGATACTTAACGATACCAGTTTACACGAATCCGCTTCCAATTTGTTTAATAAACTATGAATTGTCTGAAAAACCCTGTAAATTCGCAGCAAAAAGACCGCTTTCGCGTACGGGGTACAGCTCCTAGATGCCGCCCATCACCAGATCGAGCACAAGCGGGGTCAGGTATCCCTCTGCCAGGCCCGCAAGGATCAGCAGCGGGGTGACGACCAACAAGAAAAACCGCGCGGTCTCCATCAGCAGCTCGGGAAATGTGTGGGTACATGGCTTTTGCAGCACCCGCCGGATCATCTCAAGACAGAGCCGTACCCCCATTGCGCCCGCAAGCAGGAGTGCCGGCAGTTCAAATATCCCATGCGGGAGGATGCCCGCCAGAATAAAACGCCAGCCGAGCAGGTTTACCGAATAGGCGCCCAGTCCGCCGATCACCGCCGCATTGATCGCCAGCGTCACCAGCGGCAGGAAGAGGAACGGGATTAACCCAAGCAGCATCCCCTCCGCGCTTGCAATCAGATTGTTTGCGAGCAGCAGAAGAGGGCTGAGCTGCCCCTCAACCTCGAGGTTCTTGCCCTCAAATAGGGTAAAAATCTGCTCGGTGACCTGTTCGAGCAAGTTTTGATTCTGTTGGAACGCCCAACCGCTTAAAAAGACCACCGCAAAGAAAAACAAGGTACAGAAAAGCGCCGGGAACGCAAGTTTTTTTCGAAAAAACTCGCCTGTTTCCCGGTACTGAGAACCGATCAACCGCATCTGCCCGACCCCTCTCCAACCAAAATTGCGCGCGCCTGCGCCGCCAGATAGAGCGACCCGCAGACCACTACCGCTCCCCGTTCGGACCTTGCGACCGCTTGCGCGAGCGCCAGTCCTTCCTCGAGTGTGTGCGCTGCCGACGACTGCAATCCCAGTGCGTCCGCCCGCGCCGCTAGATTGTGTGCATCGAGCGCGCGGGGATTGTCCGGCGTGACACAGATCAACCTCCGGAACCGCGGCGCAAGGGCATCGAGCGCACCGGCACTGTCCTTATCGGCGAGCACCCCCATCACCCCCGTGACCGGGATTTCACCGAGCAGTTCAAGTGCATGGGCAAGGGTCTGCGCCCCTTGGGGGTTATGTGCGCCGTCGAGGATGGTCAGCGGGTCGGTACAAACCGTCTCAATCCGCACCGGGAACCGAACCGATTCCAGCCCATTCCGGAGCGCGGACGCCTGTGCCGCTTTGGGAAAGCCCTTTTGGGAAAGTTCGTGCAAGGCGGCAAACGCTGTCCATACATTCAGAATCTGGTGCTCCCCCACAAGCGGCAGATGCAGTTTCAACCCGTTCAGGCTGATTTCACTGCCCGAAAGGTCCATTTTGGCGGACGTAAGCGTCTGTTCCAGCTCGAAGTCGGAGGGGCTGACCAGCACCGCGCCATTTTGTTCCACAACCGAGCGGCGGATGATCTCAAACGCCTCTGGGTCCTGGCGCGCGCTGACCACTGTACGCACCCCCGGTTTGCAGATGCCGCATTTTTCGGCGGCAATCTGCGCGAGGGTATCCCCGAGGATTTCGGTATGGTCCAGCCCGATCGAGGTGATGACGCAGAGCAGCGGGTGTTCAATCACGTTAGTGGCATCCAGCCGCCCGCCCAACCCGGTTTCCAGCACAACGATGTCACAGTCCTGTTCAGCGAACCAACAGAACGCGAGCGCGGTATTCAGTTCAAACTCGGTGAGCTCCCCCACCTGTTCGACAAACGGCTGTATCCGCTCCACCAGACGCACAAGCGCCTCTTTGTGGATCATCTCCCCGTTTACCTGTATCCGCTCCCGATATTCCAGCACATACGGCGAGATATACATGCCGGTTTTGTAGCCCGCTGCCCGCAGGACGCTTGCAATCATCGCAACGGTCGAGCCTTTGCCGTTGGTGCCCGCTATATGCACGCACGAAAGCTGTTCCTGCGGATTGCCAAGCAGGGCGAGCAGTTCCCGCATCCGCTCGAGACCGGGTTTCGCGCGGAACCGTTTGTGGGAATGGATGTAATCCAAAGCCTCCTGATAGTCCATAGTAACCCCCTTTAGAAGATGGAGCCTGTCAGCCGGTCTTGTTAAAAAGAACCGTCTACTCCTTCATCGAGATTTTCCCAACCTGATAACCGTATTCGTTCAGTTCTTTTTTGTAATTTAGGAAAGAGTGGTCTATCCGTACTCCGGCAATCTCCTGTATTTCCGCAAACGTCAATTTCAAAGACGGGCAGCCTGTACCCTGCACATATTCCCACAATGCCTTATATTTGCTCATTGTTTTCCCCCTAAGAACCTGTTCAAAATCGAAAAATTGCGGGAGCGGGGGGCAGAGCCCCCGCCGCCTTTGAAAAGTCTGGTGAAACTTTTTCTCCATGATCTTTTGACTGCCGCCGCAACGCGGTCTAAAAACAATTTCAAACGATCTGTTCGATACTGCCGGACTGGATTGCCGCGATATTTTGGGCAATGCGCTCCTTAGGCCAGTCCCACCATTGGAGCTGCAACAGCGTTTCAACGATCTCATCCGGGAACCGCCGGCGGATCGACTTTGCCGGGACCCCTCCAACGATGGCATAGGCCGGCACATCCTTTGTCACAACCGCGCGGGAACCGACGATTGCGCCGTCCCCGATAGTGACCCCCGCCAAGATTACCGCCTGATACCCAATCCAGACATCATTCCCAATCACAATGTCCCCTTTATTGTCCCAAGAATCGGCTATGCGTTCTTTCTGTAATCCCCATTCTTCAAAAAGCAGGGGAAACGGGTAGGTGGATAATGACCTCAGAGTGTGGTTGGCACTGTTAAATAAAAATTTTGCACCACAGGCGATTGAGCAGAATTTCCCAATCACCAGCCTATCGTGGTTGATTGGATAATGATAAAGCACGTTCTGACGTTCAAACTGGGTTGGGTCGTTTTCAAAATCATTGTAGATGCTGTATTCCCCTACCAGAATGTTGGGATTTGTAATCACATTTTTCAGATAAACCGTCTGGGTATCCCCTGTGCGGGGATAGATTTTCTGTTCCGATATCGTCATGGAAGATTCCTCCTGCATTCGTTTCGACAATTTGTGCGACGATACCGGTTGCTGCAATGCAGCGCCTCATCCCTTTTCCTCCTTTTTTAGAAACGGCAAAGGTTCCGCCCCGCCTTTTTACAGGAGGGCGAAACCCTTGCAAATTGCTTATCGGAATGCCGCGATTGACTCTTCGATCCGGGCAAGCCGGTCCTTCTGCTGCTGGAGTTTGGCGCGCTCGCCCTCGACAACCGCCGCCGGTGCTTTGGAGACAAATCCCGGGTTGTCCAGCTTTTTGGAAAGGGTGTTGATCTCCTTCTCCACCTTCTCCTTCTCCTTATTCAGACGGGCAAGTTCCTTTTCCTTATCGACCAGCTCGTCCATCGGGATGAAGATGCGCGCCGCATTGGTGATGACCTGCACCGCACCTTCCATGGTGAAGCTGTCCGCCACCGTCACCTCGGATGCGGAAGCCAGCCGCTGGAGGAACGGGCGTCCCTGCTCGAACACCTCCGGCTCTCCGGTTGCGATACAGAGCTGTGCCTTTCTGGAAGGGGGGACATTCATCTCGGCCCGGCGGTTGCGGACCGCGCGGATCGCGTCCATGACCTTCTCAAAGTCGGTTTCCTCCTTGGCGAAAGCGAGCGACGGGTCATAGACCGGCCAGGCGGAAACCATGATGCTCTCCCCTTCGTGCGGGAGCGCCTGCCAGATTTCCTCGGTAATAAACGGCATGAACGGATGCAGCAGCTTGAGGGTGCCCTCCATGACATAGACCAGCACCTGCTGTGCGCCAAGCGAGGACACTCCGCCCGCCTGCAAACGGGATTTGCAAAGCTCGATATACCAGTCGCAGAAGATGTCCCAGATGAAGTCATAGAGCTTCTGCACCGCCATACCCAGTTCAAATTTCTCGAGGTTTTCGGTGACGTCCTTCACCAATGTGTTGTATTTGGAGAGTAGCCATTTGTCCTCGACGGTGAGGGCATCCGGCAGCTTGACCGCGTCCACCTCGTCCGAGAGGTTCATCAGGATAAACCGGCTGGCGTTCCACAGCTTGTTTGCGAAGTTGCGGGAGGCGTTGACCTTCTCGTCCGAGAACCGCATGTCGTTGCCCGGGCTGTTGCCGGTCGCGAGGGTGAACCGGAGCGCGTCCGCGCCATACCGGTCGATGATCTCAAGCGGGTCAATCCCGTTGCCCAGGCTCTTGGACATCTTACGCCCCTGTGCGTCACGCACAAGTCCGTGGATCAGCACCGTATCGAACGGAACCTCCCCCATATGCGCAACGCCCGAGAAGATCATCCGCGCGACCCAGAAAAAGATGATGTCGTAACCGGTGACCAGCGTGTTGGTCGGGTAGAAATATTCCAGCTCTTGGGTCTTGTCCGGCCAGCCGAGGGTGGAAAACGGCCAGAGTGCCGAGCTGAACCAGGTATCGAGGGTATCCGGGTCCTGATGGACATTCCCACTGCCACAATGGGCGCACGCGGAAACCTCCCCTTTTGAAACGGTGATCTCCCCGCAGTCGGCGCAGTGCCACGCCGGGATGCGATGCCCCCACCAGAGCTGACGGGAGATGCACCAGTCTTTGACGTTATCCATCCAGTTAAAGTAGATTTTATCGAACCGCTCGGGGACAAACTTCGTTTTACCCGCGCGCACCGCCTCATTGGCGGGCTTGGCGAGCGGCTCCATCCGGACAAACCACTGTTTGGAGACACGCGGCTCGATGATGGTATTGCACCGGTAGCAGCTCCCGACATTGTGGCTATAATCCTCCACCTTTTTGAGAAATCCACCCGCTTCGAGGTCGGCAACAATCGCCTTGCGGCATTCCTCGCGGGTCATGCCAGCATATTTCCCGCCGTTCTCATTGATGGTCGCGTCCTCGTTCATCACATTGATGACCGGCAGGTTGTGGCGCAGACCAACTTCAAAGTCGTTCGGGTCGTGCGCCGGAGTGATCTTCACCACACCGGTACCGAAATCCATCTCCACATAGGTATCGGCGACAATCGGGATTTCCTTGTTCACGATCGGCAGCAGGACCATCTTCCCAATCAGGTCTTTGTACCGCTCGTCGTCCGGGTGTACTGCGACTGCGGTATCGCCGAGCATCGTCTCCGGGCGGGTAGTCGCGATCTCGAGCATCCTGTCGGTCCCCACGATCGGATAGTTGATATGCCAGAAATGCCCCGCTTTCTCCTCGTAGGTGACCTCCGCTTCGGAGATCGAGGTCTTGCAATGGGGGCACCAGTTGATGATCCGCTCGCCCCGGTAGATCAGGCCCTTTTCATAGAGGTTGACAAATACCTCTTTGACCGCCTTGTTGCAGCCCTCGTCCATTGTGAACCGCTCGCGTTCCCAGTCGCAGGAGGAACCCAGCTTTTTCAGCTGGCTGACAATCCGCCCACCATACTGTTTTTTCCATTCCCATGCGCGTTCCAGAAATTTTTCCCGGCCGATGCCTTCCTTGGTCAGCCCTTCGGCGCGCATCGCCTCGACGATCTTCGCTTCGGTCGCGATCGAGGCATGGTCGGTTCCCGGCAGCCAGAGCGCACTGCGTCCCTGCATCCTGCGCCAGCGGATCAGGATGTCCTGAAAGGTTTCATCGAGGGCGTGTCCCATATGGAGCTGCCCGGTGATATTCGGCGGCGGGATGACGATGGTGTACGGCTCCTTTTTGGGGTCCACTTCCGCGTGGAAGTAGTTGCCGTCCATCCAGAATTGATAGGTTTTGTCCTCGACCTGTTTGGGATCGTAGACCTTTTCCAGTTGCTTGCGCATGTATCGTTTCCTCCAATATAGGCAGATTTACAGGTTATTTTTCTATTATATCGGAGAGCGCGTGCAAATTCAAGGCGTATTCTCTGTTCAACCGTTGAATTTCGCTGTTTTTTACCGCATTTTTCGGACATAGCACAGCCGTTGCACCCGGTTGCGGGAATGTAAAGTCGATGCGGTGGACAAAATGCGGAAAGATGATACAATGAGGAAAACCATCTTGGAGGTGTTTTGGATGCACTTTGCAGAAAAACTCCTGCATCTGCGGAAACGGGAGGGCTTGTCACAGGAAGAGCTTGCCGCAGAGCTGGGGGTGTCGAGGCAGGCGGTTTCCCGCTGGGAGATGGGCTCTGCAATCCCCGACGCACCGAACCTGCTGCATATCAGCAAGCGGTTTGGCGTGACGGTGGATTCTCTGCTTGATGAGGGCAGCCCGGAAATTCCGGCCACAGCTGGCGCAGGGCAAAAACAGCGGGCGGTTGTCCTGCTGCTGATTGGGCTACAGGCGCTCGCCTGCTTGTGCGGGCTGGCAGGATGGCTCACCCAGTCCGAGCGAACCGTCTGGATCGGGCTGGCGCTGAACCTCGCCGGAATTGTCGCCTTTGAAGCCGGTTTTTTCGGCTTTTCCGGTGCCCAAACGGTGCAAGGCTCCCGCCGGACTTTTTATCGGGCCTCGGTCTGGCTGTTCGCCTACTCCCCGGTCCGCATGGCTGTAACCTTCCTTTGGAAACTGTATCCCCGTCCCTACCCGGCCTTATTGGCATGGGGAAGCATCCTGGCTGTCTATCTTGTGGTCTGTGCGTTCACCTTCCTCCGGCTGAGTAAAACCCTCCCACCCGTCAACCGCGCAGAAGGGTGACCGCCAGATAGCCGGCGGTCAGCAGCAGGGTGTAGTTTCCCTGTGCCGCAAGGAAAAAACCTCCGGCAAAAAGCGGGGTCAGCACCAAAAAACCAATCCATTTTTGCAGACGGTCGGCGCGGTCGGGCGGACAGCTCCGCCCAAGCGCCAGCCGCAAAAGCTGCCCACCGTCCAGCCGTCCCACCGGGAGCAGGTTGAACAGGATCAAGCCCAGGCTCACAACGGTAAACAAATTCCAGCCGCAGAACAGCCAGATGATCCCGCCGGTGAGCAGATTTGAGAGCACGCCACCGAGATAGACCACCGCTTCCCGTCCGTCCGGCAAAAGCCCCCACCGTTCGATCCGCACCCCAAACGGGCTGAACTGCATCTCTGGAATCCGGGAGCCGGTCAGCCGCATCAGGATGATATGCCCGCTCTCGTGCAGGACGACTGCCGCAAGCGCCGGAAGCCCAACTCCCTGCCGGTCCACCAGTATATACACCGCGAGCACTGCAAAAAAACCGAACGAAAAGGATACCCTTGTCCCACCTGCCCTAAACTCCATAGCCTTCCATCCCATCCACAACCCATGCGGGATTGAAATAAACCCCGTTTTTCTGCACCTCAAAATGCAGGTGCGGACCGGTCGAAATCCCCGTACTCCCTACCCGCGCAATCAGCTCTCCCTTGCGCAGGCTGGCCCCCTGTTCCGCGACGATCTCCGCGCAATGGCAGTAGGTCGTCCGGCAGCCGCTGCCATGGTCCAGCGTGATATAGTTGCCATAAATCGCTGACTCCCCGATCTCGGCCACCCTGCCGGGAAGCGGGGTACGGATTCCTGTGCCGGACGGCGCTGCGATGTCCAACCCCCGGTGGAAATCCTCCGCTTCGGTCAGTGGGTGGATACGGAACCCATAAAAGGAGGTCACCCGCCCGCTGACCGGCGGTTCCACCCGCGCAGAACAGAAGAGCGGCGCGAGGGAACAGGACGCAGGAAGTTTGGATTGACCTGTGGTGGTTCCCATCCATCCCCCCACGCCATCCAGCGGCGGCTCTAATTCCTCCTGTGTGGCTGTCGGACGCCGGTTGTCGTGCAGCAGCAGCTCGATCCAGTCGAGGACGGTCTCCTGAACGCGATCCCACAGCAGAACCCCCTGTCCCTTCACCGCCGCAACCGCCTGCTCCGGCAGCGACACCTTTTCTGCGGTCATCAGCGCTTGAAGATGCGGAGAAATGGTCGCTGCCAACGTTGGATTCGTTGTGGAGAGCCCAAACGACACCGCCACCGCTGCCGCGCAGACCACAATCTGTCCCAATAGCAGCCCTACCCCTGTCTCCTGCTGTCTGTCCCGCCCCGGAACCCTCCGGCGCGTCCTCCGTTCTGACATCCTGCCGCTCCCCTTTCACTGCCCTTTGCTTCAATCTATGCAGAAGGGGGACAAGAAATGCACCCGCCTGTCAGGGTTCTGCCTGGCAGGCGGGTGCTGTTTTCCCGTTAATGGTTGGATTCTGTTGGTTTATGTGGGTGCTTGTCCGGCTTCTGAAAGTACATGAAAAGCTGGCAGCGGATCGACCCGTTATAGAGTTTCCGGCGGCGGGATGCCTGCCGTCCGAACAGTTCTTCAAACGAGTCATGCGGGCTGATGATGTAGTAGCCTATCCGGTCGTCAGGCGTAAAGACCTCCCCCATTGTGCGGCAGATCTGCTCCGCCTCCTGCAAATCGAGCAGGCGCTCCCCATAAGGCGGGTTGGTCAGCACAATCCCCTGTTGCCCGGCATCCACCGGCTTGAACGCGGAAAGGTCCGCGCGCTTTACCTTGATCCGGGAGGCCACCCCGGCCTTGACCGCGTTTTCCTGTGTCAGGCGGACCGACTCGGGGTCGTTGTCCGAAGCGTAAGCTATGAATGCGGCGTCCCGGCGCACCTGCGCGACCGCCTCCCGCCGTTCCCGCTCGAAGGTCCCATCCTGAAAACACCGCCAATCCTGCGCGGTGAACCGGCGGCGGATGCCCGGCGCAATGTTCAGCGCTTTCATGGCCGCCTCAATCACCAGCGTGCCCGACCCGCACATCGGGTCATAGACCAGCGAATCCCCGCGCACCCGCGCCAGATCCACGATCCCGGCGGCAAGCGTCTCCTTGATCGGCGCTTCATTCGCGTTGCTGCGATAGCCGCGCTTATGCAGGCCCGCACCGGTTGTGTCGAGCAGGAGGGTCACCATATCCTTATAGATCGAGCATTGCACCTGATAGAGCGCGCCCGTTTCAGCAAACAGGCTTTGGTGATAGGTCTGCTCAAACCGCCGTACGATCGCCCGTTTGACGATCTTCTGACAGTCGGGGACGCTGTGCAGCTTGGAGTTGAGCGACGAGCCTTTCACCGGGAACCGGTCATCCACGCCGATAAACCGTTCCCACGGGAGGGCAGCGGTCTGGTCGAACAGTTCGGTAAACGACTCCGCCCGGAACCGGCCGATCACGATGCCCACCCGTTCGGCGGTACGGAGCCAGAGGTTCGCGCGCGCAACCATCGGGAGGTCACCATCAAAAAAGATGCGTCCATCGGTGACCTCCAGATTTTCCCCGCCGATCTTTTTGATCTCAAACGAAAGCACGCTTTCCAGTCCAAACAAACAGGGGCAGCACAATCTGATCTGATTCTCCACGGGAAATTCCCTCCTTTTGACTCACTTATACAGGGTCCTCCTCAAAAAGCGGATCGATCATTGTCTGATAGACATGATGATAGAAAATCAATGAAAGCAGCAGGGAGACCGCCTCCGCAATCGGGAAGGACAGCCAGACCGCATTCAACCCAAACTCGCGCGCCATCAGCCATGCCACCGGCAAGATCACCACCAGCTGACGCGCAACCGAGGTCACCAGGCTGAGCACGCCGTTTCCGACCGCCTGGAATACCGACGAAAAGACAATCGCCACGCCCGCCCCCAAAAAGCTGATGCTGATGAACCGCAAGGCCGGCACGCCGATTGCCAGCATCGCGTCGGAAGCCTTGAACATCCGCAGAAGCTGCGCCGGCATCGTCTGAAAGATCAAGAAACCCAGCGCCATGATGCTGAATGCATAGATTGCCGCATCCTTGACTGCATGGATAATCCGTTCTTTTTTGCGTGCACCGTAATTGTATGCCACGATCGGGACCAGCCCGTTGGTCAGGCCGAATACCGGCATAAAGACAAAGCTCTGTAGTTTGAAATAGACGCCGAACACCGAGACCGCCGTTTCGGTAAACGGGATCAGAATCTTGTTCATTCCGATCGTCATAACCGTCGCAATCGACTGCATGATGATTGAGGGCACGCCGACCTTATAGATCTCACGGATAATCCGGAAGTTGGGACGGAACCCTTTGAAGCTGATTTTGACATCATGGTTAAACAGGACGTTGAAGAGCAGCCCGAGCGCCATCGCTAGAATCTGCCCTGCCACCGTCGCGACCGCCGCGCCGTTGACACCCATCTTTGGCATCCCGTACAGGCCAAAAATAAGGATCGGGTCGAGGATAATATTGGTAACCGCGCCGATCCCTTGGGTAATCATGTTGTAGATCGTGTTACCCGTGGACTGCATGATCCGCTCGGCGGTGACCTGTAAAAAAATCCCGAACGAGAACACCGTACAGATGGTGAGATAACCGGTCCCCATCTCGACGATCTCCTCGATCTGGGTAAACATCCGGAAAAACTGCTCGGAAAACAGCCCGCCGAACAGCGCGAATGCAGCCGCACTGATAACAGCCAGAACCAGCCCGTTTTCTGCTGTGGCGTTTGCATCCTCGAAGTTGCGTTCTCCCAGCCTGCGGGAGAGCAGCGAGTTGATACCCACACCGGTACCAACCGACACCGCAATCATCAGGTTCTGCACCGGAAACGCCAGAGAAACCGCGGTCAGGGCATTTTCACTCACCCGCGCCACAAAGATACTGTCCACGATATTGTACATCGCCTGTACCAGCATCGAAATCATGATCGGGAGCGACATACTGATGAGCAGCCTGCTGACCGGCATGGTGCCCATCTTGTTCTCTTTCCTTGCTTCCATCCTCTCATCCCTTCCTTTTTTATGATAGGACATCCCTCAATAAATGAACTTTCCTATATTAGCACAATCCCTTATAAAAGTAAACCCCCGCACCGGAATGATGCGGGGGCTGAAGCACTTGTTTTCCCAAACAGGCATCCTATGAATCTGCCGATTAGTACATACCGCCCATGCCGCCGGCAGGCATTGCCGGAGCGGGGTTCTCCTCTTTCTCGTCCGCAACCAGGGATTCGGTGGTCAGGACCATTGCCGCAACCGAAGCCGCGTTCTGGATTGCGCTTCTGGTGACCTTGGTCGGATCGACAATGCCAAGCTCGATCATATCGCCGTAGGTCTCTTTGTAGAAATCGAAGCCATAGCCAACCTTCTCAGAGCGTTTGATCGTGTCGATGATGACCGAACCTTCCATACCAGCATTCGCAGCGATCTGGCGGACAGGCTCCTCCAGCGCACGCAGGACGATCTTTGCACCGGTTTTCTCGTCACCGTCGAGGGTCGGGATCAGTTTCTCAACCGCCGCAGTCGCGTTCAGCGGAGCGATACCGCCGCCTGCAACGATACCTTCCTCTACGGCCGCCTTGGTCGAAGCCAGCGCATCCTCAATACGGAGCTTCTTCTCTTTCATCTCGATCTCGGTCGCTGCGCCAACCTTGATGACCGCAACGCCGCCCGCCAGTTTCGCCAGACGCTCCTGTAGCTTCTCTTTGTCGTAGTCGCTGGTGGTGGTCTCGATCTGTGCGCGGATCTGGTTCACGCGGTCCTTGATCTCCTTGCTGTCGCCCGATCCGTCAACAATGATCGTATTCTCCTTCTGGATCACGACCTGACGCGCACGTCCAAGCTGGCTGAACTGGGTGTCCTTCAGCTCAAGGCCCAGCTCCTCGCTGATGACCTCGCCGCCGGTGAGGATCGCGATATCGCGGAGCATCTCTTTGCGGCGGTCACCGAAGCCCGGCGCCTTGACCGCAACACAGGTGAAGGTGCCGCGCAGACGGTTGACAATCAGGGTGGAGAGCGCCTCGCCCTCGACATCCTCCGCGATGATCAGCAGCTTTTTGCCGCCCTGTACCACCTGCTCGAGCAACGGCAGGATCTCCTGGATGTTGGAAATCTTCTTGTCGGTAATCAGGATGTAAGCGTCATCCAGAACCGCTTCCATCTTCTCGGTATCGGTGACCATATACGGGGTGATATAGCCGCGGTCGAACTGCATCCCTTCGACTACCTCGGTGTAGGTCTCGGCGGTCTTGGATTCCTCGATGGTGATCACACCGTCAGCCGAAACCTTCTCCATCGCTTCCGCAATCAGCTTGCCGATAAACTCGTCACCCGAAGAAACCGAACCAACACGGGCAATGTCCTCGCTGCCCTTGACCTTCTTGGAATTTTCTTTGATCGCCTCAACCGCAGCGTCTACCGCTTTCGCCATGCCCTTTTTGACGATCATCGGGTTTGCGCCCGAAGCGACATTCTTCATCCCCTCGCGGACGAGTGCCTGTGCCAGCAGGGTCGCAGTGGTGGTACCGTCGCCAGCCGCATCGTTGGTCTTGGTTGCGACCTCTTTCACCAGTTGTGCGCCCATGTTCTCGAACGCATCGCTCAGCTCGATCTCTTTGGCAATTGTCACACCGTCGTTGGTAATCAGCGGAGCGCCGAATTTCTTATCCAGCACCACGTTGCGCCCTTTGGGGCCAAGGGTGATTTTCACAGTATCTGCGAGTTTATCAATTCCGGCCTGAAGCGACTTTCTGGCTTCCTCGCCGTAAGCAATTACTTTTGCCATGATGGTTCCATCTTCCTTTCATTCGATAAAAAAATTGATTGAGACAGGCTTATTCCACAATCGCGAGGATGTCGCCCTGACGAAGGATGGTGTATTCCTCCCCATCCACCTTGACCTGGCTTCCGGAATATTTGCTCATGAGCACCTTGTCGCCGACTTTGACTGTCATGGTGACCTCTTTTCCATCCACCATGCCGCCCGGTCCAACTGCCAGCACTTCTGCGATCTCCGGTTTCTCTTTTGCCGAACCCGCGAGGATAATGCCGCTCTTGGTGGTCTCCTCCGCTTCTACCATCTTCGTGACAACTCTGTCTGCCAATGGTTTGATTGTCATTGCAATTCCTCCAATATAAAAATTAAATTGAAAACTTGGTTTAGCACTCATTATTCTCGAGTGCTAATATTATAATAATACAAATTTTCTAAAAATCAACCCCCTTTTTGGATGTTTTCTGAATTTTAACAGTTTTGTTACAATCCCGCTTCCAAATCCGCGCCCACCCTTTGGAAATAGAAAAACACGCAGCAGCGGGAGCGCTTCCCCTCGACCCCGCCGCCTTTAAGTGCGCGAAACTTTTGGCTTCAAGGATATGGATTTTGGGAAACTCCATAAAAACCGTATTGACACGATTTGCGTCAATACGGTTTTTATTTTCCGATATTTTCTATCTTTAAGGTTAAGAAGCACTATCCCTGCGCGGACGAGCCGGCCGCCGCGCCGTAATCTGAAGCCGCTGGGGACGCCGAGTCGGATCAAATTCACAAACCGGCTTCTCTGTCCCTGCTACACAGTCTTTGGTAATCGTGATCTTCTTAATGGTGTGGTCTGAGGGCGATTCATACATTAATTCCCCTAGGACATTTTCCATGATCGCATGCAGGCCGCGCGCACCCGTTTTCCGCTCGATTGCACGATCCGCGACCGCCTCCAGCGCTTCCGGCTCAAAGACCAGTTCAATGTTATCCAACCGGAAGAACTGTTGATACTGCCGGACCATCGAGTTTTTCGGCTCGGTGAGGATACGGACCAGCGCATCCCGGTCGAGGGCTTCAAGGACGGTAATCAGCGGGATACGCCCGATCATCTCGGGAATCATCCCAAAGCGGATCAAATCCTGCGGCGTCACCTGGTGTACCAGCTGGTCGATCGCTTTCGCGTCCTTGATGGTCGACCCAAATCCGAGGGAACTCTTATCAGTGCGGCGCTCAATGATCTTTTCAATCCCTTCGAATGCGCCGCCGCAGATGAACAGGATGTCCCGGGTATCGATCTGGATAAACTCCTGCTGGGGATGCTTCCGCCCTCCGGCGGGTGGGACATTCGCGACCGTCCCCTCAAGGATTTTCAACAGCGCCTGCTGCACACCCTCACCCGAAACATCGCGGGTGATTGAGGGATTTTCGCTCTTACGGGTGATCTTGTCGATCTCGTCGATGTAGATAATCCCTTTTTGAGCACGCTCCACATCGTAATCCGCCGCCTGAAGCAGCCGCAAAAGGATATTTTCGACATCCTCCCCGACATAGCCCGCTTCGGTCAGGGTGGTTGCGTCCGCAATAGCAAATGGGACATTGAGCATCCGCGCAAGGGTCTGCGCCAGCAGGGTTTTCCCCACGCCGGTCGGG
The DNA here is from genome assembly GCA_021770005.1 of Anaerotruncus sp. GTDB lineage: Bacteria > Bacillota > Clostridia > Oscillospirales > Ruminococcaceae > Anaerotruncus. The sequence goes on along the minus strand of JAETRV010000001.1, from coordinate 156,613 downwards.
CCAAGCAGGAGGATATTGGACTTGTTCAGCTCAACGTCCCCCATATCCCCGAAGTAGATACGCTTATAGTGGTTATAGACCGCGACCGACAGCGCACGCTTGGCCTGCTCCTGCCCGATTACATATTCATCCAGTTTCTCCTTGATCTCCCGCGGCTTATATACGGTAATCTGTTGCTGCTCCGGCCGCTGATGGCGGTTGGGGCGCTGCGGAGGGGCATCGTCATCCAAAACGGTCTGGCACAGTTCCACGCATTCGTTGCAGATGCAGACGCCCGGACCGGCGATCAAACGCTGCACCTGCGCCTGCATCTTGCCGCAAAATGAACAGCGCAGCTCCCTTTGATCCTCCATTCTCGCCATATGACACCTCCTGAAATCGTCGGCTTCACACAGAGGCCGACCCTTTTAACGATGGTCGATGATCTTATCCACCAAACCGTAATCCACCGCCTGCTGGGCGGTCATAAAATTGTCGCGTTCGGTATCGCGCTCGATCACCTCGAGCGGCTGTCCTGTCTGCTCCGACATGATCCGGTTCAGTTTTTCCCGGGTGCGGATCACCCAGTCGGTGCGGATTTTCATGTCAGTTGCCTGCCCCTGCACCCCGCTCGACGGCTGATGAATCATGATTTCGGAATTTGGCAGGGCAAGGCGCTTGCCTTTCGCGCCCGAGGAAAGCAGGAATGCGCCCATCGAAGCCGCCAAACCCATGCAGATGGTCGATACGTCGCATTTGATATAGTTCATCGTGTCATAAATCGCCATACCCGCGGAGATCGATCCGCCCGGACTATTGATGTAGAGGCTGATGTCCTTGTCGGGGTCCTGTCCTTCCAGATAGAGAAGCTGCGCGACCACCAGACTTGCAGAGGCATCATTCACCTCGTCGCAGAGCATGACAATCCGATCGTTGAGCAAACGGGAAAAAATATCATACGACCGCTCGCCCCTGTTTGTTTGTTCTACTACCATTGGCACTAAGCCCATATGAATTACCTCCTAGATGGATTGGATCTGCCGCAAAACATCCTCTACAATCCAAAAATGACGGATGCAGAGCACACTGTCCCACAATTGGACAGCCCTCCGCTAGAATATCAATGCGGCATCACTGCCGCATTGATATGTACCTGCCCAATTGCTTGGCAGGGATTCCCTCTTTTGCCTTACAGAGGCCACTCTTCTCCGTCTTGCCCGATCTGCGGGGCCTGCTCAGTTGGAAGCCTTTTCCGGGCTGGTCTCGGAGACCTCTGCGCTTTCGCGGATCATATCGAGCGCCTTATTCATCGCAATACCATGCGAAACCTCGGAGGACGGAACGATCTGCTTGACCCGCTCAAGATCGGTGTTATAGCCTTTGGCAATGTCTTTCAGCTCTTCTTCCAGCTCCTCATCGGAAACCTCGATCCCCTCTAGCTCAACGATCTTTTCAAGTGCCAGACGGATTTTCACCTGAGATTCAGCTTCCTTCCGGAACCCATCGCGGAACTCGCTCATCTCTTTGCCCGCATATTTCAGGTAGGTAGGCAGGTTGAGGCCCTGCGCTTGCAACCGGTAATCGAACTCCTGTACCATATCGTCGATGCGGTTCTCATACATGCAAGCCGGGATGTCCGCTTCCATGCTGTTCGAGATCATCTCCATCAGCTTGTTCTCGACCTCGGTCTGGCTCTGGTCGTCCAAGCGCTCCTGCTGTTTCTTTTTGAGGTCGGCTTTCAGCTCGTCGAGGGTATCAAACTCGCTGACATCCTTTGCAAACTCATCATCCAGTTCGGGCAGCTCCTTGGCGCGGATCTCGTGCAGCTTACATTTGAAGACTGCCGCTTTGCCTTTCAGCTCCTCCGCATGGTAGTCCTCCGGGAAGGTGACGTTTACGTCAAACTCATCGCCAGCATTGTGGCCCGCAACCTGCTCTTCAAATCCAGGAATAAAGCTGTTGGACCCCAGCTGGAGCGGATGTGCCTCCCCTTTGCCGCCTTCAAACGCAACGCCGTCCAGGAAACCTTCAAAATCAATGACCGCGGTATCGCCGGTCTGCGCAGCGCGCCCCTCGACGGTAATCATCCGGCCGTTCTGCTCCTGCATCCGTTTGACCTCCGCATCCACATCCTCATCGGTTGCGGTGCGCACAATCTTCTCCACCTTGAGGCCCTTGTAATCCGCGACCTTGACCTCCGGCTTGACCGCAACGGTCGCCTTGAAGGTGTAGCCCTCGGCGGCGGAAGCGTCCTCCACCTCGATGTCCGCGCGGTCCACCGGTTTAATGCCGGTCTCGATGATCGCCGCCTGATACGCCTTCGGATAGGTGCTGTTGATCGCGTCCTCGAAGAAAACGCCCTCTCCGTACATCTTTTCGATCATCTTGCGGGGCGCTTTGCCCTTTCGGAACCCCGGGACCTGCATCCGTTTGACATTCTTTTTGTAAGCGGCCTCAATCGCTTTGCCGAACTCTTCCGCGCTGACCGAGATGGTCAGTTCCACACGTTTGTCATCGTTTACTTTTTGGGAAATAACTGCCATTTTATACTTCCTCCTGAAAACGTACTTTAAACTGCTCCTGCCACTTTTCATGGAGGAACGTATCCGGGCTTTTTGCCCACTAATTTGATATTATAGCAAATACAACCGCCAATGCCAAGAGATTTTTTATGAATTCAGGAAAATTCTTCAGGGAATTCCACCGAAACGGGGGCAAACCGGAGGAAATCACTGCTCACCAGCCGGAAATGAATCCCCAAATACCGCCCTTCGACCGCGTAGCGGCAGCCCGCGGCATGGATATGACCATAATAGCAGCGGGAAACCCGATGCCTGCAAAGCACATCTAATATCTGTGGGGACTCGTTTTCCCCATAGACCGGCGGGTAATGCAGGAACACGACCGGCGGCCTGCCTGTTTTTTCCGCCTCGTTGAGCGAAAGCTCGAGCCGGATCGCCTCCCGATTGATGATCTTTGCATCAAATGCTTCGCCGGTCTCGAACAGCCATCCCCGCGAGCCGCAAATCGCCATCCCTTCCACCACAACGCTGTTATTATGGAGAATTTGCAGGGAATTTAATCCATGTTCCGAAAAAAAACGTTCCATCTTGTTTTTGGTGGTCCACCAGTAGTCGTGGTTGCCCTTAAGCAGAATCTTTTTTCCGGGCAGTCGATCGATAAAGGTGAAGTCAGCGAGAGATTCCTCCAGCGAAAGCCCCCATGAGGTATCCCCAGGGAGCACCACCGTATCTAAATCGGTAATCTGCTCCCGCCAGTTCCGTTCGATCCGCTCCACATACCCCTGCCATCCCGGGAACACATCCATTGAGTGATTCCCCGAGAGGGAGAGATGCAGGTCGCTGATCGTGTAAACCGCCATTCACATCCCCCTTTCCCAACGTGCAAAAAAGTCCGCCGCATTGGTAAAGAACAGCTTATCTGCAATCTTCTGCCCGAACCCGGCGCAGACCTCTTGATAGAGCGCCGGCAGCTTTTCCCCAGGATCAAGCCACGAAGGGACTTCGCACCCGTCGTAATCCGAACCGAGCGCGACCGTGTCCTCCCCGCCCAGCCGGAGAAATCGTTCCAGGTGCGCCGCCAGCCGCGGAAAAGCCGGGTCGGGGTCATCCGCGAGGAAGTGGACGCAAAAATTCAGCCCCACGATTCCGCCAATCGAAACGATGTGGCGGAACTGGTCGTCGGTCAGGTTGCGGGGGTGGTTATGTACCGACCGCGCGTCGCTGTGGGTCGCGATGAATGGACGGCGCGCAAACCCGGTCAGTTCCTCAAATCCCCGGTCATTCAGATGGGATACATCCGCGACAATCCCGGCTTGCTCCAACTCGGCCACCGCTTCCCGCCCGAACCCGGAAAAACCGTGGGCAGTCGCGTTGCCGCTCGCCAGCTCGTTTTCTCCGTTCCAGGTCAGGGTCACCACCCGGACCCCACATTCCGCCAGCCTGCCAACCCGTGCAAGATTGCCGCCCAATGCGGAACCGCCCTCCACGGTCAGTATGGCGGCAGCTTTGCCCTCCGAAAGCGCGGACTTTACCTGTCCGACCGTCCGCACCTGTGCCAACCGGCTGGGATTTTGCGCGAGCTGGGACTGAAAATACCGGTAACAGCTTTCAAAATAGGCGATTGCATCCGGCCCCCGGTACTGGTCCGGCATGAAAATTGCAAAGCACTGACACCAATCGATTCCTTCCATCCGGTCAAGGGCAAGGTATCCATGGTTGTGCAGCAGCGTGTCCTCTTTGGGAAGCCGCTCCCGATCGGTCAGGAACACGCTTTCCCCCGGTTTGAGACAGACGCTGTCATGCAGCCGTCCGATCGTGTCACAGTGCAGGTCAAATAAAAACATCGAACCCCTCCGTATTATAGGCGGACGTCAGATGACGGTACCGCACCACCTCGGGCGAACCAGCGCATGCGGTCACGACCTCGAACAGGTCAAATCGCGGCTGGAACGCCCCTGTATTGTATATGCCTCTCCCCCGCAGATATGCCACCGCCGCCATCAGAATCCGCCGCTGCTGCCCGCGCGTCAGCGACTGTGCAGGCGAAGACCACCCGGTCTGGGAGCGGGTCTTTACCTCGATAAATGCAATCACATTCTCTTTCTTTGCAATCAGATCAATTTCGTTTTTGCCGCTGCGCCAGTTGCGTTCCAGAATCTGATATCCATCCTCAAGCAGACGCGCACAGGCAAAGGTTTCACCCAGCGTCCCCCGCTGACGGGTCGTTGCCATCCTGTCACCTCCCGGCTTCCCATTTTTTCAGGAAGGTCTTTCGGTGGACCGGTGAGGCGCCATTCTCATCCAGCATCTGGTAGTGCAGCTTTGTCCCGTAGCCTTTGTGCTTTGAGAACGCATAGGCGGGGTACCGGGCATCCAGCTCCTGCATGTACCGGTCCCGCGCGACCTTCGCCAGAATCGAAGCTGCCGCAACCGAACCGGATTTGGCGTCCCCATGGACAACCGTCCGGCAGGCAAGCCCGTCCGGGAATGCCGGGTCGCGGTTCCCATCCACCAATGCAAAGTCCGGACGTATCGAAAGCCCTGCAACCGCCCGGCGCATCGCCAGCAGGGACGCTTGCAGGATGTTCAGCCGGTCGATCTCCTCAACGGTTGCCGACGCGATGCAGTAGGCTTCCGCCTGTGCAACGATCTGGCCGTAAAGCTGTTCGCGTTTTTTGGCGGAGAGCTTTTTGGAGTCGTTGATCCCCGGAATCTCCAATCCCCGCGGCAGGATCACCGCCGCCGCGTAAACATCGCCCGCCAGCGGGCCGCGGCCTGCCTCGTCTACCCCGCAAACCGTCCGAAACCCCTTCCCATAGGCCTCCTGTTCATATTCGTACATCTCCACACATCCTATCCGCCGGAAAACTGATTCCACACCTATTCAAAAACTGCGGGAGCCAGAGTCCCCGTCGCCGCGCGGCGGGAGTTCGAGGGTCAGACGGCCCATCTTCCCGCTCCGGAACTCGTCCAAAAGGGTGATTGCCGCGCGCTCGGTGTTGACCTCGCCGCCCGAAACCAGCATGCCGCGCCGGCGCCCGACCAGCTCGAGCAGTGCGTAAGCATCCAAACCGTCCGCTTCGCCCTCCCGGAACTTATACCGCTGTGCCAGCAGGTCGGGATACTCCTCATGGAGCAGCAGGAGCAGGCGCATCGCCAGCAGCTCAATGTCAAGGACATCGTCCTTCACCGCGCCGGTAAACGCCAGCCGCTCCCCCACCAGCGGGTCCTCAAACTTGGGCCAGAGGATCCCCGCCATGTCGAGCAGCTCGATCCCGCCCTCGAGCGAAACCCACTGCCGGCCCCGTGTCACGCCCGGACGGTCCTCCACTTTGGTGCGGCGCGAACCTGCCAGACGGTTAATCAGCGAGGACTTGCCCACGTTGGGAATCCCGACGATCATCATCCGGATCGGCTGTCCGGCCATCCCGCGGGCGGCGCGGCGCGCGAGCTGCTCCGAAAGGGTCTTCCGGACGAGCGGCAGGAACGCTTTTAAGCCCTTGCCGCTGCGGCAGTCGGTCGCAATCGCCGGGATACCCTGTTTCGCGTAATATGCAAGCCATTTTGCGGTTGCAGACTCGTCCGCAGAATCGCACTTATTGAGCAGGATTACCCGGGGCTTGTTCCCCACCAGCCGGTCGATCTCCGGATTGCGGCTGGATGCAGGGATCCGCGCGTCGATCAGCTCCACCACCAGGTCCACCAGCCGCAGGCTTTTTTCCATCAGCCGGCGGGTCTTGGTCATATGTCCCGGAAACCACTGAATCGACGGCGACGGCGCCATCGGCTGGTTTGGGGTCTGTTCAAATTCTGCCATCATAAAAACTCCTTCCCACGGTTCAGGACACACTGCCTACCTTCCGAAACGGGAAAAATCGAAAGACCGCCTTGCCCATCACCTGGCGCGTATCCACCATGCCGATTTCGGAGGCGCGGCTGTCAAGCGAATTGTTGCGGTTGTCCCCCAGCACAAAGATGCACCCCTCCGGCACAGTCACCGGGAATGCGACGTCATAGCCCAGCTCAGTTGGCTCATTGATATATGGCTCATCGAGCAGTTCCCCGTTGCGCCGGACGGTATGCGCGGTAAAATCAATATCGATCGTGTCCCCTGCACGCCCGATCACCCGTTTGACGATCGCCGGTTCCCCGGTGCCGGTGCGGTCGATCACCACAATGTCCCCGTACTGCGGGTCATGATAGCCCACCTGTTGCAGGATAAGACGGTCGCCATCGTGCAGGGTTTTCATCATCGACGGGCCATTGACCGTTGCAGGACGTACCAGAAGCGTGAAAAGCAGCAGCATCCCCACCACGGTCACAATCCCCGATTCCAGCCATTCGTACAGCTCCAGGAATGGGGGTTCCGTCTGTATCTGATTTTCTTGTTCTTCCATCTCAGAACTCCTTCAGTTGATACTGCCCATTCGGGAAAACGGCGTCAGGCGGAAAAATGCCCGCCCAACGATCTCCCGAACATCCACCATCCCAATATCCGGGGAGCGGCTGTCCTTGGAATGGTTGCGATTGTCTCCCATCACAAATAGATACCCCTCCGGCACCTGCACTGGGAAGTCAATCCCCTCCCAAGTCCAGGTTGGCTCATTGATGTATGGCTCATCCAGCAGTTCCCCATTGCGCCGCACCTCACCGGTATCAAAATCAATCTCGACCGTATCCCCGCTCAGACCGATCACCCGTTTAATAATCACCTTTTCCGCAAGATTGGGCGCATTGACCACGAGGATGTCCCCGTAGGAGGCATTCCCGCATCCAGCTACCTGCAATAGCAGATTTTCACGATCTTCCAGCGTTGGGAGCATCGACTCGCCGTCCACTGTGGCGGTCCGCACAAAAAAACAGCAGACCACCAACAGGGCCCCTAGCATCCAGATGAACGACTCCACAAGCTCATAAAACTCGCTGATCTGGTCCTCCTTTTTTTCCATCGCTGTCATACCCTTCCTTGCCTTCACATTTCATTCGATCCAACCCGCCGCCTCAAACGGATAGAGCCGGAATACCGCCCTGCCCATGATCTGACGCAGGTCCACCATGCCGATCGAGCGATCCCGGCTGTCGAGCGAGTGGTTGCGATTGTCCCCCAGCACAAAAACCGTCCCGTCGGGCACAACGACCGGGAATTCCATATCTCGAAAGGTGTAGGTCGGCTCGTAGATATACGGTTCGTTGAGCAGTTCCCCGTTGCGCCGCACCTCGCCCGCTGAAAAATCGATATCGATCCAATCCCCCGCACGTCCAATCACCCGTTTGATGACCGGCGGCTCCCCGGTCCCGGCGCGGTCGACCACTACAATGTCCCCATACTGCGGGTCGCGGCAACCTACCTGCCAAAGCAGCAGCCGCTCCCGGTCGTGCAGGGTCGGAACCATCGAAGAACCGGAAACGGTGGCGGTGCGCACCAGGAAAACAAACACCAGCAGGAGCAGGACGAGGGCATCCACACAGGATTCCACCCAGTCGAACAGCTCCCTCCTGCGGGCGCGCCGCGCCGAAAGCTGGTTGAGCGAATGCCTGATCCCGTAATGAAACGTCCTTTTACGCCGGGGTGAACCATTCATCCTCCACACCGCCTTTCCGCATCCTGAACGTGTTCCGCCGCAGCCTTTGAAAAGGCCGGCGAACCTTTTTCAATGATTAAGATGCCCGGAATTGGGGCCGTTATCTGCTGTATTCAAAAGGAAAAGCAGCCGCAGAAATCGCGGCTGCTTTTTTGCATCAGAATCAGATTAGCGGATGATGTCCTTGACCTTGGCAGCCTTACCAACGCGGTCACGCAGATAGTAGAGCTTGCTGCGGCGGACACGGCCTTTGCGGACCAGATCCACCTTTTCAATGTTGGGGGAGTGGATCGGGAAAACCCTCTCGACTCCACAGCCATGCGCCACCCGGCGGACGGTAAAGGTTTCGGAGATGCCGCCGTGTTTCTTCGCGATTACGGTACCCTCAAAAACCTGAACTCTTTTCTTCTCGCCCTCTTTGATCCAGACGTGCACCTTTACGGTGTCACCGATCTCGACTTTGGGCATCTCTGCTTTGATGCACTCGCTTGCAATCTGCTTTAAAGCGTCCATACTGTTCCTCCTAAATTTTATCAGACATTCATTCCCGAACATACGGCAGAGGACTGTCTGGCTTACATGTTCAGCCGGTTGGCTGGGCATGAAGACCCGTTGCAGGATCACAACGTTCATTACATGCAATAGCTAGTCTACCATATCGCGCCAGAAAAAGCAAGTATTTTTTCCTTGTCCACATAAAATTTTATGCATTGACGATCAGCGCCATAAATACCAGAGGCTCCGAGCCGGTATTTTCGATGCTGTGGCCCTCCCCGCTCGGGCAGTAGGTGCAGTCGCCGGCTTCCACCTCGACCTCTTTCCCGTTGTCGCTGTACAGCCCCTTGCCCTGAAGCAGGAAATAGGTCTCGCTCTCGCCCTGATGGGTATGCCAACCGAGCTCGCAGCCCGGCTGAATGGTCACCTGATTGAATAGCCTGCCATGTCCGCAAAACTGCTCAGGCTGAAGGACCTGCCGCATCTGCACCTCGCCCTTCCCGTCAAAAAACTGCTTGGAAAATGTGTTCAATTCGTTTGCTCTGGTAATCATACGCTTTTCCTCCATTTTATCTGAAATCGTGGAACGCCCCATCCAGAATGGCGGTGCGCACCACCCTTTGCCAATCAGCAGCTATGCCGGTCTCGGCGGCAAATGTATCGAGCACCAAGGTCGGGTTGATGTTCAGCGACGCGCCCGCCGCCGCACGCACCGAAAGATGCAGCACATGATCCTGTGCCTTCATTTCCTGCACCGAAAAATGCGGCTTGACGTCGACCGTCCGCTCCCCCTTCTTGGTCTTTTTCAGGACGGGCAGTTCGGGCCGCGCGCACCAATTAAAAAACGCCTGTGCGGCCTGTTCCGCGGGGACCTGGTCAAACTCCTGGATAATCTGGTAGTCGGCCCAGCAGATCGCCTCCGGTTTTTGCACTGCGGGAGCCGCATGGTAAGCGGTCATCCCCTCGGGAAATACCGCATTCAGCCGGTCAACCACCTCCTGCATCGGGACCTGCTCGGTCAGCCGGAAATCGACCGATTCACACTCGCTCTCGTAGCCGAGCGCGAGCGGCAGGGCGAAGGTGGTGTAGATATGCGGGTTGAACCCAAGCGTGTGCCAGACCGGGAGCTTAGACCGCTTGAGCGCCCGCGCCATGCAGCGGTTGATATCGAGGTGGGAGATGTATTTGATCCGCCCCTCTTTTTTCCAGAACACCCGGACGGTCGTCTGAAACAGTTCAGCCAAAGCAGGCACCTCCCAACAGACGGTTTGCGCCACATCCGGCGCAGTGGTCCCGGCAGTGCGGGGTGGTTGCATCCTGGTGCGCCCACTCGTTTTCCCGGATCAAGAATGCCTTGCTCACCCCATAATCGAGATGGTCCCACGGCATGATCTCCTCATAGCTCCGGGTGCGGTTGGCATAGAATGCGAGGTCGATCCCGCAGACCTCCGCCGCGTCCTCCCATCGCTCCATCCGGAAATAATCGTTCCAGCCGTCTAATTTGGAGCCGCTCCGCCAGGCGTATTCCACCATCGGGCAGAGACGGCGATCACCACGTGCGAGCACCGCTTCCAGGAAACTGGTCGGGCTGTCGTGATATTTGACGTTGATCTTACGGGAACGCACCGTTTCCAGCAGGATTTTCTGTTTGCGGCGCAGGTTCTCCATCGTGTCCTGCGGCTCAAACTCGAACGGGGTGAACGGCTTCGGTACAAAGCAAGCGACCGACACATTCACGCTGACCCCTTTGCCCTTTGGCTTGTCCGGGAGATGGTAGAACAGGTCAACCACCTTCTGTGCCAGATGGATGATCCCTTCCACATCCTCGTCCGTCTCGGTCGGAAGGCCGAGCATAAAATAGAGCTTTACGTTGGTGAACCCGCCCTCAAACGCGGTGCGGCAGGTCCGCAGCACCTCCTCCTCGGTGACATTCTTGTTGATGACATCCCGCATCCGCTGGGTGCCCGCCTCGGGCGCAAAGGTCAGCGACGATTTCCGCACTGCCGCCACCCGGTCGATCAGCTCTTTGGAAAAGTTGTCCACCCGCAGAGAAGGCAGCGCGATATTGACCGCGTCCGGCTCGGTCCAGGTGAGCATCTCGTTCAACAGCGGCTCCAATTTAGAATAATCGCTTGTGGAAAGCGAGGTCAGCGAAACCTCGTCATAGCCGGTATTGTCGCAGAGCGTGTGCGCATTCCGGTTGATCGTATCCGCCTGCTTTTCGCGGAATGGGCGGTAGATAAACCCTGCTTGACAGAACCGGCAGCCCCGGATACAGCCGCGCAGTACCTCGACCATCGCGCGGTCATGCACCGCCTGTGTAAACGGCACCACAAAATTTTCGGGATAGAACACCTTGTCCAGCTCTCGGATGATCCGTTTATGCACAACCGCCGGCGCGCCCTCCTGCGGGGTGACCCCGGCAATCGTTCCATCCGGATGGTAGCGCACCTCGTAGAGCGATGGAACATAAATCCCCTCGATCCGCGCCGCACGCCGCAAAAACTCCTGCTTGGAGCACCCCTCCTTTTTGCAGACAAGGTAGAGATCCATCAGTTCAAGGTTGACCTCCTCCCCCTCCCCGAGGATGAACAGGTCGATAAAATCCGCGATGGGTTCCGGATTGCAGGCACAGGGGCCGCCCGCTACTACCACCGGCCAAAGGTTATGGCGGTCTTTGGAGCGCACCTCCAGCCCCGCCAGATCAAGCATATTCAAAACCGCAGTAAAGCTCATCTCATATTGCAGGGTGAACCCGATAAAATCGAACGCTCCGATTGTGTCGAGGCTTTCCAACCCATAGAGCGGGATTCCCCGTTCCCGCATGAGCTGTTCCATATCCTGATCGGGCGCGAAAACCCGTTCGCACCAGTAGTTTTCCCGCGCATTGGTCAGCGCGTAGAGAATTTTCATGCCGAGATGGGACATCCCCACTTCATAGACATCCGGAAAGCAAAACGCAAACCGCACATCCACCTTTTCCGGGTCCTTGACAATGCTGCCCAGTTCCCCGCCGGTATATCTGGACGGTTTCTGCACCTGCAAAAGGATCCGTTCCAGGTCTTTTCTCACATTCCTCAAAAGATCACAACACCCCTTTTTCGCAAACGATCCTGTATTTTTTCATGGCATCATGAAGTTGTTCCCGCTTCGCTGCATTTTCTGAGAAACCAAAAGACTATCTTTCCGGAACGATTTCGATCCAATAGCCGTCCGGGTCGCTGATAAAATAGATACCCATTCCCGGATTCTCGAAGCAGATCACACCCATCTTCTGATGCTTCTCATGCAGCTCGTCAAAGTTGTCAACCGTAAAGGCGAGATGATATTCCAGATCGCCGAGATTATAGAGTGTGTCGCGATCCCGCAGCCAGGTCAGCTCGAGCGTGAAGCTGCTCCCCGCCTCATCTCCGAGGTAAACCAGCCGGAACGAACCGTCTGGGGCCGTTTTCTCTCGCACCGGAACGAGGTTCAGCGCATCCTTATAAAATTGCAGGCTCTTTTCCAGGTCAAATACATTAAAATTAAAATGGTTAAAACGAATCATAAACAATCCCCGCTTTCTTTTATTTTGTTTTTTCACACTTTTTCGGCAAAATTGAAGTCTGAAGTTCCTTTCCCTCGTTTTGATAGATAGAAACTACAGTGCAGGATCAAATGGAGGGGTTCTCTATGGAACGCTATATCTATTTTGTCGTCAGCCAGACCGGGACCCGCTTTTCCCGGCTATTGCGGCTTTTCAACCATGCCGAATACAACCATGTCTCACTCGCGCTGGATGGTTCCCTCGACCGGCTTTTCAGCTTTGGGCGCCAATGTCTTTATTTCCCTTTGGCGGCGGGCTTTGTCCGGGAACAGCCCCACTCCGGCGTCTACTGCCAATATAGCGACACCCGATGCGCGGTCTACCGGGTGCCTGTGCGGGCACGTGAATTCTGGAATCTACACCAAAGTATACGCCAGTTTGAGCAGCAGGAATGGCGGTTCCGCTACAACTTCGCCGGGCTGCTCGCGATGCAGGCAGGCATCCCACTCCACCGGCGCCGGCATTTTGTCTGTTCACAATTTGTCGCCTATGTACTGGAACAGAGCGGCATGCGCCTCTTTGACAAAGACTATTCCCTTGTCCGCCCGCAGGATTTCATGCAGATCCCCGACGCAGAACTGGTTTATCAGGGCGCACTAAATGCCTATCCATCAGGGCGCACCCCTGCCCCGTTCTACTCCTCTTCCTGGGACCGGATGTATGTGATATAGTCCATGCAGTAATCGTCCTGCCCAGCCACCACCCGGGAAGCGGCAAGCGCTGCCTGCATGGCCGGGCTTGCGGGGTCGAGGATCGCGCTGGTCAGTCCGGCCGACATCGCGGCGGAGACGAACGCGCTGTTGATAAGCGCGCGGCGGGGCAAGCCAAACGAGATATTGGAAAGCCCGCAGGTGGTCTGTGCCTCCGGATAGTTCGCAGCCACATGGCGCAGTGCGGCGACCGCATTTTTGGCGCTCTCCCCGTCGGTTGCGAGCGTCTCGATCAATACATCGACATAGATACGCGAATCCGGAATGTTTGCTTCGCGGAATTTCTCCATCAAAAGGTCGATCTTGGCGCACTTCTCCCCAGCGGTATGCGGCATCCCCTCATGATCGATCGGCAGCCCAACCACCGCCGCGCCGCTCTCACGCGCCAGCCGTGTCACCTCCTCGAACCGGTCGGTGATGGTAGCAGAATTCAGGATCAAATCCCGGCCCACAGCTGCCTGCACGCCCGCGGCCATCACTGCCGGATTGGTCGTGTCAATCATGATACCGCAGTCACAGTGCTCCTTTACCAGCCCGATTACCCAGAGCAGGGTTTCCTGCTCTGCTTCTCCGCAGATCGCGGTGTTGATGTCGAGGAACTGCGCCCCTCCCTCCGCCTGCCGGCGGATCAGCTCGACCACCGCTTCCTCATCCCTCGACTGAAACGCTTCCAGCGTTCTGGGGATCGAGCTGTTGAGCTTTTCTCCTATCAAGATCATCTTGCTTCCTCCTGTTCTTCCCGACGGTGTATCCGCTCAATCAGACCCCGCACGATATCCACCCGTTTGAGCGGGGTCATGATGTAAAAGCCGTCCGCCGCGTCATAAACCTGTTCCAGTATGCCCGCGCTGTATGCAGTGGAAATCTCCGCCGCCTGCGCGGGTGTTTTGTCTTTCAGGGACTGCATCACCGCATCCGGAATTTCAATTCCTGAAACCTCGTTGAGCAGAAACAGCGCGTTTTTGTAGCCTGCCACCGGCAGGACCCCCGCAAAAAGCGCGCAATCCAGCTCTCTGCTCGCAAGCAGGAAGTTCTCGATCGCCTGCTCGCTGAAGATCGGCTGCGAAAAAAGCATCCCTGCACCACGCGCGATCTTTTTTCGCGCGCGCTCCAGCTCAACCGGAAAATTCGCCGCATTGACATTGAGCGCCCCCCCGATCAGGAATGGACGGGCGGCGAACAGGTCGGTGTTCATGCTTGCGATAAACGAGATCAGGTCAAATGAATTGAAATTGAATACCCCCGGATTCCGCATGTTGCTCTGCACCGGTGGGTCCCCGGTGATAACCAGTACCCGGTTGATCCCTTCAAATGCTGCGCCGAGGATTCCCGCCTTGAGCGCGATATGGTTTTTGTCCCGGCAGCAGAGGTGCGGCAGGACTTCGATCCCAACCTCCCGCCGGATCTTCGCCGCGGTCATCAAACTGTCTGCACGGGTGCGGGAAAGCGGGGAATCCGCCACTGTAATCATATCCGCACCGCAGCTTTTCAGCTCCTTGGCCGCCGAAAGGAGAAAGGAACAGTCAAAATCCTGCGGTGGATCGAGTTCAACCGCGATCATCTTTCTTCCGTTTGCCCGATGGGGCAGAACCTTTGACGCCGCCAACCGCTTTGGAGCAGTCCGGAGCCGTTCCGGGCGTGCTGCACCGCGTACCGCCTGAACCGCCTGCGCGATATGGCGGGGGGTTGTCCCGCAACATCCCCCCAAGAGGTCGACGCCCGCCTGATAAAGCTCCACCATGCGGGATGCAAAATATCCCGCATTGTCCTCGAAGATCACCCGCCCATTGAGGGAGGACGGATAACCCGCATTGGGCATCGCGATAACCGGGCGCCCGATCTCCCCCAGGCTTTTGACCAGCGAAACCATATGGCTCGGCCCGCAGACACAGTTAAAGCCAACCGCATCCGCATACCCATCCCCTGCCGCCATCCGCGCAAGCGCACGATGGGACAGGCCGCGCTTGGTATAGCCGTCCTGTGAAACCGCAAACGAAACTACAATTTCCGCTTCCGGCTCCTGCTCCCGGATCCGCTTCAGGGCGGGAACCAGCTCCTCATAGGAAGGGAGCGTCTCAAAAAGAAATGTCTTTGCCCCGAGTTTGAGGAACCGCTCAGCCACTGCGAGATAGGATTCCTCGGCATCCGCCGCGCTGATGCCTCCGATGTCCGCAAATATCTGTGCGCCGCTTTCTGCCGCCGCTTTCTGTGCGATCTCCCAGCCCGACCGGAGCACCTCATCAAGCTGCTCCGGGTCTGGGAATGTGCCGGGATTTGCCGCAAATGTGTTGGTCTTGAGCGCCATTGCCCCCGCTTCCAGATACTCTCGGTGGATCTGTTCCACTAGCACAGGATTCTTGAGATTGGCAAGCTCACAGGGGGTCTCATCCCCTGTGAGCGAAAAATAATAGGTTCCGAATGCACCGTCAAACCAGAGCGGTATCTGAGATGTATGTCGCAAGTTGATTCCTCCGTCCGAAACAGCTGCAAACCGCTTCCATGCAATACACATAGTAGGATTGGCTTCAGGATGGGGGCGAGAGACAGCCACCCCCAGAACCTTTCTGACCATGACATGGCTATTATAGCATATTTCCGTGATTATGCCAACTTTTTCATCCTGTTCTTAAATCGTTAACAAAATTGTATGGGAATCCCCATCCACAGGGATTTGTTCCATCTGCTGCCCATCCACTGTAAGCGAGCGGGTCCCGGTGCGCGCCACCTCGACCGAAAGAACGGCATCCCCTTCCCGGACTGTTGCGGAAAACCGGTTCCAGTCGGGCGGCAGGTTGGGAGAAAGGGTGAGCCTCCCCTCCTGGAATCGCAGTCCAAGCAGCTCTTCGATGACCGCGCGATAATACCAGCCGGCCGCTCCGGTGTAAAGACTCCAGCCGCCATGCCCGCAGACCCCGCTATGGGTATAGATATCGGCGGGCATCCAGTAAGGCTCGGTTTTGAACTGCCGGGCAAGTGTCCCGTCCGTACAGCGGGAGGATGGATTCAGCAGATCGAGCAGGTCCCACCCCTCCTGACGCCGCCCGGCGCGCAGCAGCGCAATCGCAAACCAGACCGCCGCATGGGTGTACTGCCCGCCGTTCTCCCGGATTCCGGCTGGATAAGCCTTGACATATCCGGGGTTCTGCCCTGAGCGGTCAAACGGCGGGGTGAACAGCCGCACCAGACGGTGTTTTCCGTCCACCAGGCGGCGGATTGCGCTATCCAGAGCCGCGTCAGTCCGGGTACAGTCGGGCATCCCGGCGAGCACTGCAAAACTCTGAGGCAGCAGGTCGATCTGGCATTCATCGTTCCGGCGGCTCCCCATCGGCGCCCCGTTGTCGTAGAACGCCCGCAGGTACCACCTGCCGTCCCAGCCGTTCTGGTCGATCTTTTTGCGGAGCTGCTCCGCATCCTGCCGGAACCCCTCGGCCCGGACCGGGTCGCCCTGCCGCTCACAGACCGGCGCAAACCGTTCGAGCACGATCGAAAGGAACATCCCCAGCCAAACGCTCTGCCCGCTCCCCTCGGTCCCGACGCTGGAAAACCCGTCGTTCCAGTCCCCGCAGCCGATCAGGGGGAGCCCCCTGTCCCCAAGGCGGAAGGCCCGGTCGATTGCCCGGAGGCAATGGTCGTAGACACTTCCTTTCTCTTTGGTGAATCCGGTTTCAAAATACCGCTCCTGTTCGGATGTCTCGAGCGGTTTCCCCGCGCAGAAGCTGACCGTCTGATTCAACAGCGCAGCGTCCCCGGTTGCTTCGAGATAGTCGCAGATCGTATAGGGCAGCCAGAGCAGGTCATCCGAAAAGCGGGTGCGTACCCCGCGCATCCGCCCGGGCGGGAACGGGTGCCACCAATGGAGCACATCTCCCTCTGTAAACTGTGCGGCACAACAGCGCAGAATCTGCCGCCGGGTTTCCTCCGGCGCAATCGCAAGGCAGGCGCCCGCATCCTGAAGCTGGTCACGGAACCCATACGCCCCTGAACACTGGTAAAATGCGCTTCTGCCAAACATCCGCCCCGCCAGAATCTGATGGGGCAGAAAGGTATTGACCAGCCGGTCAAGCGGCTCGTTCGGAGTGGAAATCCGAATGGTACGTTTTTCAAACGGGTGCTTTGCGCCTGGACAGGCTGTTTTAGCAATCTGGACCGCCTCCTCCCGGCTCCCCGCTGCCGCGAGGACAAAAGTGACCCGCTGCATCTGACGGGGCGGCAGGCGTTTGCGCACCATGATTCCAACGACCGGGTCGCTGCCCGGGGTAAGCGCACAAGCAGACCAATCCCCTGACAGCAGAGCCGCGCGGCTTGACGTGTAACTCGGATATTCTTCCGGCACATATACCGCCGCGAAACAACCGGTCATCGTGTAGGGGTTGTGGAGCAGCAGACAATTTTCCGCCTGTTCTATCTGAAGATGTTTCGCTGTCAGGCGGCTCACCCCCAGTACTGGCTCGATCAGATAGGTGCAGATCATCTCAACTTCCAGTTTCCCGGTATTTTCCAGCTGTAGACTGACCTGTTTCGCGCTCTGTTCCCCGCAGAGCAGAACCGAAACCGTATAGGCGGTTCCGCCCGCCCTGCCCATATAGCGCGCCTCCTCCGGAGAAAACGCGGCCCGCGCCCCCTTGCAGAGATCATACATCCCCTCTGGGGTTTGCAGGAGCAGCCGCTCCCCGTCCAGCCCCGAAGCGATGTCGTTGCCCCAGGTCGAGAGCCTGCACTCGTGCGCATTCCTCCACCAACTGCAACCGAGGCTCGCGTCGTTGAGTAGGCATCCGAACGTGCGGTTTGCGAGGACATGGGTAAACGGAAGTGGGGTCACCCGATCAACATAAAACCACTCGTCCAGGTATGCGCCTCCCACGAGATCAAACCGCTCCTCCCCCTCCGGAATCCCGGCGGGCAGGACGTGCAGCATCTCCACCGGGAAATCAGCCTGTTCCTGTCCGGCGGGATCATCGCCCCCGAACATCCCACACGACGCCGCATAAAGCGCTGTGAGCGTCTGCGGATCGAGCGTATCCGGGTCGATCGTGCGCACCCCCTCCGGAAGTTCGAATGGCGGCGCGTTCAATAGGCAGAGATCAAATTCCAGTCCGGCGAGACGGAGCCGGTCCCGGCATTGCAGGCAAGCTTCCAAAGTGTCCGGCTCGGGTTTGGCGCGCCAGTCGTAGAGCAGGATGGGGCGATCCCCTGAGATGCCCAGCGACCAAAGCGCATCCTGTCCGCGCTGGTTTTCCGCGCGCGCCTGCCGAATCCGCTCGGGAGTCCCCGTTCCAAACAGGAGTGCGGGCAGGAGAGTCCCCACCATCTGCCCGGCAAGGGAATCTTCCGGCAAAATTGGTTGGGCGGGCTGTATCCCCCGCTCCCGCACCGAAATCAAGTTCCCCACACTTTCCTCCAAGGTTGCCGCTACAGAAAGCAGCAGGGTGATCTGCGTCTCCCCTTCCACCGGAACCAGTGTGGATAATCGGAGCGCACAACATCCATCCGGGGTGGCGGTCCCGCCTTCAAACGGCAGATTGTCGAACCGGAGCAGGTTTTGCAGCCCATCCGGATAGGGGGTCACATCCTCCCGGCGCAGAGCATAGGCATAGCTGTACCGCCGGTCAAACCCGAGGGTCAGGAACAGCCCGTCCGAACCGTCCCGGTTCCGGCGGGAAAAGACCACCGTATTCGCCGCCTGTTCCCGTCCGCCGCAGACAAACAGCTTGGAAAAAGCCGGGTGGGCAGCATACGCGCTTTCGGTTGAAAGCACCGGTTCCAGATAGAATAGCAGGTCGGCAACCGCCTGTATCTTCGTGCCGTTGTGCACTGTCACTGTACACCCTTCCACCGGCAGCGACCGGTCGATCACAAACGTCTGGGAAACTCCCAGATTCCCCTTGCGTGCTTGATAAACCGCCTGCCCGCCCGCACAGCCAAACCGATGCTCCACCCCCTCCTGAAAGAAGGGGGCAGCCACCGCACTGATCGTCTCCCCGCAAAGCCGCGCCACCGTCAGAATCCCCTGACTGTCCCGCAGCAGCCCGCGGGAACGCCGGGTGACCTCCTGCTCTCCACATTGCAGCCAGTTGTTCCCTGTGTCTGCGAAAAAGTGGCTCAGCCCGCTTCCGGTGAGCATCCCACAGGCTGGTTGGATCGGGTTATCCACCATCCGGAGGGAAAGCGGTTCCTGTTTTGTCCCTTTATCAGGGGATTGTTCCTGTTTTCTCATCCTGCCATACACCACCGCATCCTTTGCAACTTTTTCCTGTAAAAATTCCCGCGCGGAACCCATCGCATGGTCCCGCAGAAACCGCTTCTGCATCCGGTTCCGGAAAAGCGCGTTCACCGCCGCGACAAGGCTCATCCCGACATGGTGCGCCATAAACGACCTCACGATCCGATATTCCCCGTTGCACCGCTCCCCGGTGAAGTCCACCGCTTCGTAAAACCCGTACTGCCCGGCCAGACCAAGCTGTTCCAACTGCCGGAGATTCTCCATACTGCCATGCGGGTCGAACGGCAGGGCCAGAAAGCTCGAATAGGGGGAAACGACTGATTCCCGGTCCATCCCCTGCTTTGCAGCGAGCGCCTGCACCCCATGCGCCTTATATTGGTAATTGAGCTGGCTGTCGAACGCGAAGTAGCCGCTCTCACTGATCCCCCACGGGATACCGGCGCGTTTTGCGCGCATTTTCTGGCAGTAGAGGGCGTAGTGCACCGCTTCCCCGAGCAGGGAGCCCTGCTCGACCGGTAAAAACAGATGAGGCATGAGGTATTCAAACATGGTGCCGGTCCAGGAAATCGGGCCGGCATAGGCCCCCTCCCGGCTCATCGACCGGTTAAGCGCGCGCCAGTGACGGTGCGGCACCTGCCGGGACGCGACCGCATAATAGCTCATTGTGCGCGCCTCGCTCATCAGGAAGTCATAGTGGGAGCCGACACGGTTCCCCTCCTGATCCAGCCCGATCGAAAACAGCCTGCGGTTGGGGTTGTAAAAGACCGAGAGATCGGTCTTTTTGAGGATCGTTTCGATCTGGTCGATGATCTCCTGTAGCGAAGGCTCACAGGCCGCATATTCATAGAGTCCCTCTTTGAGCGCAACCAGCGCACAGAGGTAGTTCCCGCTGTCCACCGCCGAGACAAACTGGTCGGGCAGCACCCGCAGATCATCGGTCGCATACCAGTTATAAAGGTTGCCGTGACAGGTCTCCAGCTGGCCAATCGTCTCAAATGTGCGGGAAAGCCGCAGCGCAAGCCCCGCGCTGTCGATCAAGTGCAGGTCCCGCGCCGCGAGGTCGGAAAGCAGCAGCATTCCGATGTTGGTCGGCGAGGTGCGGCGCGCCACCCGTTCGACCGGCGAAAACTGCACGTTGTCCGGTGGAAGATAGTGGTTTTCCGCGTTGGCGTAGACCTCGTAATAGCGGAACATCTGCGCGCACCAGCCCAGCAGTTCCTGCCGTTCCTCTGTGGAAAGGGAGGGGGTTCGATCCGGGCATCTGCGGGCGGTCACTGCCGCCGCCACCGGATAGAGCAGGAAGAACAGCCCGAACAGGCGCACCCACCAGCGGCCCGCCGGCGCAAACAGGAGGAGCGCGCCGCCCAGCGCCGTTGTCCCCCAGCTTCGGCGGACCATCGCCGGGAGCCCCAACCGTTTGACTTCGCTCTGGGCAGCGGTGGTCCATTCGAGCAGACGTTTTCCGGTGCGCAGGCGGGCGAGGGTGCGCACCGCCGCATCAGCTGAGACCACCGCCTGTTCCGCACAGAGGGAAACCAGAAGCAACCCTTGCGCCGCAAGCTCAAAAACAGGCGGGAGATCCCGTCCAAAATACCGCCGGGACGCTGCCGCGCCCCACCCGTCCAGAAGGGCATGGATGCACCCCAGAAACGGCCCCAGCGCAACCGAAAGAAATGCCGCCGCGCACAGAATCCCGGAGATGGCAGATGTTGTGAAACAAGCCAGAACCACGCACAAAACCGCAAAAAGCGGATTGAGCGACCGGCGCAGATTGTCCAGAAGCTGGTAGCGGGCCAGTGCGCCAATCGGGTTCGGACGCCTGATGCCATGCAGAGTGAACTGCTTGCCCAGGAAACGCAGATTCTGCCAGTCCCCGCGCACCCAACGGTGCAGGCGTGCGAGCCACGATGCGGCATTCTGTGGGACCCCGTCGGTCATTTCGAGGTCGGACACCAGCCCCACCCGCAGATAGGCCCCTTCCAGAATGTCGTGGCTGAGCACTGCCCCCTCGGGGAACCGCCGCCCCACCACCTCATGGAATGTCTGGATGTCGATCAACCCTTTGCCCGAAAAAATCGCGCTGCCAAACAGGTCCTGATAGAAGTCGCTGCATGCCTGTTCATAGGTTGCGATGCCGCCCGCGCCCGCCATGATCCGGGTGAACACAGTGGCTTTCGCAGATTCCAAATCCACTCCGATCCGCGGCACAAGGATGCCAAACCCCTGTGTGACGATCTGCCGCTTGTCGACCACCGGGCGGTTGAGCGGATGCTCCGCCACCGAAACCAGCCGGTTCGCCGCTTCAAACGAAAGCCCGGTATCCGCGTCGAGGGTGATGAGGTATTTCATCCCGGAAAGCGGTTCCCTATCCCCGACGAAGCAGACCGGTTCCACCTCCCCGCCCTGCAAAAACCGTACAAACTCGATGATCGCGCCGCGTTTGCGCTCCCATCCCGAATAGGTGTCCTGGGTTTTATTGTAGGCGCGCCGGCGAATGAAGAGCAGGAAATGCCCGCCATACCGGCTGTTGAGATGTGCAAACACCTTTTTCGCCGCCGCAATATTGTTCTCATCCTGTGGGTGCCAGGGGCGTTTCTCCTCCCGCAGATCGGCGAGCAGACAGAAATATAGGTTCTCCGCGCGGTTGGAAAAATAGAGCCGCTCAAACCGCGCGAGCAGCTCCTCAGATTCCGATGCATCCGGCAGCACCATCGAGACGGTCACCACCGTCTTGGGCGCCCGTCCATCCAGTTCGACACGCGGCAGGTGCGCGGGCGGTATGTTTCGGAGCGCGGCCGCAGTCAGCAGGAGGCGTACCGTCTCCACCAGCGGCAGATAGGCCGCCAAAGCCGCGGGCAGGCTGTAAAACCCCAGCAGGATACAGAGTGCCAGCGGCAGCAGCCAAACCGCTGCCAGAAGGATACTGCCCAACTGGTGGGCGTGGAGCGTCTGCGGGTCGTGGTTGAGCAGGTAAAGGCCCACATGACGTTCCCGTTCCCCATCCGCTTGTAGGGCACAGTGCAGCACATCGCGGGCGACCTGGCTCTCCGCCATTCCCGAGCGCCGCGCAATCCGCGCGGCTACCTGCCGGTAGTGTGCCCGGGATTCCGGCGCCATCCGCGGATAAACGCCCGCCGGGTCCTGCATCAGCACCGATTCCACCCGGCTGCAATGCCGGATGACCGCATCGAAATCGATCTCATAGACCGCGTTTAGCCCCGTTGCCGCATAGGAAAGCAGACGTTCCCTGTCCTGTTCGGGACAGTCGGCCCGGCAGGCGTCCGCCGCAATCAGGATCAGGACGCATTTCAAAGCGGTATAGGCAAAACTGAGCTGGCGTTCCTCCAGCTCTGCGACTGCATCGGCGGCCCGGAGCGCCTGTTCCACCACCTCCTGTTCGACCGGTTCCTGTCCATCCGAGAAAACTTCGTAAAACAGGAACGCAATCCGATAGAATGAAGCACCCCGTCCATGCAAGCCGCGCAGGTCCCGGAGCGACTGGGCCGCATGCCCTTCAAATGCATAAAAATGGTCGTAGAGCCATCTCTTCCACCCGTCCTCCGGCGGCTGCTCCAGCGCCTGATAGGTATTCCTCATCAACAGCAGCGCATCCTTCAGGATGTAGCGCAGCTGCCCGACCCCGTCGGATTTCTGCATCGCACGCTGGTATGCGTCCCGCGCCTTCTCTTCGATTTTTTGTAAACGTTGTTTGTCCATTGCCCTATCCGTCCATTCGTTTTTTCTGGAACTAGTGTGGGCAAAATTTACCGCAAACATACAAAGCGCGTTTAGGGGCTGTTTGAAAAATCGAAACAACCAAAAAGAACCCCACCACTAAAGTGGTGGGGTTCTGCGCGGGTCAAAACCGGTTTCCCTGCTTTTCTATTCCGGCCGAAAAGCCTGCCGCTTCCCGGCCGGTCACCGGAGCGCGGCATAGACAAAATAGGTGGTGATCCCCTCCTCAAAAATCGGGTTGGCGTCCGCGTGAGGCAGCTTCTCCGGGGAACTGGAATGTCCGAGCCGGGTCAACGTCAGCCCTTGCTCTTGTACGAGATAGAGCAGCGTACTCAACGACTGTGGGGAATCCACATTGCTGTCGGTGAACCCGAGCACCCGCCCAATCTCACAATGCTCGATCGCATGGGCGGTTTCCCTGTCCCGCTCCGCCGACTCCTTCGGCGTCAGATAGTGGGAACAGTCCGCAGAGACGACCAACAGGACACTCCCCTCCTCGCAAAGCGCCGCCACCCTTTCCCAGAATGCGGACAGCCGCTCCTGAGAAAGCCGGTTGGAGAGCAGGCAGACGGTCAACCTCGCTCCGGGCAGATAGCGGCGGATAAACGGGACCAGCCCCGCCGCGCCGTGGTCGTACTCAACCGCGTCGGGGTCGTCCAGCATCCCCAACGCCGGGTCTCCGAGCAGGGACGCGGCCATCTCCAGATCAGGCTCTATCCTTCCATAGGGGGTGTCCCATCCGGCGGTGGAGGTCATAAGGGCGCTGCCGCACCGCTCGGGATAGTGGGACGGGGAAAGCAGCAGGACCCGGTCAAACCGGCTGGACTGTTCCCCCGCCATCCGGAAAAAACCAGCGATCATATCCGAAGCCAGCAGATGATGGGGTACCAGCCCTCCAACCAGCTCCCCCTCTACCGCATACCGCGCCGGGGCCGCAATCCCACCGGGCACCCGTTCCGGATCGTAATAGAGACTGCGCAGATAGCGCACTGGGCGGTCTGCTTGCCCGGATACCGTCTGTTCCGGGCCGCTCTCGGGGGCAGCAGAGGGCGGAGTATCGGACGCGCTTCCGCATCCTGCCAGCAGAAAAGCCATCAGCAGCGCCAGCAGACATCTCACGGTATCTCCACCTCGGACCGCTCGCTCATCCCCCATGTATCATTATAAAGACTGCTGACATACGCGCTCTCCACCGTATAGGTCCCATTGGTGACGCACCGCGCGTAATAAACGATCGGTGAAATCCGGTTGAAGAAGTATTTCCCATAGGCCCGGAATCGGACCCGCTGTTCCTCCCGCCGTTCAAGCGTCCAGCCGCGCCAGCCGGATTCATCTCTATCGAGCGGGTCGTTCTCAGCTTTTTCATACCGCATCCCGGCGGGGATCATGTCGTCGATCACTACGTCGATCTCCCCAATATTCGGATCAAACCCGCTGAAATCGGGGGTGAGGGTGATCCGGACCAGCTCGCCCTGACCGAACGTCCCGTTGACCGGCTCCACCGTTTTAATCAACCCGATTCTGCGTTTGGACTGGTCGAGCAGCTCCGGCCCTCCGGTATAGGAGACATCCGCCTGCACAGCGCCCGACTCCACCTGGAACGCTGCCTGCGCGAGCTGTTCCTTGGTGAAGCTCAAAAACCGCTGTTCGCCGCTGCGCAGTTTGACCGTTTCCCGCTTGCCGTCCTTCTGATAGCTGAACGAGACCTCCCGCTTCTCTGGGGACTGGAATTTTTCGAGGTAGTAGAGCTGCTCGAGCAGATAGGGATCATATGGCGACCCCTTTTCCAGCAGATACCGCATCAATCCTTCCGCATCCGGCAGATGCAGGGCGGATGCGAGCATCGAAGCCGCGGCGGTACAGTCGGACTGCTGCAAGCTGCTCCCCTCTGGGGCGGGCAGTGCGAGCGCCTGTTCGCCCGATACCCCCTCCAAGGTGGTCAACATGGGGGACACCAGCGCGTCATAAACCTCCTGTGCGGCCTGCGTCTCCCCCAGACCGGCCAGCACACACCCCAGATACAGCCGGTCGGTCAGGCTGAGGTCCGGCTCCGACTTGAGAAACTCCTGCACTATCTGTGCATTGGCTCCGCCGGACAGCGCCTGCATCGCACAGTAGGAAGCGGGGCTGCACCCGCTGTCATCGAGGTTGCGTGAAAACTCCTTCTGGTTGAACAGGTCCGGGAATATAAGGTAGGCCCGCAGGGTGAACCATTCATCCGGCTCCATATGGGGAAGGACCGACAGCATCCTGTAGAATCCGTCCGGTTCAAACGCCTCAAAATCCTCCTTGCAATAGTCCGCACCCTGTGCCCTCTGTTCCTGCGCCAGATAGTACCGCGCAAGCTGCTGGTCGGCGCGCGCGCCTTCGTTCCAGCTATGCAGCCTGTTCCAGACCTGATTGAGGATCCTGTTTTCCCCATCATAGAACCGGATGGTAACCGGGTAGCGCAGGGAATCGACCTGAACCCTACCCCGCAGATCAAACTGCCGGACCTGTGCAGTCTCGACCCCGGTGCGCTCCACCGTAAACGGCAGTTCTACCGCGTCGCTGTACGGCCCGCAGCTTCCGGAGAGCCGCACAAGATACGCCCCTGTGGGCAGCTGCCCGTCAAACAGGAGATTGGCGTATTCCCCTGCCGCCGCCTGCATTTCGACTGGGGACAGCCCGGCTTCCGACCCATCCGCGCGGAATACCTCGGCGGTATAGTGGACCGGGTCCTCCGCCTCAATCCCAGTCCCGGTGCTGCGCAGGCTGACCGAAAGGCTGTCGCCCTCGAGCAGCGCTCCATTGACAATCGGGTTGAGGAAGTAGGGCAGCGTCGCCGAAACGGCTGATTTGGTGTTGCCCGCCTGTCCGTCGTCGGTCAGGGCGAGCGCTGTGGTGCGCCAACTGGTCACATTGTCCGGCAGGGTGAACCGGAAAGTCGCCTTCCCTTCGCTATCGGTTTCAGCGGTACCAAACCAGGCGGTATCCTCAAACGCCTTCCGAGGGTTCTGGCCGCCTCCGCCGCCCTTCTCATGGCCTCCCCCATAATTTTTCTGCTCGTAGGAGGTGTAGGCCTGCACATAAGCGTAGTAATCAGTCCAGCTGTAATAGTCATCCAGAAGGTTGACATACTGCTCCTGCATCGCAAAAACCGCTTCGTCCGCCACGCCGAGTGCGACCGACGCGTTCCCGGCTGGTTTCCCGGTCTGCTGGTTGACCACCTGCGCTTCGAGCGCAACCGGGTCCCCCGGCTGATAGCGCTCCTGATCCGGGGTCAGGGTGATTTCCAGCTCCCGCCGCGCGGGGTCGAACCGCATCTGGTTGGTTTGCAGCGCGTAGATATGTTTCCCGTCAAAATAACCGCCGGCGATTGCATAGCTCGGGAGCAGCGATTCGCTGAATGGCAGGGTGAACTGGTTCTGGTCGGTGACAACCGGCTGTCCGAACCCTTTCTGCGCCAGCGAATAGAGCACCCGCCCGGTCATCGACTCGACCGGCTGGTCGTTGTCCGAAAGCTGGAAGGTTACCGTCTCCCCATCCTGGAACTCGTTCTGCCATGCCTGATAGTAGTCCTTGATTTCGGTGTCCGGGCTGGGCAGACGCTCAAACAGGTAGCGGTGTTCCCCGTCCTCATCCCGATACCGGTAAACCCCGGTGGTGAGCATACAGGTTTCCTCCACCGGATTCCCATGGGAATCCACCGCGCGCATAAGTAGATAATAGTAGTCGTTCTCCCCCTTGCTGGGAAGCCCATCCAGCGTCCCAATCCCGTTCACAATCCGCAGCGTGCGGGTCTCGGTGATCTCGTCCCGCTGCTGGTGGGCAAACGTGTCCTTGCGGGTATGGCTGATGTGGTCGTAGTAGGAGCCGGTCTTTTCCGCTTCAAAATAGACCCGGTGGATCTCCGCTTCCGCCTCGCAGCTCACCGGCGCGCCCCGGAGCAGTTCCACGTCACCGGCCTGTTCTGCCGAGGTGACCCGCGAAAGGTCGATCCGGTTGGCGGAAACCTCCACCTGCCCATCCGCAATCTTGCGCGGTTGGAGCATCAGGTCGCGGTGGATGACCTGCACCCACTGCCAATAGGAAAAGCTCTCGGACTCCGCGTCCGCGTTGTCCACCGAATAATAGTAGCTCTGCGGTCTCCAACTGTTCTCGTCTGCAAGGATCAGCTTGTTGGAGACCGCCCGGCCCTGTGCATCGGTCAAGACAACGGTATTTTCGCTGTCGGTATCTGCCAAACCTTCGCTGTTGCCCGAGATATTCACCGCCAGATTGGAGGCGGGCGTCCCATCAAAGGTGGTCACATCCACGATCACCTGCACCGAAGGGGTTTCCTCCGAAAGGTAGATCGGCTGGCTGGTGTAGGCTTCGGTGGTGTAAACCGGCTTGACGAAGTCCTCCACCCGCAGTGTGGTGTTGTAGAGGACGGTATCCCCGAGCCGCAGTTCGATCCGGCCCCAGTCGTTCGACCGCAGGTCGGAAAACGAAAGCGATGTGGTAAAGGTACCGTTTTTCTGCGGCTGGACTGTCTGCTCGGCTGCGCCGTCCAGCAGGCGCACCGTCACCTCTTCGGGCATCCCCACCGCCGATGGGTCGCGCGGGCGGACAACGCCCCACACCCGGACGGTATCGGTTGTCCGGTAGATCGGGCGGTCACAGTAGAGATAGCTGTAATAGTCCCGCGGGTCATACTCGGTGGGATTGACCGTCTGATCCGAATAGAAGAAGCTCGCATCGATGAACGTCCGCTCCCCGGCAGTGATCCGGAAGATGCTGTTCTCCTCCCCGCTCATCACACCATCCCAGGTGCTGCCCCGTTCCAGCTGCAACTGCCCTTCCGGGATCTGCAGCACACCGTCTGCATCGGTCCTGCCGGACGCTGCAAAGCCGCCCGCCATCTCGAACGACGCATCGGCCACCGGTCCGCCGGTCGCCGCGTCGTTGAGCCAGAGCACCAGATCGTCCGACATCCGCATGAAGAAGACCGAAAGGTCGCTCACCTGCACAAGGATCTGCCGCTTGAGCGGGAAGCCATCCACCTCAAGCCCGATCTCCGCAAGATACCAACCTTCTGGCAGCGGCTCGGGGAAGAGCAGCAGGCGGGTTGACGCCCAGTTGGAGTTTCCCTGCACCAGCGCGGCGTCAAACTGTGCCGCCTGTTCCAGCCCTCCGGTATCAAGCAGCAGGGTGGATGGAGCCTGTTTGTAATAGTTGTTCTGGGCCTGCTGGAGCGCAAGCAGATGGTCATAGTACGGCTCCCATCCGAGAAACCGGTAGACGGTGACCGAAGCCTTTGGTTGTTCCTGACCCATTGCCGCATCCTCGTCGAGGTAGACCTCCAGAAACGGCGGCTCATCGGTCAGCGCGTTGATACTGGTCGCTGTGCCCGAAATGCGGAACTTCTGCTCGGCCAGGGTCAACTGGGGCGATACCGCAGTGAACGAGAACTGAAACGGTTCCGCCAGTTCCGCACCGGTCTGAGAGATAAGCGGCGGCTGGATCGTCACCGTGTACCGGGTATCCGGTTGGAGGTCCTCCTCTGGGTAGAAGCTGAACCGCCCGCCGTCCCAGCCTCCGCCGATCCGCAGGGAAACCGGCGGATCGATCGTCACCGCCCGGTCGACCATCTGTAGAGACAGACCAGGCTGATTGAATACAAGCTCGATGCCGGTATTGGTTGGGACCCGCTCGCTCCCATCGACCGGGAAGCAGGTGCGCACTGCCAGCCGGTTGGCCACATGGAACCGGAAGGTCTGGTCACCGTAAAACACCGCTGCTTCGCTATCCGGGGCGAATCCTCCGGTTGGCTTGACCGAGAAGCCGCCCTCTTCCAGTGTCTCTACACGGTAGGACTTCGCCGGTTCAAACCGCAACAGTTCGCGGAGCTGTGCCGGGGTGACGTCCGCCTCCGCCCGAACGGTGAACGAGGTATCCGGTAGGATATCGTCGCCCTCGGTCTGGTCAGGCGTGACCTCAATCCGGCTTTTGGCGCCTCCGCAGCCTGCCAGGAAGATGCAGCATGCCGTTGCCAGTACCAACGGCAGGAGCCGAAATCCGCGTTTCATTTCCATTCCTCCTCTTATGCCGGGAATCTGCTGTATACCTAACCCAACAGGCCCCCAAGCGAATCATTCTGCTAATATACACCATTTCCGGGCGGCTTTGGGGACACTGTTTTTCCCTTACACGAAAAATTCCGTCCTTTTTACGGGAACCACCTTTTTTGATAGGCCCGCCTTTTTTCGCGCTTTTTCGGTTGACAAACCGGTCCCCACCCGCTAAAATTGAATTTGATTTTTAATTTCAAATTCACAGGAGGCAAAAGGATGTCTGAAATCGGGGGTTACAAGACCCGGCAGCGGGAACGGATTCTGCGTTTTCTAACCGAAAATGCTGGACGGCACCTTTCGGTAGACGAGGTGGTTGACCATCTGCGGGGGCAGGCGGAGCCGGTTGGGAAATCGACGGTCTACCGCTATCTCGACCGGCTGGTGGAACAGGGGCTGGTCCGGCGGTATTTTCTGGGAGAAGGGGGCGGCGCCTGCTACCAGTATGCGGGCGATGTGGAGCGCTGCCGCGAGCATTTCCATCTCAAGTGCATCGGCTGCGGGGCGCTGCTGCATGTAGAGTGCAGTTACCTCGACGAGGTGGCGCAACATGTCGCCAACCATCACCAGTTCACGATCGACCACACCAAAACGGTTTTATACGGGCTGTGCGAAACCTGTGCAGCCAAACGGAAGGAGGAATCGGTATGCGCAGGCTGATGGTCCTGCTGGCGGCGGTGATCCTGCTGGTGTCCGGCTGTGCAAACCCGGAGACAGCAGGGAACCCATCGGATGGACGGATACAGATTGTGGCGACCCTCTTCCCGCAGTACGATTTTGCGCGGCAGATCGCGGGAGAACATGCCGAAGTGACCCTCCTGCTCCCGCCGGGTGTGGAAAGCCACTCGTTCGAGCCCACCCCGGCGGACGTGATCCGGATCAACAGCGCAGACCTTTTTGTCTATACCGGCCCGGAGATGGAGCCGTGGGCGGAAAAGCTGATTGACGGGTTGGAGGGGGGCCCGGCTGTACTGGACATCTCGCAGAATATTCCGCTGTTCGAAGTCGGGCCGGAGGAAGAACACGAGGGCCACAGCCACGGCCGCGCAGACCCGCACATCTGGACCGACCCAACCAAGGCAATGCAGATGGTAGACAACCTTGCGGCGGCGCTCTGCGGGGTCGATCCGGCGAACGCGGGAATCTACCAGACCAACGCCGCCAGCTACAAGGCGGAGCTTGACCAGCTCGATCAGCTTCTGATGCAGACGGTCGAGCAGGCGGACTACCAGGAACTGGTGTTTGGCGGGCGGTTCGCGCTCACCTATTTTGCACAGCGGTACGGGCTGCACTGGAAAGCGGCATTTGACTCCTGTTCGGGGGAGACCGAGCCGAGCGCGGGCG
Source organism: Anaerotruncus sp. (assembly GCA_021770005.1). GTDB lineage: Bacteria > Bacillota > Clostridia > Oscillospirales > Ruminococcaceae > Anaerotruncus. Next base: position 126,345 of record JAETRV010000001.1, on the reverse strand, counting down.
CGGTGGCACAGATCATAGATACGATCCGTGAGGAGGGCATCCCAACCATCTTTTATGAGGAGCTGACCGATCCCAAGGTCGCCCGGATGATCTCGGAAGAAACCGGCGCGCAGATGTTGCTGCTGCACTCCTGCCACAACGTTTCCCAGGAGGAGCTTGCAGCGGGTGCGACCTATCTTTCCCTCATGCGGCAGAACGCGGAAAACTTGAAAAAGGGGTTGAACGGATGGCACTGATTTCCTGCAAAGGGGTAAGCCTGCGGTACGAAAACCGGCTGGCGGTGGAGGATGCCAGCTTTGAGATCGAAGCGGGGGATTATGTCTGCATCGTGGGGGAGAACGGTTCCGGAAAAAGTACCCTGCTCAAGGGTCTGCTGGGTCTGAAATCCCCGGATGCGGGCAGCATCTCCTATGGGGACGGTCTGGAACAACGGATGATCGGCTATCTGCCGCAGCAGACGGTGGTACAGAAGGATTTCCCCGCTTCGGTCTACGAGGTGGTGCTTTCGGGATGCCTTAACCGGAGGGGGATGCGGCCGTTCTATTCGCCCGCCGAACGGCAGATCGCCGGGCGGAATATCGAGCGGCTTTCGATCGGCGGCCTGCGCAAAAAATCCTATCGCGACCTTTCGGGGGGCCAGCAACAGCGGGTCCTGCTGGCGCGTGCACTCTGCGCCACCGAAAAGCTGCTCCTGCTCGATGAGCCGGTGACCGGCCTTGACCCGGTCGTCACCGCTGAACTGTATGCATTGATCCGCCAGCTCAACCGGGAGGGGGTCACGGTGGTGATGGTCAGCCATGACATCGTCTGTGCGGTGCACAACGCGGGGAAGATCCTGCATATGGGTACCGGCGTGCTCTTCTATGGCCGGGCGGAGGACTACCCCGATAGTGAAGTCGGCAGGCGTTTTCTGGGAGGTGACCACCATGCTTGAACTCGTTTCACAGATGTTCTCCTACGGGTTCCTCAACCGCGCGCTGCTGGTCGGTACGCTGGTTGCCCTCTGCGCCGCCCTGCTTGGGGTGAGTCTTGTGCTCAAGCGGTATTCGATGATCGGGGACGGGCTATCCCATGTTGGGTTTGGCGCACTCTCGGTCGCGATGGCAATGCAGCTCGCCCCGCTGGCCGTCGCTGCACCGGTCGTGGTGCTGGCAGCCTTTCTTTTGCTGCGGATCAGCGAGAACAGCCGGATCAAGGGGGATGCAGCGATTGCTTTGATCGCTTCCAGCTCGCTTGCCATCGGCGTGATTGTCACTTCGCTGACCTCTGGGATGAACACCGATGTGTACGGTTATCTGTTCGGAAGTATCCTCGCGATGGGCGCCGGAGATGTCGCCGCTTCGGTTGTGCTCTCGGCGGCCGTACTCGTGCTGTTTGTCCTCTTCTACAACAAGATTTTTGCGATCACCTTCGATGAGGCGTTCGCGCAGGCTACCGGGGTCAACGCCCGCGGCTATAACCTGTTAATCGCCCTGTTGACTGCGGTCACGATCGTCGTCGGGATGCGGATTATGGGGGCGATGCTGATTTCCAGCCTGATTATCTTCCCGGCTTTGACCGCCATGCGGGTCTGCCGCAGCTTCAAAGGGGTGGTCATCACCTCCGCGCTGGTTTCGGTTGTCTGTTTTTTCTGTGGGATGGTCGCGTCGTTCGCTTTTTCCACCCCGGCGGGTGCGTCCATCGTGGTCGCCAATCTCTCCGCATTCCTGCTCTTTGCATTGGTGGGAGCCTTGCGCGGAAAATTGCCGGGGTGAGCCAGCCCTCAGAAAAGCAGCCGGACAAACAATGCCGACAGGAAAAAACCGGTTAAGTCAGCGCTCAGGGCAGCGGGGACCGTGTGCCGGGTCTGTCGGATCTCCGCCGCGCCATAGTAGACCGCAATCGTGTAAAAGGTGGTTTCGGTCGAGCCTTCCATGACACTGGCGATCCGTCCGATCAGGCTGTCGGGCCCGTGGGTGCGCAGCAGGCCGTCGAAGATCGCCATTGCCCCGCTGCCCGAGACCGGGCGAAGCAGCGCGAGCGGAAGCAGTTCACGCGGCAGGCCAATCAGCCTGCCCACCGGTTCGAGCGCAAAAGAGAGCAGGTCCAGCGCTCCGCTTGCCTTAAACATCCCCACAGCGGTCATCAATGCCACCAGGGCGGGCAGGATGCGCGCTGCTGTGTGCAAGCCCTCCCTGGCCCCCTCAACGAACAGGTCGAACACGGGCAGGCCCTTGAAAAGCCCATGCCCGACAATCAGCACGACTACCAGCGGCACCACATAGGAACCGATCTGCATCATCCGCGTTCCCTCCAAACCTTTTCCAGTGTTTTTGCCATTACCACCCCTACGGTGATCGAGCCGATTGACGCAAGCCAGACCGCCGGCAGGATATCCAGCGGTGCGGCGGCCCCGTACTGCATCCGGATCATGGCGGTTGTGGTGGGAATCAGCTGCAAAGATGCGGTATTCAACACCACAAACATCGCCATCTCGTTGGTCGCCGTCCCTTGCGCGCCCTGCTCCTTTCTCATCTCGCAGATTGCCTGGATTCCAAGTGGAGTTGCAGCGTTGCCCAGCCCAAGAAAGTTTGCTACGAGGTTCATCGTTATCGCGCGCATCGCCCGGCCACCCGGCTTTAATCCATGAAAAAGGCGTCCTGTGATGGGCGAAAGCGCTTTACTTAATTTTTCAGTCAGTTTCGATTCCTGCGCAATCCGCATGATTCCACTCCAAAGGCAGAGCATCCCCAACAGTGATAAAACCAGTTCTACCGCGTTTCCCGCCTGTTCGAGCACCGACCTGGAAAGCTGCTCGATTCGCCCGGTGAGCACCGCAAAAACGAATGAAAAAACCAGCATTCCAGAAAAAATGAAGTTCATCATGTCATTTACCCCCTCCAAATTTCGTCATTTTATACATTTTTTATTGTTGAATATTCGCTATTCCTCCAAAAAGAAAAACTTTCTGCGTAAATTTGTTTACATTTGTGCAATTTTAGGATATATTGTTAAAGATAACAGATATCAAAAAATGGATAGGAGGTTATTTGTCTATGAAATCCACCGGTATCGTGCGCAAGGTAGATGAACTGGGACGCATTGTCCTTCCCATCGAACTGCGGCGGACACTCGACATCAATGAAAAAGACTCCCTTGAAATCTACGTGGACGGCAGCCACATTATTCTCAAAAAGTATGAGCCGGCTTGCATCTTCTGCAATAGTGCAAACGACATCATCAACTTTAAAGGGAAAAATGTATGCTCGGAGTGTGCAAAAGCGATGAGCGAAGCCAGACAAGGCTAAAAATGTGATGCACATAAAACGGGATGGGGGAAAAAAGAGGACAGGGCATCCGCCCTGTCCTCTTTTTTCCCTTTTTCATTCCCCCGCCTCTTCCGAAAATCCTCTAAGCGGTATCTGTAGGGATTCGTATTCCCGTGTCGCGTTCCCTTCGCCGCCCTCCATATCGTCGTCCAAGTCTTCCCCGCTCTCGCCCTCCTCGGCATGCTGGATCAGATAACGGGCGTAGACCGCAAATGAAATCTGCATATATGGCAGCAGATAGACACACAGCCCGGCCTGGATCGTCAGCAGGGTAAGCTGCATTCCGGTCAGGTTCCGGAACGGCTGTCCGCCCGGCAGAAACGGCCACGCCAGGGTCAGCACAGCGGCGGCCAGGGCGGGAAGCCACCAGTGAAGAAACCGCAGGAAAAAGCCAAACAGCTCCGCCTTGTAGCCGCGCACATAGCGAATTCCCTGCCGGATCGCGGCCCTGGCCCGCAGTTCTGGGTGTGCAGCCAGCAGATAAGGGGCGAGAAAATACCGGAGCCGCACAAACGCCAGCAGAAGGGCAGAAAGGACGGTCCAGACCACTGCGAGCAACAGGACCCCGACTTCCGCCGGACGCGGAAGGGCGCCGTAACGGGCGGTATAGAGGCGGAGGAAGAGCGCTCCGCCGGTCAGCGGGGTACAGACCAGCGCACTCCAGAAAAACAGCCTCAGGCAAATCTGTAGCTGGAGCCAGAGTGCCCTGCCATAACCGGAGGCGGTTTCAAAATAGTGGAACGCTTCATCCACGCCGTCCTGTTCCCCGCCGGTCCGCCGGTAGTACCAGCGGATGATTCCCTGACGCAGCGGCCGTTCGACAAGAAAGGCCAGCAGGGTGGTCAGCAGAGTGAGCAGCACCGAAGCGAATGCGACATTTGCCAGATCGTCAAACGCCAGCCCCGGAGTGCCGCGGTAATCGACATAGGCGGGAATCCCGCCCATCGAGCGGATCACCTGTTCGAGGATACGCACAAGCGAAAGCGGCAGCGCAGAGATCAGCAGCAGGCCGATCGCTTTTCCCCACCCTCCCTTAAGCGCACGTTTTGCATTCTGTTTTACCGTTTTAGAAAAAGACATCCTGTTTTGTCCCCCTGTATTGTTCAGTCTTCCAAGTCCACGAAAAGAGGCTCCTCAAGCTCGTTTGGCGCATACGGAATCTGGGAATAAACCTCAAACTTCCGGTCCCGCATCCACATCTGAGTGGTCAGCAACAAGGTATAGCCTCTGCCGTTTAAGGCTGTCCACTGCACCATCTTGCGCTCGGGAAGCCCCATCGCGGCCAGCAGGTTCATGATCAGCCCGCCGTGGGTGATGACCGCAACGGACGGAATCCGCAGCTCCATCATCTGCCCGAAGATATATGCAATCGCTTGAATCGCGCGGTTTTTCAGCTCTTCCCCGCTCTCCCCGCCGGGAGTACGGGCACTCTCAGGCGACGCAATCCACTCCCGGAACGCTGGGTCCCGCTCAAGGTCGTGGATCTGCCTGCCCTCAAATGCCCCGAAATCCAGCTCCCGCAGGTTGTCCACCACTTCGGTATACCGGTCAGGATAGAGCAGTTCCGCAGTTTCCCGCGCACGCATCAGCGGGCTGGTATACACCCGGTCGACCTGCGGATATTCACACTGTTCCCGCAGCTTCAGGAGCTGCGCGCGCCCCTCCTCGCAGAGCGGAAGATCGGTGTTTCCTATGTACCGCCCTTCGAGATTTGCCTGGGTAAATCCGTGTCGGATGATGTGTATTTTGTATGTTAGCATAAAAATGGCCTCCTTTTTTTCTTTTTATCTACAAATATTTCGGAGATTCGACAGATTGTATTTACAAATCGTTTTTGGTATTATATAATTTACTTTATGTAGAGCTAAACCGTTTTTGAGGAGTTAAGACAATGAACGCTGATTTTCCGCGCATCCTGACCCTGCTGCGCAAAGAGCGGGGTATCAGTCAAAAACTGGCCGCGTCCAACCTTGGAATTTCACAGGCACTGCTATCCCATTATGAAAAGGGCATCCGGGAATGCGGCCTGGATTTCCTGCTTCGCTGTGCCGATTTTTATGGGGTTTCATGCGATTACCTGCTCGGGCGCTCCCCCGACCGCACCGGCTCACAGATCACTGTCGAAGAGATTCCAGAACCGGAACAGGTGGGGAAAGAGAATGTCTTTCGCGCCGGGGTGCTTCCGGTGCTCAACAAAAAGCTGATCGCCAACTCGTTGAATATCCTGTTTGACCTGCTGGCCAAGAGCAACTGTAAGCCGCTGATTAACGAGGTTTCTTCGTTTCTGATGCTCGCGGTCTACCGGATGTTCCGGCTGGTCTACAGCGCGAATCCACGCAACCAGAACGCGCTTTTTACGATCCCGGACACTGTTTCCCAACAGTATGCTGACGCCGCCATGCAGATCCACTGTGCCAACGCGCTTTCAATCTCAAAAGGCGACCCGGCGGCAGAGATGGAAAAAATCAAAGATCTCGAGCCTTTGGCAGTCACTACCGAGGGGCTTTCCAAGGCATACCCTCTGTTTGCCTCATCGCTGCTCAACCTGATTCAAAATGCCGAGACCCGGGTGAATTATCCTGGACCCAGCAAAAAATAAACTTCACCGCTTCCTTTTCAGTATGCCATAAATGCAGTGCATTTATGGCATTTTTGTGCGTAAAATTTCAAAAACCGGAGAATTTTCAGCAATGAAAGCGTTGCGAAGAAAACACAAGGGCGCAGCTGTACCTCAAATACGCCGTACAACCGCTGCAAACTCGATCTTGTCCCTCTGCACATATTGTACCACGGATTTATTTTATTCTCAATCCTTTACAGCCTAGCTTGGCACTACCTTATGCGTATTTTCGGTCTGGCGCGTGCTGTGCGTCTCTTCCACTTGATAAAAAAAGGAACCTTTCTGGAACAAAGAAAAGCCTTGAAAACAACAGCGTTTTCAAGGCGAGGTAAGAATCGCTATCGCATTATCTCCATACCGGCTGTATCTGCTCACCTGACATGGCCGATAGGAGCGTTGGAGCAATCAAATCAAAAAAAGCCACCGCTGAAGCGGGCTTGTTCTTCGGATCGTCCTGCGCCATCGGGACAAAATAGACCCGCTTGACATTCATCAAACGTCCTATGTTCTGTGCGGAGCCCCCAAGCGCGTCATTGGTCGAAACCGCTAAAATCAGTGGGTTCCCATTGCGTAAACTCGATTTTGCAGCCATCGTCACCGTTGTATCATTGATCCCGTTCGCCAATTTTCCTAAAGTGTTGCCTGTACAGGGGGCAATCAGCATCAGGTCGAGCAGATTTTTAGGGCCGATCGGTTCTACAGGGTTAAATAAAATAGTACAAAAAAGCGGACTACCTTGGCAAAGCAAACAGCCTGACCGAAAAGCGATCAGGCAACCATCCTGCCGGACCATCCACGCTACGATCCGCTAGTGAAAAAGCCCTCTACCAAAGATTCTGAACGGGCTCTAAGTATATTTGCCGGCCTTTAAGCGGTTTGATGTATGGTCCATTCCGTTTCACATAGCTTGTATGTCCCTTTTCCAATTTTTTTGACTGATCCATCAGCTTCCCTTTGGTTCAAAATTCTCTGAAGTTGTCTTGCGCTGCAATGAAGATGAAAAGCAGCCTGCTCTATCCCCTTCAAGGTTCCATGGTCACATTTATACTTCATATAGGACATGACCCGTTCTGAAAGAGAGGAGGGAGCGGCGTCAATCGTGGTTATCGTTCCGATTTTAGCGGAAAGGCTGTTACAAATAAGCTCCAAAAAACCGCTGTTTGAGAGCAGCGTCTCTCTATGCTTTTCAATCGAAAATGCGATACAAGTCAGTCTTTCAGCCGCCTCAGCGTAAACATCGCCGCTTCTGGGATAAAAGATATCCATATCTCCGAGGAAATAATCTGTTGTCCCGTTTGATAGGGCATAGCGCGTACCGTCATCACGAATGATGTAAATATTGATAGAGCCTTGTTCGACAATCTGGAATAACAATTCGTTTTGAAAGGGTGAACTCACAAATTCACCCTTTTCATAGTTGATTAGATAAAAGTCTATATCCATTGTGCTAAGGATGGAATGATATTTACTTTTAGCGATACAGGCGGCAACCTTCTTTTTATCAAATATTCTTTCCATAGAGTCCTCCAAACAAGACATATGTCTTGTTTTTTGAATTAATTATACGATATCGTTAAAGAAAATTCAAGGGAGGAAAGTAACGTATGCCATCTGTTTTTGAAGAAAAGAACAGCTCCAAAGCGATTATGCGAGTTGGGCTGCCCGCTATGCTGGGCCAGCTTACAACGCTGATCTATAATCTTGCCGACACATTTTTTGTCTCCCTAACAAAGGAACCCGCAATGATTGCCGCCGTAACACTGTGCGCTCCTATATTGCTTATCATCATGTCGATTGCCTGTGTTTTTGGGATGGGCGGCAGCAGCGTGATTGCCAGATTATTGGGAGAGGAAAAGGAAGAGGATTCTGGTACGACCATGAATTTCTGCGTATATGCCATGGCCATTACAGGCACTGCTGTTCTAGCTTTGGGACTGGCATTTTTGCAGCCATTAGCAAAAATTTCCGGCGCAGATGCAGAGAATATCGCTTATACCTGTGACTATCTGAAATGGATTTTTCTCGGCGCTCCGTTTATCATGATGGCAAATGGTTTCGTTCATTTATTCCGTTCGGTGGGCATGATTAAGGAAGGCACGATTGGATTGGTGCTTGGAAATGGAATCAATATGGTGCTGGATTATGTTTTTATTGCAGTCTTTCGATGGGGGACAGCAGGCGCCGCACTTGCCACATCATTAGGATTTGTATGCGCGACGATCTATTACGTTTTCTGCATGATTTTAGAAGGACACAAGGGCAACCAGTTGGTGCCACTGGCACTGAAACGATTTTCACCAAATGGGGCTATGATTCGCAATGTTGTCAGTATCGGTATCCCAGGCGCACTCATTACAGTGCTTATGAGCGTTTCCAATATCGTGCTGAATAACTATATCAGCATTTATGGTTCTGACGCAGTAGCCTCTTATGGGATTGCATGTAAACTTGATATGATTCCAATTTTGCTGTCAGTGGGATTATCTCAAGGTGTTGCCCCTTTGGTAGGATATTGCTATGGAGGAAATGAAAAAAAGCGAATGTCCGATATCGTGAAGCGGACAACGCTATACGGAGTTCTTATGGGTGGGGCATTTACCGCTATCTTCGTACTGTTTGGAAAACCGCTTGCTTCTATATTCCTGCAAGATGATGCTTTGATTGAGCAAACGGGGTATTTTTTGAAAATTCTTTGCCTATCGGCTCCTATGCTTGGGATCATCAATATGATGACAAGCTATTTTCAAGCCCTGGGTAAGGCGGTAAAATCGCTGATTATTACACTTTTAAGAAATGCGGTGCTGTTTATTCCGGGAGTTATGATTCTGAACCATTTTTGGAAATTGAATGGTGTCATTGCGGCACAACCTGTCGTTGAAACAGCTTTGGCGGTAATTTGCATCCTAATGTATATAATAGATGTAAAATCAATCCTTCGCTAATCCGACGATGCCTATTGTGATGTTAAAAGGGGGATTCCCATAATTGGCACCGAGAAGATAGAACGTGTAAATAAGGACGGATCATCCGCTCCGCTCGTTTTTCATGTGAAGGCGGACTCACAACCAATCCATTCAAATTTTTTAAAAATTTTGAATGGATTGGTCTTTTTGAATCGTATTATAATTGAAAAAGAAATTCCCAAATGAACAACAATGGAGGAACCAACAATGTTAAAAAAAGTATTATCGGGTATTTTTGCGGCCGTATTGCTTCTGTCTATCGGGACCACCAGTGCCTTTGCAGCTGGTCCCGGACAAGGCCCCTACTTTGTAGATGCGGACGGGGACGGTGTCTGTGATTATGCCGGTACTGCCTGCGCTTATGTAGACGCGGATGGTGACGGCATCTGTGACAACTGCGGCCGTCTCGCTGGAGCCGGATGCGGTGGAAACTTTGTAGATGAGGACGGGGATGGCATCTGTGACTACGCCGGTACCGCCTGCCCTTATAGAAACGCAAATGCTGACAACACCGAAATGCGCCCGCGCGGTGGCGCTGGCTGGGGAAATGGTTGCCGCAGAGGGCATTGTGGGCGCTCCTGGTAACAGGTAGATTCTCAATGCGGAGCGAACAAGAGGTAAACAGGGCGATCGAACGGTATGCGGATACCGTTCGGCGGCTCTGTATGGTACATGTGAAAAATGTTGCTGATACCGAGGACATATTTCAAACCGTATTTTTGAAGTATGTCCTTAGTTCCGTTTCTTTTGAAAGCGATTCGCATGAAAAAGCCTGGATCATCCGTGTCACAATCAATGCCTGCAAGGACCTGCTCCGGAATTTTTTCCGCAGCCACACAGTACCGCTTGATGTACTCATGGAACAGCCTGCCTTGCTGCCGCCGGATCACCAGGAGGTTCTAGAGGCTGTCCTTTCCCTTCCTCCAAAATACAAAGATGTTGTATACCTGCATTATTACGAAGGTTACACCGCCCCGCAGATCAGCCGGATCCTGGGCAAAAATGTGAATACGGTTTATACGCTCCTGACCCGTTCCAGACAAATGCTCCGAGAGAAGTTGGGAGGTGAGGAATATGATTTCCAAGATGAAAGAAGCGTTCGATAAGATTCGCGCCGAAGAGGAACTAAAAGCCAGAACCAGAGCATTCCTCGCCCAGAAAACACAGGGATATGCTAGATGCAGCGCCCAGCCTCCCCGGCATCTTATTGCGGCCGCAGCATGTTCCCTCTTCTTGCTGGCAGGCAGTTATTGGCTCTATTTTCTCCCAACGGCGGAAATCAGTGTAGATATCAATCCATCCATTGAACTGGGGATTAACCGGTTCGACCAAGTTGTTACTGTGAGCGGATACAATGACGGCGGGAAGGAACTCGCGGACTCGCTGCATCTGAAATTCACCAGCTATACCGAAGCGATCCATCTGATGCTGGAAAACGAAAAGGTTGCCGCGCTATTGTCCAGCGATGAGACTTTGGTCATCGCTGTCATAGGCCCAGACGGCGCGCAATGCGCGCGGATGCTCTCCAATATTGAGTCCTGCACAGCGGGACAAAAAAATACCCACTGCTATTTCTCCCATCCGGAACAGGTTGCGGACGCCCATAGAGTGGGGCTTTCCCACGGAAAATACAGCGCATTCTTGGAATTGCAGGCGCTTGACCCGACCGTCACCCCCGAAGCAGCACAGGACATGACCATGCGGGAAATCCGCGATGCGATCAACGCATTGTTGCCCGGCAGCGGCGAAGAAGCAATGCCATCAGACAGCGACAGCCATGGGCACCACAGCAATGGACAGGGCTACCAGCACAGAAGGGGCTGGCAGAACAGCAGTTCATCGGACGCATAACCAATCCGTTCGCTTCCAATCATAACCAACGGCCCGTTTTCCGCAGGGAAAACGGGCCGCGCTTTCTCTATCAGTCCTGGAACAGCGGGGTAGAAAGGTAGCGGTCCCCAGTATCAGGCAGTAAAACGACAATCGTTTTGCCCCTGTTTTCCGGGCGCTTTGCCAACTGGATCGCGGCCCAGAGAGCGGCGCCGGAGGAGATTCCCACCAGGACTCCCTCTGTCCGGCCAATCTGCCGTCCGGCAGAAAACGCATCCTTCTCTTTTACAGGGATGATCTCGTCGTAAACCGAACAATCCAGCGCCTCGGGGATAAATCCTGCGCCGATCCCCTGAAGCCCATGGGGGCCTGCCTTCCCTCCACTCAATACCGGAGAGGAGGCCGGCTCGACCGCAACAACCCTGATCCCTGGATTCTGCGCTTTCAGATAGGCGCCCACACCGGTGATGGTGCCGCCAGTCCCAACGCCCGCTACAAAGAGATCCACCCTGCCGTCGGTATCGTCCCAGATTTCCGGGCCTGTGGTTGCCTTATGCGCGGCGGGGTTCGCCGGGTTTCCAAACTGCCCAGGAATAAAGCTGCCAGGAATCTCCCGGGCCAATTCCTCCGCCTTGTCAATCGCGCCTGTCATCCCTTTGGAACCCTCGGTCAGCACCAGCTCCGCGCCATAGGCTTTCATCAGCTTCTGGCGCTCTACGCTCATCGTCTCCGGCATCACGATGATGGTGCGGTATCCCCGGGCAGCGGCTACGCTGGCAAGGCCGATCCCGGTATTGCCCGAAGTAGGCTCGATGATGACCGAACCGGGTCTCAGCAGTCCCTTTTCCTCGGCATCCTCAATCATCGCTTTCGCAATGCGGTCTTTGGCCGACCCGGCGGGGTTCAGATACTCCAGTTTCGCCAGAATCCGGGCTTCCAGCTTTTCGTCCCGTTCCAGATGGGTCAATTCCAGCAGCGGCGTTTTTCCAATCAACTGGTCTACAGAAGTGTAAATCTTGCTCATGAACGGTCCCTCCAAACATCAAAATGACAAAATAGGTGCAGGGTATACCGGAATTATATACCTCTGTTTTCTCCCTGTCAATCAAAACAGCACCCTCCCGCGGGAGGGTGCTGCGTCTGCCATATCAAAACCCGTCTGCATGGTTATGTAGACGGGTTCCGTCCGGCATTCTCGCCCAGGCCGAAGCTGATCGAAAGCGCCTGGTTGATCTGGCCCATCGAGCCGTCGTCCAGCCGCCCCATCTTCTCCTTGAGGCGTTTTTTATCGAGTGTGCGGATCTGCTCGAGCAGCACCACAGAGTCACGGGAAAGCCCGCAGACCTGTGAATTGATCTCGATATGGGTGGGCAGTTTGGATTTTTCCTTCTGGCTGGTGATCGCCGCGGCAATCACAGTCGGGCTATACCGGTTGCCGATATCGTTCTGCACGATCAGCACCGGGCGTACCCCACCCTGCTCCGAACCGACCACCGGGCTTAGATCCGCATAATAGATTTCTCCTCTTTTCACAGTCATTCCTATCACTCTCCGTGGATATTCATTTTGCATCTGACGACCCTGTATCCCTGAACCAGTTCGATTCTAGTTTGGACGCAGGGCGCGTCATTTAAACATCCGGAGTGAAAAAAGTTTCCGTACCCTTTTCATGATATGGGGCAGGCCCGGTTTTTGACAATCCAAAAGCCCGCGCCTTACGGCGCGGGCCAATTCAAAATCTGTGGTTAGTCCTGTAGGATCGAAAAATTGAGGACCTCCATCTCGAGGTTGTGATCCGGAAGCGAAAGTTTCAGAAGGTTTCCGCTCTCCCGGTCGAGCAAAAGCGAAAAGCTCCCCTGCTCCATGCTTCCCTCGAGCCGGACCCCCTCCCCCTCCTGACGGACGCTCATCCCCTGGTCGTTCAGGGCGGCATTGAGCGCGGAAAGGATCAATTTGGAAGCCGCCTGCCCTGGGACACTGTCCGGTTCAAAATCGAACTTCATCTCCCCATAGCTGAGGGTCACACGATCGGTATAAAAGGTCATCTTCATCTCTTTGAGGGTGTCCGGGGCGTCAAAGGTGACAACCGCGCAGTTCATCGGCTTTTTGTAGATGGTGATGGTCGTCTCCATCCCCTGGTACTGCACCTTTGCAGTCGTCTGAAACGGCTTCGAAAGGGTTTCGCGCGCCTGCTCCGCCATCTTTGCCGGGTCCTGCCGCTCTGCTGCATGGCAGCCGCAGAGCACCGTCAATGCGGTCAAAACCGCCAGAACCACCTTTTTCCACATAAAGCCCCACCCCGTTCGGTCAGATTCAGGAACGCCTTCCTCCGAAAAACGGCGGCTGGGCCCCTTTCTTCAACGTCCGTGGTCGGCAAACACCCGGGGCAGCATCCGGATCACATCCCGCGGCAGCATCCCGTACTGGGAAAACTCATTCGCCGCGTAATCGCCCGCTAACCCATGCAGCCAAACACCGCACGCCGCCGCAACCGCAGGCTCATGCCCCTGTGCGGCAAGCGCGCCAATGATCCCCGCCAACACATCCCCGCTGCCCGCCTTGGCCAGCCCCGCATTGCCGGTGGTGTTGATATAAACCTGCCCATCCGCCGCGATGGTGTTGGTGTAAGCATCTTTCAGCACGACCGTCACCCCATATCCTTCCGCAAACCGTTTCCCGATCGAGAGGATATCCCGCCGAATCTGTTCGGGCGGCAGGGTGGTCAGCCGGGAAAGCTCCATGAGGTGCGGCGTAAATACCACCGGAGCCTGTGCCTGCTTGATTATATCTATATTCTTCGCAACCGCATTTATGCCATCTGCATCGATAATCAGCGGGCATTTTACCGTCTGGAGCAGGTCGTAGACGATATGGCAGGCGTCGCTGCCCGTCCCAAGTCCGTTCCCCAGCAGGATTGCGGACGACCGCTCCGCCTCCTGTAGGATCGTGTCGATCGAATCGTACGAGATCGAGCCGTCCGCATTCTGCCGGAGCGGCATCATTACTGCCTCGGTCAAGGCGGGCAGCGCGGTCCGGCAGACCTCCTTGGTCGAAGCGAGGGTGACATATCCCGCGCCGGTCCGCAGCGCCGCAAGCGACGAGAGCATTGCCGCCCCCATATACCGCTGACAGCCAGCGATATTCAACAGCCTTCCATAACTTCCCTTGTGGGTCTCCCGGCGGCGGGGCGGCAGGGTGGCAAACACAAACTCCTCATCCACCAGCGTGTAGAGCTGTTCGATCCCCTCCCGCGCCTTTGGTGGGATTCCAATATCCACCACGACCACCTCGCCGCACCAGGCCGCTGCACCGGGCAGGACGGTCGCGGGCTTGTCGCTGTCAAATACGATCGTCAGATCCGCACGCACCGCGAAATCGTCCGCCGCGCCGGTATCTGCGGTCACGCCGGTCGGGATATCGAGCGAAACGGTCTGCACCTCCACCCCGTTCATCAGCCGGCAGATGTCCCTGTGCTTTTCGTCCAGCTCGCCGTAAAAGCCTGTCCCATAGATGGCATCGACCAGCAGGTCGGTTTCGGCCAGACGTTCCGCCAGATACACCGGATCGGCTTCGAATTCGACCACTGCGATTTCCAACCCGCTGAGGATCGAAAACATTGCCTGGGCCTGTTCGGTGCGGGGCTGGCCGTCGGTGAGCACAACCGCCACATTCGCGCCCGCTTCGTGCAGGCGGCGCGCCACCACAAAGCCATCCCCGCCGTTGTTTCCCCGTCCGCAGAAGATGGTCACAAACCGTCCTTCCACCTCGGCCATCTGCCGGATCGCAATCGCCGCCGCACTGCCTGCATTCTCCATCAGGCGCTCCATGCTCAGCGCGTATTCCATCGAGCTGACCTCAATCGCCTTCATCTGCTCCGCTGTTACAATCAGCATACCATCCCCCATTTCTATCTTGCTTGCAGCGGGGGCTCTGCCCCTCGACCCCGCCACCTTTTACTGCCGCCGCAGGCGGACCTTGGGCCGGAGCAAAGGTGGACGAAACTTTTGGCTTCAAAGTAAATAAAAGATACCACAGGGAAGCTGCGGAAAAGGGCGCATTTACGCGGATGGCAGGCTTTTAACAAACCGCTCGATCCGTTTGAGGGCCTCGAGCAGGTGTTTGACCGAATAGGAGTAGGACACACGGACATGTCCTTCGCCGCTCGCACCGAGCGCATCCCCCGGTACGACCGCTACCCGCTCTTTCTCGAGCAGCTTCATGCAGAATTCGTTGCTGGTCATGCCGGTGGACCGGATGCTCGGGAAGACATAGAAAGCACCTTCCGGCTCAAAGCAGCTCAACCCGATCCGGTTGAACCCATCGACCACCAAGCGGCGGCGCATGTCATATTCACTGCGCATCGCTTCGATCGCCTCATCACAATTTTTCAGCGCCTCTATCGCCGCATACTGGCTGGTTGTCGGGGCGCACATAATCGCAAACTGGTGCAGTTTGATCATCTGCCGGATGATCGGCGCAGGCCCAGCCGCATAACCGAGACGCCAACCGGTCATTGCGTAGGTTTTGGAGAATCCATTGACCAGGATCGTGCGCTCCTGCATCCCGTCCAGCTCGGCGAACGAGACATGGCGCTCCGTCCCATAGGTCAGCTCGGCATAAATCTCATCCGAGAGGACAAGCACATCGGTGCCGCGCAGCACCTCAGCGATCTCCTCCAGATGGTTCCGCCGCATAACCGCCCCGGTCGGGTTGTTGGGGAACGGCAGGATGAGAAGCTTGGTTTTCGGGGTCAGATGCTCCCGGAGCTGTGCGGCAGTCAGACGGAATCCATCCTCGACACGGGTCGCAATCGGCACCGGGACCCCGCCCGCCATCCGGGTCAACGGATCATAACAGACAAAGCATGGTTCCGGGATCAGCACCTCTTCCCCCTCGCCGGGATTGATCGTGGCCCGGATACAAAGGTCGATCGCCTCGCTCCCGCCGACGGTGACAAACACATCGGTTTTGGGCTCATAGGAGAGGGTGAACCGGCGCTTGAGATAGTTGCAGATCTCGGCACGCAACGCCGCAAGCCCCGCGTTCGCGGTATAAAAGGTATGCCCCTTTTCCAGGCTCTCGATCCCTGCGCGGCGGATCTCCCAGGGGGTCTTGAAATCCGGCTCCCCAACGCCCAGGGAGATCACATCGTCCATCTCTGCCGCAATATCAAAAAATCTGCGGATACCGGAGGGCTTCAGCGCGGCGGCGGACCTGCTCAACAGCTTATCATATTCCATCACTGGGAAGTTACCTCCCGTTCGTCCCGGGGGGCGTCCGCCATCAGCAGGCCGCGCTCCTTATATTTTTTCAGGATAAAGTGGGTGCTGGTTGACTGCACCGCATCCAGCGGGGCAAGCCGGTGCGCCACGAAGAGGGCAATGTCCTTGAATGTCTTGCCGCTGATCGTCAGCGCGAGGTCATAGCCGCCGCTCATCAGGTAACAGGTCTCGACTTCCGGGAACTGTGAAATGGTATAGGCGATCTCCTCAAACCCCATCGTCGCCTTGGGGGTCACTTTGATCTCGATCCGCGCGGAAACGAGATTGTGTCCGGTCTTGTCCCAGTCGATCAGCGCTTTGTAACCCCGGATAATTCCCTTCTGCTCCAACCCGGCAATCGCGTCGGAAATCTCCTGCTCGGATACGCCGAGCATCACCGCAAGCTGTGCATGGGAAAGCTGCGCGTCATCCGCGACCAGCTTCAACAGTTTTCCTGTATCCATCTCTTTCATACGTTCACAACTCCTTTTTCCTCAATCTGAACCAACAGCGGATGGCGTTCCCGGTAGAAGGTGTAGCTTCCGAAACCCGCATCTGCCAACATCTGTCTGGCTCGGTCAAACCCAGCGCCCAATGTCCGCACCTGGTGAGAATCCGAACCGATCGTTACAAACTCCCCTCCCAGCTCCCGGAACCGCCGGATATAGGTCACCGGCGGCAGTGTGTCCGCAAGCGGCCCGGCAAGGCCGGAGGTGTTAATCTCAAGCCCCTTGCCCTCCTGCGCAGCAAGCCGCAGAATCTCCTCGATCAGATCGTTATACCGCCCGAGGTCGACCGGGATATGATGCCGGCCGGTGATATAGCGGATTGGGTAGGTCAGGTGTGCCACCACGTCGAACGCTCCCAGCCGCATCGACCGAAGCAGGGAGGTGAAATAATAGGTGAGATAGCGGTCGATCTCCTGCGGGGTCCAGCTGCTGAATGGATGGTAAAAAATGTCGGTTCCGTCCTCATCATTGTGGACCGAAAGCAGGATCATATCAAACGGATGATCCGCCGCCACCTGGCGCGCAAGCTCCGGATGGTGATGCACCCCTGAAATCTCGATTCCAGTATGTAGCGTCAGACGCCCCTGGAACACCCTGGCCGCCTTGCCCACATCGAAGGCCGACTGGGAAATCCGCTCTGCAAACTGTCCGGACTCGTACTCCTCCAGCTCACAGTGGTCGGTGACGCAGAAGCCGGAAAGCCCTGCTGCTACCGCCTGCTCGCAGAGCAGCATCACCGCGCTTTCTGCATCGGGTGAATTGCTGGAATGCACATGGCTATCAAAAATTTTCATCTGTAACCCCCATCCCCTATCTTTGCTGGTTTGGTCTGAACCCAGATGGCTGTCTATGCTGGTAATTTATTGTACCATCTTCCGCAGCGGTTTGCAATCCTATCTTCTGATCCGCCATTTTTACCCGGCATATCATTGCAAATCTATCAAACCGGTGCTATAATCGAAGTGCGTTTATCAGGATGTTTTTCATCTAAAAGAGTCTGTTTAAACATCTTTCGCAGGGTCGAGATCGTGAAAGGGGGATTCGCCATGCCATATATCAAGGTGGTTGGCGGCAGCTTAACCGGAGAACAAAAAGAACGGCTCATCCAGCGCCTCACGGAAGTGGCTTCCGAAATTATGGCGGTCCCACCCGCATTTTTTATGACCACAATCGAGGAACTGCCGGAGCAGAATATCGGGATTGGCGGCAGGACGATCGACAAGATCAAACAGGAATACCAGAAAAACACGGAGGGTCTGCTATGAGCGACAGCGATTTGATCCGGGTAATCTCCTTTAATCTCAAACGGGATTTCGGCATTCCGCTCAACCATACCCACAAATGGGGGGAGCGGCGTGCGCTTGCCGCGCAGTTTATCCGGGAAAGCGGCGCCACGATTATCGGTGTGCAGGAACTTCTGCCCAGTATGCGCGAGGATGTCGGACGCCTGCTGGATGTCGACTACAGCATCCTTGGCTTCGGGCGGTTCCGCGGTCTCAAGCCAAAGGATGACGAGCACAGCGATATTATCATCAAAAATCAGGAAGCGAAAGTCAGCCTGATTAAAACCTTCTGGCTTTCCAAAAGCCCGGAAAAGCTCAGCCGCGCCTACTATGCGGTGTTCCCGCGGATCTGTACAGTCGCGGAGGTCTACATCAAGCGGCTTGACCGGTCGATCCGGGTATTTAACACCCATCTCGACCACATCTGCGGGATCGCGCGGCTGCTCGGGGTACAGGTCATCCTTGATTATATGGAGAAATACCAGCAGCAGCGTCCAATGCCGACTGTCCTGATGGGGGATTTCAACTGCAAACCGAACAGCAAACCGGTGCAGTTTCTGCGCAACTACGCCGCTGATAGGGGTGGACTGCGTCTCACCGATGTCTATACCCGATTTGACCCGTCCTGCCTCTCGAACACACTGCACAACTTCAGCGGGAAGATCCGGAAGGGAGCCTGCCCGATCGACTATATCTTTGTTTCGGACGAATTCGAGATCATCGACTCCCAGATCGTGACCGACCCGATCGAGGGGCGGTATCCGTCCGACCACTACCCACTGTTGGCGACCCTCCGCCTGCGGGACATGCCCCCTGATACGCAAAATGCAGACTAATCCTTGCATGGGGATTTCTCTGCTATCTTAAAGCTGCCTGTGGTCAACCTAAATTTCCATCTTTCGTGCAAGCTTGAACAAGGGATTTTTCCCATGGAAATCCCGGCCTTTTCCACGAAAATCCTGCTTCTCGAATGATTTTACAATTTTCATAAATTTTTTTCCTTTTTAGGTTGACAACGCCATCTTTCTTTGCTATAATAATCAAGCGTTGTGAATGACGTTGCAAACACAAACATGATCCATTAGCTCAGCTGGCAGAGCACCTGACTTTTAATCAGGGTGTCCGGAGTTCGAGTCTCCGATGGATCACCAAAATATGGGCCCGTAGCGCAGCTGGGAGCGCGTACGGTTCGCATCCGTAAGGTCGAGGGTTCGATCCCCTTCGGGTCCACCATAAAAATCATGTAAGGTTTTCGGGCTTTGCATGATTTTTTGTAAGTTCGGAAAACAAAGAGGTCTTATTTTCAGGAAGGAGTTTTTTTATGAGCCTGAAAAAATGTCTTTTAACGGGTATCGCGAGTGTCCTTGTACTCTCTGCCGTCACTGTCCCTGCCGCAGCACATGGACACCATCGCTCGGTAGCGGTACAGCAGCGGACGGTCTATCCCACCTGCGCGGTCGCAGATTGCACCCTGTCCGGCATCCATACGCATGATGGCGCTTCCTATTGCCGCCACAGCCAGCAGAGTGGTCTCTGCAGCTACTGCGGCAACGATTGCGGCGCACAGCTCTGCTCTGTGGAGGGTTGTGCCTTGTCGGGCGTTCACACCCATAACGGACTTTCCTATTGCCACCACAATCAGGAAAATGGTGCGTGCACCCATTGCGGCACCTATTTCGGTGTACCGTCGGCACCTGCAACCCCTTATTACGGCGGACATCACAGCAGCGGTCATTGCCGTTAGTGG
Source organism: Anaerotruncus sp. (assembly GCA_021770005.1). Classification (GTDB taxonomy): domain Bacteria; phylum Bacillota; class Clostridia; order Oscillospirales; family Ruminococcaceae; genus Anaerotruncus. Next base: position 106,824 of record JAETRV010000001.1, on the reverse strand, counting down.
TAACGACTGGGTTGTCTCCCCTGCATAAAAAAATCCGGGCATCCGTTTTCGCGGATGCCCGGATTTTTTATCCCGCTTGTAAGCGGCTCGTAGTGTGGCGTTGGTTAGGGCTTTAACGCGCGGGAAGCGTTGAGCACTGCAATCACCATGACGCCAACGTCCGCAAAGATCGCCGCCTGCATGCTGGCGAGGCCCGCCGCCCCAAGCAGGAGGATCAACCCCTTGACCCCGAGCGAAAAGACGATGTTCTGTTTGACAATCCGCAAGGTCTTCTTGGAAATCTGCATCGCGGTCGCAATCTTGGAAGGCTGGTCATCCATTAACACGATGTCCGCAGCCTCGATTGCGGCGTCGGAGCCAAGCCCGCCCATTGCAATCCCGATATCCGCCCGGGAAAGAACGGGGGCATCATTGATCCCGTCGCCAACAAACGCGAGCTTCCCTTTGGCTGATTTCTGCTTCAGCAACTCTTCGACCCGCTCCACCTTATCCGCAGGGAGCAGACCGGCATGGAACGAATCCAGCCCCAGTTCCCCGGCGATCTGTTCGGCAACCGCCTGTGTATCTCCAGTCAGCATGACTGTCTGACGGATTCCCATGCGTTTGAGCGCGCCAATCGCCTCAGCGGCATCCGGCTTTACCGTATCAGAAATCACGATATGCCCGCCATAACTGCCATCTACCGCGATGTGCACCACCGTACCGGTCAGATTGCAGTCATGCCACTGTGCACCGGCCAGATTCATCAGCTTCCCATTACCTGCGCAGACCTGCAATCCATCCACTCGGGCGCGCACTCCATGCCCTGAAATCTCCTCCACATCGGAGACCCGGCTGTGATCGACCGGCTTCTCGTACGCCTGGCGCAGTGAGCGGGAGATCGGGTGGTCGGAAAAGCTCTCGGCGAGTGCGGCGAGTTCCAGCAGGCGACTCTCCGGCAAGGTATCCGGGTGCACCGCGGTGACCTGAAAGACCCCTTTGGTCAAGGTGCCGGTCTTGTCAAAGACGACAGTCTCCGTTTCGGAGAGTGCTTCCAGATAGTTGCTCCCCTTGACCAGAATGCCCGCTTTGGAAGCGCCGCCAATCCCGCCGAAAAAGCTGAGCGGAATCGAGATGACCAGTGCACAGGGGCAGGAGATCACAAGGAAGATGAGCGCACGCTCGATCCAGATGCTCCACGCATCACCAAGCAGAAGCGGGGGGATCAGCGCGAGCAGAACCGCGCCAATGACTACAACAGGGGTGTAATAGCGCGCGAACTTGGTGATAAAGTGTTCGGCGCGGGCTTTTTTGCTGCTCGAGTTTTCCACCAGATCGAGGATTTTCGAGACGGTTGATTCCCCAAATTCCTTGTTGACGCGCACTCGCAGCAAACCGCTCTGGTTGATGCAGCCGCTGATGACGCTGTCCCCCTCGGAGACCTCACGTGGAAGGGATTCACCAGTCAAGGCGGCGGTATCCAGCGAGGAGCTCCCTTCGATTACGACGCCGTCAAGTGGGATCTTCTCCCCCGCCTTGATGACAATGATCTCCCCCACCGCAACCTCATCCGGGTCAACCTGCTCGAGCGCACCATCCCGCTCTATGTTGGCATAATCGGGACGGATATCCATCAACGCAGTGATCGACTGGCGGGACCTGCCGACCGCATAGCTCTGGAAAAGCTCACCGATCTGGTAGAAGAGCATGACTTCGACCGCTTCCGGGAACTCCCCGAGTGCAAACGCACCGACCGTTGCAAGCGCCATCAGGAAATTTTCGTCAAAGACCTGTCCATGCGCGATATTGCGCACCGCCCTCCAGAGGACATCCCAGCCTACCACCGCATAGGCCACAACAAAATAAAGCAGCCGGGGCGCACCGCCCAACGGAAGCAGGAACGAGAACGCAAACAGAACCGCGCTGATTAAGATCCGCACCAGCATCTTTTTTTGTTTTCTGCTCATTGGTGACCCCCCTTCCAACCGCGCTGGTTACAATTTGATGACGCAATCAGGCTCTACCCGCTTGCAGACCCGCACAATTTCTTTCATAATCTCGTCAAAGCGGCTTTCATCGGCGTCAACGGTGAGTTTCTGCGCCATAAAGCTAACGGTCGCATCGTTCACACCGCTGATTTTTTTGATCGCGTCCTCCATTTTGGCAGCGCAGTTTGCGCAGTCGAGGTCCACCATTTTGAAATGCTTTTTCACCTGAATACCCCTCCATAAAAATTTGATTGATCGGTTCCCTTATTCTGCAACATGCTCCATCCCCTGGTCGATGATTGTGCGCACATGCCCATCTGCCAGAGAGTAGAACACGGTTTTGCCGTCCCGCCGGTATTTGACCAGCTTGCTCTTTTTGAGCACCTGAAGCTGATGTGAAATCGCCGACTGGGTCATCTTGAGCAGCTGCGCAATATCGCAGACGCACATTTCCGACTCGAACAACAGATATAGAATCTTAATCCGGGTGGAATCCCCAAAAATTTTGAACAGCTCGGCCAGGTCAAACAGAATCTCGTCCTCCGGCATCTGCTGGTTGACCCTGTCCACAATGTCCTGGTGCACATGCATCAATTCACAGCGCTCCGCATTGTTGTCCTCCGGCATATTGTTTCCACATCCTTTCATATGAATAGTTGTTCATGTGTTTATTATAATCCATTTTTGAAAAAAGTCAATAAGGAATGTTGAGAAAGCAAAAAAGGTTTTGACTGGTTCGCGCGTACTCCCCGCCCATAGGGTTCTTGCTATGCTTTTTGGCTGAGACTCTAAAAATATCAGGAGGCCGCCCTGTGCCGTTTATGGCATAGGGCGGCCTCTTTCCGTAGCTACATATTGCTGCACCGGTTGTTCTGGAACTCCTGCTGGATTTCGGCCAAACGGCTAGGCTCCTGAATCAGGTCATAAGCCACGCCACAAAGCACCTTCGCGGCAATCATAACCGCTTCATGCGCCTCCTCCTCTTTCCCTGCATGAAGGAATTCCAGGGAATGGGAGGATGTTCCGGGCGGGACCATGGCGACCCGGATACAGCTTCCCGGCACCTGATACATGACGTTGCTGAAATCGGAAGAACCGGTTTTCTCCCGGGGTGGGCTGAGTCTGGGGGCATGAACCAGCTCTGCATTTTCCATCAGCAACTGGTTCAATTTCAAAACCGGAATCTTGTTCGCCAGGCGGTCCCCTTCCTTGATGTCATAGGTCACATCAGCGATGAGCGCCGCGCCCTCGATGATCTTCAGGAAACGCTCTACCACCTGATCCAGCGCCTTCCGGGAATAGGAGCGCAAGGAAAATTTTCCAATCGCGGTGTCCGGAACCACATTGGCCGGGCCGGGGGACTGGGTAATCGTATAGTGCATCCGGGTGTCCTCCGGGACATGCTCCCGCAGGAACTCGACCCCCTGGAAGGCTACCAACAGTGCATCCAGTGCGCTGCGCCCATCCTCCGGTTTCAGTGCTGCGTGGGCCTTCTTCCCATGAAAGGTGACGGTGAAGCTGGACATGGCCATCGACTTCACATCCACAGTGGTGGTGGGGGAACCATGCATCATCAACGCCACATCAATATCTTCAAAGCAGCCGTTTTCCAACATCCGCAGTTTGCCATGGGCAGTTTCCTCGGCGGGAGTACCATAAACCACCACGGTATAGGGCATTTCTCCGGCGCATTCCTTCAGCGCCTGGGCAGCCCCAATGATAGCTGGGCCCTGCATATGATGCCCGCAAGCGTGGCCCAGCCCCTCCAGCGCATCATATTCACACAACAGCCCAATCCGGGGGCCCCCCTGCCCATTCTGGAACACCGCCCGGAAGGAGGTGTCGATCCCTCCTACACCATGCTCCACCTGAAAACCACATTGCTCTAGATAACCGGTGATGGCCTTTTCCGCCAAGACCTCCTGAAATCCTAGCTCCGGATGGTCATAAATATCATCAGACATGGCCAGGAGGGCTGAACGCTGTCTCTCAACTGTCTGGAAAAGCTCTTCTTTTGTCTTCATTCCGAAACCTCCTTCGATTTTTCAAACAGCCTTTAGGCTAGATGGATAAACTGTGCAATGCTGACCAGGACGCAGCCGGTCACACACCAGATCAGGAACAGCTTCCACATGAACTTCATCCATTTATCGTAGGGCACATTGGCCGCACCGATCAACCCCATCAGGGCAGTAGAGGTGGGCAGTACATAGTTGCAGAATCCGTCGCCAAAGTTGAAGGCCAGAATTGCGGTCTGGCGGGTCATCCCCACAAGGTCGGAGACAGGCAGGAACAGAGGCATAACCACTGCGGCCTGACCAGAGCCAGAGGTAATAAAGCAGTTGATGATGACATTGAGCAGGAACATCACAGGGGCCTGTAGGAAGGAAGGCACCACGTTCAGGACACCCGCCATTGCATAGACAATGGTGTCGATGATTCCACCAGCGGACAGGACCGCGGCAATCGCCCGGGCCAACCCGATAATCAGGGCTGCACCCAGCATGGTCTTGCACCCTGCCACCAAACCCTTGGCGATCGCGGAAGGACCTTTGTTATCCAATAGACCTACGATGACAGTCAGCCACAGGAACATAGCTGCAAAATTTGCCATTTCCCAGTCCAGATTCAGTCCGCCATAGACGATGAGTCCCAACGCCCCGACTACAACCGCCAGAATCGCCCAGCGCCGCCAGGTCATCGCGCCGAAAGAATCCAAATCTGCGTTATTTTTCATCTCGTTCTGTTGGTCCAGCTCATACATGGGGCTCAACTGGGGGTCTTTCTGGATCTTCATGGCATAGCGGATCAGATAGGCATTGGTGATCACATAGAACACCACCAGACATACGAACCGGTATCCGATGCCGGAATAGGGCGGTAGTCCGGCGATCTCCTGCGCCACGAGGGTGGTGTTGATCTGGAGGGTACCGGTCGAGAACCCAATCGCGCCGCCCAGAAGGATGATGCCCACGCCCACAATCGAGTCAAGCCCCAGCGCGTAGGAGAGCATCAGGGTGATGGGGACAAAGGGGATGAACAGGTTCACGCCCTGAGAGGTGCCGATGGCTGTGAACACCAGCGTGAGAATCGGGATGAAGATGTAGAGCCGCGTAGAAAACCTCCGGGCCACCTTGGCAACCGACGCTTGAAGCGCGCCGCTCTCGGTCACCATATGGAATGCGCCGCCGGCAAACAGGATCACCAGGATTAGGTCGATGGATTTGGAAAACCCAGTGACCACGTAATCCATGATCGCCCAGGGGGTGACAGGCGTACTGTCCACAAAGTGGAAGCTGCTGGGATCAATCAGCTTTTTCCCGGTTGCCGCATCCTCCACCCGCACATATTCTCCCGACGGGATGAGCCAGGTCAATACAACGGCAGCAAGGATGATCACAAAGATGATGACCAGGGTGTGTGGCATTTTGAATGCTTTTTTTGCTTTTGGTTCCATAAATCTTTCCTCCTCTTTTGGTCGTGCCAGGCGGGGCAGCCGCAATCACTCAATATTTCCCGCTCCACCTGACCATTTTGTCCGGATACCAACGCAGAAAAGTCTTGCCGCTTTTCCTGACATTCAGTATAATGGAATGGTAAAAGAACGCAAATCATCCCGCTTTTTAGGACCTATAAGGAAAACTTATGGTTGGCATGCGGAGGAGGCCCGTTTTATGAATCTAAAAGAGCAGCATTATATTGTCACACTGGCTGACTGCGGGAGCATGACCCGGGCTGCAAACCGGCTTGGGGTGACCCAGCCCGCATTATCCTCCTATCTGGCCTCGGTAGAGAGCAGCCTGGGGCATCCGCTGTTTGAGCGCACCGGAAAAAAGCTGATCCCCACCTATCTAGGGGAGGTCTATCTAGAAAAGGCCCGGAAAATCCTGGCCTTGGGAGCCGAGTTTGACATCCAGCATGACCTCGTGCTCCATGGCCATCGGGGCCGTCTGCGGGTGGGATTCCCCATCCGGCGCTCCCCTCAGCTGGTGCCCTCGGTGCTGAAAACCTTCCAGACCCTCTACCCCAACGTAGAGCTCGCGATCTATGAGGGGAACATCAAAACCATGGGGGAGCTGCTGAGCACCGACCAGCTGGATCTGATGCTGTGCAACGCAGTCCAGCCCGACCAGAAGTTCGAATATACCCTTCTGGACCACGACCCAGTGGTCTTTCTGGCGCCAAGGGACCATCACTTCTGCGGCTATGCAAAATACCGGGAGGGGTTTGCCTGCCCATGGATCGACCTGAAGCTGTTTGAACAGGAAGTTTTTATCCTACAGCACAACGGCCAAAGCCTGCGCCAATATTCCGATGAGCTTCTGCGGCAGGCGGGCATCCATCCCCACCGCACCACCCTGATACGCAATATTGAGACGTCTGCCCTCATGGCCGCCAGCGGGCTTGGCGTCTCGTTCTGCCTGAAAAGCTATCTGCAAAATATGCGGTTCATCCAGATGCCCCAGGTTTTCTCGGTAGGGGAACGGCAGCTGTCAGCCGACTTTTCGGCAGCATATCCAAAGGGAAGCAAGCTCTCCGAACATGCACTCCGCCTGATCGAACTCATTAGAGAACTGATGGGGATGGAGGAGCATCCGCTCCACAAATTCTTTCTTTGAATTTTGTGCAACTTTTTTCTTGGGGCCTATTGGAAACAAAAGCTTTTCCCCCTTTTTCTCGAAAAATTGCGGGGGGCGGGACAGCGGACGTTTGGCTCCTGATCAAATGTCCAAGCGCAAAGTGCTCCGATCCATTCCTCCGCCCTGCTCGCCGGGGGAGTTCTCACCTTCCCGGACTGGATGCTTTGCCCGTTCCCTGAAATCTATCTGGCTTCGGATGCCTGAGGGTGAAACAGGGGCAAGTCCTCCCTGCGCATGAGCGCTTTGTCTGGGGGCGGACTCTCCGTATCTCCATGCCGCCAAAAGGCGGCATACCTTATGCGCCCTGGAACCCAAAACGCTGTGCACCCACTCCCCCTTAATCTATTAAGATTAAAAAAACTTTTGGCGGAGCACGCGGGCTACGATCTGGATAAACTCTGCGGCGTAGCGCGGAAGTTTTCCCTCTTTGGGGTAACAGGCATAAAAGTGCCGGTGGTTCTCATAATCCCGAAGCGGATAAAAGCGACCGCTTCGCCGCACAAGATCATCTACAAAGATATTGGAGCACAGCATACAACTCCCGGTTCCCAAAGCCACCCGCCGGGCGACCTCCAATGAGTCGGTCTCGAGTAGAATATGAGGCAGCAGGCCACAGCGCCGGAACAGGACATCCTGAACCACCCGGACGCTGTGGCCCTCTTTTAGGCTGACAAACCGCTCCTCTCCGGCCATCTCCAGAGTGATTGGCGTCCCGTCCGGATATCGGGCAGCCAAACAGGAACCTTTCCCCGCCAGAACGCCGATCACCTCCTGTTCGATCAGTTCATAGGACAGCCGGGGACTGGTGGACTCGATCGCGGCCAACGCCAGGTCCACCTGTCCTTGCAGAACCAGTTCCTCTAAATGGGCGCTTCCCCGCTCGGTGACCTCCAAAAGCACATGAGGAAACTGCGCCATAAACCAAGGCAGCGCCAGCGGCAACACTTCCATCGCCCGCTGGACACTGATCCCCAGCCGGAGCCGCCCACTGTTCTCCTCCCGAATCTCCTGAATCTGATTTTCCAGCTTCTGGTTTACGCTCAGGACGATCCCAGCAGCTTCCAGATATTTTTCCCCCGCGAAGGTGGGCCGGAAGGGGGACACACTGCGGTCGAACAACGAGACCCCCAGCTCGGTCTCTACCTGCTTGAGCATCTGGCTCAGAGAAGGCTGGCTCACATAGAGCTTTTTTGCGGCGGCAGTGACGCTGCCCTCCTGTGCGATGGTGCAGATATAATGGGCCTGTTTCAAGTTCATAGAAAAAGCCTCCGCCTTTTGTTGCAGAACCGCTAAATACAATTCTCCTCGTCTTTTTATATCATAACATAATTCCTATATAAATCAATAAACAACGGCTAAAATAAGAAAAAACTTATGAAAAGGGTAGAAAATTTCTATTTGTACCTAAGACGGGCAGGTGTTAAACTGTTTCCATCAGAAGTTTATCCGAACAAACAAGGAGGCGCGGAAGATGGAGATTTTGAAACCGGCCATCGCCGGGACATTGGAATCCAGTGATGCCCAAGTGACCATAGAACCAGGCAAGGCGGGCATTGAGCTGACCCTCACCAGCAGTGTGATGAACCAGTACGGGAGGCAGATCAGGGCCACCATTCTGGAAGCGCTCGAACGGTTGGACGTTTCCAACGCTCGGGTGACCGTCGTGGACAAAGGCGCACTGGACTGCACCCTGAAAGCGCGGGTGGAATGTGCGGTATTCCGCAGCTGTGGCCAGTCGGCCGCGAATATCCCCTGGGGAGGTGTGGTGAGATGATCCCACGTCCAAGACCGGAACGGTTCCGGCTGCGCCGGACCATGATGTTCATGAATGCACAAAAGCCGGGACTGATTAAGGACGCTTACATCTATGGATGTGATTCCATCATGCTGGACCTCGAGGACGCGGTGGCCGAAAACCAGAAAGATGCCGCCCGTTTTTCCCTGTACCACGCATTGCGGTCGATCGACTACGGGGATACCGAGGTGGTCGTCCGCATCAACGGTCTGGATACCCCCCACTGGCAGGAGGATGTCCGGGTATGTGTGGCTGGCGGGGCCGACGGAATCCGCATCGCCAAATGCGAGAGCGCGCAGGATGTGCACACCGTAGAGCACGCGGTGGAGCAAGCCGAGCGGGAGTTTGGTGTGGAGCCGGGGCGTACCCTGCTGATGGCAGCGCTGGAAAGCCCCAAGGGCATTTTAAACGCCTACGAAATCTGTTCCGCATCCGAGCGGATGTTCGGGGTGGCGATCTCAGGCGGCGACTTCCGCAAATGTATGCAGACTACCCCGCAAAGGGACGGGGTAGACATGCTATTTGCCCGCGGCCAGATGCTGCTGGCCGCCCGGGCAGCAGGCATCCAGTGCTTTGACACCGTATTCACCGACCTGGACGACCAAGAGGGATTCGAAGCCGAGGTCCGGCAAAACAAAGCCATGGGATTCGATGGGAAAAGCCTTATCAACCCCAAACAAATCCGGTTTGTGCATCAGGTGTTCGCCCCCACCCAAAAAGAGGTTATCCAAGCGGAAAAAATCCTGCTGGCCTACCGGGAGCAGTCCGCTGCTGGCGTTGGGGTATTTACGGTAGACGGGAAGATGATCGACGTTGCCTTTATTCCTGGGGCAGAGCGCACTCTGCGTCTGGCCCGGGCCTGTGGTATGTATGAGGGGGATCTGGTATGAGAAATGCAGTTGGAAGGGAAATTCCCGACGCCCTGTTGACCAATGGGCGGGAGGTTTACCAGGGCAGGAACCACATGGACGGCAGATATCTGCAAAAAGCCGCCCCCAAAACTCGGCGGTATGAAAAGCCTCAGGAGAGCAAGGTGGTGGAATCCATCGCGCAAGCACTCCGGGACTGTGGGGCCAAAAGCGGCATGACCTTCTCATTCCACCACCATCTTCGGGATGGAGACTATGTGGTGAACATGGTGATGCAGACCGCCATTGAAGAACTCGGCCTGAAGGAGCTGACCATCGCAGCCACCAGTTTGGGGGCTGCCCACGACCCCATTGCCGACTATATCGAGGCTGGCAAGGTGGTGGGAATCCAGACTTCCGGTATCCGGGGCCGGATGGGAGAGGTGGTGTCTGCTGGCAAACTGAAAACCCCAGCGGTGATCCGCAGCCATGGTGGCCGTCCCCGGGCGATTGAGGGGGGCGAGGTACACATCGACATCGCCTTTATCGCCGCGCCCACCAGCGACTGTGTGGGCAACTGCCGGGGGATCGGCGGCAAGTCCAACTGTGGAAGCCTCGGCTATGCCATGACCGACGCCAAATATGCCGATCATGTGGTGGTCATCACCGATTGCCTAGTGGATTTCCCAAATATGCCCGCCAGCGTGGAAGCCATCGACGTGGATGCGGTCGTCGTGGTGGACTCGATTGGCAATCCCCAGAAAATCGCCTCAGCCGCTGCCCGCATCTCCCAGAACCCCCGAGACCTGATGATGGCGGAGAACGTCGCAAAGGTGATTGCCTCCACTCCCTATTTCAAAGACGGGTTTTCATTCCAGACCGGCGTAGGCGGGCCTTCCCTGGCTGCCAACCTGTTTTTGGAACAATACATGGACGAGCGCAAAATCCGGATGGGCTGGGCCATCGGCGGTATCTGTGGGCCTATGGTGGAACTGCTGAAAAAAGGCAAGGTAGGCAAGGTGATTGACGTTCAGGACTTTGATCTGGACGGAGTGAACTCGATCCACCAGACCCCCGGACATTTTGAGATGAGCGCCAGCCAATATGCGAACCCCGCTAACAAGGGGGCTTTTGTGAACAAACTCGATTTCGTAGTGTTGGCCGCACTGGAAATCGACACCGGCTTCAATGTAAATGTGCTCACCGGATCGGACGGCATCCTCCGCGGCGCGCCCGGCGGGCATCCGGACGCGGCTGCCGGAAGCAAATGCTGTATCATCGTCACCCCCCTGATCCGGGGACGGATGGCCACCGTCTGTGAGCATGTGGTCACTGTCACCACCCCCGGGGACTGTGTGGATGTGCTGGTCACCGATTATGGCATCGCCGTCAATCCGCTGCGGCCCGACCTCATTGCGTGCCTGGATAGCGCTGGTATCCCCCACGTCACCATTGAGGAGCTGAAGGAGAAGGCTTACTCCCTGGTGGGCCGTCCTGACGACCTGGAATGGGAGGATCAGGTGGTTGCCATTTTGGAAGCCCGAGATGGGACCATTCTGGATGTCGTGCGGAAGATCAAACCATTTACGCTGGACTGAACTACCTACAGAGGCAACGAAAAAATCGTAGCTTCCAAAACCCTTTGAAAGACCCATTCTAAAATTTTGCCTGGGAGGCGAAGCGCATGAGCGATACTTTGTCCACCATCTCCCCCCATGATCTCCGGGGACAGCGGCAGGTTGACGCCCTACTGATGCAGGAGGGCATTCGTCGGGACGGAAATCTGGACTACACCTGCGGTCTATTCAACGAGGATTGGAAGCTGATCGCCACCGGAAGCTGTTTCGGGAACACCATCCGCTGCTTGGCGGTGGAGCGGGAACACCAGGGGGAAGGCCTGCTCAACCAAGTGGTAAGCCATCTGATGGAAGTACAGGCCCAGCGCGGGAACACCCATCTGTTCCTCTACACCAAGCCCGAAACCGTTCGGTTTTTCAGGGATTTGGGGTTCTATGAGATCGCCCGGGTGGAAAACAGCTTGGTCTTTCTGGAAAACCGCCGCCGGGGCTTTTCCGACTACTGTGCCGCCCTGAAACAGACCTGCCGGGAAGGGGCGTCCGCCGCGGTGGTTATGAACGCCAACCCGTTCACGCTGGGCCATCTGCATCTGGTGGAAAGTGCAGCAAAAGCGCATGAGATGGTCCATCTGTTCATCCTCAGCGAGGAGGCCGGGCCGATTCCCGCTTCTGTCCGCCGCCGTCTGGTACTGGATGGGGTTGCCCATCTGCCCAATGTGGTCTGCCATGACTCTGGCCCCTACATCATCAGCGGCGCAACCTTTCCCAGTTATTTCCTGAAGGACGAGGATACGGTGATCCGCGCCCACGCCGCGCTAGATTTAGAAATTTTCGGAAAAATCGCCCCCTGCCTGAACATCCGATACCGCTACGTGGGGGAGGAAAGGAGCAGCCGCGTGACCGCCCTCTACAACCAAGAGATGATCCGCCGCCTGCCCTCGCTTGGCATCCAGTGCCGGGTGATTCCCCGGCTGGAATACGGCGGACAACCGGTCAGCGCCAGCACAGTCAGGAGCTTGATTCATGACGGGCACTTGCAGGAGATCCGTCCTCTGGTGCCCAAAACGACCTGGGACTATTTTACCTCACTCGAGGCCCGGCCGGTGATTGACGCTATCCGGGCTTGCGAGGATGTGGTTCACTATTGAAAGGAGCGGACGATGGAACGGGAAGTCACATTGATGGAACTATTGGAAGCCAGAGAAAACAGGGTGTTGCGCCAGAACGCTCTGCGTGAAAAATACGGCACGCCAGTCATCTCCTTCACGCTGAACATTGCCGGGCCGGTCAAATATTCGCCCCTGATTCAGCGGTCGTTCCGGGCTGGACAGACAGAACTGGATGCCGGCTTACAGTCGGCAAAGCTGCCTGTGTTGGACTGTCAGGAGTTGCTGTCTCCCACCGGCTGTGAGGCGCTGTACGCGGTGGACGGAACCGCTCAGGAGGTGAAAGCGCTGTGTGTCTCGATTGAAGACGGCTCCGCGCTTGGCAGGCTCTTCGACATGGATGTGATCGCCCCGGACGGACGCAAGCTGGACCGCGAAGAGGTTGGCGGCGGCCCCCGGAACTGCATCGTCTGCGGCGCGGCGGGAAGAGGCTGCGCCTCCCGGCGGATTCATTCGGTAGAAGAACTCCAAAAAGCGACTCTGCGCATCATGGAAGCGCATTTCGCTGCCGCAGACCGGGAAACGGTCGCCGCACTGGTGACCAAGGCTTTGACCGAAGAGGTTTGCATCACTCCGAAGCCGGGCCTTGTAGACCGGGTAAACAACGGCAGCCATCGGGATATGGACCTTTTTACCTTCCTTGCCAGTGCTGCCGCCCTGACCCCTTACTGGTCCCGTTGCGTACAAATCGGCCAGGATACGGCAAAAGGCGCCCCGGCGGACACCTTCCAGCTCCTGAAGCAGGCCGGCCAAAGTGCAGAGCGCACCATGTTTGCCGCCACAGGCGGCATCAATACCCATAAAGGGGCGGTCTTTACGCTGGGGACCATCTGCGGTGCAGTGGGGCGGCTGTGGCGGGCGGACCGGCCCTGCCGGGATCCCCATGCCATATTGGCGGAATGTTCCCGGATGGTATCCGCTGCTGTAGAAGCGGATTTTTCCGCCCTGAACGCCGAAACCGCCCGCACCACCGGTCAACGGCTCTATCTGAAGCTGGGGACGACCGGCGTCCGTGGAGAAGCAGCCCGGGGATTCCCGAGTATATCCCGAACCGCTCTCCCCGCTTTCCAAAGTGCACTGGACGCTGGCCGGAGCCGGAATGATGCCGGAGCCATTGCGCTGCTCCATCTGATCGCCCAGGTGAACGACACCAATATGATTGCCCGGGGAGGACAGCCGGCTGCCCAAGAGGCAGCGGCGGACTGTGTTCGGCTTTTGGCACGCTGTCCCCTGCCCGAAATGGGGGAGATTGCCGCGCTGGATCGGCTATTTATCCAGCAGAACCTCTCCCCCGGCGGTTGCGCTGACCTGCTATCTGCGGCATTGTTTTTGTGGGACTGGGAAAATCACAACCAAAAATCGGATTGATCTCTTGTTTAATGCTGCAAAAGATGGTAAACTGATAAAGAACGGGAGGATGCAGCGGCAGGATTTTGTCAATATTGGAGGTGACTGTAAGATTTTTACTGCCCTGTGTTCCGGAACGCCGTTGGAAGCGCCGGGCTTTCCCGTCTCCTTATGTATGTTGTGAAGAAGAACCACAAAAAAGTTGGAAAGGATGTTTTACCCATGAAATGTCTCATTATTGATGCGGTCCATAGTTCGATTTCGGAAGAGCTTGGCAAGTATATGCAGGTGGATACCAAAATGCTCCCCTCTCAGGAGGAACTTGCGGCGCTGATCCCAGATTATGATGTGCTGATTATGCGTGTTGACCCCAAGATTGATAAAACCATCCTTGATGCTGCCGCGAACCTCAAGGTAATCGGCGTTTGCGCGGTCGGCCTCAACCATGTCGACACCGAGACCGCTAAAGCCAAGGGAATCCAGGTATTCAATGCGCCCGGCATGAACGCCAATGCGGTTGCAGAGCTGACTCTTGCGAAGATGCTCGAGATGTCCCGCCACACCATCCCGGCGAATCATGATGTCAAGGTCAACAAATCGTGGGATAAATATAAATTTGTCGGGCGTGAGCTGCGCGGCAAGACGCTCGGTATCCTGGGCTTCGGGCGCATTGGGCGCCGTGTCGGCGAGCTGGGGCGCGCATTTAAGATGAATATTGTGGCTTACGACCCGTTCCTCAAGCCCGAGGACTTTGAAAAAGAAGGCGCAACCGGTATGGGCGTGGACGAGCTGCTCAAGGTTTCGGATTTTGTCACCATCCATGTTCCCCTCACCCCTGAAACGAAAAACCTGTTCAACGCCAAGTCGATCGCTGAGATGAAAAACGACGCGGTCGTCCTCAACATGGGCCGCGGCGGGATCGTCAACGAAAAAGAGATGTACGAAGCGCTCAAGGCTGGCAAGATCGGCGGCTATGCCTCCGACGTTATGGAGAACGAGTTGGCGGGCGGTGGGCTCACCGAGGGTGCAGGCTTTGATTCCCCGCTCTTCGAGTGCGACAACTTCATCGTCTCCCCCCACATCGGCGCGCAGACTGTCGACGCTTCCCGCGACATCGCCGAGCTGATCATTGCTAAGGTCAAAGAAGCGCTCAAACTCGGCTGATTTCGTTTGCATATCTTTCAGCTGTCAAAACACAGAGAGCCGCCCGGAAGCCGGGCGGCTCTTTTGGAGTCCTGTCCTCATTTATGGTAGAGCTTTTTGGTCTGGTACTGGGGTTCATAGGTGAGGTTCATCCCCAGCTTTTTGAACACAGCGACATCGACCTGTGAGAGGATGACCGAAGAATGTGCTTCGCACCCGCGCAGTTTATCGAGCTGCTGCATCGCGAGCTCGGCGGTGGGGTTGGTCGCCGCTGAGATCGAAAGCGCGATCAGGGTTTCGTCGCTGTGCAGGCGCGGATTATGGTTGCCCAGATGGTCCACCTTGAGATGCTGGATCGGCTCAATGATGATCGGTGAAATCAGGTGGATATTGTGGTTGATCCCTCCCAGCTCCTTGAGCGCGTTGAGCAGGACCGCGGAGGACGCGCCGAGCAGGTCGGTGGTCTTGCCGGTAATGATTTTCCCGTCGGAAAGCTCGATTGCAGCGGAGGGCATCCCGGTTACGGCCGAACGATCGATCGCCGCCTGTGCGACCGGGCGGTCTTTGGTGGAGACGCCCGCCTGTTTCATCAGCAGGTCGAGCTTGTAGACGCTCTCCTCACTGGCCATCCCCATCCGATGGGAGGCGAGTGTCTGGTAATAGCGGCGGATGATCTCCTGACGGGACGCCTGTTCAACCGCTTCATCATCGGTGATGCACATACCCGCCATATTGACTCCCATATCGGTGGGGGATTTGTAGGGGCTTTCCCCCGCAATCTGCTGGAAAATCGCATTCAGCACCGGGAATACTTCGACATCTCGGTTATAGTTGACCGTGGTGACGCCGTAGGCTTCCAGATGGAACGGGTCGATCATGTTCACATCATTGAGGTCGGCAGTCGCGGCCTCATAAGCAAGGTTGACCGGATGTTTGAGCGGCAGGTTCCAGATCGGGAAGGTTTCAAACTTGGAATAGCCGGCCTTGATCCCGCGTTTGTGTTCATGGTAGAGCTGGGAGAGGCAGACCGCCATCTTGCCGCTGCCTGGGCCGGGTGCGGTGACGACCACCAGCGGACGGGAGGTCTCTATGTACTGGTTTTTGCCATAACCATCGTCGCTGACGATCAGCGGGATATTGGAGGGGTATCCGGCGATCGGGTAGTGGAGATAAACTTTGACCCCAAGGGCTTCCAGGCGGCTCCGGAACGCATCTGCCGCCGGCTGCCCCGCAAACTGCGCAATCACGACGCTGCCCACATACAGCCCGATTGCGCGGAAGGCGTCAATGAGGCGGAGCACATCAACATCATAGGTGATCCCAAGGTCGCCGCGGACCTTGTTTTTCTCGATATCCGAGGCGTTGATGACGATCACGATCTCGGCGCTCTCCTTGAGCTGGAGCAGCATCTTGATCTTGCTGTCCGGGGCAAACCCGGGCAGCACCCGCGAGGCGTGAAAATCATCAAAAAGCTTCCCGCCAAATTCCAGATAGAGCTTGTTGTCAGACTTTTGGATCCGCTCGAGAATGTGTTCCGACTGCAATTTCAGATATTTTTTGTTATCAAACCCGATCTTTGCCATGCTTTGACCCCTCCGTACGAGATATTCAGACATTATTTTACCTCTTCATCCCTAAAAAAACAAGGGACATACCATCAAAATTTTGTTGGGACCATGAGAAACGGGGCGGTATCCGGCGATTGGCAGCCGGGGAAACGTTCTGTCCCCTCCCTTGCCAGCGGCGGATAGGCGTGTTATAATCAATTTCAATGAGATAAAGGGGGGAATGGAAATGGGGCTTTTCCGCCGTAAAAAGCAGCCGGCTGCAAAACCAGCCGCACCGCAGAAGAAGCCAGTTTTCCTGCCGCAGGCAGGGGCAAATGAACAACCAGAGCAGCTCAGCGAGCAACAGGCGCGCGTGATGGCGCAGGCGCTTTCGAAATATCTGAAAGAAAAGCGCTGACAGGTTCTAAAAGAAAAAGCTTGACCCAGGCCGTCCCAGACGGTAAAATAGGGACATTACCCGGGCGGTAACCGCCTGTGAGAAAAGGAAAGTGAAACGATGAAAGCGAGAATTCCAAAACATCGGGAGTTTGTAATCGATATCAAGGAAGAGGACGAGGCACGCCAGCAGGAATGCTGGAACAAACTCGAAGCCATCCTGAACGATTACAAGAAACAGGGGAAATCGGTCTATACCGAGACATTTATCGAGGACAACGAGGAGAAGGTCAAAGCGCTCCAGCAGGAGTACCAGTTCGAATATACGATCGAGCTGGTCTAACCCGCCCCACACAAATAAGCCTGTGCATGGAACTCATACACAGGCTTATTTCATCTTCTGCGCAGCCGCAGGCAGAGTTTGCGCGCGAGGTCAACCGGTACCACCGAAAATGCGATTAGGCAGACGGATTTCAGTTCGGGCAGGGTAAGCCCGGCGGTGCGGAAAAGGGTCCCGCCATAGTAGATCAAAAGGAGCTGTACCCCGGCGACCAACAGCATGACCGCCGCGAACGATGGATTTTTCGCGAGATGGGCAAACAGGTTGATCCGGTGGGTGCGGGCATTGAAGCTGTTGAGGATGCCTGAAAAGACAAAGAGCGCAAAAAAGGCGGTCATGAAATAGGCGTCTCCCGGACGAAACAGGCTTCTGAACAGAGGCAACCGCAAGAAAGCCACGCAGAGGGCAACCGTATACAGCCCGGTGACAACGATCTGGTTGCGCATTTCGGCACTGATGATCGGTTCGCTGCGGCTTTTGGGCGGCTCTTTCATATACTCAGCGAGCGGCGGCTCCCCCGCAAACGCCAAGCCAGCGAGCGTATCCATGATGATATTGATCCAGAGCATCTGCACCACAGTGACCGGGGTATCAATCCCAATAAATGGGCCAATCAGTGAAACCCCGACCGCACAGAGGTTCATGGTGAGTTGGAACACAATAAATTTGCGGATGCTTTTGAAGATGGTGCGGCCGTAGAGTACGGCTTTGGCAATCGAGGCGAAGTTGTTGTCCAGGATGACAATATCCCCCGCCTCCTTGGCGACCTCCGCCCCGCTCCCCATCGCAAACCCGACGTCCGCTTTTTTGAGGGCGGGCGCATCGTTGATCCCGTCGCCGGTCATCCCCACCACCAACCCTAGCTCCTGTGCAATCCGCACCAGGCGGCTCTTGTCGGTAGGAAGCGCCCGCGCGACCACCCGCAAACGTGGCAGCAGCGCCTTGAGCCGGCTGTCATCGAGCGCGGCGAGCTCCGCACTGGTGAGCACCGCCTCCGGTTCGGTTGACTTGAGCAGGCCAGCCTCCCGCGCAATCGCGACTGCGGTTTCCCGGTTATCACCGGTAATCATCACTGTCTGGATACCGGCTCCCTCCACCTCCCGTACCGCCTTGCGCACCTCGGGGCGCAGCTCATCCCGGATGCCTGCCAGCCCAATCAGGATCAGGTCATGGGGAATTTCCTCGCTCCATCCGCCGTCATACGCCGCAAGCACCAGGACCCGCATCGCCTCTCCGGCCAGCTGGTTCCATGTCTGTTGGACTGCCGCCATGTTGGAGAGCGGACGGATTTTGCCATCCGGGGTGTAGCAGCGTTTGCAGTGTTGGAGCAGTTTTTCGGGCGCTCCCTTAAACAGGGTCAGGTTTCGTCCGTTCCCCAGACGTACCGCCGAAAACTTGCGGGCACTGTCGAACGGGATGGCGTTTTCTTTGGAATAGGCGGGCGGCTGCGGCCGGACGGGCAGCAGGTAGTCCAAAAGTGCGCGGTCGGTCGCGTTGCCGCCGATCGCACGCCCCTGCGAGACGATGCTTGCGGTATTGGCAAAACCGGAGAGACAGACCAGCTCAAACAGTCCGGGGGCCGCCTTGAGCGTTTGGACGCTGCCATACTGCCTGCCATCCCCGGTGACAAAGGTGGAAACACTCAGATTGCCGCGGGTCAGGGTTCCGGTCTTATCGGTGAACAGCAGGTTGAGGCTCCCAGCGGTCTCGATCCCAATCAGCTTGCGCACCATCACATGATCCCGGAGCATCCGGAACATATTGG
Source organism: Anaerotruncus sp. (assembly GCA_021770005.1). Classification (GTDB taxonomy): domain Bacteria; phylum Bacillota; class Clostridia; order Oscillospirales; family Ruminococcaceae; genus Anaerotruncus. The sequence continues at coordinate 88,293 of JAETRV010000001.1, read as the reverse complement.
AGGAAAGCACAACGGTAATCATCATCGGCAGTCCCTCGGGCACCGCCACCACCACGACGGTGATTGCCAAAATCCCCGCGTGCAGGAAGTTGGAAAGCATCCCGCCGAGGTCATGCAGCTCCGCGAGGATCAACGGGAGGTCATACCCATTGTCGATCACAATCGCATGGAACAGGTCGGCAAACGCAATCAGGCCAGCAGCCTTATATCCCAGCCCGCTGATCGTTCGGGCCAGCCCCGCCAGGCGGAGTTTGAGCGGGCTTTCTCGCGTCTCCTCCTGCAACTCCTGTGCGACCCCGCCATAGAAGGTGTGATCCCCAACGTTGCGCACCACCATCAGCCCTTCCCCCGAGGTGACCACGCTCCCACGGAACAGCTGGTTTTTTACCGAGAGGTCCCATTCATCCGAACCATTCTGTAAAGGGCTCTTCACCGCTTCCTTACTCTCGCCGTTGAGCGCCGACTGATCGACCCGCAGTTCTCCTGAAATGAGGATTCCATCCGCCGGGACCCGCTCCCCCGCTTGCAGCAGCACGAGGTCGCCCACTACGATCTCGGACATCAGGATCGAAACCACCCCTTCCCGGCGCTTGACCCTGCATTGGATTTTAGCAGCATCCTCCTGCAATTTCAGAAAAGCGGATTCGCTCCCGTACTCCGAGAGGGTGGAGACAAACGTCGCCAGAAAGATCGCCAACGCAATCCCGACCGTCTCGAACCAGTTCTGACTGCGCAGCAGGAAGAGCAGGTTTACCGCGAGCGCCGCCAGAAGGATTTTGATGATCGGATCGCCGAAGCTTTCGAGGAACTGCTGCCAGAACCCCCTGCGCCGTTTCCGGGTGAATTGGTTTTCCCCATGCTCCCGCCGCGCGCGTTCCACCTCGGACCTGCTCAACCCCCTGATCGAATGGGCTGTCAGTCTTGCGGATTGCTGCCCCATTTTTCCGTCCCCCTTTTTTGAATAGGCTTGTATACCTTATGCGGGGAACGGGCGCATTATGAATCCGGAAAGATGGAAAGCAGCGTGACCAACGATGGTCACGCTGCCTTGGGGCAAATCGGGTAAAACTTTTCATTTGAAACAGGCCCTTACTCCAACAGGAACCCGCGTCCAACAATCTCACTGCTGTTGGTGATGACCATAAATGCATCCGGGCTGTTGGCGTGGATAAAATCGCGCAGCTGGATCGCCTGCCCCCGGCGCACCGCGGTCAGGATGACCGTCCGGCTCTCCCCTGTGTAGTTGCCTTGCGCCTGACAGACAGTCGCGCCCCGGTTGAGGCTTTTATGGATGAACTGGCAGATTGGGGTAGGGTCGGAGGAGACGATGGTAAAATACTTGCAAAGGTTGATGCTGTCGAGCACGTTGTCGATCACGAACGCCTTGGCGAGCAGCCCCACCAGAGAAAACAGCCCGATCGTCAGATCATAGAGCAGGAAGGAAAAGACCACAGTGGCAAAGTCCACAATCAGGAGCGCCCGCCCGATGTCCATCCGGATATATTTGCGCAGAATCATGGCGGCAATGTCGGTGCCGCCGCTGCATGCCCCCAGCTGGAACAGCTCCGCAGCCATGGCAGCGACCGCCACGGTGACCACCAATGCTTCCAGCGCCGGCTCGGAAGTCAGCGGGCTGGAAACCGGCAGGACCCGTTCCAGGACCTTGTAGCAGAATGCGGTGCAGATGGTGACATATACGGTGCGCAGGCCAAACGACCTACCCAAGCAGAGGAACGCCGCGACCAGAAGCAGCAGGTTGATGGCAATATTCAGTGTGGAAAACGAGATGCCTGTCGCAGTGGACAGCAGGACAGCCATACCGGTGACGCCACCAAAGACAAAATGGTTTGGAAGCTGGAACAGATGAATCACCACCGCTGTACCGATACAGCAGAGGGTAATCAGGATATAATCAAACAGTGCATTACGGTTGGAAGAAACAGCCATATCAAAAAACCTCCTGTTGCGTTTTCACCCATTATAGAGGTCTTTTGCGGAAAAATCCAATTTCAAAATCATGATATGTCTTATAACTTCAGGCAAAGGATCGGTTCCGCCCGGGTTCTCCAATCAAAAATACCCTTCTTGTAACATTGGGGCGGGCTATATCACCAAAAGGTTATAACTATTATTTGCGTATTGGTATTAGACAATAGGCAGCTTTGCGGTTAAAATAATTTTAGACAAAATGCACAGCGTTCCTCCGGGAGGGGCCCATCCGCTGCGGACGCACAGCGCAGACCGTTCAAATCAGCAAAAAATGGAGGTAGAGTTCCGTGACAAGCGCATTACTGCAATCCCTGCTGAAAAGTACCGCAGGGCTGGGCGCCTTACTGCTGGCAGGCATGTTCCTGAGAGCCAAGGTGCCTCTGTTCCGCAAATTCCTGGTTCCCGCCTCGGTCATCGGCGGCTTTCTTGGCCTTCTGCTCGGTCCCGAGATCCTGGGGCAGACCGGTGTAGAGGTCATCTCGGAGGAATGGTCTTCCATCTGGTCGCTACTGGCCAGCATCCTGGTGGTCCCCATGTTCGCAGGCACCCCCCTCGGCAACTTCCGCGACCCCAATAAAAAACGGGCGAGCAGCCGCCGGGAGGTCGGAAAAATCACTCTCATCAGCGGTATCGCCAGCGGTGCATTTGGATTCCAAGTCATCATCGGCGTGGGCATCCCTCTGCTCCTGCTCCAGCTGATGCCCAACCTGGATTTCTATAACAACTTCGGCTACGAGATCTGCCAGGGCTTCAATGGCGGACACAGCATGGCCGGTGCGATTGGAAACATCCTGATGGAAGGCGGCGTATCCCATTGGGAGCTGGCACAGGGCGTTGTGACCACCTTTGCCACAATCGGCCTGCTGGGCGGCATTCTGCTGGGTGTCTGGATTATCAACCGCGCCTCCCGCAGAGGGCAGACCGCGATCCTGAAAGATTCTGCTACCCTGCCTGCCGAGAGCACCTACGGGTTTAACCCCGATATTTCCAGCCAGAACAGCCTGGGACGGGAAACCACGACCAGCTCTTCGATCGAGACGATCACCGTACATCTTGCAGTCATCCTGGTGGACTGCGGCCTTGCCTACTGGCTGCATGGTTTGGCAGTCAAATACCATGTGATTGGCTTGCAGGACATCCCGGTTTGGCCCTATGCGCTGATCCTGATGTACGGCGTAAACTACATTATCGACCGTCTTGGCCTTCAGTGGATGATCGACGCCAAGGTAAAAAGCCATATCAGCAGTGTCCTGGCCGACCTTTCGATCACTGCCGCAATCGCCAGCATGCCCATCCGCGCGGTCATGCTCTACATGCTGCCGATCGTGCTCATCAGCGCTGTCGGATTCGTGGTGGTCTATTTCACTACCGTCAAGATGTTCCAGATCTTTCTTCCGGATAGCTATCCGTTTGAGCGCGGCATCCTCAGCTTTGGCATCAATACCGGCGTTATGATGACCGGTGTCACCCTGCTGAAGATCTGTGACCCTAAGTTTGAGACCCCTGTCATGAGTGACTACTCGCTGTCCTATGCCATCCGGCAGGCCATCGAGCTGATTACCACCCCCATCATGTATGGTCTGCTGGTGCGCGGCACCTCGTTCCAGATGCTGATTTTCGGCATTCTGTATGTGGTAGGTTGTTACATCGTGGTCGCTATCGGGCGGGTTTTGTATCGAACACCGAAACAGGCGCAGCCGAGCGCCGTCAATCCATAGCCAGAACGCACCTTTTGTGGCCCGGAGGCACACCTTTCGGGGATGTACCTCCGGGCCATCGGTGTCAACCTGATAGAGACCAAACATTTGGAAACAAAAAGTAGTGGGCAAAAGCCCACAAGAAATGAGGGACTGACGATGAGTGCTGTATTGGACCGTTTTCTGAACTATATTCAACTGGACACCACCTCACGGGAGGAGAGTGAGACCTATCCCTCCAGCCCCAACCAACTGGAATTTGGCCGGCGGCTGGTCCAGGAGCTGCAAGGGCTGGGGCTGAAACAAGTCCGGCAGGATGCGCATGGCTATGTGACCGCCATCATCCCCGCAACCCGGGAAGGCGGTCCGATACTGGGGCTGATGACCCATATGGACACCAGCAGTGCGGTTTCCGGGGAGAATATCCAGGTGAAGCTGGTGGAATATATGGGCGGAAATATCCTGCTCAACGAGACCGAACAGATTGTGATGCGCAGTGAGGATTTCCCCTTCCTTGCCGACTGCATTGGAAAAACGCTGGTAATGACCGACGGGACCACCCTGCTCGGTGCTGACGACAAAGCGGGTGTCGCAGAGGTTGTGACGCTGGCCGAACGGCTGATGTCGCCCGATGCCCCGCCTCACGGGGAAGTCCGCATCGCGTTCACGCCGGATGAGGAGATCAGCGGCGGCACCCGGTATTTTGACATCCCGGGCTTTGGCGCGAACTTCGCCTACACGGTAGATGGCGGGCCGATCGGGGAGCTGGAATATGAGACCTTCAATGCCGCTACCGCCACCATCGAAATTTCCGGGCGCAGCATCCATCCCGGCGCGGCCAAGGGCAAGATGATCAATGCGGCTGTGGTGGCCTGCGAACTGCAATCGATGCTGCCGCCCAAGGAGCAGCCGGTTTTTACCGAAGGGCACGAAGGTTTTTACCATCTCACCTCTATCCACGGCGAGGTAGAGCACTGCACCATGAAGATTGCGCTGCGGGAGCATGACGGGGCCAAGTTCCAGGCGCAGAAAGACCGCCTGAATGGGATCATGGAGACGCTCAACCGCCGCTGGGGGGAAGGCACCGTTTCTGTGATCATCCGGGATCAATATTACAACATGCGCCCGGTGATTGAAAAGCATATGGAGGTAGTGGAGCAGGCGGTATCCGCATTCCGCGCCTGTGGGATCGAGCCGAACATCCAGCCCATCCGGGGCGGCACAGACGGCGCCCGGCTAAGCCTTGCCGGGCTGCCCTGTCCAAACCTCTCCACCGGTGGGTATAACTTCCACAGCCGGTTTGAATTTATCCCCGTGGAGTCGATGGAATGCATGGTAGATGTATTGACCAAACTTGTATGCAGCTTTGGAAAGGAGTGCGTGTCCCATGTTTGAGAAAATTTCCCTGGAAATGGCCGACTTTATCCAGCGTTCGCCCAGTTGTTATCACGCGGTTTCCAATCTGGCGGAGCAGTTCCAAGCTGCGGGATTCACCCGCCTGCATGAGAGCCGCCCCTGGGAGTTGAAGCCTGGAAACGGGTATTTCTTCACCCGCAACGGCTCCGCCCTCATCGCCTTCCGAATTCCAGAGGGCACACCCGCGGGCTTTATGATCGCGGCCGCACACAGCGACACGCCCGCATTCAAGATCAAGTCGGTTCCCGAGCTAGCCGGGGAGCATTATGTCCAGCTGAACGTGGAGCAGTATGGCGGGGCGATCTGCTCGGCATGGCTCGACCGTCCACTTTCGGCGGCGGGAAGGGTCGCGGTACGGGAGGGGGACCGGATGGTTTCCCGTCTGGTCGATCTTGACCGTGACCTGCTCCTGATCCCGAATCTGGCAATTCACATGAACCGTAAGATCAATGAAGGGGTGGCGCTGAATCCACAGGTGGATATGCTCCCTCTGTTCGGGCAGGAGGGCGCGCGGGACCGGTTCCTCCCACTGGTGGCAGAAGCTGCTGGTGTAGCTCCTGACCAGATTCTCGCAGCGGATCTATTCCTCTATCTCCGGGAATCCAGCCGCATCTGGGGCGCAGAGCGCGAGTTTCTCTCCAGCCCCCGTCTGGACGATCTCCAGTGCGCGTGGGCGTGCGCCAAAGGACTGCTGAACTGCGAAGTCTCCCATTCGATTCCGGTATGTGCAGTGTTTGATAACGAGGAGGTAGGCAGCGCGACCAAACAGGGCGCGGATTCGAACCTGTTGCAGGATGCACTTCTGCGGATCAGTGCAGGGATTGGGCGTACGGCGGACGCACACCAGATTGCGTTGGCGTCCAGCATGATGGCTTCGGTAGACAATGGTCACGCCATCCATCCGAACCACCCGGAAAAAGCGGACAAAATCAACCATCCCCACCTCAACGGCGGGGTGGTTATCAAACACAGTGCCAACCAGAAATACACCACCGACAGCATTTCCTCCGGCCTGTTCCAGATGATCTGCCAGAGAGCGGAGGTCCCGGTTCAGGTGTTCGCCAACCGGTCGGACGTAGCGGGCGGCTCTACGCTGGGCAATCTTTCTAATAAACATGTTTCGCTGAACACGGTGGACATCGGGCTCGCACAGCTTGCTATGCATTCCCCCTATGAGACCGGCGGGATCAAAGACACCTGGTATCTCCTGCGCGCATTGACCGCTTTTTATCACACTGTAATTTCTTGTGATGAGTCTGACGCGTACATGATCGAATAAGAACCAACCGTTTTGTCCTCCTTTTCAAAAAAAGGGGGGCGGCTCCTTGGAACATAAATCCGAATCCCTCTACTCAGCTGATCAATAAGCTGGGTAGAGGGATTTTTGCAAAGGAAAAGTCCTCTGTACCAGAATCATCCATCCGTAAAACCTTCCATCCATTTTCGCTTGGATTCGGGCAGTTCCAGCATCAAATCCCGCAGGGCATCCACCTGATTGTAGGATTCCGGCTCGGAATACGAGATCATTTCGTCCATGTCCGAAGAGCTAATATAGAGAAAGGGGCCATAGCATCTATAGCTGATGCCGTTTTTGAAATGGATGTCCAGACTGTATTCATTCGCTACAGCTCCGGGGTTTGGATAAGGCTTCCTGTGAACCTGTTCTTTGGGATTTACCACCATCCCTTTCAAAAAGCTGCTGACCTTTTCAATGCTCTCCCGGTCGGTAATCAAAGCGTCAATATAGTAAGTTTCGTGGATGTTCTTCCGCGTCGTGTATCCTTTTCCGCCGAACGCTCGGAATTCGATGGACTCGATCTGATCCGTGCTCATGTAGACCAGCCACTGGACATGGCGCGGATACTCCCGATTCAGCTTTTGGGATAGGGCATAGAGTTCCCTGGTTTCCCGATCCTTCGCATTACTGGATAGATAAACCGTATATTTTCCCCGATCGGTAAAGACCAAGAATCCGGTCTGACGCACATCATGTGAGACCTTGGAAGACGGCCGATACCCTTTTAGACCTGTAATCACCTTCTCAATATCCTCTGACTTAGTGATCTGCTGATAGGTGCGGGATGTATAGTCGAGACTGTATAATTCCAAAAGTTTCTCAGGCATGTACGCCTGAACAGGATCGATTTCTAAAGCAGCTGGTCTTGTCGCCGCTCCCACCCCTACTATCAGTAAAAAGCATGTGATCAGTAAAGCGATCCTTGCTATTTTCATCTTTTTATCTCCTTAAAAAAGAAATACAATATGTTTGATACGTTTTAGATTGTTTTTACACAAGCATTGAGTAAAGCGACAAAATAAGAGAAGCCAAGGAGAAAAAAGGGCCAATAAATGGATATATCCTATCTATCATCGACATGACATAAGCGAAAAAGTGCGGGAACTCCTGAAACCACATTTACCGGATAGCGGGGTCAATGGGCAAGAAGGACAACCGTCTCCACATGATTGGTATGTGGGAACATATCAACCGGCTGGATTCGGCGCACCTGGTAGCCACGCTTTGTGAGAAATTCGAGGTCACGCCGCTGGGTTTCGGGATTGCAGGAGATATAGACCACTTTTTCCGGCGCAAGCGAAACAAGCGAGGAGAGGAACGCTTCATCGCTGCCGGCGCGGGGCGGGTCCATCAGCACCACGTCAACCCGTTCCCCTTCCTGTGCCATCCCAGACATAAACTCCCCCGCATCCGCATGAAAAAAGCGCACGTTGCGAATCTGGTTGCGTTTGGCATTTGAGATGGCGTCCCGCACCGCATCCCGGTTGGATTCGATCCCAATCACCTGCCCTGCCTTCCGGCTGGCAATCAACCCAATCGTGCCAATCCCGCAGTAAGCGTCAATCACCGTCTCCTGTCCGTTCAGGCTGGCGAACTCGATTGCCTTGCCATAGAGCAGCTCGGTCTGCACCGGATTGATCTGGTAAAATGACTTCGCGGAAATCCGAAAGACACATCCGCAGAGGGTATCCTCGATATACCCAGGCCCAAAGAGCACACGTTCCGACTCCCCCAGCACCATACTGGTACGCATCGGATTGATATTCAACAGGATGGTCGTGATTTCAGGATGTTTTTTGCGCAGCACCTCGATAAACCGCTTTTTCGCCGGAAAGATTGGATTTGCCGCGACAAACACCACCATCACCTGTCCACTCGCAAATCCCCGCTTGACCAACAGGTGCCGCAGCCAACCAGCACCTGTCTGCTCGTTGTAGGGCTGCATCCGAAATGCTTTCATCAGCTCCCGCACTGTGACGATGATCGCATCCGCTGCCTCATCCTCGATCATGCAGTGGTCAACCGGGACGATCCGGTGGGTGCTCGATTGGTACACCCCGGAGATGATCTTTTTGTCACGTGTCTGCCCGAATGCCGCCTGCACCTTGTTCCGATAATGGTACGGATGCTCCATCCCCAAAATCGGCTCAATATTCCCAAATTTTCCTAAAAGACGTTCGGTCTGGTTCTGTTTCCAGATGAGCTGTTGGGGATAGGATAGGTTTTGCAGCTGGCACCCGCCGCATTTGCGATAGAGCGGGCAGGGCGCCGGGTTATGTTCCACACGCTGAGGGACCGGTTTTGCGGCTTTCTGTTTTTCCATCCTCATTTTCCTTTCTCTTCCGAGGCCAGCTGCGCCGCTGTCTCAACGGACAATCTCATATCCGGCCTGTTCCAGTGCGGTCAATGCGTTCTCATAGTTCTCCTCTTTGGTCAGGAGGTAGTCGGTGCGATAGGTGGAGACCGCAAAAATCCCGATCTGATGCGCCGCCAAAACGGTGGTAATCCCCGCAAGGACACCCACCAGCGAAAATTCCAGAGCCCCCTCGACCCGAAACGCGCGCCATCCATCCTCCCGTGCGAGGGTATGGGCGGGCACCTGATCCGTGGGGCAGACCAGGGAAAGTTCCTCATCCGTTTTCCCGACAAAACAGAACGGTTCGTGAAAATCCACCTCCGAGAGGTCCGAGACCTGGCACACCGAAAATGCCTGCCCAATCGATTTCAGTTTCATCCGCTTCTCCCTTCTCCGCCTGCAATCAGCGGGAAACCATCAGCCGTTTAAATGCGGCCTCCAGTTCGGTCATTGTGAGGGTATACATCGGGAACTCCCGGCTGATGATGTCATAGCTCTTCCGCCAGTAGGAACCGGGCGGATACCGCATCGGGCGCGGGGTGATCCAAACCATCTTCTCAAACTTTTTCCGGAACCGGCGCAGCCAATCGATCCCGCGCACGCTATCCGACCGCCCATAATCATAATAACTGGAACCAGTCAGCTCATAAGGGTCCATCATCGCGTCCCCAAGGACGATCACCTTATAGTCGTCCCCCAGCGTCCGCAGAACCCACTCGGTATCCACATTCGCCCGATAACTGCACGCCGGGGTTGTATAGAGTTTGGAATAGATGCAGTTGTGGAAATAATAAATTTTGAGGTCTTTGAAATGGCTTGAGTCGGATACCGCCTGGAACAGCGCGGCACAAAGCTTGCGGTGCTGGTCCATTGAACCGCCCGAATCGATCAGGAGCAGCAGCTTGACCGTATTCCGGCGCGGCCGACCGTAGACCAACTTGAGCCTGCCCGCCTGCTCTCCGGTCGCTTGGATCGAGGCATCGAGGTCAAGCTCCTCTTTAGGAGCGTCCACCCGCGTAGAAAACTGCCGCAGACGGCGCAGCGCGGTCTGGAACTGGCGCACCCCAATCACGGTGTCCCGCCGGAAATCCTCAAACGCCCGTTCCCCCGCGACCTCGAACGCCCGGCGGTGCCGGGACTGCCCGCCCACCCGGATACCGGTCGGGCTGTTGCCCGCGTTCCCGAATGGGGACATTCCGCCTGTCCCGACCCAATAGCTGCCGCCGTTATGCTGTTCCTGCTGCTCCTGGAGCCGTTCAAGGAACATCCGCTGTATCTCCCGCAGGTCTTTGCGCAAAAGCTCCCGGGCCGCATCCGCATCATAGTTGTTCTTCTGTTCGGCGGGGTTGTTCAGCCAGTCGAGCAGCTCCTGCGGGATCTGCCCGCCCGCCTTCTGCACCTCTTCAAAATATTCGAGGAACGCCCGGTTGAAGGTGGGGAAATCCGCCTCGCTCTTGACGAGAATTCCCCTGCACAGATAATAAAACCGGGTAAAGCTCCCGCCGCACAGCCCCTTGTCGAGCGCTTCGGTCAGGGTGAGCCATTCGTTTAAAGAGACATCCAGCCCGCTCCCCCGGAGATGGTAAAAAAATCCTGTCAGCATCCCGCTACCTCACAGACGGAACGAAAGCTGCTCGAGGTCCTCGTTCTTTTTGAGCAGCACGCCCGCGAATGGCACCCGTTTGCGGATCTCTTCGGGGTCGATCCCGCCGATCATCAATGCGCGGATCCAGTCGATCAGCTCGGAAGTGCTCGGTTTCTTTTGCAGGTCGGGCAGGGTGCGGATCCAATAAAAGGTGTCCAGCACCTCCTGCAACAGGTGTTCCTCCAGATGGTCAAAATGGACCCGCACGATCTCCTCCATCAGCGCGGCATCCGGGAACTGGATATAGTGGAAGATACACCGGCGCAGGAATGCATCGGGCAGCTCTTTTTCCGCGTTCGAGGTGATGATGACCACCGGACGCTGTCTGGCTTTGACCGTCTCTTTGGTCTCGGGGATGTAAAATTCCATCCGGTCAAGCTCCCAGAGCAGATCGTTTGGGAACTCCAAGTCTGCCTTGTCGATCTCATCGATCAGCAGGATCACCTGTTCTTCGGATGCGAACGCCTCCCCGAGTTTGCCCAGCTTGACATATTTCGCAATCTCATCGACCGCCTGCCCGCCGAACTGGCTATCATAGAGCCGCTGCACCACGTCATAGACGTACAGCCCATCCTGCGCCTTGGTAGTCGATTTGATGTTCCAGATCACCAGACGTTTTCCCAGCGAGGATGCAATCGCCTGTGCAAGCATGGTTTTCCCGGTGCCCGGTTCCCCTTTGATTAAAAGCGGCTTTTCCAGCGCCATCGCGATATTGACCGACTGCATCAATTCAGGCGACGCGACATACTGCTCGCTCCCCGAAAAAGCCCTTCCCTGTTCTTTCGACATCATTCATACCGTCCTTTATCCTTTGATGTGTTATGATATGCAGGACAAGCCATCCGATGGCTTGCCGCCATGTGATACTCCGATCCGTTTACGCCTTAAAATATTAGTATATTCCCCACCCGGTTGTCAAGGGCAGGGCGGTTGAAAAAGGGATTTGTTCGGAGTATACTGGTTTCAGCATTGAAAATCTGTATTCACAACCGTTTGATACCGTCTGGGCAAGCCTTTTCCCATCTGGTATCCCCCGATGATGAATACAGGTTCTGAAAAAGGAATCTCAAAGGAGGTCTTTCTTTTGTATCGATTATTCTGCTGCCTGCTGGCCTGTATCCTGTTGTTTACCGGCTGTTCCCGGACCGCCGCGCCCGTTTCCCCAGATACCTCCGCGCCATCCTCCGCAGTGTCGGAACCAGCCGGAGAGGTGGACGGGCAAACAGTCGAGGAACTGTTTGAATCCTATATTCTTCCTTATGAAGCGGTTACCGGGGGGATGCCGTTTTCCCATCCGAACGAACTTCCCAATGACATTGCCGCCTGCCTGTCGATCCATCATCTGGTCTTACAAAATGGGGAACAGGCTTACCGCGTCCGGAACGAATCCGGGGACGAATGGAGCGTTTTCCCCTGTGCACAGGTCGAACGGGTTGCGGCATCGTTGTTTGGTTTCTCTCAGATCGGCACGCTTGCCCCCTTCTCCAACTTCGCCTATCACAACACCTTCGACCCGGTCGAGGAGGAAAGTGGCGGGGTGCACATCCCGGAGAGTTCCTCCGCTCTGACCGGCTACAGCGGCGAAATCTATGGCAGCTCGGTCGCCACACTGCCCGAGCTGCGCCCACCCTATGATCTGCTGGTCACCGGGTATGAGGCCCTCGCGGATGGAAGTATTTCGGTTACAGCGGCGCGGAAGTCCGGTGACCTTGACCTGCCTGAGCTGACCTATCTCTTTTCCCCCAATTCCGAAGGGGGCTGGCAGTACCGTTCCGCAGAGGCCAACATTGCAGATTCGCTCACCGCCATCCGCACGCCGGAACAACTGGCCGGTCTTGCCCGGATGATCAACGCGGGCGACCGCAGCTACCTCGGGCAGACGTTCCATCTGGAAGCCGACCTCGATATGTCCGGTGTGGAGATCGAGCCGATCGGCAGTTTTATCTCCCCCCTGACCTTTGAACCCCACCCGTTCGACGCGATATTCGAGGGGAACGGGCACACGATCTCCAACCTGACCCTCTCCTGCCCAGGGACGAGCCCGTTCAATGAAATGCCCTTGCCCACCGGCCTGTTCGGGAGCACCGGACGCCGCGCCACCATCCAAAATCTGCATCTGCAAAATGTGCGCATCTCCGGGGAAAGTTCGGTCGGCGGGCTGGTCGGCAGCTTCATGGGACGGCTGTACAACTGCTCGGTAGAGGGCAGTATTTCCGGAATATCTGACGTGGGCGGGCTGGTCGGTTCTACCGCCGATGACACGTTCGGTCACGCCAATGAGGCCGTCAACTGTCATACCGATGTGACGGTCGATGGCCGCGAGGGGATCGGCGGCTTGTTCGGGATGTGCTATTATACCTGGGTGGAGGGGTGCTCCGCACAGGGGACCGTCCGGATGGGCACCGGCGAACCTGGATATGTGCGCAACGCCGGTGGATTGGTCGGGCACTTGGGCGTTGGGGCCATCTTTAACTGCTTCTCCTCCGCCCGGCTGCAAACGCTCGACCCCAATTCCCGGGCGGTTGGCGGGCTGGTAGGCCTGAATGAACATGCAAGCGTCCTGCAATGTTATGCCCAAGCGGAAGCAAGCGGTTCGTTCCCGCCGATCGCGGGCAGTGCCACCGGGTTCTTCGATGCGGCTGCGCTCCCAGCCAGCGAGTACAGCGCCAAACGTGCCGAGCTGCTTCCCGAAGGCTACCAGAAGCGTTCGGAGATCACCGGCGTGGCGTTTAACAGCAAGCTCTATCTGACCGGTGCGGTCGGGTTCCCGGAGGGGGACACCCTTGCGGTGCTGATCCGCAACCCGGACGAGCGGACCCTACAGCTCTGCCAGGATTACGAGCCTGTGTCGCTCTCCTCTGGTGGAGAAACCGCCCTGCTGATGCCCGTCCACGATGGCACCGTCCTTACGCTTTCCGACTACCAGTTTAACGGGGGGCAATACCTGCCGAACGAGACCCCGTTTTTCACCCGCGACTATACCGGTGCAGCCGGCCGGGACTGGTACGGTGGGGACAGTGCCCTTCTGCTCGAGTATAACCTCCCGAAAGGTGGAATCCCCGGACTGTTAATCACCGCAACGCACGACGGTAAAACCGCCGCCTATTCCTATAACTATGACCCCGACATACAGGTTCAAGGGGCACAAATGCAGGTGGTCTATATCACCCCATAATAGGAAGGCTCAGCCTATGTAAAAGCAGGCGGACGCAAAAGCGTCCGCCTGCTTTGATTCAATGCTGGTGCGGATTGAGAACCAATACTGCCATAACCCCATAGACCACTGCAACCGCCGCCGCTGCCGTAACTAGCGCAATCGCAGTAATTCCGCGCCACGGGTTTGCACGATACACCCGCATCATTTATTTGTTCAGGTTGGCTTCCAGATTCGCCAACTCGGCCTCGAGCTCCTTGGGCAGTTTGTCGCCAAACTTCGCATAGAACTCATGGATGCCCTTTGCTTCCTCTTTCCAGAGGTCTTTGTCGACATTCAGCAGACCCTTGAGCGTATCAAGATCAATGTCAAGCCCTTCAATGTCGATGTCCTCCGGCTTCGGCTCGTAGCCAATCGGCGTCTCCACTGCGTCAGCCTTGCCCTCGCAACGATCAACGATCCAGTTCAGGACACGCATATTGTCGCCGAAGCCCGGCCAGATGAAGTGGCCTTCGTCGTCGGTGCGGAACCAGTTGACATTGAAGATCTTCGGAGCCTTGTCGCCCAGCTTCTTGCCCATCTCGAGCCAGTGTGCGAAATAGTCGCCCATATGGTAGCCGCAGAACGGCAGCATTGCCATCGGGTCACGGCGGACAACGCCAACCGCACCAGCCGCAGCAGCGGTGGTCTCGGAAGCCATCGTCGACCCTACAAACACACCATGCTGCCAATCGCGGGACTGGTAGACCAGCGGAGCGGTCTTAGCGCGGCGTCCGCCGAAGATAATCGCGGAAACCGGTACGCCCTGCGGATTTGCGAACTCGGAGGAGATGCAGGGGCAGTTGACTGCCGGCGCGGTGAAACGGGAGTTGGGATGCGCACCCTTAGAACCGTCGGTGCAATCCCACTTGTTGCCCTTCCAGTCAACCGCATTTTTCGGCGGGTTCTTGTCCAGGCCCTCCCACCAGACGGTGTTATCATCCAGATTGTGGACCACGTTGGTGAAGATGGTGTTCTTTCTGGTGGATTCAAGCGCGTTCGGGTTGGACTTGATATTGGTGCCCGGTGCAACGCCGAAGAAGCCGTTCTCGGGGTTGATCGCCCAGAGACGCCCATCCGGACCGATCCGCAGCCATGCGATGTCGTCGCCAACCGTCCAAACCTTGTATCCAGCCTCCAGGAATTTCTTGGGCGGGATCAGCATGGCCAGGTTGGTCTTGCCGCACGCAGACGGGAACGCCGCGCAGACATATTTGATCTCACCCTGCGGATTTTCCAGGCCAAGGATGAGCATATGCTCTGCCATCCAGCCTTCCATCTTCGCCTGATAGGAAGCAATACGCAGTGCGAAGCACTTTTTACCGAGCAGAACGTTGCCGCCGTAGCCCGAGTTGATCGACCAGATCGCGTTGTCCTCAGGGAAGTGGACAATATAGCGGTTCTCCTCCTCGAGTTTCGCCTTGGAATGCAGGCCGCGAACAAAGTCGTTAGACTCGTCGCCCAGCTGGTCAAAAGCAGCCTGTCCAACACGAGTCATGATGTCCATGTTCAGGACGACGTAGGTGGAGTCGGTCAGCTCGACGCCAACTTTGGAGAACGGGGAACCGATCGGGCCCATGCAGTAGGGGATGATATACATGGTGCGGCCCTGCATACAGCCGTCATACAGCTTTTTAAGCTTTTCATACATGACCTGCGGGTCTTCCCAGTTGTTGGTGGGGCCCGCATCCTCTTTTTTTCTGGAGCAGATGTAGGTTCTGCCCTCAACGCGCGCCACGTCGTTGACCGCGGTGCGGTGCAGCAGGCATCCGGGGAGCTTCTCCTCATTGAGCGCCTCCATCTCTCCAATCGAGATCGAAAGGTCGCGCAGCTCTTTGAGCTGCTCCTCGCTGCCGTCAACCCAGACCACCTTGTCAGGTTTGACAAGCGCTTTCATTTCCTCAATCCAGTTGAGGACGTTTTTGTTGTTTGTCATTTCCGGTTCTCCTCTCGTTGTATTAAAATAGCAACTTGGAAACAGTAAAACGATGGATGGGAAAATCAACTCTTCCCACGACTACCATTATAATTCACGGCTGTAAAAATTGCAATGGTATTTTTGTTAAATTTTCTACAATAGAACGGGACTTTTTTGGAAACCTGCCGCAGCCTCTAAAATGCGGTGTCGATCCCCTTAGACGCAGACGCATTGAGGTCCATCCCTGCCGGGGGATAAACCAGCTGCTCATAATACGCCTGCGCGCCAATCATTGCAGCATTGTCCCCACAGAGGTCGAGCGGCGGCAGATAGAGGGCATACCCATGCCGCGTGCACATCTCCCCAAGCCTGTCCCGCAGGCCGCTGTTGGCGGAGACACCGCCCGCCGCAACGATTGTGGTATATCCATATGCTTGCGCGGCCCGTTCCAGATGGTCCACCAAGACCTCACAGACCGCCCGCTGGAACGAAGCCGCGAGCGCGTTCCTGTCCACAGTTTCCCCCTTCTGGGACGCGTTATGCAGCAGATTGATGACAGCCGTTTTCAGGCCGGAAAAACTGAAGTCGTATTCCGAACCCTCCACGCGCGGGCGGGGCAAACGGTATTTGCGGCTGTCCCCCAGCGGCGCGGCTCTATCAATATAAACCCCGCCCGGATAGGGGAACCCCATCGCGCGCGCGGCTTTGTCAAATGCTTCACCCGCCGCGTCATCCCGGGTACGGCCAATGATCCGGAAATCGGTGTAGTCCCGCACCTCGACAATATGGCTGTGCCCGCCCGAGACCACCAAGCAGAGGAAAGGCGGTTTCAGCTCTGGGTGTGCCAGATAGTTTGCGGCGATGTGCCCGCGGATATGGTGCACCGGGATCAGCGGTTTACCGGAAGCCATCGAAAGCCCCTTTGCGTAGTTGACCCCGACGAGCAGTGCGCCGATCAACCCAGGGGCCGCTGTCACTGCGATCTTGTCCATCTGCTCGAGGGTACAGCCCGCCTGATCGAGCGCGGACTGCACTACCTGCACGATCTGCTCGGTGTGGCGGCGGGAAGCGATCTCGGGCACGACCCCGCCATATTTCTGATGTTCGGCAACCTGTGAGTAGATCACCGAAGAAAGCGTCCGTCTGCCGTCCTCGACGATTGCCGCCGCGGTTTCATCGCAGGAACTTTCTACCGCAAGAATTTTCATAAAATTTCATCCATTCCCCACTTTTGAAAATTGAACAGTTTATCCCGTCCATCTTGGCCGCTAAAATCCGGCAAAAAAAGATTGAAAAAGGGGGCTTTTTCTCTTGCAAAAAGCCCCCTCTCGGCCCTGACTTGGTCAGTGCCGATTCACCTCCTAAATGCGCTTCTCAGGATAAAGCTTTCCGCCGCGTGCGCGCGGCGGCCAAAGGCTCTGCCTTTGGAAACCGCAATTTTTCGAGAAAAATTGAGTAAAGCTTTAAATTTTAAATAGCCTCTAGACGGTTTCCGGCTATCACAATTCAAATGCGTCGTGGATCGCATTGACCGCTTTATCCGCGTCGCTGAGTTTGACCAGCACCGAAATCTTGATTTCGCTGGTGGAGATCATCTGGATATTGACATTCGCTTCAGCCAGCGCCTCGAACATCTTGGACGCGACCCCCGGGTTGGACTGCATCCCCGCACCGACGATCGAAACCTTTGAGATATTGTCGTCGCAGATGATCCCCTTGCCGCCGCACCGCTCGTTGATCTCCTCCATCAGCTCCATTGCGAGCTGTTTGCTCGAACGCGGTACGGTGAAGCTGATATCCTTGGTGTCGTCCCGGCCGATCGATTGGAGGATGATGTCCACGTTGACCTTTTTGGCGGCGAGCCGGGAGAAGATTTTAAATGCGATACCCGGCTGGTCGGGCACGCCCACGATCGAAATACGCGCCACATCGTTATCCCTTGCAACGCCCCGAATCAACATTTTTTCCACTTTGACAACCTCCTTAATTTTGGTGCCGGGATTCTGGGTCAGGCTCGAGAGCACCTCCAGATTGACGCCGTACTTTTTCGCCATCTCGACCGAGCGGTTATGTAGCACGCCCGCGCCGAGCGAGGCAAGCTCGAGCATCTCGTCATAGGTGATCTCATCCATCTTGTGCGCGCCCGGCACCAGGCGCGGGTCTGCGGTGTATACGCCGTCCACATCGGTGTAGATCTGGCAGAGGTCGGCGTGGAGCGCCGCTGCCAGCGCGACCGCGCTCGTGTCCGAGCCGCCCCGGCCCAGCGTGGTGATATCGTCATACCGGTTGATTCCCTGGAAACCCGCTACAATCACGATATTGCGTTTGGAGAGCTCGTTGTCGATCCGCTCCTTGTTAATCCGGCGGATGCGGGATGCGCCGTGGGTCGAATCGGTCAAAAAACCTGCCTGCCAGCCGGTCAGCGATTTGACCGGGAATCCCATCCGCTCGATCGCCATGGCGAGCAGGGACATCGAAATCTGCTCCCCGGTCGAAAGCAGGACATCCATCTCCCGCTTGGATGGGTTGGGGTTGATCTCCCCTGCCTTGGCAATCAGGTCGTCGGTGGTGTCCCCTTGTGCGGAAACCACGACGACGACATTGTTTCCTTTTTGATAGGTGTCTGTGACGATCTTCGCCACATTAAAGACGCGCTGTGCGTCCTTGACAGACGTTCCCCCGAACTTCTGTACCACCAGATTCATCTTCATTCCTCCCAAAAGCGTGCCGGCCCACATCGGACCGGCCGCTGGTTTTTTAGAAGCTGCCCCACCCGCCAAAGCGCGCGGAGTGGCGCGGCTTCTTATGATCAAACCACTGGAAAAGCCTCTGTTTGTTCGGTTTCAACCACGGTTCCAATGTTGTCTATTGATAATGTATGCACCTGCCACCCATCCAGTCCCAAACCGGAGAGATGCCGGGAGACACAGTCCCCGAAATCCGGGAGCGCCGCATCCACAATCGCCATGATGGTTGAACCAGCCCCGCTGATAAACGCGGCGTACGCCCCCAGGTCATAGCACAGCGACATCACCTCATTACCGCCCCGAATCAGGCCGAGCCGGTAAGGCTGGTGCAGGCGGTCGTCCGCCGCAACCCGCAGATTCCGGTAGTTGCCGCTGTAGAGCGATACCGACATCAGCGCAGCCCGCGAAAGGTTGAACACCCCGTCCTGCCGGGAGACCGTGTCGGGCAGGACCGACCGCGCCAGCGCGGTTTTCAGCTCAAAGTCGGGCACGATCGCCACAAAATGCAGATTGCCCCGGATCTCCTGCTTGACATAATAGACCCTACCCCGGTCGATCACAGCAGTGACCAGCCCGCCGGTCAGCGCGGGGGTGGAGTTGTCCGGGTGTCCCTCGATCCCCGCAGCGAGATTAATCAGTTCGTCGTCCGAGACCGGGTTCCCCATCAGATGATTGGCACCCTTCAGCCCGCCGATCACACAGGCGGACGAGCTGCCCAGCCCGCGCGCGAACGGGATGTTATTGACCTGCCCGATCTTCAGCCCCCGGAACGGGACCCCGCAGACCTCATACAGGTGCCTAGCGGAGGCATAAACCAGGTTGTCCTCCCCGCAGGGCACCGGCGTGGAATCCAGCGAGTGGATCTCACAGCCGTCGTGCTCCTCCATGGTGAGGTAGTTATAAAGATTGACCGCAAGCCCGATCGAATCGAACCCCGGGCCGATATTCGCGCTGGTTGCCGGGATGCGGATTTTGATTGGACGGCTCAATAGTCGAGCACCCGGACCTTGCCCAGCAGTTCCACGTCCATCGCCGCGAGCTTGGCAGCCGCTTCGTTGATCTCGCGTTCAGGACGCGCCGAAACGATGCAGGCAAACTCATCCGCAGGCTGGCCCTCCCGGCGCAGCTCCTGCACCTCTCCGAACAGCTTTTTCATCGTCTCAGGCAGCTTGGCCGTTTCCGAACGGCAGCGCAGATACATGGCGGTGACGTTCTCGGCCGGGTCGGCGACGTTGCCGCCTTCAGACGGTTTCCACCGCAGCGACGGGCTGGTCCCCGGCGCTTTCGCACACTCGATGATATCCCCGACCACAGCCGAAGCGGTCGGCAGCTTGCCCGCGCCCTTGCCGTAGAATACTACATCGCCGGTCGCATCGCCGCGCACCAGGATACCGTTGAACACGTCGTCCACCGTCCCAAGCTGGCTCTCATGATGGATAAACGCTGGGGAGACCATCGCGGTGATCTTTTTGCCCTCTCCATTCCAGCGGGCGCGCCCGATCAACTTGATGACGCTGCCGCAAGATGCCGCATAGGCCACGTCCTCGAGGGTAATTTTGGTGATCCCCTCGGTGTAGACATCCTTCGGATAGACATGCTCCCCGAACGAGAGCGCCGCGAGGATGCAGATTTTGCGGCAGGCATCGTGGCCCTCGACGTCAGCGGCGGGGTTGCGTTCGGCATATCCAAGCTGCTGCGCAAGCGCGAGCGCATCCTCAAACCGCATACTCTCGCGGATCATCTTGGTGAGGATAAAGTTGGTGGTACCGTTGAGGATGCCGGCGATCTCGTCGATCCGGTTGGCTGCAAGGCACATATGCAGCGGGCGGATGATCGGGATGCCGCCGCCTACGCTCGCCTCAAACAGGTAGTTGACCTGGTTTTCCTGTGCAAGTGCAAGCAGCTCTGCGCCCTTCTGCGCAACCAGCTCCTTGTTGGAAGTCACGACGCTCTTGCCGTGTGAAAGGCAGGCTTTGGTGAAGCTGTAGGCCGGTTCCAGCCCGCCGATCACCTCGGCCACCACCTTGACGCTCTCATCATTGACGATCGTTTCAAAATCCTTGACAAACAGGTCTGCGTGTGGGCTATCCGGAAACTCCCGCACATCGAGGATGTATTTCAGGCCGAGTTCCTGGCCCGCTTTCCGCTGAAGGTTCTCCCTATTTTTGAAAAAGACCTCCACCACACCGGAACCGACCGTCCCATGACCCAAAACAGCAATATTGATCATCCTGCTACCCCTTTCTTTATCCGATTGATTTGGCTTCCACAATGCCGTCGATCGCGGCGAACAGATCGAGGAGCTGCTCCCGCGCGCCTTCCCGCGTGCGCACCGAAACGGTAACCGCCGCCACCCCATCGACCGGAAGGTTTTGGTTGAGGGTGACGATATTCGCCCCCGCCCGGTAGAACTCCCCGAGCAGCACCGAAAGCACCCCCGGCCGGTCCTCGAGCGTGAGCGAAAAGGTGAGGATGTCGCCGCTTTCCCGCTGGTCGTACGGCCGGACCGCATCCCTATATTTATAGAATGCGCTGCGGGAAATCCCCGCAAGCTGTGCCGCATGGGACGCATTTTTTGCTTTCCCCTGCGCCAGATAGCGCTTGGCCTGCACCACCTTGTGGAACACCTCCGGCAGGGCCTGGGCATCCACCAGCAAAAACTCCCGGTTTTCCAGCATCTTGTCCGCCTCCTGCACACTTTTGTATTGCTATCAAATACAGTTTATCATAACCAATCCCTGCTGTAAAGTATCAGGTTCCCCCATCTTTGCAAAAAAATCCACCAAAGACTGTTTATTTTCGACAAATCCACCTTGACCGCTCCACTTTTCTTGCCAATATCATGTATCTTCCAACCGCTGGTTATATCCGCATCTTGTTCCTGCATACTATAAAGACGGATCGCAGAGAAAAATGGGAGGTGAACGGGGTGCGCAACGACGAACAATGGAGCACGATCACCGCTGCCCTCTATTGGGCTGTCATCGGTGGGCTCTGCTGGTTTTGCCTGCGGTATGTCTTTTTCTGGCTTCTGCCGTTCCTGCTCGGCGCGGCAATCGCGGCGCTGCTGCGCCCGGCGGCGCTCCGCCTCTCCGCACGCACCCATCTGGGCGAAAAAGCCTCGTCCGCACTGGTGCTGACCTTCTTCTACCTCGCCGCTGCTGGGGTGCTGGTGCTCTTCTTCACCATCCTGCTCGCCCAGCTCTACGAGCTGCTCACCCGCCTGCCTGCCCTCTATGCAGAGTGTATCTCCCCGTTGTTCAGCCGGTTCAGCGACTGGTTTTATGGGATCGCGGGGCGGCTGTTCCGCGACGCGAGCGGTGGGCTGGAACAGTTCTCCGAAGCGGTCGCCTCGGCGGTACAGCAGGCCGCAGTGGATGGGTCGGCCCATCTGGTCGGGTGGGCCGCGGGACTCGCTGCACAGCTTCCCATGCTCCTGCTGGCGGCGGTATTCACCATCGTGATTTCGATGCTCACCGCCGCAAACTATCATCAGGTAGGGCGGTTCCTTCGTTCGCTGATGCCCCGCTCCGACCGGATGGACTGCTTGCAGGAATTTTTGCGAGAAACGGTCTGGCAATATCTGCGCGCTTACACGATCATCATGGCAATCACCTTTGTCCAGCTTGCGGTCGGGCTCTGGCTGCTCCGGTTTGATTATGTCCTGCCGGTTGCCGCAGTCATCACCCTGCTCGATCTTCTCCCGCTGATCGGCAGCGGCACCGTCCTCGTGCCGTGGGGGATTGTTCTGCTGGCCAGCGGGGATGCGGCGGGCGGCGCGGGGCTGCTGCTCCTGTTCGGGATCATCGCGGTTGTGCGCAACATCGTGGAGCCCAAGGTGGTCGGCGCGCAGATTGGCCTGCATCCGATTGCCACGATCACCGCGATGTATGCCGGGCTACAGATCGCCGGGGTCGTTGGCATGTTCGCCGCACCGGTCTTTATCCTGCTTGCCCGCCGTCTAAGGGAGGAGCGCAGGCCGTCTGTATAACGGTTGACATCCGCTTGTTACGCGGTCTATAATATAAAAAAATCAGATTTTCAAGAGCTACAAAGGGAGGTACAGGATGTTACTGGTTACAACCGAAACAATCACAGGAAAAGAGATCGAAATGCTTGGATTGGTAAAGGGAAGCACAATCCAGTCAAAAAATATCGGACGGGACATCACCCAAGGGCTAAAGACACTCGTTGGCGGCGAGCTCAAGTCCTACACCGACATGATGAACCAGGCGCGCCAGATCGCCACCGAGCGAATGATCGAGGAAGCGCAGGCGCTCGGCGCGGACGCGGTGGTCAATGTCCGCTATACTTCGTCCTCGGTCATGCAGGGGGCGGCGGAGGTCATGGCTTACGGGACCGCAGTCAAATACCGATAAACCAGATGCCGGGGTTTTTCCCCGGTATCTGCGCCTACAGAAAGAAATTTCCGGAAATTCCGCGCCATCCGCAAATTTTCCTTTGTATTTCCCGGCGAAAATGTTATAATATCTTAGAATCTATTTCACATCTAAAGAGAGAAAGGATGTTTCAGGATGCCGGAACCCGGATTTTTCAAGACCGCGACGTTTGGCGGCTTTGACAAAAAGTCGGTGCTCTATTACATAGATACGCTGAACGAGAGTTTCCAGAATACCGAAAAAGAGTACCAAGAAAAGTTGGAGGGCTTCGGAAAGGCACAAGAATCCCAGCTTGCACATATCCGCGGCCTGGAAGCCCAGCTCGCCGAGCAGACCGCCAAGCTCGAGGTGGTTGCCGCCCAGCTGGAACAGGAACGCTCGGTCGCGCGGCAGGCACAGGAGCAGATCTCCCAGCTTGAGGCGCAGAACCGCGCGCTCGAAAAGCAGCTTTCAGACGGTGCGCGGGAGATCGAGATTCAGCTCGAACGCAACCGCCAGCTGCAATTCCGAGCGGAAAGCCTGGATTACAAAAGCAAAAAATATGACGAAATCTCCAACCAGATCGGGGACACCATCATTGAGGCCCGCCAAAACGCGGATCACATCGTCGCTGCCGCCCATGTGCAGGCGCAGGAGATCGCCGCGGCTGCCCAGCAGCGGATGAACAGCTTTTATTCCGAGCTGAGCAGCTTCAAAGGGGACGCTTCCCGTCTGCGCAAATCCATCGAGGAGATTTTGTTTGTACTCAACGACCGGATTGACGTCATGCAGGAGGTGGTTGGGCAGGTGGAAAAGCGGTTCTCCCCGGAGGAGCTTTCCCTCGTCTATACGCAAGAAGAGCCGCAGCCGTTTGAAGCCCCCGCGGATCAGGCCGGGTACCTTGGAGGGAACACAGATGCAAACATGGAACATTGACGTAAAAGACCTCGCGGAACGGGCGCCGGAGCTGCGCGCCGGGGATCGGGTGCTGCTTTCGGGTGTGATCTACACCGCACGTGACGCTGCCCACAAACGGATTATGGCCTCCATCGAGGAGGGCGGGACGCTTCCCTTCCCGCTCAAGGGGGCGGCCATCTACTTTGCCGGTCCGACCCCCGCGCCCCACGGGATGGCGATCGGCTCCTGCGGCCCGACCACATCCAGCCGGATGGACCCGTTTACCCCGAAGCTGATGGACCTCGGCCTGACCGCTACGATCGGGAAAGGGGAGCGTTCCCCCGCAGTTTATGAGGCGATCGTCCGCAATAAAGGGGTCTACCTCTGCTCGATTGGCGGCGCTGGCGCGCTCGCTGCGCTCTGCATCAAGGAATGTGAGGTGGTCGCTTACGACGACCTCGGCTGTGAGTCGGTCAAACGGCTGCGGGTGGAATCCTTCCCGCTGATCGTCGCTGCCGACTGCACCGGAACCAACCTCTTCGATACGGGGCGCGCCGCCTACTGCATCGTCGCATAGAAAGAAATCCAAAAAGAACCCCCGCACATCCTGCATCGGGTGTGCGGGGGTTATTCGTCGTCTGTGAGGGTTTCCGCCCGCCGGCGCATCCGGCTAACCATCTCGGTATCTGCGGCGAGCAGTGCGCGGGGAAACACGGGGTCTCCGCCTCCCAGAGCTGCAAGCGGGTCCGCGATCCCGGAAAAGCCGCCGAGCGACTCCAAAAAACGTTCCCGCCCGATCCCGAGCAGGGACGCTGTATCCCCGATTTCATCGACCGCTTTTTGAAGGCTGTCATCCAGTGCGCGGCAGAGTAGCCGTCCAGCCTTCCCTCTTCCAGCAGGGCCAAGATGGCGGCAGTCGGGCGCAAAACATCGCAGAAGCGGCAGCGCGGAGGAAAACGCCTCTCCCGACCCGCCCGCAAACAACAGGAACGGCTGCTCCAACCCTTCCCTTCCATAAATGCCGCACTCGATATACTGCACACCATGCCGCCGCATCCCATTCGAGACAGCGTGCGCAAGTGCAGGGCTGGCCGGCGTCAGGTCGATGAAGAGCTGTCCCGGGTGCAGATAAGGGGCAATCCCGTTGCAGAGTGCGGTCAGGTCCGAAGCGGTTTCGAGCGCGAGAACCACCGTTTCACAATGGTCGCACAACTCCGCTGCTGTATCGTAGTGCCGGACCGGGTGCCGGGTAGTCCGGCCGTCCGGGTCGTAGACCGCAAGGTCTTCAACCGTTTTTTGCAAAAGATGCCGGAGCACAATTTTTCCGTCCCTGCCCAGCCCGATGATTCCAATTTCCAAATTCAGATTCCTCTTTCTCCATAGATTGCTTGGAGTGTTATGCGAGAACCAGCCGCAGAGCAGCCAGTCCGGCTAAGTATTATATTATAACAAATTCTGCGCAAAAAACCAAGTGAAAAATGTAATAGGAGTGGCGCCATATGAAAGAGAAGCAGGGCAAGTGTCAATACACTTGCCCTGCTGTTGCTCTGCTGGGATTGTTCAAAAAATCACGGGTTCAGTGGGCAGAACCCCCTCTGTGCATACGTCCTCGGGTCTGTCCCTGTGCCGATGATGGCTTGGACCGCGTTTTTTCCCCCGGTTGGGGCCGTTTTTCAGGTGCAGGATTCTGCTGCGCCGCTTTAGAAGGCCGCGGTGGGCGCGCCTGCTTGGGCGGGATTTCAAAAACCTGCATCGGATAAGGATGCTCCTCCACCACCGGGATCGGCTTACCGGTCAACTTTTCGATCTCAGCTAGGCTCTCCTTCTCTGCAAAACAGCAGAAGGAAACCGCTGTCCCTGTCTGCCCTGCACGTCCTGTACGCCCAATCCGGTGTACATAGGTCTCGGGAATGTTCGGCAGGTCGTAATTAAACACATAGGGCAGTTCTTCAATATCAATGCCACGGGCGGCAATGTCGGTCGCGACCAATACCCGTATTTCTCCTGCCTTAAACGCGTTGAGCGCTGCCTGACGGGAATTCTGGCTCTTGTCTCCATGGATCGCCCGCGCGGGTATTTTAGCTTTGACCAGCTCCCGCGCGACCCGGTCGGCGCCATGCTTGGTGAAGGTAAACACCAGCGCAGACGGGATCTGCCCGGTCTGGAGCAGATAGATCAACAGGCGGCGTTTGTTCGCCTTATCCACAAAATAAAGCTTTTGCTCGATCACATCAACCGCTGATGAAACCGGCGTAACCGCTACCCGTACGGGGTCGGTCAGGATTCTTTCACACAGCTCCAGGATGCTGTCCGGCATAGTCGCCGAAAAAAAGAGGGTCTGCCGCACAGCAGGTAATTTCCGGATGATACGCTCCACATCCCGGATAAATCCCATATCGAGCATCCGGTCCGCCTCATCCAATACCAACGTCTCCACCCCGTCTAGCCGGACATGCCCCTGCCCAATCAGGTCGTTCAGTCGCCCTGGGGTTGCAACCAGGATATCCACCCCGCGCTGCAATGCGTCTACCTGCGGGATTCTGAGACACGCCCCCAAAGACCACCTCGGTGCGCAGCCGCAGATAACGCCCGTATGCTCGGAAGTTTTCTGAAACCTGCAAAGCCAGCTCCCGGGTCGGGGCCAAGACAAGCGCCCGGATCGGCCGCTGCCGTCCCTGCGGCCCGGCGATTGTGAGACGCTGCAAAATCGGGATGGCGAATGCAGCGGTTTTTCCCGTACCAGTCTGGGCACAGCCAAGCAGATCCCGTCCAGCAAGTGCGGGCGGAATCGCCTTCTGTTGAATCGGAGACGGTTCGGAATAGCCCTCTTCCCGCACTGCACGCAGGATGGGCTGGATCAGTTCCAATTCTTCAAATTCCATAAGTGTCTGTTCGGTCCTTTGCCTTTAAAATCGATCTTCTATATTGACATTATAGCACACTTTATGCA
This sequence comes from Anaerotruncus sp., assembly GCA_021770005.1. Classification (GTDB taxonomy): domain Bacteria; phylum Bacillota; class Clostridia; order Oscillospirales; family Ruminococcaceae; genus Anaerotruncus. The sequence continues at coordinate 61,809 of JAETRV010000001.1, read as the reverse complement.
ACTTGACAATTCTTTTTTTGCATGGGGAATCCGCCCTGTAGGGCTTGTTTGAAAATAGAGAAATTGATGGATTTTTCATGAGAGACGAGCAGGTACAAGAAGAAAAACACAGGAATACTTTGTGTATTCCGCGTATTTTTGACGCAGCAGATGCCGTTTCTTGTAGAAAAAGACGGTAATTTGATTTTTCAAACAGCCCCTAGGCTCTCAATTCAGCTGCTCCAGCAGGCGGTTATAGTGGCTCTGATGGCAGGCAGCCATATGTTCAAACCGGGATTTCAGCCGCGGATCGCTGGTCAGACGTGCATAATAGGCGTACCTTTTGCTCTGCACCTGCTCCTCACCGAGCTGTGCCTCAAGTGCAGCGAGCTGTTTTGCGGTCATGGACATGAAAAACCTCCTCTGTAACAGGCTACTTCTAGTATCCCGTACCAAGGAGGTTTCTATACATCCACTTGTTTTAATGTTTATGGATCGACGAAGCAATAAAACCATCATACAGCTTGTCAATATACTGAAACGACCGCCCCGTACCGATCGCGACACACTCAACCGGATTTTCCGCCAGATGGACCGGCATCTTGAGATGCCTGCTGAGATACTTCCCAAGCCCATGCAGCAGAGCGCCGCCGCCGGTCATGACAAGCCCGTTTTCATAAAGGTCGCCAACCAGCTCCGGGGGCGTCCTTTCGACCACCGCATGTACGGCGTCCCGGATCTCGACCACACAGTCATGAATCACCGGATACAGTTCCTTGCGTGAGATGATCTGCCGTACCGGAAGCCCGCTTACCAGATGCCGCCCTTTCACCTCATAGACAAGGTTCGGCGCATCCTCATCCATGCTTGCAGCCCCAATTTTGAGCTGCTCTGCCATCCGTTCCCCAATCAACAGGTTATAGGCCGCGCGGACATACTTTACAATCATGCTGTTCAGCTTATCCCCCGCAACCTTGATGGAATTTTTGCAGACGATCCCATTCAAAGAAAGGACCGCGATGTCGCTTGTACCGCCACCAATATCGAGAATGATATTCCCTTTCGGACGCGCCAGCTCAATCCCTGCACCGATTGCCGCTGCAACCGGTTCCTCAATCAGATAGACGCTGCGCGCCCCGGCTGTGACCGCTGCGTCAACCGCTGCCTGCGCTTCGACTGCGGTAATCAGTGAAGGCACACAGAGAGCGACCCGGGGCTTAAGCATCGTCCCGGGGGAGGCTTTCCGCAGAAAATACTTAATCATCTCTTCGGTCATCTTGTAGTCAGAAATGACTCCTTCCTCCAAAGGACGGATCGCTGTGATCTGTGCAGGGGTTTTCCCGAGCATCTCATGCGCATCCTGTCCGACACTCAAAACCTCGCCGGTACGGCTGTTCACCGCCACGACAGACGGCTCCCGCAACACAATCCCCCGGTCTCCGACATATACCAGCACAGTTGCTGTTCCGAGATCAATTCCAATATCTACCGATGCCATAAGCGTTCTCCTGTCCGATTTTTCGATATCTTGATGTCAAAGGCTGGTGTCTTTTTCCTTTGTCCAGTATGCATTATACTACAAAATACCGTCCCTTTCAACACCTTTCTCATAAAAGGGCGGCCTGTCCGACGTTTCCCATTCCTGATACGGGACTGCAGCAGCCGTCACCAGCCAGATTTCCCCCGCGCCTGCACGTGCAAGCAGGTGGGCACATCTCTGCGCGGTCGAGCCGGTAGTCAGCACATCGTCCACCAGCAGGACCCGTTCCCCATGCAGATGCACGCCCCGCACCCCCGCGAACGACTTCCGCGCGTTTTCCTCCCGGTCCGAGCGGCCTGAAAGGGTCATCTGAGCGACCCTGTTTCCGGTGTGCCCAATCAGGCCATCCCGCACTTTGAGCCCGAGCCGTCCCGAAAGCTGCCGGGCAAGCATCCCAGCAGGGCAGAACCCGCGCTCCCGCAACTTATGCGGGGCAGGCGGCACATAGGTCAACAGGTCAAACTGGGGCAGGCCGGGAAGTTCCAACAACCGCTCCGCCATCAGGCCCGCTAAAAATGCGGCATAGTACGACCTCCCATCGTATTTGAACCGGTGGATGCCATCACGGACGCCCGCTTTATAATAGAGCGGTGTAACCACCCGGGCAAAAGGGGGCAGTTTGGGGAAGAAATCCGGCTGAATGCGCGGCAGAGCAGCGGCACATGCGGGACAAAGATACCCGTTGTCCGGGAGCAGCGCCGCACAACAGAAGCATCTGTGCGGGAAGAGCAGGCGGAGCAGCGTTTCCCGCAGCGGCTCACCCATTGCAGACCTCGCCCAGCAGGTGCACCAGATTGGTATACCGGCGGGATTTTTTATGGTTGTCCACCATGTAATAGATCGTCCGGCGGGAGCCGAGCAGGATCAACAGCCGTTTGGCGCGGGTCACCGCTGTGTAGAGCAGATTGCGGTAGTACATCCGGCTGCGGCCGTCCATGAGCGGCATAATCACCGCGTCGTATTCGTTGCCCTGGCTCTTATGCACCGTGATGGCATACGCCAGCTCCAGCTCGTTCGCCATATCAAACGAATATTCGGCAAGCCGGTCGTCGAACCGGATTACAATGGAGGAGGACGGCCGGTTAATCAGCTCGATAACCCCGATGTCCCCGTTGAAGATTCCCATCCCTTCCTCGCCGTCCTCCTTCTCCCAGATCAGGTCATAGTTGTTGCGGATCTGCATGACCTTGTCCCCCTCGCGAAAGACCGCTGTCCCTGCCTTGAACTCCTTTTTGGAAGGGTCGGGCGGGTTGAGGGTCTCCTGCAACACCCGATTCAGCTCGCCGGTTCCGACTGCGCCCACCCGAGTGGGTGCGATGACCTGAATGTCCCAGAGCGGCGAGTAGCCGTAACGGTTGGGCAAGCGGCGGGCGCAGAGGTCGGCGGTGGTTGCCGCAATCCGGGCAGTCGAGCTATCGGGCAGGAAGAAAAAGTCGTTGTCCCGCACGTCCAGCCGGGGATATTCCCCCGTCACAATCGCGTGGGCATTGGTGATAATCAGGCTCTGCGCCGCCTGCCGGAAGATCTCGGTGAGATGCACCACCGGCACCTCGCCGCTCTCGATCAGATCCCCAAGGATGTTGCCCGCCCCAACCGACGGAAGCTGATCCGGATCGCCGACGAGGATCAGCCGACAGGAAAACCGCAGCGCACGCAGAAGCGATTCAAAGAGCAGGGCATCCATCATTGAGGTCTCGTCGATGATGACCGCCTCAAAGGGGAGCGGGTTTTTCTCGTTGCGCTTAAAGCGAGTGATGCCGCTGCCATCCCCAAAATCGACCTCGAGCAGCCGGTGCACCGTCTTGGCCTCCACATTGGTGAGATCGGACATCCGTTTTGCGGCCCGCCCGGTCGGAGCCGCCAGCGCAACCTTTGCACCCATCTGGGTCAGCAGGCGGATAATCGCCGAAATCGCGGTGGTTTTGCCGGTCCCGGGGCCACCGGTCAGGACCATCAAAGGCTGGGTAATCGCAGTGATAATCGCTTCCCGCTGGAGCCGCGCATACTGAATCCCCTGCTTTTGTTCGAGGCTGTCGATCACCCCGCCGATATCCGCCACGACCCCCTCCGGGCGGCTGCTCAGCATCAGCGCGAGCTTGCTGGCGATATAGCATTCCGCCTCATAATACCGCGGCAGATAGATGAACGCTTCCCCGTCCACCTCGATCCGGACCAGTTCGTTCTGTTCAATCAGCATATCCAGCGCATCCCCGATCAGGTGGCTGTCTACCTCGAGCAGCGGCTGGCAGACCTCAATCAGCTTGCGTTCCGGCAGGCAGACATGACCGTTGTTGGTGTTGTGGCGCAGGATATGCTGAAGCCCCGCAGAAATCCGCTCGGGCCCATCCGGTTGGACCCCGCTTTGGCGGGCAATCGCATCCGCAGTTTCAAACTCGATACCGATTTCCTCACAGCAAAGGATATACGGATTTTGCGATACCTTCTCCTGCGCAGAAAGGCCAAATTTTTTCCATGTCTTGATGGCAAACGCCGCAGGCACCCCAAATTTGGCAAGGAACAGCATAACGGTACGGATTCCAAATAATTTTTTATACTCATTGGAAATTTTTTCTGCTTTTTTTGCTGTAATTCCCCGGATTTTCGTCAACTGTTCCGGGTCCTGCTCGATGATCGTGAGGGTCTCGTCCCCGAACGCCTGCACCAGTTTTTTGGCGATGGCCGGCCCGATCCCCTTGATCGCCCCAGAGGCGAGGTAACTTGCAATCGCGGTTGCGGTCGCGGGCATCAGCCGTTCATAAATCTGCGCTTTCAGCTGTAGGCCATATTTGGGATGGTTGGAGTAGGAGCCGGTGACGATCAACGTCTCCCCCACCGAGATGTCAGAAAACTCACCGACGACAGTCACCAGTTCCTCGTCGGTTGCCAGCTCAAGCACAGTATAGCCGTTTTCCGGATTGTGAAATACGATCGTTTCCACACTGCCTTCCAGCCTGTAAAGCTCTGCGCTTTCCACCTACGCACCATCCCCTCATCCAAATGCTTGTTTTATTTAGTATAATACGGATCGGGGAAAATGTAAATATTTTCACGTCCCAGTGAGCAGTGCATCCAGTTCCTCAGCCGATTGTACAAACCGGATGCCGGTGCCGCTGGTGAGCACCCGGCATTCCCGTACACCGCCTTCATCCAAGCCTGCATCATAGAGGACATAGACCTGTTGGGAAGGATTCGCCTCCCATTGCAGGCAGGAGTAGACCTGTGCAAGCTGGTCGTCAGTACGTCCTTCCCCGCCGATTGGGAACACCCGGAACACCCGGCTGCGCCTGCTGCCCATTCGGATTGAAATCCAGGTACAGACCTGCACAAACCCCACACATGCCAACGCTGCCACGGTCAACCAAAGGATTATTTCCACCATAAAAAATCACCTCCCTGCATCCTATGCAGAAAGGTGATTTTTTGTTTGCATTTCTGAGATTTTTACCGGGCTGCCTCCAAAAGCGCGTCAACTTTGTCGGTTTTCTCCCATGTGACTCCGAGATCCTCGCGCCCCATATGGCCGTAAGCGGCAAGCTGGCGGTAGATCGGGCGGCGCAGATCGAGTGCGCGGATGATCGCGGCAGGCCGCAGATCGAACACGGCTTTTACCGCCTGCTCCAGCTTCTCATCCGGGACCGAGCCGGTGCCGAAGGTGTTGACATTGACCGAAACCGGATGCGCCACGCCGATTGCATAGGCAAGCTGAACCTCGCAACGTCTGGCGAGCTTTGCCGCAACAATATTCTTGGCGACATAGCGCGCCGCGTAGGCGGCCGAACGGTCAACCTTTGTGGGGTCTTTGCCCGAAAATGCGCCGCCGCCATGCCGTCCGGCGCCGCCGTAGGTATCGACAATGATCTTGCGCCCGGTCAGGCCGGAATCCCCCTGCGGGCCGCCGATTACAAACCGTCCGGTCGGGTTGACAAAAATCTTGGTGTTTTCGTCCATCAGATTGGCGGGCACGATCTCCTTGATGACCTTTTCAATCACATCTGCGCGGATCTGCTCGAGCGAAACCTCGGGGGCATGCTGGTTGGAGATAACCACCGCATCCACCCGTGTCGGGCGGTCATCCTCATATTCGATCGTGACCTGGGTCTTGCCGTCCGGACGCAGATAGGACAGGACCCCCTCTTTGCGCACCTTGGTGAGCTGTTTTGCCAGTTTATGCGCCAGCGAGATCGGCATCGGCATCAGCTCAGGGGTTTCGTCGCTCGCATAGCCGAACATCATCCCCTGATCTCCTGCACCGGTCGCGTCCTCCTTGCTGGTATCGCCGTCGCGGTACTCAAGCGCGTCGTCCACGCCCATTGCGATGTCCCCAGACTGCTCGTCAATGCTGGTCAGCACCGCACAGGTCTTGCAGTCAAACCCGTATTTCGCGCGGTCATAGCCGATCTCCTGGATCGTTTTGCGCGCGATTGCCGGAATATCCACATAACATTTTGTAGAAATTTCCCCCATAATCATCACCATGCCGGTGGTCACCGCTGTTTCACAAGCGACACGCGCCCCGGGGTCATTCGCGATAATCGCGTCGAGCACCGCGTCTGAAATCTGGTCGCAGATTTTGTCCGGATGTCCTTCGGTAACCGATTCGGATGTAAAAAGATACTTCGCCATAAAAAATCAAACTCCTTTTTGCTGAACAGTTGTGGGTTTTTTATATAAATACCCAGCGCTGCGGCCTGCAGCATCCACAGCCCGGGCAACTTTTTCTTGGTTCTGTCGCGTCACAGATCGAGGATACAAAAATCCGTTATCAGGCAGCAGAGCTGGCCATCCTTATCAAATCCCCAGTAGGAGGGATATCCGCCGTCCCCCCAGCCGCTTGAAAACGCCGCGACGTTGTGTTCGCTGTCCGGAAGCTGGACGTTTGCGGTCGAATAGGTATGCACATAGCTCTCTTCCAGCGCATTGTCCAACGCCGAAAAGCTCCCATCCTCCCATTTATCCATCAGTTCGGCCAGGCGGAGGAAGGTCTGTTCATCCATGAACCCGCCGGTCCCGCTGTCCACCCCATAGCCGTAAAACCCGTCTTCCGAAAGCTCCGCGGTGTCCTGCTCTTCGAGCAGCGCCATCTCAAACCGCACAGGCAGTCCCTCCCGGAACCGCAGACCGGCAAACGCGACCCGTTTGTCATTGCCGTCCTCCCAGACCCAGAGGGTCACCGGATAGCGGCCGGGAGGGACCGTCCTTGTGAACGGCGCTCCCTCAAACAGACAACAGGGATCGTTCGCAACGATTTTCCCGCTTGGAAGCCACAGCTCCCCCAGCGACTGACAGCGAAGGGATTCCCCCGCCTTGAGAAATTTGGCGGCATCCCCTGCGGATACCGCTTTCAAAAGCGGTTCATTCAGATACATCCTTCCACACACTCCTCTATTCAAATCCTTTTGCAGGGGCTTCTCAGGAGCATTCCGCCGCGTGCGCGCGGTGGCGGGGGCGCTGCCCCTCGACCCCGCAATTTTTCGAGAAAAATTGCGTAAAGCTTTAGATGCTGGACAAGCTCTTAGGTTCTAACAGGTTTTTAGCGAAAAACCGCGAGCACCCCATCCCCAATCGCGTTGGCAGTCCGGAAGATACCCGACCGGCTGGTCATCGCGTCATACTCGGCAGGATTGGTGAGGAACCCCATCTCAACCAACACCGCTGGGGCATAGGTATTGAGGGTCACCCGGAAAGCCGAAAACTTCGCGCCTCGGTTGGTGCGGCCGGTGTAATCCGCTACATTGGCCGCGAGGGTCTGGGCAAGCTGTTGGGACTGGTCCTCATAATAGTAAACTTCGGTGCCGCCTGCCTTGTTGGTATCGCGGTCATAGGAGATGCTGTTGCAGTGGAGTGAGATAAACAGGTCTGCATCCACCGTACTCTGCATCCGGTCGTTGATTGGCGGGTTCTCATCGGTGGCGCGGGTCATCAGGACGGTCGCGCCCAAGGATTCCAGACGCTTCTGCACCGCGATTGCGGTGGCAAGGTTGATGTCCTTCTCCATCGCGGCCTTGGTTCCCGGAATTCCAACCGCGCCTGGATCATCCCCACCATGCCCCGCATCGACCGCAATTGTAATCCCGGAGAGTGGGCGGTTTCCCTGCTGAAGAGAAGGCTTATATTTTGCAAAGACGTTGATCCCGCCCTCTTTGCCATAGGTGATATCGTAGCCCCACAGGTCGCGATTTCCCGAAAGTTGGAATGTCAGGTCGACATACCCATCCTTTTGGGAAACAGCCGCCCCGCTGAACACCCGGCTTTCAGAAACCGCCGCTTTCAGTTCGGAGAGTGCATTGCTGCTCATGGTGGTGTTGCACAGCCGCACAAACAGCTTTTCGCTGTCCTGATAGGAGCGGACCATCGGACGTGCACTGCCGGGGAATGAGTAGACCTCGCCATTCCCATCGTCGGTTGCGCCAAAGAGGGTCTGCTCCACTGACAGCCGAAGCGGGACCTCTTCGGTCAGCGGCTGCACTGCCTCCCGCGGAACCCACCCGCCGGTCGATAACTCGTAAAGGTCGCCGTCGATGTCTTTTACCGTGTCAATCCCGCCCAGTTTGGCGGTGTCAATGAACCGGCTACGTTGTGCATCGCTGTAAACCACTGTAGCATCATTTTTGACCTGTACCGCCAGCCGGCTCCCCGACCCGGTTATGTAAACTTTCCCCTCCGATTCAAAATCGGTCTGGCCGTTGAGGGTGTAGACAACCTTGCCAAGGTCTTTGGTGCCGCTGACTTCGCCCGCTGTGAGCTTGGCGGTAAAGGTAGCGGGAACGCCTGCCTGGGCGGTCGCGGCGCTCTGCTCAAGCGTGACCCGCCTGTTGCCGATCGTCGCGGTGACGCTTGCCCCCGAAGGCGCTACACAGGAGAGGGTGATTGTCTCGCCGCTGAAGGTCGCGCAATCGTAGGCGGGCGCCATCCGGGAAATCACTTTCGTGGTTGCGGCTTCGGCGGCAGCGTTTCCCCGCACGATGACAACCTCTTCGCGCGCGCTGCCCTGCTCCAATACAAACCGGTTGGTTCCCACATCAAGCGCGACATAGATTCCAAAGCTGCCCCGCACACCCCGCCGTTCGATCGTCTGCCCATTGATGGTCAGCGGCAGGTCGGGGTCTGAGCTGCCCGCAATAAAGTAGGCAGAAGCGGGCGTTGTGAGCTGCCCGCTCGGACGGGAAACCGTCAATCCCTGCGGGATCGACAGATTGACATGGCTTGTAATCGTTTCGAGATCGTTATAACCGCCCTGCACCGCAGCTGGCGCCGCTTGAATCCCTATACAAACTGTTAAGGCAAGCATCAAGCTGACAAGCCGGTTTTGGATCTGTTTTTTCTGCATCTTTGTTCCTCCTGCATGCTGGCTTTCCAGAGCCTTTTCCATAGAAGTACCGCTTTTGCGCAGAATCCCTGCGCAAACCTGGTCAAAATCAATTACAAAAAACGCCCGGTATACACCGAGCGTCTCATCTTTCCTCATCTCTCGGTCATACCGCAGGATTTGGCACCTTGCAGATGCAGGTTGCCGGACTTCACAGGGCCTGTCCCTCCGTCACTCTTTATAAGGTAGAAATATGAAATTGAAAATATAAATCGAATCTAATCTATAGTTTACACGAACTCTGAACCCTTGTCAAGCACTTTCTTCTTATAACCAAAAATCGCCGCCCCTGTTGGGGCGGCGATTTTTCTGAAAGAGGCGTGCCTTATTTGGAGTTTTTCTTGGCCACGACCGCGCCAGCAGCCGCGAGGGAAGCGATCCCCGCCATGACAGCCGCGTTGATCATGTCACCAGCACCGGTGCCAGGGTTGTTCTTGTCGGTGTTGACATTGTTGCCCGCGTTGCTGCCGCCGGAAACAACGTTCTCATCGATCACAGTGCCATCTTTAATCGCTTTGTCGGTGACAAAGAAGGTGTCGAGCTTATTGGTGCGGAACTCCAGGGTCTCATCCGCAGCGTTGTAGGACGCGTTCAGCTTGTAGACACGGCCGTTCGCATAGCGGTAGAGGTTGAGGTTCTCGTAGTCGTCCACGATGTCCGAGACATCCAGCGCAACCTTACCGGTCGAGTTGAAGGACGGCTTGCCGCCGAACCGGAAGAACTTGAAGTCCTGATCCGGGTATTTGGCCATGATCTCTTTGATACCAGCATTGGTGAAGACCATGTTCTTGGTAGTCTCATCGGTTACGTTGACAGTGAACTGCCAGCCAGCACCCGCCAGAGTGACGTTTTTGTAGTCGTTCAGCTTTGCAATTTTGTTGAACTGCTCCTTGGTGATGACCGGACGGCTATTGTCGATCTCGATGATATCGCCCTTGTCCAGATCGTTGATGTAATCGTCGTTGCTCTCGTCATAGCCGTAGGAGAATTTGACCTCCTGGCTGAATACCGAGATGTTGTTGGATTTGCGCACCAGCTTGACGTTGTATTTCACATCGATCGGCTTGGTCGGGGTGGTGTCCTTGGTCTCAACAACCAGGTAGTGGACCCCTTTGCGCTCCTCAATCTTGAAGTTCTTGACGCCCGAAGCGGTCACACGGGTGTAGGTAAACTTGTAGTCCTTGAGCAGCTCGTCGCTGACTGCGACTTTCGCTCTCTGGCCGCCAAACTCAACATACGCCGGGAACCGGTACTCTCTGCCCGGCTCGAGCAGGTCTTCGCCGAGAACGGTGCCGTCCTCATCCGAGTGGAACACCAAGGAAGTGGGCTCCCCAACAGGGGTCTCGTCCTCAGAGCTGGAAGAATTGTCCGAAGAAGTATCCGAAGAAGAGTTGTCCGAAGAGGTGTTATCGGACGAAGTATCCGAGGAAGTGTTGTCGGACGAGGTATCCGAAGAGGTGTTGTCCGAAGAAACGTCGGAAGAGCCGGAGCCGGTGTCGGCCACCTGGTTGACGTCATCCGCAAGTGCGGTCACGCCGAGGGCCATAGTCGCAGAAACTGCAAGCAGCATAGCAATCGCTTTTTTCATAATTTAGGATCCTCCTGAAAGAAAAGTTTTGATCCGCGGCGTCCGTTGTCCGGGCCGCTTGGAACGTGTCTCAGTATACCCGCGCCACAACACTTTTTCAAGAGGATTTTGTTACCAGATTGTCATTTTTATTATGCATAATTTATAATTTACTTTATTATAATAAATTAATTTTTGATTTTTTAAACAATTTCTAAACATATGCAGCCGATTCCACTAAACACTAGGAATAATCCTGCCAATCCTGGGCATATATGCCCCAAAAGGAACACGGTATTCGCGCGCGTTCTGATTTAAAATGCGCGGACTCCCCACGCATTGCCACGAAAAAAACACCCTCTATGCAAAACAGATCATCTGCATAGAGGGTGTTTGACTTATGTGCTATTTTATCTGGATGCCATCCAAGGAAAACCTGCAATCAGCCGCAACAGGGGTGGTCGCCCAGATCAGCAGCCGCGCCGTTTTGTGCAGGGTCTTTCATGCAGAGATGCACCGCCGCCGTTTTGAAGGTCAACGGCAGGGCAAGGATGTTCGGGTTCGGCCCGACAAATTTTTTCTTCGCATCCTCGAGCGCCTCTTCAAAGGTCGCGCGGGTCTTTAAGCCCATCCCGCGGGCATATCCCGGCTCCTGTGCGCCCACAAGGTAGATCGCCGAGGTGTTCATCTCCGCGATATGGCCACAAGCAATCATGCTGAAGCCATGGAACGGATGGAACGCGTTGCAATAGCGGTATTTCCGGATGTACTCCTCGTTGGTCGCGAAATACTCCCCATAGCGGTTCATGTCCGGCAGGGTGTTCATCTGGTCATGCTGGAACATCTCATACATCTCTCGCAGGTAGGGCCAGAGCTCGTCATGGAAATAGCCGTTGCAGAGGGACGAACAGATGATGACACAGTTGTCGCTCATAATCCGCTTGTGGCGGATCACCTGTGCCGAAAGCGCCTGCATCAACATGATCGGGTTGGTGCCCATCCCCTCCCCATAGTGGAAGAACTGCGGCATCCCGAACACCAGCACGTCATATTTTTTCTCCGCCCAGTGGACATAGGTGCGCTTGTCCGCGTCCTTCCAGCTGACCGGCATCATCTCTTTGGCGTAACCGCTGTAGACCGAGATCTGTCTGGATTTGGTATCGAGCACCGCGTCGCAGCAGAAGAACTTTTTGCCCATGCATTTTTCCATATGCATCCCGATCTCGTCAAACTTGGTGCGCATCAGGCTGGTGCCACTGACCGGGACAAAGTCGGGGCGGTGCATGACCTGTGGGACATGGTGGCTTGCGATCGAGCGCCAGTGGGTGATGCCGGTTGCACAGTGTTTGTAGCCGCCCGAATAGCCTCCATACGGGTTACCCTGTACGTGCCCGATTAGAACCGCGACGTCCGCGTCATAGACGTACTTGTTCATGAGCACCGGGTCTCCCCGTTCGGTTGTGCCGAGATCGACCAGATGGTCATAGTCCTCGCTATCGTGGTTGATGATCTGGTGGGTATACCAGAACTCATTGAACAGCTTCTCCCCCAGCACTCCACGGATCTCCTGCTCGGTGTTCTTGCGGTGCAGGCCGTTCGAGCAGATCAACAGGATGTCCTTTTTCTCGACACCGGCCGCATAAAGCTCGTCCAGGATCAGCGGAATGGATACCTTGCGGTGCGCGGTTGGCTGCTCGCCGCCCTTGACCCGATCGGGGAACACGATCACGCATTTGCTGCCCTTGTGCGCCAGTTTGGAAAGCGGCTCCATGCCGATCGGATTGCGGATGCTTTTCAGCGTCTCTTCCACGATCTTGTCCTCGGGGATACAGGGCGGATCCGGGACAGTCTGCCCCGGGATGAACACATCTGTGGTGTCCGGCAGGTTGGCCGCCATTGTGCCGTGTCCGTATTCAAATTCCAGTCTCATCTGTTTTCCTCCTCAAATCCCGGCTTTGCGGTAACGCTCCGCCATCTCATCCAATGTCACCCGCTCGACCAGCGGCGCCTTGCCCACACAGCCAAACTCGACAATCAGGGTACCGACCACCTCTTTGACCCCACGCTCGATACAGCCCGTGACCGCGGCCAGATCGTCGTGGTCGACTGTACCATACATAACGGTATCCATGATCGGCGGCAGGAATACACGCGGATCGAACGCGGATTTGTTGGCCTCGAGCAGCTCGTACATCTTCCCGACCTTCTCACTCTTTTGCAGCTCGGGACGGTCGCGGAACAGCTCCTTGAGGTTGCGGGTGACCGCGAGACGGATATCGGTATCCACATTGATCTTGCCGATCCCGCATTTGGAAACCGCTTTGAGCTGGTCAAGCGCGATGCCATAGGCGTTTTTGATCTCCCCGCCAAGCGCGTTGATCTCATCAACAATATACTGCGGGACGGTTGACGAACCATGGCTGACCAGCACGCCAAAGATGCCCTCGTGCATCAGGCATTCCTTGACTGCAATCGCAATCTCCTTGCGCAGCTTGACATCTTTGCCCTTACTTGCGCCATGCATGGTGCCATAACTGATTGCCAGGCAGTCGACGCCGGTTTTTTTGAAAAATTCCACCGCATCGAGCGGGTTGGTATAGGTTGAATTGGCGCTGAATACGTGATCCTCTACCCCGGCGAGCACACCCAGCTCCCCCTCGACGGTGACGCCGCGCTCGTGCGCATATTTGACCACCTCACGGGTGACCTCGATATTCTGCTCAAACGGCAGGCTGGAGCCATCGATCATAACGCTGGTATAGCCGCCCGCAATCGCTGCTTTGCAGGAGTCGATGTCCCGGCCATGATCGAGATGGAGCGCAATCGGAATCGGGCTGGATTCCCCATATTGTTTCACCGCTGCCGCGATGTTTTTTGCGCCGATTTTTTTGTCCTCAAGGGTCGCGTTCATAAAATCGGTGCGTCCTCCCATGAACCCATTCGCAAGGTCGGCGCCCTGTAGGATTGCCGCGCTGCGGAACATCTCATGTACCTCGATCGCGGCTTTGGCCTGTGCGACCGCGTTGACGTTGAACGCCCCTTGTGCATACTGATATTTGTCGGTCGCCTCCAGAATGGCACGCAATGGTACTAATGGCATAATGATTCCCCCTTACTCTAGGGGCTGTTTGAAAAATCGAAACCACCGTCTTTTTCTACAAAAAGCGGCCATTTCTCTATTTTCAAACAAGCCCTAATCCGTTCCTATCGTCAAAACATTTGGTTATAAACGGCTCTCCCGCCGACATAGGTCGCCTTGACCTGTAATTCATTGTCGAGCACCACCAGGTCCGCATCCTTACCCAATTGGAGAGAACCCTTCCGCCCAAATATGCCGAGCATCCGCGCTGGATTTTCGGTGAGCAGCGGGAGCACCCGCTCAAGAGGCTGCCCGGTGAACCGGACGAGGTTACGCAGTGCCTGCCCGGTGGTCAACGTGCTGCCTGCACGCACGCCGGTCGTGGCGAGCTTCGCATCCCCTTCCTCGACCACAATGTCATTCACCCCGAGCTTGTAGTTCCCGTCCGGCAGGCCCGCGGCCATGATGCTGTCGGTCACCGCGATCACCCGGTCATACCCTTTGGCTTTCAGGAGCATCCGGGCGGTAGCGGGGTGCAGATGCCGCCCATCGCAGATCGCTTCACAATAGATATCCGATTCGATCACCGCGCCCATAATCGCCGGTTCATGCTGGTGGAACAGCCGCATTGCATTAAAGGTGTGGGTGCAGCTGGACGCGCCGTTGCGGATACAGTACATGCTGGAAGCATAGTCCGCGCCCGAATGTCCAATCGCAATCCGTACCTCTCCGGCAAGGGCTTCGACCATCTCCGGAACTCCCGCGACCTCGGGGGAGACGGTGATATACCGCACTGTGCCGCCCGCCGCAGCCTGGTATTTGTGAAAAAGATCGATATTTCCCCGCTGGAGCAGGTGTTCCGGCATTGCGCCCTTGTATTCCGACGCAAGAAACGGTCCTTCCAGATGTGCACCCATCAGCTGCGCACCCTCCATCGGGCGGCCCGCCGCCTCCTTGATCTGCTCGAGACACCAGATGGTCTGTTCCTCGGTATCGGTCAAGACGCTGGCGAGCCAACCAGTCGTTCCCTGAGAGGCAAAAAATTTCCCAATCCTCTCCAAACCGGCCACGTCCGCAGCATTGACATCCACCCCGGCAGCGCCATGGGTGTGCACATCAAGAAAACCGGGCGTCAGATAAGCGCCGTTGAGATCGATCGTTTCGCAGTCAGCCAAAACCCCCGGGCCCAGCGCCTCGATCTTCCCATCGCAGATCAGGAGGTTTCCCTCCGAAAACCCGCCGTTTGTGTACAGTTTTGCATGTTTTAGCAATGTTTTTTTCATCGTAGATTTTTCCCCTAAATATCTTGTCTTCCCTGTCGGGACCTGCCCGGCACACCGGGGTACCGGGCATTTTCAACATAGCTGTGATTTTTTAAAATGGCTGCTGTGCCGCGTTGCTGTTGGTCAGGATCATCGCGTCCGGATGAGTCTGAAGCAAAGTCACCGGGAACTGCGCGGTCCGCTCCCCGTAAGCCGCACGCCGGATCACCGAGCGGTGCCAATCGCGGAATACCCCCAGGCGCACCTTTTTCGCCGAGAGAATCTCCTTGATCCCGATGGTCACACACCGTTTTGGCATGGCTTCAATCGCACCACTCAGGTCACCGATCGCATTCGCGGTCAGCGTCTCGCGGCTGATGTCAAGTACGCGGGTTGTGAGCTGGGCAAACTCCTCGTCGCTCATCCCCTCCTGTGGCTCGTTGAACGCCAGATGGCCGTTGATCCCGATGCCGCCGAACGCGATATCCACCTTGCCCAGCCGCTCGACCAGCGCAGTGAGCGCCGCCGGGTCTTTGGGGTCGGGGAATACGCGCTGTTCCTCCGGCATGAGCAGCTCTGGGTCAATCTTCCCATAGACCTCCCGCTGCATGAATCCACGGAACGAGAGCTTGTGATCCACTGGCAGGTAGTCATCATTCTCGTCGAGATAGTCGTCCATATTGAGGAACCAGCAGTTTTTCAGCGAAAGGCGCCGCTCATTGACCAGCCGCACAAAGATGGGATACTGTCCCACCGGCCCGACCGGGCAGATATAAACGGTCTTTTCCTCTTTTGCGTTGTTCTCCTCGATTCCTTTGACCATCTCGAGCGCCAGCTCATAAAAAACCTCCCCGGAATCCCCGAGTTTCAGGATCGGGAGCTTCGCATTTTTACCCAGCTCGGTGCTGGGAATCTGATAATAGTTCATCCGTCCAAACACTTCCTTTCGTCTAAAACAGGTGTTCAATCTTGAGATCGCGGATCATCGAAACAATCTCTCTGGTGCGGCTACATCCAAATTTATGTAGCAGACCCTTGATCTGGGTTTTGACTGTCACCACCTCAACACACCGGATCCGCGCAATATCATTGACCTTATTGTCCTGAAGCAGCAGCCGGACAAGGTCCCGTTCGGCGGAGGTGAGCTGGGAAACATTGTTGATAAAAAAGAGCAGGCTCTGCTCCGACCGCCGCAGCCGGGAATATTCCCGCAGGATCGTCTCCTGAATTTTGCTGTTCATCATTGGCTGGCCGTCACAGGCAGCGCGCACATGCTGCAAGATCTCCTCGTTGGAGCAGCCTTTCACAATATAATCGACCGCCCCGGTTGCCATCGCGGTGGTAATCATCTGTTGGGTTTCATGGGCTGTCAGGAAGATGATCTTCTGGTCCGGGCGGGCATCGCGGATCCGTTCGGCCGCATGGATGCCCGCATTCAGGTTTTCCATCTCAATGTCCATGAGGATCAGGTCGCTTTCGACCGCAAGTGCCAGTTCCACCATTGCGGCACCGGTTGCCGCCTCCCCCACAACCTCAATATCCGGTTCTGCCGAGAGCATCTCACAGATGTCCTGCCGCAGCAGGTCGAAATCTTCCGCCACAAGTATCCGGATCATGTTCTCTGTCTCCTTTTCGGGGCTGCATCGACACGCGGCGTATAGCGGGGCAGCTGCATGAAAAAGCTGGTTCCCACATTCTTTACGCTCTCCACCCGCAGTGCACCAAGGTGGCTTTTGACAATCTGACAGACATAATACAGTCCCATACCCCAGTTGAAATTTGTATTCTTATTGGTATAAAACGGATCATAGATTTTTTTCTGCTCCTGCCGGGTCATCCCGCATCCGTTGTCCCGCACCTCGAACACGACCCACAACCGCTCATCGTGCACCGCCAGTTCGACCTTTCCACCCTGCTTTCCGGATGCGACGGTTGCTTCGTAGCCGTTGGCAAGCAGGTTGTAGAGCGCCTCGGTGAGGTGGACGCTATCTGCCAGGAGAAGCACCTGCGGGACCGGCAGAATAGAAAGCGGCACTTCCGGATATTTCTGGCCAAACCGCTGGACCGCTAACCGCACAATCTCCTCTGCGGGCGTGGGCGTCAATGAGATATAGCTGGATTTTACGCTGCTATAAAGCTCCTCCATCCGCTGGAGCATGGTGTCATTCATCGTTTCGAGCATCCGCAGATATTCCCGCAGCCTTTCCCCGTCCAGCTCGGGCTTCATCAGCTCCTGTTCAATCTTTTTGTGGGCCACCCGCGCTGCAAGGAGCTGATTTTTGATGCTATGTACAAAAACCGAGACCCCCATGCTCGCGGTATCAAATTTGCGTTCGAGCGAAACCGCCCGGTCGTTCTCGCGGACGGTGATCTGGCTGTACTCCCGCAGATTCCAAAATCCCAACACCAGAGAAAAGGCGATCAAAACGCTCATCCCCTGCCACATCCAGAGCGGGATATCCGGGTTGGCGTAGGACATCCCATTGAACCACATATATTCTGTGGTGTAAAGCTGGTAGACCTGAATGGGGTCCTGAAGCCCGAACATCAGGTAGAGCAGCATCATGCTTGCAATCAGCATCATGATCGTGCGAAACTGCCGCTTATAATAGGCGATTGTAACGCTCGCATACTCATGAAGCAGGAGCACCCCGGCGATCACCAGATAGAGCACGATCCAGAGCACCATCGCGGTCATCAAAAAACGCTGGAGCCAAAACCGGTTCCGTACGACCGTATAGAACACCTTTGGATAGTAAAGCAGCAGGCTCACCGCTGGAAACAAGCAGGTCACTGCCCAGCACTTCCGATATCTGCGCACCAGTGGGACCATACTGTAGTTGAGCGCAACCAACAGCAGGAAGAGCGGAAACAGATACCGCCCAATCGCAATCAGGTATCCCAACCGGCTCAAAGGAAAAATCAGATAGGAGAGCCGCTTCTGGATGCCGCTTGAAAAATAGAGGAACATCTTCTGCGCCTCGCTCATGCCGCCGGTCTTGGCCGTATAGATAATGATACCGGCTAACAACAGGATCAAGCTTGCGCCCATCCCAAAGATGAGCAGCGCGTAATGATCCCTCCGGTAGGCGAGCAGGATCACCGAAAATACAGCGATTGAGATCAGAATGACGAACAGCAAAACAGCACGCCTCCTTCCCGCATTGATCCGAGGATCGTTCTGGCCATAACCGCCCCGGCATATCCAGCCTTTTTATGGCCAGTATACCACAGCACTGACAGGGAAGGCAAACCTGAGAGAGGGCATAAAGGGGAGCTTACGCCCCTCTCTTTATGCCCTCCCGCTTCCGGGCCTGTGGGAGAGACCCGGACTGGTTATGCCGCTTTCGCGTTCGCTTCGGCAGCTTCCTCCATGATGTCGAACAGAACATAGCTGTTGACATCCACCGCTTCGGTCAGGCGTCCGCTGTCAATGAACACCTTCTGCTGGTTCTCATAGTAATTCTTGACTGTGCCTTCCTTGATTGCGGATGCAACGAACTGTCCGGTGAGCCAGTTGCCCTCGCCCACGCAGTCAAGCATCGTCTGCTCGTCAACCATGCACTGTTTTGCGACCAGTTCCGCGATCTCGTTGATGTTGGGGGCGCGGTAATCCATCGCCATCTGGAGCGCGCGGGTAAACCGGACAAGGATGTCACGGTTCTCGTCCGCATACTTTTTGGTGGTGATCATGCTGGACGGGAAGGTCGCCTGATCCAGATAGTCGTTGTTGGTGGCAAGTGTAATCACCTTGTCACCCATCGCATTTGCGATGGTCATAGTGCCCGGGGACCATGTTGCACAAGCATCAATATTCCCGCTGATCATAGCCGAAACCATGCCATTCGCATCCATCTCAACGATCTCAAGGTCATCCTGGGTCAGCCCTTCGGAAGCAAGCGCGAGATTGAGGATGATCTCCGCCGAAGTACCGGCTGTGGTCGCAACCTTTTTGCCTTTCAGGTCGGCAATCGAGTTGACACCCTTCTCCTTGTTGCCCATAACCGAATCCGCAAGGCTGGTGCAGTCGATCTCAAAGATCACCGCTTCGCCCTCGGCGCAGAGCGCATGCGCGCCGTGACCGATCTGTGCAATCTCGATATCGCCCGAAGCCATCGCCGAAATCTCGGCAGGGCCGCCCTGGAACTCGACCAGATCGACGGTAATCCCCATCTTCTCAAAGAAGCCCTTGTCGCGCGCAGTCACCAGCAGCGACGCACTGCCCATGTTGGGCATGTAAGCAACGCGAAGTTTAATCTGTTCAAACGTCTCCGCAGGTGCAGCCGGAGCCTCGCTCGACGCGGCAGCCGATGAGGCCGGAGCGGGTGCGGGCGCTGCCGGGGCAGCAGACGAAGCCGGTGCGCTGGAACCGCCGCAGCCCGCGAGCATGGAAGCGGCCAGCACACCCGAAAGGATGATGCCCAATAACTTTTTCATAAAAATTCCTCCTGACAAATTCTTGTGCAAAGAAAAATGCAAACGCATCTTACTTTTCTAAGATGAGCCGGTATGGAAAACCATACCGAACCGCCGATCAACATGACGGAAATACCGCCATGTTGACAGGGAAGCCGTCCCATTCGGAAACGGAAAAGGCCATATTCGGTTTCCCGGGAAATCCCAGGATCACTTCCTGATCGCCAGATATTCCTGATAAACCTGTGACCAGATATGGTTTTTCAGATCTAGGAATTCCTTGGTCATCTTGGTTTCCTGGGTGCGCGGATAAGGGATGCTGATTTCAACAACCTCCTTGATCCGTCCGGGGCGTGCACTCATAATGATGACCCGCTGTGCCAGGATGATCGCCTCTTCCACATCGTGGGTGATGAAGAAACAGGTTTTCTGCTCTTTTTCCCAAGTGTTGAGCAGCTCGGTCTGGAGCTGGGTGCGGGTTTGCGCGTCGAGCGCGCCGAACGGCTCGTCCATCAGCAGTACCTTTGGATTGATCGCGTAGGCACGCGCAATCGCCACACGCTGTTTCATACCGCCCGACAGCTCTTTCGGATAGGACTGCGCAAACTGTTCAAGATCCACCATCTTGATATACTTCTTTGCTTCCTGCTCCGCCTTATCCTGCGCCATCCCTTGGAGCTTCAGCCCAAACTCAACGTTCTTCTGCACTGTCAGCCACGGGAAGAGTGCATACTGCTGGAATACGACGCCGCGATCCGGGCCGGGGCCGCTCACCGCCTGACCATCTACCAATACCTGGCCGGAGGTCGGCTCATGCAGGCCGGCGATGATGTTCAGCAGGGTGGATTTGCCGCATCCGGACGGTCCGACAACGCAGACAAACTCATTTTCATGGATATCAAGGCTCACGCCATTGAGCGCGACCATCTCACCATTACGCCCGCTGTATTTTTTTACGACATTGTCGATCTTTACTTTTACTGGGAGATTGTTTCCTGCCATCCCGTCAGCCTCCTCTCCAAGAACCGTACAATTTTTTCAAACAGAATGCCGATCACGCCGATCACCAAGATGCCCATCAGAACAGTGGACATATCGTAGTAGCCACTCGCTTTCTGGATCATCATGCCCAGCCCGCGGGAAGCGCCGGTCAGCTCCGCTGCAACCAGCGTGGTGAGCGAGGCAGAGAGGCCGAGCCGCGCGCCAGTGAGGATATAGGGGGTGGAAGCTGGGATGACCACTTTGAAGAAGAGGTCGCGGTCGCTGGCGCCGAGCACCTTGGCCGCTTTGATAAGGGTGACGTCAACACTCAGGACACCCTGATAAATCGTGACCACCAGTACCAAGAACGAAGCGATGAAGATTACGATGACCTTAGCCTGCTCGCCAACGCCCGCACCGACGATAATCAGGGGGATATAGGCCAGCGGGGGAATGTTTCTCACAAACTGGATCCATGGGGAAACCAGATTGCGGAAAGGTGCATACCAGCCCATCAGGAACGCGACCGGGATCGAGATGACGAACCCGATGCCGAAGCCCGCGAGCACGCGGAACAGGCTGATGCTGGTGTGCTGCCAAAGGGAGCCGTTCGAGAGGGCCTTGACAAACTGCTGCCCAACCTCCCACGGTTCGGCAAAGACTACGCCGCCCGCTTCGGTGGAAGCAATCACCGTCCAGAGCACGAACGCCGTCACCACCGAAATAACCATCCACACCGCATTGGGAATCTTACTGAAAAAACCCTTGTTTTTTCCGGTATTCAAGGTGCAAGCCTCCTTCATTTTCTAGCTTAATGCTATCATACCGCAGAGTCTATCGATCCAACAAGTATGAAATTTTTTCATACTATGCCCATAACCAAAAGCTATGACATAGCGCTTTTTGGGTGTTTTGCACAACATTTTATCTCATACGCCCGGCTTTCCAAGGGTACGGAACATCAGCCGTTTGTAAGCTTCTACCCCTTCCTGGTCGAACGGATCAACCCCGAGCAGCCGCCCGGAAACCGCGCACGCTGCCATAAAGAAATAGTAGAGCTGCCCGAATGCATACTCATCCAGCCGGCCAGTGGTCAGACGGATGCAGGGTACCCCGCCCTCTGCATGGGCGCGGATGGTCGCATCCTCCGCTGCGCGGTTGATCTGCGCAAAATCCATCCCATCCAGATAGTCGAACCGGTCCCCAAACGCAGGATCGGGTGCGATCCGCACCGAAGCGCCCGGATCCTCGACGGTCAGAAAACTTTCGATCAGGTTTCTCCGCCCGTCCTGCATATACTGCCCAATCGAGTGCAGGTCCTCCGAATAAATTGCACTCGCCGGGAAGATACCCTTTTTCTGTTTGCCTTCGCTCTCGCCGAACAACTGCCACCACCATCTCGAAAACCAGCGCAGACGCGGCTCGAAGGAAACCAGCATCTCGATATCAAACCCTTTCTGATAGAGCAGACTGCGCACCGCCGCATATTCCGCAGCGATCCCGCCGCCTTCCGCGCGCAGACGTTCCTGCATCTGCCGCCCGCCTTCCAGATAGGCGTCCATATCCAGCCCCATTGCTGCGAGCGGCAGCAAGCCGACCGGGCTGAACGCCGAGTACCGGCCGCCGATCCGCTCGGGGAACGAAAGGAATGTATACCCATTTTCCTGGGCGATCTCTTCCAAGCGGGAGCCATAAGTTCCGGTCAGCACCACCCGGCGCGCCATCTCTTCCCGGGTATACCGCTCCTGCATCCGCTGTCGCAGAACCCGGAAATGGCTCCCCGGTTCTAATGTCTCAAAATTTTTAGCGATCACATTGATGTAGACGCTCCGGCCCGCTGTTGCGTCGAGGATGCGCCCAATCTCATAAGGTGAAAAGGTATTCCCCGCATAGAGAATCTCGGGGGCACCGTTATACCTCGGTTGGATCGACTCGACCACCGCCCGCGCCGCCTGGTTGGAACCGCCGACCCCAACCAGTACAAAAACATCGGCTTTTTCGCGGATTTCGGCGCCCTTCTCCCGCATCAGATCGAGCTGGACCGCGGCCTCTTCACAGGAAACCCAGCCTTTGACGCCCGCCGTATCCGGAGCTTCAATCAGTTCCCGATAGAATGCCCCGGCGCGTTCACGCTCCTGCCCGAGCGTGCCTTGTTCTAAAAATGCCTGCGCAAGCGAAGTATCCAGAACCAGCCCACTCATGGCTGCACCCCCTCGCGTCCGGTAAAGCTGATAAGGCGGGGCAGCGGCGCGCCCAGAAGCGGACGGCACCAGTCGAGGAACGCCTGCGTCACCCCGTTGCCCGCCTCGTTGATGAACGAATCCGGCATCCCTTTTTCATGGAGCATCACCTGCTCAATCTCGATCATCATCGGCTCGACCTGATAAGTCTCCCCCTCGAGCCGCCGGAAACCGACCATCTTCCCGCTCTCCCCGCGCACAACGGCTTCTGCTGCGAGCCTGCCCGCCAACGCCGCCTCTTCCCGGTCGCAGGAGGATTGCAGAGCGATCGAAGCGCGCCCGAGCAGGCCCGGCTTCTCGCTGCGCGCCTTGTAACCCAGCTTTTTGGTAATGAGGTTAGCGAGATGGGAACTGACATCCCCGAAATAGACCGCGCGTCCCACCTGGAACACCGGCTCTACGATCGGTTTTCCATCCGCGTCGTGCAGTCCTTCGCTCGCGACCACCACACCGCAGCCCTTCCGGCCGATCAATTCCTGTACATCTCGCAAGAATGCCGCTTCATCGAACGCCCGCTCGGGCAGATAGATCAGGTCCGGGCCGCCCACGCCGCAATCCGCCGCGAGCGCGGAAGCCGCGGTCACCCAGCCGGCATTCCGTCCAAGCGCTTCAATCACCACAATATGGATCGGCAGGCCGCGCACATCTGCACAGACCTCCGCGGTCGAGACCGCCATATAGCGCGCCGCGCTCCCAAAGCCAGGGCTGTGATCGGTTACCGCAATGTCGTTATCCATCGTCTTGGGAATCCCCATCACTGAGATTCCATGTGCGCGGCACTGCTCATAAATCCTCGAACAGGTGTCCATTGTACCGTTCCCACCGTTGAGCAGGACATACCGGACCCCGAATTCCTCAAACACCGGAACCATCGCCGCGTAATCCTCCGGTTCCAGGTGGTCGCGGGAGGTACCGATTGCCGAAGCCGGGCTGGTCAGCAGCAATTCCAGTTCTTCCTCTGGAATTTCCCGCAGATCGAGCAGCTTTTTGCGCAGCAATCCGCCTGTTCCGCCGATTGCCGCGTAGATTTTCCCCACCTCGGGATGTTTTTTCGCCTCCTGTACCGCCCCATAGAGCGATGCATTGATGACTGCGGTCGGTCCACCGCCGTGTATGATTACCATATTTCCTGCCATACTGCCACTCCTTTTTCCCTTGTGAAAGGCTTTCTGCTTTTCCATTATAAGGGCAAAAAAAGGAGGAGAACAGTATGAAAAATGATCCTACCTTTCCCGATGGGTAAAAAAAGAGCCGACGCTCTGCGCCGGTTGGCCTATGCACGCCGCTGTAGCGGCAAAAGGAGGCTTTTTACAAAAGAAAAAGCCCCCTGCTAAAAATTTTAAATAGTCTCTAGATAGAAAACAGATTTTCAAAAGATCGCCGGATCAAGTCCGACAAAGCTCTCCAGATAAAATGTGGCCAGACTGCGGATGAGCTGCTGCTCCGCTGCGGCGCTCTCGTCATAAATCGCCGCCACCCGGAATCCGGCCTGTGTGGCAGTCCGCACCGCATGGGCTGCATCCTCAAAAATAATGGTATCCTCTTTCGAGCTGCCGAGCCGTTCGATCGCCCGTTCAAAGATCAGCGGCTGCTGTTTTCCCGAACCGGCCTCATCACAGGTCATCAGAAAATCGAACAGTCCGAGCACCCCGGTACGGGCCAAAGCGGCTTCTGCGACACTCCGGTCGGAGGCAGTCGCGACGCAGAGCCGCACCCCCATCCCATGCAGACGCTGCAAGAACTCCTTTACCCCCGGTTTGAGCGGAAGCGTATGGAGGTACTGCTCATTGACAAACGACAAAATCTCTTGGATAATCTGCTCCGGCGGGTCGGTTATCCCCAGTTCATCGCGCAGATAGCCGGCGGTCTCCCGCATCCCCAGCGCGCGGACACGCTCGATAAACCCATCCGGCGGGACCTTCCCTTTGGTCCGCAGATAGTCCTCCCCCACCGTGTTCCAAACATGCATCGAATCCAGCAGGGTACCGTCCATATCAAAAATTGCAGCGCGCAGCATGGCAGCAGCCTCCTTTGGTTAGGGCTTGTTTGAAAACAGAGAAATAGACGGATTTTTCGCAAGAGACGCAGCCAATGCCGTTCCTTGCAGAAAAAGACGGTGATTTCGATTTTTCAAACAGCCCCTAGATTTTATAGCGGGTCCACCGCCCGCTCCGGAACCGCAGCCAAGTCAGGATAAAACGGGTCGCCTGATCGGCTGTCAGCCCGAGCCATGCACCGGTCAACCCCAGCCCCAGTGGATAGCAGAACAGCCATCCGAAGATAGGACGCAAAAAGGTGACGCTGATGAGCGAGACAATCGCGGCATAGACCGTATCGCCCGCACCCCGCAGGCACCCCGCAAAGACCACCGCCGAGATCTGCAGAAAGGTGATGATCGAGAGGAACAGGGTGATTGTCCGGCTATATTGCAGAATCTCCGGGTCACGCGAAAAGAGCATGAATATCTGCCGGCCAAGCGAAAGGAATACAACCGCCAGCCCAGCCGAGAAAAGGGTCGCAAACCGCTGGCAGATGCCGCCGTAAAGACGCGCCATGTCGGGGCGCTGTTCCCCAAGGCTCCGCCCGACCATCGCGATGGCGGCTGTCGAAAGCCCGTCCCCGAACGAGAACGAGAGGGTCAACAGGTTGACGCCGATCTGGTGGGTGGCAAACGCAATCGTCCCGAGTTTTGCAACCAGGATCGAGTAGGTTAGAAATCCGATCCGCATAAAAATCTGTTCGGCGAGGGTGCTCGAACCGATCTTGAAGATCGCAGAGAGGGTCTTGCGCTCAAACCGCGCGTGCTGGATCCCATGCAGGAAGATAAAGTGGTCGGGGTGCAGCAACGAGCGGATGCTCATGCCACAGCCACAGGCCGAACCGATCACCGTTGCGATTGCCGCCCCCGGTACGCCAAGGCGCGGGAACCCCAGTTTCCCACCGATCAACAGATAGTTGAACACCACGTTTACCGAGTTGGAAACCAGGTTGGTGCGCATCGCAATCTTGGTATTGCCTGAACCGCGCTGGGCAGCGTTGATGACCATGGCAGTGGTATTGCACACCAGCCCTCCCATGATGATCCGGAAATAGGCGACCGCATCCGCATGTGTCTCCGGCGCCGACCCGGCAAACCGGATGATCTGGTTTGCAAAAAGGATGCTGACCGTACTGACAACCGCTGTGAGCAGCAGGGTGAGCAGGAGCGCCTGCATCAGCACCCGGTTGGCATCCTCCCGGTCCCCCTCCCCGCGGCGGCGGGCAACAATCGCCGAAATTGCCACATTTAGGGAGATGAAAATTGCCAGCCCGATAAACTTGGGCTGGGTGGTAAGACCGACCGAAGCAATCGCCTGAGACCCGATTGTGCCGACCATGATAGTATCGACCATGGCGACCAATGCGATTAAAAAAGCCTCCAGAGTCGAGGGCCATGCAATATGGATGGTCGAAACCAGAAGGCTGCGGTAATCCGGCACATCCCCAAGCACCTGTGTATTGCGCAGAAGCTTGTCCACCCGGAAAAGCTGCATTGCGCACCACCGTCCTTTCCATATTATTCTTTCTTCTACAGTTTACACCCGTTTTCGCGTAAAAGCAACCCATCTGCCCCGTTGAGGGACGGGGCCATTAGGGAAACGCCCCCTCCTTTTCAAACCGCCCGCGCAGCACCGAGATCGCCTTTTTTTCGATCCGGGAAACGTACGAGCGGGAGATTGACAGCTTTTTTGCGACCTCCCTCTGGGTAAGCGGACGGTTCCCACCCAACCCGTACCGCATTACGATAATCTGGCGCTCCCGCTCGTCGAGCGCCGTCCCAATAAACTGATAAAGCTGTTCGGATTTGATATGCAGATCGATGCAGTCAACGATGTTGTCCTCTTCTGACATGACATCCATCAGGGTAAGGCTGTTGCCGTCCTTATCGGTATCAATCGGGTCGCTGATGTAGACATCCTGTGCGGACTTCTTCTTGTTGCGAAAATGCATCAGAACTTCATTTTCAATGCATCTTGAGGCATAAGTAGCGAACCGCACCGATTTTTCCGGTTTGAAGGTGGACACTGCTTTGATTAAACCGATGGTGCCGATCGAGATCAGGTCGTCCTGATCCTTGAAGGTGCTATAATATTTTTTGATGATGTGCGCGACCAAGCGCAGGTTATGTTCGATCAGCCGGGCTTTGGCGGCTTCATCCCCCAGGGCGATCTGTTCAAGACACTCCCGCTCCTCTTTAGCGGTGAGCGGGCGGGGAAACGAGCCGGTCCCGGTGACGTGCAATGCAAAATAAAGAAGATCACAGAGATAGGTGAACAGCGAAAACATGGGGAGCCTCCTTTACATATGGGCAGTATCATCAAAGCGGCAAAAAACAGGGGATGGTTTTCAACTGCCCTGACTCTATCATATATACGCAAAAAGGCTCGTTTTGTGCAAGTCCTGAGCAAATTCCAGCGAAAAAGCAGTGGACCAAGGTTCCTACAGGAGGCGGCTCTTGACGGACGGCCCATTTTCCGGTACAATAAAAAACGTACGAAAGCGAATTGGACAGCGGCGGGATGCCGGAAACGGCATCGTGAGGAAAGTCCGGGCTCCACAGGGCAGGATACCTGCTAACGGCAGGCCGAGGCGACTCGAGGGAAAGTGCAACAGAGAGATACCGCCATCCTCGGATGGTAAGGGTGGAAAGGCGGGGTAAGAGCCCACCGGGATGCGGGCGACCGCATCGCCATGTAAACCCTATCCGGAGCAACACCAGCTGGAACAATGCGGCTGCCCGCCGGGTTCCGAAAGGTGGCTTGAGCCGCATGGCAACATGCGGCCTAGAAAGATCGTTGTCCGCGACAGAACCCGGCTTATAGATTCCCTTTCTGCCAACTGCGCGCTCCGGTTTTCCGGGGTGCGCTTTTTGCGCCCCTGCCTGCTGAGCGGGTGGTTCTTTTTCTCCCCCTTCCCGCATAGGTTTGGAAGGGAGGTGGCAGAGATGGAAACCCTGTTTTATCTAGGGGCGGCAGGGGCAGCGCTTGCGGTGCTCTGTGCATTGGCCGCGCTGGCACGTTCAGGCAGGTTTCTGCGTTCGCTTGCTTTTTCTGCGGTCACCGGCAACCTCGCCCTTTTGGCGGTCTGTTGGAGCGGTGCATTCACCGGTGTCCTGTTCTCCCCCAATCTGTTCACGGTCGGCGTGGCCTCTCTGCTTGGCATCCCCGGCGTCATCGCCATGCTGATCTTCAAATTGATTTTCCGGGCCTGATCTGGTATGATAGGGTAGAACCTATAGGAGCAGACAGGAGGACAAAAGCATGGAAGTCAAACGGTTCAATGGTGCAACCGACGACCTGACCGACGCGTTCTACGTGCGGGAACAGGTCTTTACGATTGAGCAGGGGTTTACCCTTCCGGACGTAGATGGATACGACCCACTATCCACCCATCTGGTGATTTACGATGCGGAAAAACCGGTCGCAACCGGCCGGATCTTCAAGGATGACGGTTTTTTCCATCCCGGCCGGATCGCCGTACTGAAATCCTACCGCAAAAAACAGCTTGGACGGCTGCTGATGGAGGAGCTGGAAAAGATTGCGCGCGAACAGGGCGCGTCCTGTCTCCGGCTTGGGGCCCAGCTTTACGCTGTCCCGTTCTACGAACGGTGCGGCTATCGGGGCACCGGCGAACGGTTCATGGATGAATTTTGCGAACATGAAATGATGGAAAAAATCCTGTGACGATCCCCGTTTCCAGAAACAAAAAAGCCTGCTGAAAAGCAGGCTTTTTGACTATCTGACATTACATCTTCGAGCTGATGAAGTAGACCGCCAATGTCACGACCACAAACGCAATCCCCGCGTATTTGGTGACCCGGACCATCGTGGCCTGAAGGGTACGGCTTTTGTTTTTGCCCAGATAAGAGGACTCATT
This sequence comes from Anaerotruncus sp., assembly GCA_021770005.1. Lineage (GTDB taxonomy): Bacteria > Bacillota > Clostridia > Oscillospirales > Ruminococcaceae > Anaerotruncus. The sequence goes on along the minus strand of JAETRV010000001.1, from coordinate 33,463 downwards.
CGCACCGGAAAGGGCGTTCATACCGCCTCCCTTGCCCTCCTGAAACAGGACCGCAACCACGATGACAACGGCGCAGAGCATGATGATGATACCGCCGACGATTTCAATAACGCTCATTTTCAAACCTCCGATAGACCGCATTACAAATTTAACTCGTGATATTGTACCACAATTTCACAGGATATGCAAGGGCCGAACCCGCATTTTCGACCGGCCGGATGAAAATTTTGCGCAGGACAGGGAAAGAGCGGCCTCTAAGCTGGATTTGTCTTTTCTTTTGTACCATCATCTATTGTAATCTCTGCCGCGCTTGTGTACCCTTCCAGCCAATCATTCAATTCCGGCCATGGTTCGAACAGGTCAATATCAATGCGTCCATCCGCCCAGTACACCGGGGATATGCCATAGATTTTGTCCTTATTTTTTTGGATGATTTCCTCTTCCCATAAATCTGCGGTCATTGCATCCATCTCAGACTTTGAAAATTTCATGATACGGTAAGCAAAGGGGATTTCCGGATCGGCGTATGGCTCCAAAATTTCACTTGCAGCCGCCTGATCGACCACATAAACCTCAAGCGCTACCGGCAGACTCTGTTTTACCTCTGTCCATCCCCCGAAAATATCCGGGGGAAGAATCTTTTCCACCTGCTTTGAAAGTGCATAAGCCCGGTCTACTAAGCGAAGCCGTTCCCTCGTCGCCCGCTCTTCTTCCACCTGCTCCGGAGTAAGCATGGGAGGTGGCGTCAAAGGTTCGACTGGCTCTCCGGGCGGTATCTTACCCGGCTCGGAAGAAAGCGGCTCCGTTTTTTCGGGAACCTCCACCGCGCTGGAAACCACCGGCTCGCTTGAAGATTCTGGAATACCGGCGGGTTCCGCCGTACTGGAAATGTCCGGCATACTGGAAGATTCGGCTTGACTAGAAACCGCCGGCTCACTCCCGGATTCCATTTCGCTGGAAGATTCGTCTGCGCTGAGCGGCTCCGGCTCGCTGGAGGATTCCGGCACACTGGAAGATTCCACCACGCTTGGGGACGCCGCCTCACTGACCACAACAGCAGGTTTAGCTTGACCAGTACATCCGCTCAAAATCATCAGACCTGCACATAAAGCTGCAAATTGGGATTTCATCTTTCTTCCACCTCATCCGTTGATTCCAGACTGATTGTACTTGAAAAGGAACTATTTGTAAACTATAGGCAGGAAAAACAAAACGATTTTCAAAAATAAATTCTGTATTCCTGAATAAAATGGCACATCCGTATCATACTAACAACGGTTTTTACTCCGAAAAGCGTTTGCACGGGGATGAAAACCCAAGCCGGACGGCAATCGCTGTCCGGCTTTCGTTTTTTCTGCATCAAAGGGAGAGCTGTTCGCCGGTATCCTCGGGCCGGGGTAACATCCCCGCAGCGGGCAACGACTTGGTGCGGTACCGATGGTCATTCGCGAGCGACCCTGCCACAAACAGCTCGGCCGACGCCAGCTTCTGGTTTTTCTTCTGGGTCATGACCGCGATCCCCTGTGTCCCGCGGGTCGATTTCGGGGCAATCGCACCGGTGTGAACAATCAACATCCGTCCGTTGGTGGAAGTCAGCAGGAACTCGCAGTCCTCCCCGATCTGGCACGCCGCGACCAACGGAGAAGCCGCATTATAAGCACCCAGCAGTTTTTTTCGGTTGGTTTTGGTCTGATATCCAGACAACTCCACCTTTGCTACCTTGCCGTTCTCAAAGAAGAAGAGCATATACCCGGCAAAGTCCGAGGTAGCAGCCAGATAAACCGCATTTTCTCCTTCCTCCATCCCCAGACGTGCAGGGATATAATCCCCCATCACGCTCGCCTTGGTGTCGTCGAAGTCGGACGCTTTCGCCTTATAAACCTGCGCCCGGTCGGTGAAGAAGAGCAGTTCCATGTTGTTGCTGCCCTCGAGCGCCTGTACCACCGCATCCCCCTCTTTGAGCTTGTGCTCTCCGCTCATCCGGAGCGACTGTGGCGTAATCTTTTTAAAGTATCCCTCACGGGTAAAGAACAGATGGACCGGGTAATCTGGCGTCTCGGCCACAACCGGCTGCTCGTCCTCCTCGGTGGGATAGTAGAGCAGCGAACGGCGGGGCTTGCCGTACTTTTTGCTGACCTCCTTCAGATCGGAGATAATCAGCGCGCGGACCTTTTTCCGGTCACCGAGGATCTCCTGCATCTCGGCGATCTCTTTTTCGAGCTGGCCGGTCTCCTCGATCCGCTTGAGGATATACTCCCGGTTGAGGTGCCGCAGACGGATTTCTGCGACATATTCCGCCTGTACCTCGTCGATGCCGAACCCGATCATCAGGTTGGGGACAACCTCTTTCTCCTCCTCGGTCTCCCGGACGATCTTCACCGCTTTGTCAATATCAAGCAAAATTTTCCCAAGGCCACGCAGCAGATGCAGCTTGTCCTGTTTGCGCTTCAACTCGAAATGGATTTTCCGGCGGACGCACTCCTCACGGAACGCTGCCCATTCACTGATGAGCGTTTTCACCCCGCAGACCCGTGGCATCCCGCCAATCAGCACATTAAAATTGCAGGAAAAACTGTCTTCCAGCGGGGTCATCTTAAACAGCCTGCGCATCAGCGCGTCCGGGTCTGCGCCGCGCTTGAGGTCGAGCGTCAATTTCAGTCCGCTCAGGTCGGTCTCATCACGCATGTCGGCAATCTCGCGGATTTTTCCCGCCTTAACCAGGTCAACCACCTTGTCCATGACCGCCTCAACGGTGGTGGTCGGCGGGATTTCGGTGATGTCGATGCAGTTGTTTGCTTTGTCGTAGGTATACCGCGCCCGCACCCGGATGCCGCCCCGCCCGGTCTCATAGACCTGGCGCAGCTCCCGTTCATTATAGACGATATAGCCGCCGCCCGGGAAGTCGGGGGCCTTGAGGGTCTCGAGCAGGTCATGGTCAGGGTTGCGCAGGACCGCGATGGTGGTGTCGCAGACCTCCGAGAGATTGAACGGGCAGATAGATGAGGCCATCCCCACCGCAATCCCCACATTGGCATTCACCAGAACCGACGGAAAGGTGACCGGCAGCAGGGTTGGCTCCTTCATGGTATTGTCGTAGTTGTCCACAAAATCCACCGTGTCGCGGTCGATATCCCCGAACAGCTCGTTACAGATCGGATCGAGTTTGACCTCGGTGTACCGGGACGCAGCGTAGGCCATGTCCCGGCTATATGCCTTGCCGAAGTTGCCCTTGCTGTCCACATACGGATGAAGCAGCGCTTCGCACCCGCGCGCGAGACGCACCATCGTTTCATAGATTGCACTGTCGCCATGCGGATTAAGACGCATCGTCTGCCCCACCACATTGGCCGACTTGGTGCGCGCACCGGTCAGCAGTCCCATCTTGTACATGGTATACAGCAGTTTACGGTGGGAAGGCTTGAACCCATCAATCTCAGGGATCGCGCGGCTGACGATTACGCTCATCGCATAGGGCATATAGTTCTTTTCGAGGGTCTCCACGATCGGCTGTTCAAACATGATGCCCGCGTTTTCGATCACTGCCGAGGGGTTGATCTGTCTTTTGGGTTCCTTTTTCGGTCGTTTGGTGGCCATTGGTTCACCTCATCCTGTATGTTTGTTTCATGACCAAAAGTTTCGCCAGCCTTTTCAAAGGCTGCGGTTTCCAAAGGCAGTGCCTTTGGCCGCGCTCCACAGAGCGCGGAACGCTTTATCCTGCGAAACGCATTTTTCGGGTGAATCGGCCCTGACTGCAAGCCAGGGCCGAGAGGGGGCTTTTTGCAAGAGAAAAAGCCCCTTGTGAAAGCCCCGAAAAGCCCACCCAGTTCACATTCTATCACGAGATGTCCGCCAGCTCCAGATATTGATACCCGTTCTCCGCAATAAACTCCTTGCGTCCGGCGAGGTTATCGCCGAGCAGCAGGTCGAACATCCGGCTGGTCGCCTCCGCCTGCGAGGGGTTGACCTTAATCAGCCGGCGGGTTTCGGGGTTCATGGTGGTCAGCCACATCATATCCGGCTCGTTTTCGCCCAGCCCCTTGGAGCGCTGGATGGTATATTTCCCGCTGATTTTGGAAAGCGCGTCCGCCTTTTCCGCTTCGGTATAGGCAAAGTAAACCTTGTCCTTGCTGGTGATCTCGTAAAGCGGCGACTCCGCGATATACACATACCCCTGCTCGATCAAGGTTGGGGCAAGCCGGTAGAGCATAGTCAGGATCAGGGTGCGGATCTGGAACCCATCCACATCGGCATCGGTGCAAATCACAATCTTATTCCACCGCAACCCGGAAAGGTCGAAGGAAGAGAGGTCCCGGTTGGCCTTAGAGGTGACCTCCACCCCACAGCCGAGTACCTTGAAAATATCGGTGATGATGTCATTTTTGAAAATTTTGTCATACTCCGCCTTCAGGCAGTTGAGAATCTTGCCGCGCACCGGGATAATCGCCTGAAACTCGGAATCCCGGCCCATCTTGCAGGAGCCGAGCGCCGAATCCCCCTCCACGATGTAGATTTCGCGGCGGCTCACATCCTTGGTGCGGCAATCTACGAACTTCTGCACCCGGTTGGACATGTCAATGCTGCCCGCCAGCTTCTTTTTCAGGTTGAGGCGGGTTTTTTCGGCATTCTCGCGGCTGCGCTTGTTGACCAGCACCTGCTCAGCAATCCGCGCGGCATCATCAGGGTTTTCGAGGAAGTAGACCTCGAGTTGGTGACGCAAAAATTCGTTCATCGCCTCATAGATGAACTTGTTGGTAATCGCCTTCTTGGTCTGGTTCTCATAGGAGGTCTGGGTGGAAAAACTGCTCGAAACCAGAACCAGGCAGTCCTCCACATCTGCGAAGGTGATCTTGCTTTCCCCCTTGTTGTACTTGCCAGCATTTTTGATGTAGTTATCAATCATGTAGACAAACGCCAGCTTGACCGCGCGTTCAGGGGAGCCGCCATGCTCCAAAAAACTGGAATTGTGGTAATATTCGGCCTTCTTCACCCGATTGGAGAAGCAGCAGGCCACATTCAGCTTGACCTTGTATTCCGGCTTGTCCTCCCGATCGCGGCCCCTGCGCTCGGCTTTCCAAAACTGTATCGGAGTCAGCGTGCCTTCCCCAGCGAGCTCGCCCGCATAATCGACGATCCCGTTTTCATAAAGGAACTCCTGCTCGTCAAAGCCCGATTCTGTCTGATTACGCAGTAGGAAGCGGGTCCCATCGTTGACCACCGCCTGCCGCTTGATGACATCTTGGAAATACTCGAGCGGGATAGCAATATCAGTAAATACCTGCAAATCCGGTTTCCAGCGGATTTTGGTGCCGGTCTGCCGCCGGCGGGTCTCCTCCTTATGAAGCCCGCCGACGTTCTCGCCCCGCTCAAAATGCAGGGTATATTTCATCCCGTCGCGGTAGATTTCCGCATCCATATATTCAGAGGCATACTGGGTTGCGCAGAGTCCCAGCCCGTTCAGGCCGAGCGAATATTCATAGCTCTCCCCTTCGTTGGTCTGATACTTGCCGCCCGCGTAAAGCTCGCAGAACGCCAGCTCCCAGTTGTACCGCTCCTCCCGGGGGTTGTAATCAACCGGAAGCCCCCGCCCGAAATCCTCGACCTCGATCGAGTGGTCAAGATAGCGGGTAATGATGATCCGATCGCCGTGACCTTCGCGCGCCTCGTCAATCGAATTGGAGAGGATCTCAAACATCGCATGCTCACAGCCGTCCAGGCCGTCCGAGCCGAAGATCACCCCCGGGCGTTTGCGGACCCGATCAGCCCCCTTCAGCGAGGAGATGCTCTCATTCCCATACTCATTTGTGGTTTTTTTTGGCATTGCACGGCCTCCATCAAAAACAGCTTGTTTCTCATCCTCTCGCCCTCTGGACAGCAATTCATCCGAAAAACTGCCGCAGCATTTGTAAGCGAAAACGCCCGCCCAGCTCTGCACAGCAACAGCCGGGCGGACAAGGTTATCTCTTTCTAAAAAAGTCTCTCAGGCGGTCCAGCACCAACCGTTCTCTGGCCTGCTGTTGCGCAGGAGTCCGTTTTTTCACCGCCTTTGCGGCTGTTTCGCGTCTGGGCTTGGGTGCGGACGGTTTCTGTGAACCTTTTTGTGGATTTGCCGCATGTTCCGCGCGTATGTAGGCTGCTTTATACAGGTCAATCTGGCTGTCGATCGGGGGCTTACCGTTTTTGACCAGCTGGTACTCGCCATTTTCCAGCAGCCGTTTGGCCTTGACGTTATCTGAAAATTCCAGGTCCAGCATCGCCATAATCCGCTGTTTGAGCTGTTCGTTATAGATCGGCGCGGCGACTTCAACCCGGCGCTCCATATTGCGTGTCATGAAATCAGCGGACGAGATATACATCCGGCTGCGTTCAGGCGTACCGAACACATACACCCGGCTATGCTCCAAAAACCGTCCGACAATGCTGACTACCTCTATATTGTCGGTGTAACCGGGCACTCCGGCACGCAAACAGCAGATACCACGCACCACCATCCGGATTTTGACCCCGGCTTTGGATGCCTCAATCAGCGCATCAATCAGATCCTTGTCGGTCACCGAGTTGACCTTGACGAGGATTTCAGCCGGCTGCCCCTCCTGTGCGTACTTGATCTCCTGCTCGATATACCGCAGCACCGCTGGCTTCATAGTGAGCGGCGAAGCGAGCAGATGGGTGGTCGTTTCCGCCGGATGGTCGGTCAGAATGCCGTTAAAAATCCGCAGTCCATCCTCCCCAAACTCCCGGTCGGCGGTAATCAGGCAGAGGTCGGTATACTGTCGCGCGGTCGATTCGTTGTAGTTGCCGGTGCCGATCTGGGTGATAAACTGCACCTTGTCGCCCTGTTTGCGGGTGATGACCAGTAGCTTGGAGTGGACTTTGTATTCGCCGAGGCCATAGGTCAAGTTGACCCCTGCCTCTTCCAGCCGTTTGGACCAGATGATATTGTTTTCCTCATCGAACCGAGCGCGCAGCTCGACGACCACATGGACCTCCTTGCCGTTTTCAGCAGCCCTGATGAGCTCCGCCACCACTTGGCTCTGCCGGGCAACCCGATAGAGGGTCATCTTGATGCTCAGGACGCTCTCATCCGTAGCCGCTTCACGCAGCAGGTCAATGAAAGGTTTCATTGTCTCGAAGGGATAGGAGAGCAATACGTCATGATCCTCGATCTGCGGCATGATCGGTTTTCCGTGATCAAGCATGATGCTCTTCTGAGGGGTGAGCGTGGGATAGAACAGCTCCTTCTCCCCGCGGCGCTCATACCGGGCACAGAGCGAGAACCCAAATGACATATCAAGCGGGGTGCTCATCTGGAATACCCGGTCATGGCTCAACTCGAGCTTTTTGCAGAGCTGGTCAAGGATCGCATGGTTGGCGCCGCCCTGAATCTGGAGGCGGACCGGCATCAGCTTGCGGCGGTTTTTGACCATCTGCTCCATGACGCTCCGGTAGTCGATATCATGGTCATACATCGCCTCATCTACATTGATGTCCGCGTTGCGGGTGACCCGCAGAATCGTCTTGGCGGTGACGACATAGCTTTCAAACACCTTGTCGCAGTACTTGAGCACCAGATCCTCGATCAGGACGAATTTATCCTTGGCAAACGGGAGGAATACCATCCGGTCAAAGCCGGTCGAAACCGGGATCATCGCCAGCTTGACAAACTCCCCTTTGGTCTGGAGCTGGGCGCAGATGTAAATTTCCTTATTGCGCAAAAACGGGAACGGGTGATGCTTATCGATGATCTGCGGCGAGAGCATCGGCATCAGCTCATTGGTAAAATACCGCTCGAGATACTCCGCTTTTTCCCCGTCGAGCGTCTCGGGATCGAGCTGCTCAATCCCATGCTCCTGTGAGAGGTCGCGCATCAGCAGCCGGTAGGCTTCGTCCTTCTGAGCAGCCAGTGTGCGGGTCTGCGCAAAGATTGCCTGTAGCTGCTCGGCGGGGCTCATCCCCAGCTTGTTGTCGGTCTCATCCGGCTCGAGCAGTGCGGCATCGGTCAGCGTGCCGACACGGATCATGTAAAATTCGTCCAGATTGCTCCCGAAGATCGAGATGAATTTCAGCCGCTCGAGCAGCGGGATCGAACTGTCCCGCGCCTGCTCGAGCACCCGCTGGTTGAATTTCAGCCAACTCAATTCCCGATTGTGATAGAGCAGCGGCAGATTTTCCTGGTTATCCATTGTGAAGTTCCCCTTTATTCGTTGCTGTCCAAACTGCAAAAAAGGGCATCGCCTCCCGACAATACCCTCTTTCCTGTTGCAGGGCCTATTTGAAAACAGAGAAAAGGATGGCAAAGCCGATCTTTCAAACGGCCTAGTTGCGTTTGTTGTTGAAGATCGATAGAATATCAAAGAAGTTGTCGTCATCCTCATTGGAGGATACCACCGGCGGGGTTTCCTCCTGCGGCTTCTCCGGGGCTGCCGCTGCCGGTTTTTTCCCGAACCCGTAGGATGGCAGGGCAAAATTCTTGTCGTTGTCGAAGCCGGTCGCGATTACGGTGACGCGGATCTCATCGTTGAGGGTTTCATCGAAGGTAGCGCCCCAGATCAGATTGACGTCTGGATGCGCCGACTCGTGGATCATCGAAGAGGCGGTATCAATGTCATCCAAATCAATATCGGGGGACGCGGTGATATTGACAATCACGCCCTTCGCTCCATTGATCGAAGTTTCGAGCAGCGGGGAGGCGATCGCCGCCTCTGCCGCGAGCCGGGCTTTGTCCTTGCCGGATGCCGCGCCTACCCCCATATGGGCATAACCTGCATCCTTCATAATCGCGGTGACATCGGCGAAGTCGAGGTTGACCACCCCGGGGATATTGACCAGGTCGGAGATGCTCTGCACACCCTGTTTGAGCACATTATCCGCCGCCGAGAACGCATTTTGGAGGGTGATCTTCTCATCCGAAATCAGCTTGAGCCGCTCATTCGGGATGACCAACAGCGCGTCTACATGCTCCCGCAGAGAGGTGACGCCCATCTCTGCCTGCTCCATCCGGCGGCGTCCTTCGAAGTTGAACGGCTTGGTGACAATACCGACCGTCAGAACGCCCATCTCATGCGCAATCTCCGCCACAACAGGCGCGCCACCGGTGCCGGTGCCGCCGCCCATGCCCGCGGTGATGAACACCATGTCGGTCCCCTTGAGCGCGGCCGCAATCTCGTCCCGGCTCTCCTCTGCCGCGCGCTGCCCCTTTTCAGGGTTGCCGCCCGCGCCCTTGCCGCGGGTGAGCTTATCGCCGATATGCAGCTTGTAGGTGGCCTGCGACCGGAGCAACGCCTGGTTATCCGTATTGATCGAGATGAACTCCACACTCTTCATCCCCGACTGGACCATCCGGTCGACCGCATTGCCACCGCCGCCGCCCACGCCAACTACCTTGATTGATACGACGTTCTCCGATTCACTTGCCATATCGAAGTTCATTATCATCGCTGTTCCCCCTGTATCCATTCCATGCCCCTTTTGGTGACACGGCTTGTTTTTATGTCTATAAATATAAAAGGCGCTGTGACCTGTCTCAGTCTACTATCGTCCCCATTTTAACAGATTTCATCTGGTAACGCAATAGTTTTCCGGGACAGTTTCTCAAATTGTGACAAATTCCCAATTTTCAGAGGTATCTCCACTTATGTAACCGGGACAGTGGCCAGCTCATCCCGCGAAGAGGAGGAAGGCGCCTGTTCCGGCGGTCCTGACGCTTCGGACGAAGATGCTGCCTGTGCTGCCGCGCTGTTGGCCGCCGCGAGTGCGTCCGGGTCAAGCGCGAGCTCGGGATTGCTGCTATCCTGGAACCAAAGGACGGTTTCCGGTTCCTCTTCCTCCTGCGCATCCGCGATGAACTTGCGGCGGGCGTCGATCTCGCTCTGGATGCCTCCGGGGCGGCTCCAGATCTCCGCCGGGGTCGAGCTTCCGACCATCGTGACGTCAAGGGTCCCCTCAAAGTCGTCCGCCAGATGTTCCAGTGCGACCTTCTCGACCGCCTGTAGTTTCAGCGCGAGGTGTGCCTCGCTCCCCAGCTCGACCATGATCCGCCCGTCATAGACAATCATCATGTTGAGCGGGTCGGAGAAGTCGATCAGGGTGATGTTTTCAAAGCCGGTCTCTTCCACCGCGTCGACCAGGTAAGTCAGCATCTTGAAGCCGTCCTCCTCCGCTTCCGCTGCCTCCTGACGCCGGATCCGGTCCCGCTCCTTGTTGCTGATCTTCTGGCGTTTGGCCTCTTCCTCCCGTTCGGCGGCCTCCGCCTGGTCGAACGCGTTGGTCTGCTGGACCTCTTCCGGATAGATGATCTCCCCCCGCTCGACTACTGTGCCCAGCCTGCGCCCAACCGCCGGCGAGCTGATATACATGCCAGTCACAACGGTGATTGCTTCGGGCAGCGAAACCGCATTTGCCTCCAGAATCCGCCCGCTCCGGCCGATGATGAGGTACCCCGCCGAGGTATCCACCGCGCCGAGCGGGGTCGCCTGGGTGATCTCCATCACCAGTTTTGCCGGGAACACCCGCTTGAAATGCACCTCTTCCACATAGGGGTACTTTTCGATCAGGCGCTCCCCGACCTTCTTCGCGCTAACTCGGAACAGGTTGTCCCCAATCTGGATGCCGCTGTTCTCCACCAACTCCTCATCGGCATACATCGCGTTTCCGGAGACCTCGACCGTTTCGATCTTAAAAAAGACGGTGAGCGAGAGCACCGAAAAGATCGACAGCGCAACAATCATCAGCAATATGTAGTTGAGGGTCTGCCGGCCTGCGTGCCTACGGCGGCGCCGGCGGCCGGAAACTGCCGCCTTCGCCCGGTTGGGGGAGGAGCGGTGCACCGGCCCGAATGATAGGATTTTCTGCTTCATGGCTGCCTCCGGCGATTCCCGCGCCGAAGAGGCGGGAACGGTCATTGACTTTAACAGTGAGATGCCCCAAAACCATGCACCCTTTTGAAGCGGCGGGCAAACATCCATAAGCGGATGCAGTGCCTTCCGGCAATCAAACCCGAATCCAAGCTGCCTGCCACCGCTCTCCGCAGTCATTTTCGCCGCAGACTTCCAGGGAATTTCCAAAACCTACATTGCCAAGACCTTGGAAGTAATTCGATTATAGCGGAATCCTGGTGCGAAAAACCGGCGTTTCTGTCGAACTTCGCGCTTTATTTTGAAAATGATTCCTCAACAGCCCCAAAATAGGGCAGAAACAGGGTCCCTTCCTTGCGGCAGGTTGCAAAAACGTTTGGTTTTGAACCCCTCGGCGCCGCCGCAGAGGAACAGAACTCCGGACAAAAGATACGGGACCGGTTCCTAGATTTTAAGGCCGGGAGTCAGCCCCGTTTGCGCTGGTTTTATGTTCTATTATAGCACGCAGCGCCAAACGGCGCAATCCGCTCGAAAAAAATTCAAAATTTCGGCCATCAAATCTTGTTATGCCTCTCGCCACACCTGTGCCCCAATCGCTGCGAGGTTCTGTTCAAACCGTTCGTAACCCCGGTCGATATGCCCGATCTCAAGCAGTTCGCTCTCCCCCTGTGCCGCCAGCGCCGCTACCGCGATTGCCGCGCCGCCGCGCAGATCGGTGCAGTGGACCGAGGCACTGTGCAGCTCCCGTACCCCATGCACCAGCGCAATCCGCCCCTCTACCTTGATGTCGGCGCCCATCCGCGCAAGCTCGGGTACCTGCTTATACCGGGATTCAAAGATATTTTCGACAAACATGCTGCTCCCGTCCGCAAGGCAGGCGGCCGCCATCAGCGGGGACTGCGCATCGGTCGGGAAACCCGGATAGGGCATCGTACGCACACAGCGGAGCGGATGCAGCCGCTTGGGGGCGGCGAGCCGGATCGTCTCGGCTGTCGTATCGACGCGGCACCCCATCTCTTCAAAACAGGGCAGCACCGCCGAGAGGTGTTCGGTGCATACCCCAGTGAGCAGCAGCTCGCCGCCAGTGATTGCCGCACAGCTCAGATAGGTCGCTGCAGCGATCCGGTCAGAGATCACCCGGTGCTCACAGGGCGAAAGGCTGCGGACCCCCTCGATCTGCACATCCCCATTCCGCGCAATCCGCACCCGCCCGCCACAGGCATTGAGGAAGTCGGCAAGGTCGGAAATCTCCGGCTCACGCGCCGCGTTCCGGATGACCGTTTCCCCATCGGCAAGCGCGGCCGCGATCATGACGTTTTCGGTTGCACCCACGCTCGGGAACGGCAGGGTCACAATCCCGCCATGCAGCCGGCCACGGACCCGGCAGTCGAGATACCCATGGTCCTCCCCAATCTCTACGCCCAGCCGCTCGAGTGCAGTGAGATGCAGGTCGATTGGGCGCGGCCCAAGCTCACACCCGCCCGGCAGCGAAATCCGCGCCCGCCCACACTTTGCAATGATCGCCCCCAGAAAGACGATCGACGACCGCATCCGGCGCATGAGCTCATCCGGGATGCAGCAGCAGCAATCCCCGCCTCCGGATACCACCACCGAATCCCCCTCCCGATGGGCGCTGGTCCCGAGCTGGGCGAGGATATTGCAGGCAGCTTCCACGTCGGTCAGACGCGGGCAGTTATGTAATACGCATTCGCCAGGCAGCAGCGACGCCGCAAGGATCGGCAGGGCGGAATTTTTCGCGCCGTGGACCCGCAGCGTCCCGGATAGACGGTTGCCGCCGCGGATTTTTAGTTTTTCCATCTTCACGCACCCTTTCCTCTGAGGATACGCCCCCCACGATTCAGGGGCTGTTTCCATCATTCAAGCGGATTTTCATCCTGCTCGATTCTAAATCATCCTATGCCGTGTGCGAAATTCTGGTTCCGGGAACACTTTTGGGCTTCACCGCATAAAATTTTAGAAAGGGGGTTGACAATCCCGACTGTTTGTGTTTAAATAGGGGACATAAACCAGTGATGGAGAGATAAAACCGTAGGCGCACGCACAGAGAGTTTGGGCTGCTGAGAACCAGACCGGAACGCGGGACGGACAAATGGACTCCTGAGGGCGCGGTGAAAGGCGGTATGCTGAGTATCTTGCGACGCGGGCCGGCGTTATCGGGCAAGGGGTGTGTTGGCACTCTGATGAGGTGGACGTTTTTACGTCAATCAAGGTGGTACCGCAGGTTTTTACACCTGTCCTTGTAAGAAGGACGGGTGTTTTTTGTTTGTTCTCCGGAAACTGCAAGGCCCCGCTGTACCCCACCAACATATAAATCATTTTATATGTAAAGGAGCACTGAACCATGAAAAAGTTTTTTGCAGCAACAATCGCAGTCCTGATGACCGTTTCCCTCGCTGCCTGCGGCGGCAACAGCACCCCCTCCTCTTCCACAGCAGAAAGTTCTGCCCCCGCTTCCTCCGCGGCACCTGCATCCTCCGACGCTGGTTCGGACGGCAGCTACCGGATTGGTCTGGCGCAGATCATGGAACACACCTCCCTGAACCAGATCCGGGATTCGTTCACCGCTGAGATGGAAGCGCTTGGTTACGGCCCGGATAAAGTGGAGATCGACTACCAGAACGCGCAGAGCGACCAATCCAACCTGAACTCGATCTGCCAGAAGTTCGCGGGGGACGGCAAGGACCTGATCGTCGCAATCGCCACCCCGACCGCGATCTCCGCGGCAGCGGCAGCCCCAGATATCCCGCTGGTCTTTTCGGCGGTGACCGACCCGGTCGCGGCCAAACTGGTCGAGAATCCTGGCGCCCCCGAAGGCAACATCACCGGTACCTCGGATGCCATCCCGGTCGATCAGGTGTTCGAGCTGATGGACCGGCTCACTCCCGGCGTCGAGACGGTCGGCCTGGTCTACAATCTGGGTGAGGTCAACTCGGTCGCGGTCATCGAACAGGCCAAAGCCTATCTAGATAGCAAGGGGATCGGCTATGTGGAAGCCACGGTGACCAATACCAGCGAGGTCCAGCAGGCAGCGCAGTCGCTGGTTGGCAAATGCCAGGCATTCTATACCCCGATCGACAACACCGTCGCAACCGCAATGCCGGTCTACGCGGAGGTGGCGAAACAGGCGGGCCTGCCGATCTACACCGGCGCGGATTCGATGGTCATCGACGGCGGCTTCGCAACGGTCGGCATTGATTACACCTTGCTTGGCAAACAGACCGCCGCAATGGTGGTCAAGGTGCTTGAGGGTACCCCGATCAGTGAAATCCCGGTCGAGACGCTGGATAACTTCGCCACCGTCGTCAACACCACCACCGCGGAAGCGATCGGCGTCACCCTTCCGGAGGACCTCCTCTCCTCCGCAATCGTTGTGGAATAATCCTCTGCTGATTTTTTGAGAAAAGAGTGATCTTATGTCCTTATTCGCCTTGCAGGGCGCGGTGGAGCTGGGCCTGATCTATGCGCTGATGTCGCTCGGGCTGTTCGTCTCCTATCGGATTCTGGATATCCCCGACCTCACGGTCGACAGCAGCTTCACGCTGGGCGCGGCGGTCGCCGCCATGCTCACCGTGGCTGGTCATCCTTACCTCGGGCTGGGGCTGGCGGTCGCGGCGGGTACGCTGGCAGGCTGCCTGACCGCCTTCCTCCAAACCAAGCTGCAAATCCAGCCGATTCTGGCGGGCATCCTTTCGATGACCGCGCTCTACTCGATCAACCTGCACGTGATGGATGGCAAGGCACAGGTCTCGATGCTCAAGACCGCGAGCCTTTACACCCTTTCCAGCGGGAAGTTCTCCAAGCTGCTTGTCTCGGGCGCAATCCTGCTGGCAGTCTGCCTGATGCTCGGGTTTTTCTTCCGCACCCAGCTCGGGCTCTGCATCCGGGCGACCGGCGACAACGAGGATATGGTTCGCTCTTCCTCGATCAACACCGAACGGATGAAGTTCATCGGGCTGGGGCTGGCAAACGCGCTGGTCGCGCTCTCAGGCGGGATGCTCGCGCAGTACCAGAACTTCGCCGATCTGAGCATGGGCATCGGCATGGTGGTCATCGGGCTGGCCTCCCTCATCATCGGTGAGGTGATCTTTGGCCGCCCAACCATTCCCCGCAATATCCTCGCGGTTGTGCTCGGGTCGATCATCTACCGCACCATCATCGCGTTCGTCATGGCGCGCGGGATGTCCCCCAACGACCTTAAGCTGATCTCTGCGGCGATCGTCGTGCTGGCAATCTCCTATCCGGCAATCCTGCAAAAGGTCCGGGTGCGCAAACTGATGAAGGAGGCGAAACTGGATGCTTGAACTGAAAAACGTCAGCAAGACCTTTTTCCCGAATACCCCCAACGAACGGAAAGCGCTCGTTGACATCAACCTGCATCTGGCGCCGGGCGACTTTGTGACGATCATCGGCGGCAACGGCGCCGGGAAATCGACCCTGTTCAACTCGATCGCCGGATCGTTCCTGATCGACCGCGGCAATATCCTGCTCGGCGGCAAAAACATCACCTTCCTGCACGATTACCAGCGTGCCCGGACGATTGGGCGGCTGTTCCAGGACCCGCTGAAAGGGACCGCCCCAAACATGACAATCGAGGAAAACTTGGCAATGGCCTATCTGCGCGGGATGCGCAAAGGGGTGCATTTCGGAATCAGCAAAAAGGATTCGGAGTTCTTTCGGGAGCAGCTCGCCGAGCTGGGATTGGGCTTGGAGGACCGGCTAAAAACCAAGATGGGGCTGCTCTCGGGCGGGCAGCGGCAGGCGGTGACCCTGATGATGGCGACCATCGTCACCCCGAAGCTGCTGCTGCTCGATGAGCATACCGCGGCGCTCGATCCTGCTACCGCAGAGAAAGTCGCAGAACTAACCCAGAAGATCGTCGCACGCGGTAAGATCACCACCATGATGATTACCCACAATATGCAGCAGTCGCTCGACTGTGGCAACCGCACCATCATGATGGATAATGGCAGGGTCATCCTCGATCTGCAAGGGGAGGCGCGTGCCCGGCTGACCGTCCCGGACCTGTTGGAGCTGTTTAAGGACCGCAGCCATAGAGAGTTCGACAACGACCGGATGATGCTCTCCTAGAACCTATCTAAAATCAAAAGCTTTATAACATAACGTTGGAGAGGGATCATTACTCGCTATGCGAGAATGCTTCCCTCCCCTTCTTTTTTTGTATCCTAAACATTGCTCGATCTGCGGCACTTTTCGCACCTGCTATCCCCCCAGTATTTTTTAAAAACAATCGGGGCAATCCGCTGAAACTATATGGTTATAGAGTGGACAATTTTAAATGGGTAATGATAGAATAAATGACAGTACTTTTGTATGATTTCAAATTTATATCAATCAAAGGGGTTGCAATCTTGGTGTCTAGCGCGTATTATGTTGGGATTGAAAGTAAGCAAGGGGTAACTCTACCCTTTTCCATAAAACGGAACAGACGATCGATAAGCTACCCAGGAAGCGCCTGCGCTGCCTGAGTGGCTTTTTTGCGCTTGAAAAAGGCAAAAAAGGGGTGATAACGGCTTGGATAAAGACTACATCGCGCCGGCAACCGCGCTGCGAAAACTGAAAGCAGCCCGTGATCTATCACAGACGGTCTATCTCTATGGGGCCACCGGTTACGGCAAAACCGAACTGATACGGCATTTTTTGTCCGGCCGGCGATACATCCGGCTTTCTTGCGAGGAGCTGCCCTGGAAGCCTGGGGCCATCCCTCCTCAGGAGCCTGGGAAACAGACGCGCTGGGCAGTGGTGATTGATGACCTCCACCGGCTGAAAAGTGAAGAGCTGAGGCAGGAGGTCCTTGCGCTGGAACAGCGCAAGGACCTCTGGCTAATCATGATTAGCCGCAGCCCCATCCCTGCATGGCTCATGCCGCGGTATGTGAAAGCCGGATTTATCCTGATTACAGAGGAGGACCTAAAGCTGGGCGAAGCAGAGATCGGCGGTTATCTGAAAGCCTGCGGCATCCCTTCTACAGATGAAGAGGTACGCTATCTGCAAAGAACCTCCGAAGGCAACGCTTATGTGGTCCGCCATGCCGCCCTGAAACTGAAAGAAGGGAAATCCCTTGGCCCTGCTCTGTACGAAGAAATTTGGGAGGCATTCTCCGTTTACCTGGAAAATTTCGTGCTGTCCGGCTGGGATAGCGATCTGCTGGAATTTCTCATGCAGGTCAGCGTGGTGGATGCATTTACTTTAGAGCTGGCGGAGATGATCACCGGCAGCCCTTATGTGGTTTCTCTGCTGGAACAGGCAGCGGAGGCTGGGAACTTTCTTTTCCAGAAGGACGGGGTCTACCGTATGCGCCCAACGCTGAACCATGCCCTGCAAAGCCGCGCGGCAAAGGTCTATGGTTTGGAACGGGTCAAAGACTTCAAATATAACGCGGCCCTTTACTATGAACTGCATGATGAAATCCTCCCTGCGCTGCGGCTGTTTGAGGAGTGCGGCAAAGGGGAACATATTAAAAGCCTGCTGATCCGCAATGCCCGGCGGAACCCTGGGAACGGCTACTATTACGAACTGCGCCGCTACTATCTCAATCTTTCCGAACAGGAGATCGAAACCAGCCCTGTGCTCATGGCGGGGATGAGCATGCTTTATTCCATGCTGATGGATGGGGAAAAGAGCGAATACTGGTATCAAAAACTAACGGCCTTTGCGAAAAAGGCCAAGGGGGGCGTCCTTCGCGAAGCACAAAGCAGGCTCGCCTATCTGGACATCGCCCTGCCCCACCGGGGCAGCCGAAATCTGCTGGAGATTATGAAGCATATTCCCGCTATGCTGCTGGATAACGGCGTTTCTTTTCCCGAGTTTTCTGTCACCAGCAACCTGCCCAGCACCATGAACGGCGGCAAGGACTTCTGCCATTGGAGCCCCGACGACACCCGAATCGCCAAAACCTTTGGGCCGCTGGTGGAGCGCATTTTGGGGCGCTACGGAAAAGGGCTGGTCAAGGCGGCGCTGGGCGAAAGCTATTACGAAAAGGGAGCGGACGCCTACCAGGTGATGACCCTGCTAACCCGGGCACAGATGGAAACCGAGCGGGGAGGGATGCCGGAAATTGCCTTCGCCGCGATCGGCGTCCGGGTACGGCTGTCACTGGTCCAGGGAGACTTTCAAGCAGCGAAAGAACTATTGGCCTCTTTCGAGAAGTCGGTCAAAGAGAACCAAGCCCTTCAGCTCCTGCCCAATATCCAGGCGCTCCGATGCCGCCTGGCGCTATATGAAGGCGATCGGAACCAAGTGGAACAATGGATGGAGGCCGCTCCGGACGAAAATAAGGAATTCTTTGTGATGGAGCGGTACCGGTATTTGACAAAGGTGCGCTGTTACCTGGCGAAAGGGGAGTATTTGACTGCCCAGGCTCTGCTGGAAAAGCTGCGCTACTATGCCGAGCAGACAAACCGCCCCTATATCCGTATGGAGGTTGGGCTGCTGTCCGCCATTGCCAAGGAGCGGGTGGGCGGCTCTTGGCAGGAAGAACTGTCCGCCGTTCTTAAGGAAGCGGAAAGCTACCGCTTTCTGCGGCTCATCAGCGAGGAGGGGGCAGCGGTTTGGCCGCTGCTCCAGCGGGAGAAAAAAACACTGCTGGAAAGCGGGGAGATGGACCGGAACTGGCTGAAGCGGCTGTTGGAGGAGGCGGAGGAGATGGCCCGGCGCTATCCCCTCTACCTCAAAAAGCGCACAGCTACGGCGGCGGATTTCAGTGAAACCGCCCTCACCATCCTGCGTTTACAGGCGGACGGCCTATCCCTGAATCAAATTGCCCAGCGGCTGGGGATGAAATCCTTTTCCGTTTCCTATCATATCCAGGAAAATTACCGGAAACTGAATGTTTCCCGCAAGGCGGACGCGCTTTTAGCAGCACGCAGCCTGGGAATCCTGTAGATTTTCACAGACAGAAGGAGAATGCACGATGAACCGAAAAATTGTAAGCCTGATGGTCGCGTTGATCTTATGCCTGAGCCTTTTCCCGATTCAGGCGTTGGCGGAAGAAGCGCCAACCACTGAGGCCCCCCAGGTCGTGGACAGCGGGACGCCGCCGGAGGAAGAACCCAGCGCCCCAAGGAAAGCCCCTCGGGCGGGAGAGACGGGGGACAGCGTCACCCTGCTGGATGGTTTCCTTTTTGCCAACGGTATCCCTATCATCATCAGGCAGAACGGCAGCATCACCAGTGTTTATAGCGAGGATGGAACCCTGTTGTCCGACGGATCTGACATGGGTACCTGGGCGGTCTACGGCGGATGGTTCAACGATGGCATCCACTACAGCGACCCTTCTGTCGTGATGGAAAGCGGGACAGTGGGCGCCATTTATGGCGGTAATTATCAAGGGGAACTCTGTGGCAGCCCCACTGTAACGGTGAAAAGCGGAACAGTGGACTACCTTTGCGGCGGCGGGGCGCAAAGCACCACCATCGGCAGCACCCATGTCACCATCGAGGGTGGGACAATCAACTATGTTTATGGAGCCGAACAAGGAGGAACCCAAAACGGGGACAGCATTATCACCGTTTCTGACGGAACGATAACCTGGCTCTATGGCAGCAGCAATTATGGCACCCAGGAAGGAAACACCTCTATCACCATCAAGGGCGGGCGTTTGCAAGAGGTCTACGGCAACGGCTCCTACTCCGCCCTTCACGGCGACGTCTCTATCGTCATGGAGGGCGGGACCTCAAACTTTGTCTTTGGCGGCGGGTTCAGCGGCTCGGCGGATAACAGCCGCATCGAGATACGCGGCGGCAACCCGGGCCTCGTCTACGGCGGCGGGAGCGACTATGACTCCATCCAGGGGATGGCTACCATCATCGTAGGGGAAAGCTGCAACCTGCAAGGGAATGATGTCCGGCTGTTCGGCGGCGGGAACGAGGAAAATGCCACTGTCGGCAGCGCCTGCTTCGACCTTTCCATGACGGGACAGCGGTGGGTCCAGCTGTCCGGCGAAGGCGTCACCGGCAGAGTCACCGCCCAAATCCACGGCCGCAACCCGGCGGGGGGCGAAACGGTCAACCTGTATGAGGTGGATGAGGTAACGGCTGAAAACTGCAAGATTTTTCTGACCGGGGGGCTTGCCGGCAGTTCCCTGCCCAACCAGCTGGCCATGGACCGGTTGGAAATCGCCAGCTCCGGGGAGGTGTCCTTTGGTACCGGCAACGAATCGGTGACCGTGGGCGAGCTGGCGGGCAGCGGCTCCATCATCTTCACCGGTCTCCAGAATAAAATGCCCCCCGCTATCCAGGTCGAGAAAATCTCCGCCACCCCTCAGGCTCCCATTAAGCTGAAAACAGAGGGCGGAATGCCGGAGAGCCTTTGGACCGGCGTGCCCTGGTTCCAGGGCAGCGGAGTCCAGAACCTGGACTCCTCAGACTGCTTTGTCTTCCACAGCGACGGCTACCTGGTCCAAAAGACCGCTGACGGCACCGGCATCCAGCTGGTCAAAGGGGACACCCGCAAGCAAGCCTACCTGTCGGACGCCCACTTCAACCAGGAGAGCTACCGCTACGGCGACACCATGACCGTCACCATGAAGCTGGTAGGCCCCTTTGATTTGGGCAGCCAGCCCATCCCCGGGGCCACGGTAGAGGTCCGATGCGGCCCGGGAGACCTCCAAACCATCGCCAGCGCCGTCACCGATCAGGACGGCGGCGTCACCTTTACCCTGCCGGTGGACGACTACCTGTGGCAGAATAAGGACGACGGCCTACAGGCCGCCTTTTGGGGCAATGGCCAATATAAACAGAACTTTTACGGCATCTCCCTGAATGGGGGGAACGGAAACATGTCCTTCGATGTGGGCAAGGCCCCTATCACCCTGGTGGGGTCCATCCCCGCCCCGGTGCTGGATGCCGCCCCTGCCACCACCTTCCCAACGGATTCGAATGCTTTCTACACCGCCCAGCTGGTCTGGTCCCCGGCGGACCCTGTCTTCCGGCTGGACCGGACCTACACCGCCAGCATCCGTTTGATCCCCCGGCCGGGCTACAGCTTGGACCCGGAAAGGATCGAAGGTATCACCTGGAACGGCAAGGCGGTGGCGTTCCCCACCCCTGAAGCGGATGGCAGTTTGTTGCTCCGGGACGTGGCGTCCTTTGACCCCATTCCCGGCTGGTATGTGGCTGCCGTCCCTTCCCCGGCGGAGGGGGGAACCGTTACCGGCGGCGGCCGGTATCCGGCAGGGATACAGGTGACAGCGGTCGCCACCGCCGCCCCGGATTTCCGCTTCGACCACTGGGAGGAAAATGGAGCCTTCCTCTCCTCCGACCCAGCCTATACCTTTCCCATCACCGGCAACCGGGAACTCACTGCCGTTTTCCTGCCGGTGGAAAAGCCACAAGAGGTGAAGCGCTACGAACTCACCACCGTCCCGGCGGAGCTGGCGGATAGATTCGCCACTGTGGAAGAGCTAAAAGCCGCCCTAAAGCAGAAGGTGACGGCGGCGCTCACCGGTGTGGGGGATCAGATCGTGATGTATGATGTCCGCCTGCAATACCTGGAGGACGGCGTATGGAAGGATGTGGACCCGGAGCATTTCCCAGAGGCGGGTGTGACTGCTATCCTCCCCTACCCCAGCGGTACAAATGGGACCGACTACACCTTCACCGTCCAACATATGATCTCCCACGGGATAGGGGCCGGAACGGTGGAAACTCTGGCCTACACCGCTGTTCCGGACGGTTTGCAGTGCCGCTTTACCAGCCTGTCCCCTGTGGCAGTAGGATATAGGAAAAACGAAAACAAGCCTGGCAACGATGACGACAGCTCGAGCAGCAGCTCATCATCAAGCAGCAGCCCAGAAAGTAGCTCAAGTAGCTCAAGCAGCTCGAGTAACGGCTCTGGAAGCAGTTCTGCAAGCAGCTCTGGCAGCTTCTCTAGAGGCGGCTCGGGCAGCAGCTCCGACGACCGGGACGATGCGTATGATTTCTGGCGTATGGTCCGTCAAAAGATCGAGCAGGCAAAGCCGGGCGACACCGTAAAGGTAAACGCCAGAGGCTACGACAAAATGCCCTGGACCGTGATGAACGCCCTGAAAAAGAGCGATAACATTACCCTCATCCTCCGCTGGAACGGTGGCAAAGACATCGTGCTCCATTCCAGCAAGGCGCTTGGCGGGGCTGTACGGATTTACTATCCCCTCTCCTACCTGGCGAGCTATGGCTTGGGCTCCTTTGATACGGCGATGGAGTCCAACAAGCAAAATCCCAAAACCGGAGGTGCTTAGAGCTAAGATTCTCCATGTCTGGATTCCCTTTTTCGTCCCGTTAGAACCCGCCTCCACCACCGCTTGATACTGTCTGAACAAGCCATTTACCGTCCTGCTGCGTTGAAAAACCATGCAGGGCGGTAAAATTTTCTGCCCATCCAGCATATCTCCCGATTGTGCATACAGGTTCTTCCCCTCTCAAGCAAGGAGAGGCATGGACAGCTCACCGCTGCCATGCCTCCGGCCCGCATTTTAATTGATTATTTGGTGTGGCAGCCACCGCAAGTGGTACAGTCGCCGGTGCAGCGTCCGCCGGCCTTGCGAGACTTCCGCAAAGACCGGACCGCCAGTGCTACCACTATGACCAGCACAGTGATCACAATCATGTTTCCCAATAGCGTGGGCATGGTCAAATTCTCCTTTCCAAACCGGTCACCTTGTGGCGGCGGCGACAGAGCTTAACCGGCGGGATCGTTCCTCGCCCTGATATCCCTTGCGTACCAACAAGTAAATGATAGCAGCCAGCGCTGCCAGTGCAACCGCTGTCCACAAATTAAAGGCCACTTCTCCGATCATGAGGCCGCCTAGCTGGTAAACAATGAGGGAGGCCACATAGGCAAAGCCACACATGTACCCCACCGCGGCCCAGGTCCACTTGGCGTTGTTCATCTCCCGCTTGATGGCGCCCATGGCAGCGAAGCAGGGGGCGCACAGCAGATTGAATACCATAAAGGAGTAGGCGGACGCCGCGGTGAAGGCCATGGCGATGTTGGCGGCCAGATCGCCGGGGTAGAATACCTGCATGGTGCTGACCACTTCCTCCTTTGCAATCAGCCCGGTGATGGTGGCGACAGCAGCCTGCCAAGTGCCAAAGCCCAGAGGGGCAAAGAGCACCGCGATTACGCTGCCCATCACAGCCAGCAGAGAAGCATCCCTGTCCTCCACCCAGCCGAAGCCACCATCTGCAAAGCCGAAGTTACTGAGGAACCAGAGGATGATGGTGGATAGAAGGATGATCGTCCCCGCCCGCTTGATGAAGGACCAGCCCCGTTCCCACGTGGAGCGAAGGACATTGTTGGCGGAGGGGGCGTGATAGGCGGGCAGCTCCATGACGAAGGGGGCGGGCTCCCCGGCAAACGCCTTGCATTTCTTCAGCATGATACCGGAGATCACCACAGCGGATACACCGATGAAGTAAGCAGAGGTAGCGACCAGAGCGGAACCCCCGAACAGTGCCCCGGCAAACAGCGCGATGATAGGCATTTTCGCCCCACAGGGGATGAAACCGGTGGTCATGATGGTCATTTTCCGATCTCGGTCCTGCTCAATGGTGCGGCTTGCCATGATACCGGGTACGCCGCAGCCGGTAGCTACCAGCATGGGGATGAAACTTTTGCCGGAAAGGCCGAAGCGGCGGAAAATGCGGTCCATGATGAAAGCAATCCGAGCCATATAGCCCACATCTTCCAGAACGGCCAGCAGCAGAAACAGCACCAGCATTTGAGGTACAAATCCCAAGACAGCGCCCACGCCGCCCACAATGCCGTCCAGGATCAGGGAAGCCAATATCCCGCTGACTCCCATGGCATTCAGGAGGCTTTCAACCAGCACAGGTAGGCCGGGAACCCAAATCCCATAGCTAGTGGGATCAGGTTCCTCCAGGGTGAGAGCTGCGGTATAGCTCTCCTGCGTGACCTCTAGGGCGCTAACCTCACCAGCATCAGCATCATAGAGGTATGCTTCGGCGTCTCCCGCTTCGTATGCCTCAATCCTAGCGGAGGCTTCCTCAAATGCACCAACGGCCTCTTGGTAGCCTTCTACATCGGAGCCGGAAAAGGGCAGGAACCAGCCGTCCCCAAACAGCCCATCGTTGGCCCAATCAGTGGCAGCGGTGCCAACAGAGATCCCCCAGCTGCCCATAGCGAGGGCGTACACCAAAAACATCACCGCTATAAAGAGCGGTAGGGCCAATACCCGGTTGGTAACTACCTGATCAATTTTATCGGAGGTTGAGAGGCTATGCTTGGCTTCCTTCTTTTTTACCGCTCTGGACACCACCCCATTGACATAGGAATATCTCTGGTTGGCGATGATGCTCTCAGCGTCATCGTCCAGCTCGTTCTCGCAATCGGCGATGTGCTGTTCCAGGTGGGCGTTCAGATCCGAAGGAAGGTTTCGCTCTTCCAGAACCTTTTCGTCCCGCTCAAAAATCTTGATGGCATACCAGCGCAGATAGCTCTCCTCCACCTTGCCTCGGACGGATTCCTCGATATAGGCCAGGGCATGTTCTACACTGCCGGTAAACACATGCGGCAGTTCGCCGGTTCTGTGGCGCTGGGCCAGGTCCACCGCCTTTTCAGCAGCAGCCATGCCACCCTCTCCCCTAAGGGCGCTCATCTCTACCACTTCGCAGCCCAAGGCATCGCCCAGCTTGGTAAGGTCGATGGTGTCTCCGTTTTTCCGAACCAGGTCGATCATATTCACTGCTACCACCACAGGCAGTCCCAGTTCTATCAACTGGGTGGTAAGATACAGGTTTCGCTCGATATTCGTTCCATCCACGATATTGAGGATCGCATCCGGCTTTTCTTTTACCAGATAGTTCCGGGCCACCACCTCCTCCAAGGTGTAGGGAGATAGGGAGTAGATACCGGGCAGGTCCTGAATGACCACATCCTTACGGCCTTTTAAGCGCCCCTCCTTTTTCTCTACCGTGACTCCCGGCCAGTTTCCCACATATTGGCTGGATCCAGTCAGGGCATTGAATAGGGTCGTTTTGCCGCAGTTGGGATTTCCCGCTAAGGCAATTTTTATATCCATTGAGATTCTCTCCCTTCAAATGTTAGTTATAGCTAACTCATGGTGCAAATAATAGCGGCCTTCCGCCGCGCTGCTTTATTGAACCTCGATCATCTCCGCATCGCTCTTACGGACGGACAACTCGTAGCCCCGGATGTTCAGCTCCATAGGGTCTCCCAGGGGGGCTACCTTGCGCACAAAAATCTCCACGCCCTTGGTGATCCCCATGTCCATAATGCGGCGCTTCACCGGGCCATCCCCATGGAGCCGCGCTACAGTAGCTGTTTCCCCCACCTTTATATCCTTTAATGTTTTCATGCTGCACTCCTTCCTTATGTAGTCTTAAACCATAATACGGTTTGCCATGGTCTTATCCAGTGCGAGCCGGCTATCCTTCACCTGTACGATCAGGTTTCCCGCGATCCCACTTACTACTGTTACATCGCTGTTCACCACAAAGCCCAGCTCTGCCAGATGCTGACGCACCTCGTCCTTGCCGGAAATTTTGCGGATCATGACAGTCTCCCCTGCCTTTGCCATTGTCAACGGCACCATTTTTTCGCCTCCTCCTGTATCAAAGTTAGCAATGTCTAACCATTAGACCCTCCTTAGTTTACTACCGCTAACCGATCTTGTCAAGACGATTTGAAGAAAAACTTGCTTTTTAAGTTAGAATATGCTAACTATCGCATAGAAGCGCATCCGGGGAAAAGGGCTTGAGGAGATAGCTGTCCCCGTCAGCAGAGCATCCCCGCACCTTATCGGCCTCCTCGATGCGGGCGGTGAGGAAGAGGATGGGGCGCCCCGGATGGCCTGGCAGACCGCGAATCCGTCCATTCTGGCATATTCACATCCAACAGGAGCAGGTCCAGGGATCGCCCAATCCGCCGGAGCGCCTCCCGGCCGCTTCGGGGCGGCCAGCACCTCATAGCCCTTCCCAGTGAAAAAGTGGGCCAGCATGACGACGATATCCGGCTCGTCGTCTACGATGAGTAGTCTGTATACCTCTTTGGGAATGGCATAGCAGATAAATTCCCACTTTTTATCAACCCTTCCCGGACTGGCACACCCTTTCTTATCACACTTATTCAATGCTTGTGTAGGCCACTACCTAGGTCTAGTTATGAGTCAGAGGGAATGCGCATAGATACTCTTCCGAATCTCTGACCCAAACGATTGTTTATTGGATATGGAAGCGGCTAATAAGGCTGTTCAGGGTGCGCGCCTGCTGAGACAGCTCCTTGGACACCGCCGCGCTTTTTTCTGCGGCGCTTGAATTGTCCTGGACCACCGCCGAGATCTCTTTAATTCCAGTTTCCACCATTGAGATCATCTCTGACTGCTGAACGCTAGCTGCGGCGATCTCATCCATCAATGTTTGAATGGACTGGATACAGTTGTTGATGTCCTGCATGGCAGAGACGGCCAGGTCAGTAGACTCCGTTCCGGTTTTGGCGCTCTGGATAGACCTTTTGATAAGCTCGTTGGTGTTCTGGGCGGCCTGCGCCGATTTGGCGGCCAGATTGCGCACCTCGTCTGCAACCACAGAAAAGCCCTTCCCCGCATTCCCAGCCCGGGCAGCCTCTACGGCAGCATTCAAAGCCAGAATATTGGTCTGGAACGCGATATCTTCGATCGTTTTTATAATCGTGCTGATTTGATTGGACGACTGGTCGATGTTCCTGGTGGCTACGGTTAACTGCTCCATCTTCGTGTCTGCCTCGGCCGCATAACCGGTAGCCTGACCCACCAGCTCGCTGGCGCTGCCACAGCGCACAGTACTGGTTTGAATTTGAGCGGTGATGGCCGCCACATTGGCCACCAGCCCATCCACCGAGGCGGCCTGCTCCGCTGTACCCTGTGCCAGTGCCTGGGCGTCCGTGGAAACCTGGACCGCGCTGGCGCCCACCTCTCCGGCCACCCGGGAGATATCCCGAATTACATTCACCAGATTTGCATGGATGGATTGCAGGCTGGCAGACAGCACCTTAAAATCTCCGATATAATAGGACTCATTCTGGGTAACATCAACAGCCAGGTTGCCGTCGGCGATCTCGCCCAGGATCCGGCCCACATCGTCGATCGTCTTCCGCAGACAGAGGCAGACCCGATGGGTGGTCTGGGCAATCATGCCAATCTCATCTGACCGGCTATAAAATGGCTCCAGCTCCTGGTCAGCGGAGAGGTTCAGGTCCCCCAAACGGCCGATGGCTCGCTCCACCACCATCAATTCCCGGCCCTCCCGCCGCAGAAGCAGCAGGGTGAGCAGAATGACAGCACCGGCTGTGATGGCGCACAGCACACCCACCAGGATGCGCACATTGGTCACGGCGCCATAGACCTCGGTGGCATTGTCCCGGACCATAAAGACCCAACCGCGATCTTTCAGATATTTGTACACTACAAGCTGTTTGACCCCATTTTCATCCCAGTAGGAATATGTATTGGCCTGGGTATCGCCGTCCGCCTGAATGCGCTTGATGATCTCCAGGTATCCGGTGTCGGTGGTCTCAGTGTTCAAAAGCGCTTCGTCCTCATGATAGAGGTAGACGCCCGTGTCCACATTCAGAAATGCGTACTCACTGCTAGGCAGACCCTTAATATCCAGATTCAGAAGCGAGTCCATCAAGTGGCTGGCATAGACGCCGGCTCCCACATAGCCAATACACCTCTGGCCCTCGAAGATGGGGTAGTACATAGACAAAATCATGCTGCCGGTACCAGGAGATTTCATAATCCCCAGATTGGTCAGCTTCTTCTGGGCCAAAATGGTGTCCTGAAAAGTTTTCAAGGAATCCCCCGACCGGGTGGTCATGCCAATGGCTCCCTGGGAGGTGTGAGTCAATACATGGGTGTCCGGGGTAGCGATGTATAGCCCCTCAAATACCCCTTTGACGGCGGCAAAATCCTCAGTATACTTCTGGGCTTGAGCCAGAAGCGCAGGGTCATCTAGGTTATGAAGCAGGTCACGGACCTCGCTACTCAGAGCGAAGGCGCTCATATATTCCTCTGCGGAGAGTACATACTCACTGATGATAGCGGCTCTGGATTCCACAGCGTCGGTCATCTGATTGGTAATGTCGCTTTTGACCACGGAAGCAGTGTTGCTGGATACCACCAGCCACAGCAGCAGCATACCAACCAGAGTGATAACAGTTGTAAGAATTCCAATTCTCATGGCAAGTTTTTTGTTTCCCATGAATAGCATAAAAACTTCCCTCCATAGAAATGGTTTCAGGGCCCAAATTTGCACATCAAACCCAGCCCTGTTCCAATGCGTAGTATATCCTATTTCCCACTGTTTTTCAAGAGCTTCGTTATCACCATTTATAAGCGGCGCCGCCGATTACCCACATTCCTCTTTTATGATCCGTGTACGCTGTTTTGCCGCGTCTGAAAGGGGACGAGACGCGGGCTTTGGCGGCAGAGTTTGGTTATTTATATACCTATCGTTTCTCCGAAAAGCAATCGTAAAAATCCTTGGGACTATGATAAGCAGCTATACAAACAGCGCAACCAGGTTGAACAGCTTTTTCGTCGTTTTAAAAGATTTCGTCGTATTTTACTCGCTATGACAAACTTGATGTTGTCTTTTTGGCCTTTGTCTATTTTGCCCTCACTGTTGAGGCCCTTATGTGAACACTACCTAAGCACATCACAGATACAACAAACATTATTCCTTCTGCAAGTGGAACAGCCAGCCATACCCCCGTCATTCCCCAAACACGGGGCAGTAACAGGATGCCCCCGGCCAGCAGACCGAATGTCCGCAAAAAGGAAAGAACAGCCGATACTTTTCCATTTGACAATGCTGTGAACATCGCGGAGGTAAAATTGTTCAAGCCGCAGAATAGAAAGCTGTATGAAAAAATCGTAAAGCCATTCGCCGCAATTTGATAAACTTCCGATGTATCATCCGCAAACAGCCGCACAATGTAAGGGCCGCCAAGCATGGAAACCGCAAATGTCAGCACCGATGCCGCCGCGATAAACCACATACTGATGGAGAAAACCCGTTTCTGTTGGACATCATTTCTGTTTCCGTAGTGAAACCCGATAATGGGCGCTATTCCCATAGAGTAACCAATATACAGCGTGTTCAACAGGAATTGAGCATAAATGATAATAGTAATCGCCGCAACACCATCTTCCCCCAGCAGGCTCATCATGGTGCGATTGAACAGGTATGTTGTGACGGCTGTTGCCAGTTGGCCCACCATTTCGGAGGAGCCGTTAAAACAACTTTCTCCTATCACGGCCCATTTCAATTTTGGCCTTGTGAAAAACAGTGTTCCTTTGCTCCGCGCAAAATAGATCAGCCCGGCAACCGTGGGGATTAGATAGCCGAAGCCTGTCCCCAAAGCAGCGCCCCGGATGCCCAGGCCGCAGGGGACAATGAAAATATAATCCAAAATGAGATTCGCCACACCCGCCAGGACAGACAGCCCAAAACCGAGGCCCGGTTTTCCAGCCGTCACAAATAGGTTTGAAAACAGCGTTTGCAGGATATTGGCCGGAATGAACAGAAACAGCACCATGAGATAGTCCTTGCAGTAGGGAAAGAGCAGATCGCTGGCCCCAAGCGCATAGACAATTTTGTCAATCCAGATCGTCCCGCCCAAAAGGATGAGGAATCCAACTACCGCCCCTGTGATGATAAGCAGGGTAAAATCCTCCTTTGCCTCCTGATGTGCTCCCGCTCCCATCTTTCGGGAAATCATCGCGTTTCCGCCTGTTGCAATCATTGTCCCCAGCCCCACCGTGAAATTGATTATGGGGCAAACAATATTGATAGAGGAAAGCGCGTCTGTATTCACAAACTGCGCCACAAAGATGGTGTCCACGATGGTATAGAGCCCCATAAAAACCATCATAACGATGGTGGGAAATGCGAAGCGCAGGAGTGATCCTGCGCTCCATTCTTGGTCTAAAATGTGATCATCCATTGTCGCCTTTCTCCTGTTTTGGTAGTAGAATGAGCCGCTGGGTGGGATAGCCAAATTCAGTGAGAAGTTCAGACTCGGCAAAGCCCAGCCGCTTGTATTCCTCTCGCTGGCCTGTATCGGCCTTGTCCCCATCGCGGAACGTTGTGATGCTGATTTCACGGCCCACAAATAGATTGCACATCATAAAATCAAGAAAAGCCTTTGCCACTCCATAATGTCGGTATTGCGGATGCACTGCCAGGAAGTCTATGCTCCCGGTCTGGTAGGAAAACGCGGCGGCCCCAATGATAGTAGGGCCATCCCGCATAATCAGAGCTTCCCGCCGCTGAATATACTGCTTGATCTGTTTCAGATGGGAGCTTTCATCAAGACAGGGAAAACCGTCAATGACAAGGGTGATAAAATTCATCCAGTCGGGAATATCCGCCAGCGCAGCATAAGAAATCTCCTGCATGATCGTATCAGGAGCAGTTTGATTTTTGTTTAATGTAATCTCCAATTGCAGAGGGTAAAAGACCTCATTTTGCCGATACTCCAGCGGCGTTTGCTTATACATGGATTTGAAAATAGACGTAAAAGCCTGTTGGCTTTCATAGCCAGCAATCAGCGCAATCTCAATAATCGGCTTTTCCGAAAAGACCAGCAGTTTTGCTGCCTCGGTGAGCTGCCGCCTCTGGATATAGTCGTGGAGCGTGATACCAACCGTGTCTGTGAACATTCGGTGCAGATGGTATTTGGAATAGCAAACCGCATTTGCAACGGTGTCTAAATCCAATTTTTCATTGAGATGCGCTTCAATGTAGGAAATCACCGCCGCTATATTCTCAACCTTATGGCCGTCCATGGTGTCCCTCCTTTCCCGCCTATTCTACCAAAACAGTTCAAGCAGCTTTTCATGATTCTTGCGGTCTTTTGAAGCATACTTCTCAAAAGTTGCCCCAGGAGAATGGTACTCCTGGGGCAATCGGCTTAAATGCTCTCGTAGGAAACCAATTTGCTCACTGGGATTCACGTCTGACTATGCCGCTCCGGGTCGGTGAAGTTCTCCCCGGCATAGCCGACTGCCAGGATGTTGACCGGCTTCAGTGCTTGTGCCGCCAGTTCCACGGTGGCGCTGGATACTGTAATTTCCCGCACCCGATCTGCTATGCCATATGGAGCCAGTATGAAATACCATGAAAAAATGCAACTATTTTTGTCCGCTTGCTCATTATAGAGTAAAAAGCCTTAAATCGCAATGATGCAGAGCAAGGCTTTTGAAGCCAAAATGAATCAGAAAGAGCGTTTATGAACCATTCTTGGATTATCGCCAGTATCGGAAAAATAAGCACATGGGGCAGCGGATTATGAGCCGGCAAAAAAGCTGGGCGGGGGTGGACAGAGCGGTCTGCTCCACATCGGGGCAGGCCGTTGTCATTTTCGGGTCTGTCCCTCCCGTAAGATGATGGGAGAGACCAATCTACTGTTGAGATGCATGAATTATGGAGCTCTAAATTGTGAAAATCTACATCTAATTTCGTGCTTTTAATATAGATACGCTATAAATGCGAGACTCTTTACGGGTCTGCCTGCGTCTCTACCTGTTTTGAAACGTCCGGATATGTAATTGATTTTACTGCTATTTCAACGCCCTCTCTTTCACTTATTATTTTTGCAAGCGTTTCAAAAAGGAGCTGGACGTTGAGACTACCAACGTTGCCCGAGCTGTTCATAGGATCACCTCCAATTAACCTTATTGGAGATTTCCTGTCCTATATTCCGTATAACAGCTTATCAACCTAACGTAACGTGGCTTATTTTTTATAGGCATCCTATCAGCCCATCTACTATCTCCTTATAGGATTTGCCAGCGGTCTGGATGCGCACGATGCCCTCGTTGATGACGTCCACACGCCCGGTGAGTTCCCCCATGCTTAAATTTTTCTTTGGCAATGCGTATCAAATAATTGTAAAAAGGTTACAACATGAGATTCTGGGAAGTAGGAAAATCATTTGGGCGAAGGAGGTTTCTTCTATGAAATTAACGTATCCCGCTTGTTTCTATCAGAACCAGGGCGGCCCTCTTTATCTTGAAATGTGATCCGGGTGGATCGCTTCCGGCAATAAATCGAGTAGGACGGAGGCCATTCGCATGACGCAAGTTTCAAACCGTACCGAGGATACCAAACTGCAGCGGGCCGCACTGTATATCCGAGTTTCTACAGATGAACAGGCCCTGCATGGCGACTCCCTATCAACACAGAGAGAATTGCTTACGGCTTATGCCAAAAGCAACTCTATGGAGATCGTTGGATGTTATGTGGATGACGGTTACACAGCTTCCAAGTTGAATCGTCCTGCCCTGCAAAGGATGCTCAATGATGTCCGCCTAGATAAAATTGATATCATCCTTTTCACCAAACTGGATCGTTGGTTCCGTTCGGTCCGGGACTATTATAAAATTCAGGAGGTGATCGAAACCCATCATGTCAACTGGAAGACCATCTTGGAAAATTATGATACCACCACCTCTTCTGGCCGTCTCCATATCAACATCATGCTCTCTGTTGCAGAGGATGAGGTTTCCCGGACCAGCGAACGGATCAAAGTTGTTTTTGAAAGCAAGGTGCGGCGTAGGGAAGCGATCAACGGGAATTTCCCCATCGGGTTCAAGGTCGAAAATAAGCGTGTGGTACATGATGAAAAAGCTCCCATCGCTCGCGCGCTATTCCTTTATTACGAGCTGCATCGAAGCAAGCACGCGACCATCCGTTATGCACGAGACGAATTCGGCCTGCACATCAGCGAATGCACAATGAGCAAAATGCTCTGCAACCCGCTATACAAAGGAGAGTACCGCGGCATAATAGACTATTGCGAACCGATCATTGAACCGGAGCGCTTCTCCAAAATCCAGGAGATCATAAAGTCAAACATCCGCAAGGCTCCGAGCAGCCGTATCTACATCTTCAGTGGGTTGCTGGTCTGCTCGGAATGCGGTCATAAAATGATAAGCCGTGCACAGCATTCCGGTAAGTTTTATTACTACTATCGCTGTAATCATTACTACAAAGAACACCTTTGCAACCACAAAGGCGTTGTCAACGAATCCAAAATTGAAAAATATCTGCTCGACAATGTCGAACAAGAAATCCGCTCGGTTATCGTTGACTATGAGATCAGCTCCAAACAGAGAAGCAGGAAGCCCGCTCCCGACAAGGGAAAGATCAGGAGAAAGCTCGAACGCCTCAAAGAGTTGTACATCAACGATCTGATTTCTCTGGAAGAGTACAAAAAGGACTATGCGGACCTGAGGCAACAGCTGGATACGCTTGTCGAAGCGACCCCGCCTCCCGTCGACATTGCCGCATTGAAGCATTTTTTGTCCAGCGGCTTCCTTGTGATCTACCAAACGCTGGACCGGGAAGAACGCCGCCTGATGTGGAGAAGCGTGATTAAGGAAATACACTTAGATTCCAGCAACCATATCCGCATCTTTTTCGTTTAGGGCTTGTTTGAAAATAGAGAAATGGCCGGATTTTTCGCAAAAAATGAGCAGCTGCAAGGAAAAAAGCACAGGAATACTTGATGTATTCCGAGCATTTTTGACGCGGCAGATGCCGCTTTTTGTAGAAAAAGACGGTGATTTC
>JAETRV010000054.1 GCA_021770005.1 Anaerotruncus sp. | reverse complement strand
CCTGCAAGGCGAAAAAACGCAGACAATACTTTGTGTATTGCAAGGTTTTTCAACGCAGCAGGTCGGAAAAAGGCCCGTTCAGACGGCGTCAAACGGTTGTGAATACGGGTTCTTAGAGCGTAGGGCTTGTTTGGTAGAAAAAATAGCCCCTATTTAAACTCTTTTGCAGGGGGCTTTTTCTCTTGCAAAAAGCCCCCTCTTTGCCCTGACCGGAAGGTCAGGGCAAATTCACCCCCTAAATGCGCTTCTCAGGATAAAGGTTCCGCGTCATCTCGCGCTAAGAGCCGCCTACGGCGGTTGCGCTCGAAACGCTTCGCTGCGGCTCGCAGTGCGGGACGCGGCCAAAGGCTCTGCCTTTGGAATCCGCCGCCTTTGAAAAGGCGGGCGAAACTTTTCATTCTATAGAGTATCCCCGGCAGCTTGGAGAAAGCGGGCAAAGGAGGCTGAAGATGAAAACGCTGTTGGTGGCGGTCAACGCCAAATTCAGCCATACCAATCTCGCGGTGCGATACCTCAAACACGCGCTTGAATCGGCAGGGATTCCTGCCGATTTTGCCGAATACACCATCAATCAGCCGGTACGGGAGGTCCTCGCGGATATCGTTTTTCGCGCGCCCGACCGGCTGCTCTTTTCCTGCTACATCTGGAACATCCGCCAGGTCGAACAGCTTGGCGCGGAGTTTTGTGCCCTCTTCCCGGATGTCCCGATCCTGCTGGGCGGCCCCGAGGTCAGCTTCGACCCGGAGGACCGGCTTGCCCGTTACCAATGGGCGGACGGCATCCTCTGCGGGGAGGGGGAACCGGTCATTGCACAAGTGTTGGCGGAGCCGCGTCCGCGCGGAATTTTCCGCGCCAACCGGTTCGCCGACCTCGACGCGCTCCCGTTCCCCTATAGCGACCTTGGGTCACTCTCCAACCGGGTGCTCTATTACGAGTCATCGCGCGGCTGCCCATATGGCTGTTCCTACTGCCTCTCGTCCGCTGACCGGACAGTGCGGTTCCGCTCCCTGCCGCTTGTCTTTGACGATCTGCAAAAGCTGCTCGACGCCCGGGTCATGCAGGTGAAATTTGTCGACCGGACGTTCAACCTCCAACCCGAACGCGCGCTCGCGATCTGGCAGTACCTCGCTGCGCACGACAATGGATATACCTCGTTCCAGATGGAGCTGGGCGGCGACCTGACCACGCCCGACCAGCTCCGGCTGCTGCAAACGGTGCGCCCGGGCCTATTCCAGTTTGAGATCGGGGTACAGTCGACCTGTGCTGCCGCGCTGGAAGCCGCCGCGCGCCCGTCCAACCTCCAAGCGCTCCGGGAAAATGTCCGGGCGGTGGGCGGGTTCGGCAACATCCATCAGCATCTTGACCTGATTGCCGGCCTCCCGCTTGAGGGGTTCGACCGGTTTGCGCAGAGCTACGACGAGGTGTTTGCACTGCGTCCGCATCAGCTTCAGCTTGGGTTCCTCAAAATGCTGCGCGGTTCCAGGCTTTATGCACAGCGGGAAACCTATGGGCTGGTTTACAGCGAGACGCCGCCCTACGAAATCCTGCAAACCCCACAGCTTTCGTTCCCGGAGCTCTGCCGGATCAAGCGGGTGGAGGAGATGACCGAGCTTTATTATAACAGCGGGCGTTTCCAAAACCAGCTCGCCTATCTTCTGCGGGATTGCCCTTCGCCGTTTCGGATGTTCCTTGCGCTGGGCGAACGGATGCCCGCGCAGCATCCCGGGAAATATGCCTGCTATGATCTGCTGTTCGCATTTGCGGTTGAGCAGGGGTGTGATCCGGAGGTCTTTTCCTGGCTGATGCGGTTTGATCTCTGCCTGCACGAACGTCCGCGCCGTCTGCCGGAGCACTGTGCGCTGGGGAACGAACCTCTGCGTAGGCAGCGCTTCCCCGGCAAGCCCGGCCCAGAGGCGTGGATCGAGCTTTTCCCGTTCGACCCGCTGGAACCACAGAATTCTCAGCGGGAAACGCTCCTGCGGTTTGACTATACCCATCGAGACCCGTTTGGAAATGCGTCCTGCACGAAAATCTGAATATGGGCGCTTGGAGGCGGCTTCTGCGGAAGCCGCCTCTTTTTGCATACCCTGTATTCTCTTCATGCATGGAAATCCTACAAACCCGATGTCTATTGACTGTCAACCATCCTGTTTTGCCAAACACAAGCGTCAATGAATCCATCCTCGGATAATCCATTTTTTGTATTTTATGAATCATGGTGAAGGATATCCTGCAAATGCAGCGACAGCGGCAAAAAATAAAAAAACATTTTATCATATTTTACAAATTTTCATTGATTTTTCTTTGAACTAGAAATAATATCCAGATTTTTCTTTAGATTCTGTATGATTCTACCAAATCTTAAATTTGGCATGTTTTTTGCTGTTTAAAAAGGCAAATCTTAACGGAGAAGGAGGGGCAACGATGTTCAACCAAAATGACCCAGTTGGGAAAGCCACGGAAATGACAGCAAAACTGTTTGCTCTGATGGCGGACGAGGTCCTCAAACATTGCGGCGAGGAGGAAGGTTCCCAGATTGTACGCGGGGCTGTCCGGAGGTATGGCCTGATGCGGGGTGAGGCGATCAGGGCAAGCATTCTGGTGGACGGCAAGGAGGTCACCTTTGAAACAGCAGAGGAATATTCCGACTATCCCCCGAATCATGCATGGGACTGTGAAAGCCAGATCGAAGGAAACTGTTTGCGGGAGGTCAACCGTGTCTGCCCATTTTCAACTGCTTTCCGCGCATTGGGGCTGGAACAGGCCGGAAAGCTCTACTGCGAGGAGATCGACCTTGCCCTGAATCAGGCGATTTTTGGGGAAATCCGGTTTGAACGGCCCAAGCTGTTCACCGATGGTCCGGACGCTCCGTGTGAGATGATTGTTACAAGGCTATAGGAAGAGGAGGTCGTTTATTATGAGTCATGAGCCGCAAAACAAGCCGGTTGAGGTGATCAACCCGCGCAATACCGAACAGGCGCTCAAAGAGAAAGCCTACCTGAAGGAGCTGAAAAAACAGCCGCCCGCCCAGCGCTTCATGGGGTATGTAAAACTTTCGGGCCCCGGCTTTATGAACGCCGCGTTTACACTGGGGGCAGGGTCGTTTGCCAGCTCGGTCACACTGGGTGCGGCTTACGGGTATGACATGCTATGGATCCCGCTCTATTCGTTCGCATTTGGAATTTTCATGCTGGCGCTTGCCACCCGGTTTGTCACAACCTCTGAGATGAATGTCATCGAGGCGCAGGACAAATACCACGGGAAATTCTTCGGCAGCTTTGCCACCGGGCTGGTTGCCTGCTTTATCGCATCTATCGTCTATACCTTCGGGCAGTATGCGCTTGGCTCGGATGCGCTTACCTCCCTGTTCCAGGTGGTGGGGCTTCCGATTCCAAAGAGTGTAAGCTGGATCTTCCTGGTTGCGATTTCGGTCCCGCTCTCGTTGATGTATGGGAGTGGTGAAAATCCCAAGGCGGTCAAATTTGTTGAAAATGCCATGAAAGTCATGATTGGGATTATGCTGCTGGTGTTTGGCGCGGTCATCTGCGTGACCGGTATCAATATCCCCGCAATGATCAAGGGACTGCTGATCCCCAAACTCCCCTCCGGAATGGACGGTATCATCATGCTGATCGGCTCGATGACCGCCACCATCGGCGTCATGG
Organism: Anaerotruncus sp.; assembly: GCA_021770005.1. GTDB lineage: Bacteria > Bacillota > Clostridia > Oscillospirales > Ruminococcaceae > Anaerotruncus. The sequence continues at coordinate 8,133 of JAETRV010000054.1, read as the reverse complement.
ACTGGGTCCTGTTCAACAACGGGATGATCTCGAGAGGCTATTCGGAGGAGCACGAGACACTCGGACGGTTTGACGCCTTCTTCGGCGGCCTGCTGCCGGTCACCCTGATCCTCTCGTTTGTCTCGATCGCGTTCGCCGAGGCGTTCTCCGGCAAACCCGGTATCCCCACCTCTTCGGGCGAGCTGTGTGATGCACTGGTAGGGGTAATCCCGAGCGTTTGGATTCAGGTCGGGTTCTATATCGGCATCATTGCGCTGGTCGTTTCCTCGATGATTGGATTGAGCGTCACCTGTGCGACCTCGTTCTACCAGTCCACCAACGTTAAGCGCGACCCCAAGGCGTGGTATCATCCGGTCGTCGTCCTTGCCCCGCAGATCGGTTTTCTGGGCGCATTCTTCGGCAAGCCGGTTATGATCGTTGTCACGGTTGCCGCCATGCAGAGCTTGTTCAACTGGATCAGCGGGAATTCCTGGTATCTGCTCGGCAACGATACCCGTTACCTCGGCAAGCGGGTAATCCAGAGCCGGTTCTTCAATGCGGGTATCCTGATCTGTATCTCGATCCTCAATATCGTTTTCATCACCTTTATCATGAGTAAGTTAGGAGTGTGGCCGGAATAATGAACATGCAGAAATTTTTGGATTCCAAACATGGAAAATTCATCGGGCGGGTTTATATGCTGGTGCTCCTGTTCCTTTGCAACGCATTGATCCCGATTGGCGCTGTGATGTATTATCTGCATTCTCTGACCCCAGTCGTCCTGTACCTGGGGGTCATCGGGACAGTGGCCTGCATCGCGATTTTAAGCACGCCAACCAAAATCGAATAACCTCTACTCCTCAAATATGGGGAACCCGCTTCGCCATGTTCTGTGGCGGGGCGGGTTCCTTTTGTACGTTCGGACAGGGGAACTGGAGAAGGATGGGAAGGATTCGGTTTTCTTGTAGTTCGGGAGCGAAGGTGGTATGATGGGTCTATCATCGGGCGGCCGGCATAACCATCCTGGCGGGCAGATGGAGCTTGGCCTGTCCCGGAGTTTGAAAGGAGAAAAAAGATGGGTTCAATCGCACAGCAGAAGGTAGGGCTTCTGGAAGTTTCGGTCTATGCCACACGCCGCGAGATGGGGCAGGCTGCCGCGGAGGCTGGCGCCGCCCGGCTCCGGGCGCTGTTGAGGGAGCGGGAGTCGGTCAACGTGATATTGGGGTCGGCTCCCTCACAGCTCGAACTGTACGCCGCCCTGCTTTCTTCCGGTATTGATTTCAGCCGGGTTCATGCGTTCCACATGGACGAATATCTGGGCCTGGACTCCGACGCCCCACAGGGCTTTGGCAACTACCTGAGAGAGCACCTGTTCCAGCACGCCGGGTTTGGAGCTGTCCATTATATCAACGGACAGGCTGACGATCCCGAAGCGGAATGTGCGCGTTATGCGGCCCTGCTCGAGCAGTATCCGCCTGATGTGGTATTCCTCGGGATCGGGGAAAATGGGCATCTGGCGTTTAATGACCCAGGGGTTGCGGATTTCCGGGACCCTGCCATGGTCAAGGTTTCGGCCTTGGACGAAGCGTGCAGGGCTCAGCAGGTCCATGATGGCTGCTTTGCACGTTTGGAGGAGGTGCCCAGGCAGGCAGTAACCCTGACAATCCCGCAGCTTACCCGGACAGACGCCACGCTGGTGGTCACTGTCCCCGGCCCTACCAAGGCGCAGGCGGTGCACAATACCCTCTATGGCCCGGTTGCAGAGACCTGTCCGGCCAGTATCCTGAGGCAGCACCCGCATGCCGCCCTGTTCCTTGACCGGGATGCCGCCGCGCGTACAGAGCTGGTCAAGGCATAACGCCCTTGCATTTCCCCGTGTTCCGATTCCAAAGGCCGCGCCACCCGATCGGGTAACGCGGCCTTTTTCTTTTTCAGTATTCTGCACTTTCGGCTTTATGTAACCTGCCGTCCCGGAAAAAATAGTCCACGCCGTCGAGGGTTGTGCGGTAGGTATTGTCGAGCGGCTCCCCATCCTTGGAGATCATCCGGGTCGCCGCGCAGACCGCGACCGAGTTCGGCGGCATATCCTCATAGACCACCGCATTCGCCCCGATCCGGCAGTTGTCCCCAATCGTAATCCCGCCGATGATCTTGGCCCCAACCCCGATATAGACGTTGTTTCCGATCGTTGGGCTGCCCGGCTTTTTGGTATCGGGCAGGTTGTTTGACCCGATGGTCACCTGTTGAAAAATCACCACATCTTTGCCGAGCTTTGCCGTATTTGAAATAAAAATCCCCTGAATGCCGTGTGGGAAACAAGGCGTCCCTGCGATTTCGCTTGTCAGCCCGACGAAGCTCCCCCTCTGCATAAAGAAGTGCCCATAGGTCAACCGAAGCAGTTTGTTCGGATGGCGCATCAGATGCGCCTTTAATCCCCAGATGCTTCCGTACCGCATCAACGCGTAGGCGGTAAGGAAGGGCCGGAGGATGCCAAAAATCAGATCTTTCAACATCGATTTATTCTCCTGTGGAATTTTGTATCCGGTGAAGCGCCAATTTAGGACCTTTTGGAGGGGGCCCTGGGCGCATGTTGTTTTGGGTTCCAGACCAAAACAGCGCCCTCGCTGCCCGGGCTGGGTGGAGAAACGGATCGAACCGCCTCAGTCTTGCCGGGGTGGGGTCTACGGGGAGGGGTCACCGACCCCTAGCCCGTAAGACAGCCCGCAGGGGCGTCGCGGCGGATGCCGCGCTTCGGGCCATAGGCCCGAGAAGCCCCCGAGGAGGGCGCTTTGCGCCCAGACGTTTGGTCCGGGGCCAAACGTCCGGCTGTCTTGATCCCGCAATTTTTCGAGAAAAATTGCGTAAAGTTTTAGATACGAGACAGGTCCTAAGAGATTTTCTTCGCCATCACCACGAACCGCTGGTTTTCACCCAACTGCTGCCCAAGCACGCGGGTGCAGGTGGACAGGGTGATAAACTGGTCGTTCGAGCCGACCGAAACATTGAAGTTATGGATGCTCTTGGCTTTCGCGGTGCTGATAATCCCTGGGATGGTCGAACCGTCGGCATAATTATAGACAAAGTCGAGCGTGGTATAAAAGACGCTGAACACCTGATACAGGTGGTCGCCGCCCTGGGTTGTAACCCGGATATACGGGTTCGCCGCGGCAAAGGCCGCATTGTCATACGCTGCAAGCTGCGCAAACATCACATCATTCGGGTTGCCGATATTGACCGGACGCCAGCAGTTGGTCCAGTTATGGCCGTAGATGACCGCATTCTGCGAAAGGATTTCCCCTTTGGAATCGAACCGGGTGTCCGAATCAAACCAGATGCAGCCGTTGCGGCTTGCATTTTTATAGACGTCGAGGTGGGTGTAATAGTTGGTGTACGGCCCCACAACCACCGGATAGCTGATATTGGTGTTGGAAATCGAGATCCAGCCCCGTACATCCGGATTGATCGCTTTCCAGGCCGCGATGTCACCCGATGCAGGCGGGGTATAGACAACCCCTGCACCCGCGCCAGCCGCAGCGGAACCGCCAGCCGCGGAAACGATGCCTGCCTCATAATACTGGTCTACCCGTTCGGTAATCGTAGCGGATAATTTTTCAGCGGTGATCGGCTGATATCGTGTCGCAGTCGCCACCGCGTCAACCTTTGCCGCTTCGGGTTCAGAGGAGGAACTGCTGGAAGGTTCGGGTTCCGGCGTGGATTCTTCCGGCTCCGGCTGTTCCGGCATAGAGGAGGACCCGTCCTCCGCCTGGCTGCTCGAAGGTTCCTCCGGCTTCGCGGAAACCTGGCGGCCCTCGATGCTGCCGCTTCCCAGCATGGAAACCAATCCCCATCCGCCAGCGGCCACAGCCAGAAGGAGCACCAGCAGGGATGCGCGGTTGCGTAGGGGACGGGGGATGCTTTTGTTGGAGGTGTACCATTCGCAGAGATCGGAACATGCGGTTTTGACGCCCACGCAGAAATAATAGATTCCACGCAGCAGTTTACGAAGCAGATTCATACAGACCCTCTTTTTGCTTTAAAATTGTTGGAACAGAAATAGTATAGCACAAAATCCCCTATTTGTGGAGGAGAAATTTCTAAAAAATCAAAGGATGTGATTTTTTCCTGTCCGCGGGGAGGCCGGCCTGGGGTCGGGGGGTAGCTTTGCACATAAAATACAAAAAATAGTTTCGAACCTTTAAAAGCACTGGGAACAACGGATTTCCTTATAAACCGCATTCTGGAGCCGTTATGCAATAGAAAAAGCCTCCCTGTTATCAACAGGGAGGCTCAAAGGATACTTAAACGAAGCGTCCGGGATTGATCTTGATGCCAGGGCCCATGGTGGTGGCAACCACGCAGGATTTGACATACTGGCCCTTTGCGGCAGCGGGTTTCGCCTTGACGATCGCGCCGAGCAGGGTGTCGAAGTTCTGCTGGAGCTTTTCTACGCCAAACGAGACTTTGCCGATCGGGCAGTGGATGATATTGGTTTTGTCGAGACGGTACTCGATCTTACCGGCTTTCGCCTCCTGAACCGCCTTTGCGACATCCGGGGTGACGGTGCCCGCTTTCGGGTTCGGCATCAGGCCGCGGGGGCCGAGGATTTTACCGAGACGTCCCACGACGCCCATCATATCCGGGGACGCGATCACAACGTCGAACTCCATGAAGCCTTCCTTCTGGATCCGCTCCATCAGGTCCTCCGCGCCGACGATCTCCGCGCCTGCATCGAGCGCCGCCTGAGCCTTATCAGCCTTTGCAAAAACTGCTACCCGCACCTTTTTGCCGGTGCCGTTGGGCAGGACGACCGCGCCGCGGACCTGCTGGTCAGCGTGACGGGAGTCTACGCCCAGACGGACGTGAACCTCGACTGTCTCGTCGAATTTGGCCTTGCCGGTTTTGGTGCACAGATCAAGCGCTTCGGCGGTGTCGTACAGCTTCAGATGCTCAACCAGCTTTGCGCTTTCGGAATATTTCTTACCGTGTTTCATCTAAATATTTCCTCCTTAGAGTGGTCATTAGCGGAATTTTCCTCCCACCCGGGCACTTTAGTCAGCGACTTCAATGCCCATGCTGCGGCAGGTACCGGCAATCATGCTGATCGCGGAGTCGATATTGGCCGCGTTCAGGTCGGGCATCTTGGTCTCAGCGATCTTCTGAAGCTGCTCTCTGGTGATCTTGCCCACCTTGGTTTTGTTGGGCACGCCGGAGCCGCTGTTGAGGTTGAGTGCCTTTTTAATCAAAACAGCCGCAGGGGGCGTTTTGGTGATAAAGCTGAAGGAACGGTCGGCATACACAGTGATGACAACCGGGATGATGAGACCGGCGTCGTTTTTCGTACGCTCGTTGAATTCCTTGGTGAATGCCATGATGTTGACGCCATGCTGGCCCAGCGCAGGGCCGACCGGCGGGGCAGGCGTTGCCTTGCCTGCCGGGATCTGTAGTTTGATAAAGCCAACTACCTTTTGAGCCATTGAAAAAGCACCTCCAAAATTAGTGGTTCATTCCGGGCGGCGGAATCCGCCGGCCCTCCCACAAGCCGGCTCACGCCAGCCCATATCGCCGGATTTACACCGGCATCCTCTGAAAAGATTTAGTCCAGGGATTCAATCTGGTCAAGCTCCAGCTCGACAGGCACGTCCTTGCCCATCATCGAGACGGTCACCCGCACCACCGCGTTCTGAAGGTCGATCTCGTCGACCACGCCGATGAAGCCTTCGAGGTAGCCGTCCGCCACCCGGACCGAATCGCCGACCGAGAAATTGACTTCGACATTGCGGACCTCGACGCCCAGCCGCGCGACCTCCTCTTCGGTCAGCGGGACCGGCTTGCTGCCCGGCCCGACGAAGCCGGTGACGCCGCGGATATTGCGCACGATATACCAGCTCTCGTCGGTCATAATCATCTTGACCAGCACATAGCCGGGGAAAATTTTGCGCTCCACATCGCGCTTTTTGTTGTCCTTGATCTCCGTGACCGTTTCAGTGGGAACCTTTACCTCGCCGATCAGGTCGTGGAACTTGCGGTTTTCCACCGCTTTTTCGATGTTGGTGGCCACCTTATTCTCGTAGCCGGAATAGGTATGCACCACATACCATCTCATCGAATCTGACATGCGCGTACCTCCCACTAGTTCAGATCGGAATTTCGGGACGCCGTCACAGTAGGCTGAGGAAGAATTTAATCAGATAGGAAGTGATGATATCCAGACCGCCGATAAACACCGCAGAAACCGCCATCACGCCCAGCACGATGCCGGTGTTGTTCATGGTGTGTTTTTTATCCGGCCAGACGATCTTTTTCAGCTCGCCTTTCACGTCCTTGAAAAATTTCTTGCTCTTCGCGATGAATCCGGGTTTTTTCTGCACCGCATTATCTGCCATGATAAGACCCGCCTTTCATCCTTACTTGGTTTCCTTGTGCAGCGTGTGCTTCCGGCAGAACTTGCAGTATTTGTTCATCTCAAGCCTGTCCGGGTCGTTTTTCTTGTTTTTCATCTTGTTGTAGTTGCGCTGCTTGCATTCGGTGCAAGCCAGGGTAATTTTCACTCGCATGTTTCGGCACCTCCTGATTTTACCGGAATTTTTTGCCTCCCTCGTAAAGGAAACACTGTGGTTTTGGACATAAAAAAATAACCCTTTTAGAGGTATACTCATTGTATCACAAACCAGAATGGCTCGTCAAGCAGCAGTTTATGCAGAGTTGCACCAAAAATCTGTCCGGTTTTTGGGTAATTTCACGCACAACAGCCGGATGAGGTACCGCTTTTTGCAAAAAGGGCTTGATTTAGAGCTGCCTTAAAATGTTATAGCTATCCTTTGTCTTTCCAGCCCACCTATGGATGGGCTGCCCGGAGACCGCGCCGCCGCTGCGGAAAGCTCCGCTCCACAGGTCTCCCCTAAAAAGCTGTAAACCTGCGCCAACAGCAGGTTTACAGCTCTGGTTTTTTCACGTCGGTTTGAAAAAGATTTCCGAAAAGCGGTTGTATTTTCGGAAAGATTCCGCTATAATGATCCGCAGAAACAAAATGGTTTGCGATGCGCGGATAACCGGGAACGCATGCAGCCATATCACAAAGGAGGTGCCACATGGCAGCATTTACGATCGTAACCGATTCCAATTCGGATCTTGTGCCCGGCTATGCCGCGGAAAATGAGATCATCGAGATGGAACTCACCTATACAATGGACGGGAAAACCTACCGCTGCAACGACCCCGCCTACACCCGTTCGGCATTTTATAACGAGATGCGCGCGGGCAAACTGCCGATTACCGCACAGATCAACATCGCGGATGTCAAGGAGTATCTGCGCCCCAGCCTGTTGGCCGGGCAGGACCTGCTCTGCGTGATGTTTTCCTCCGCCCTTTCGGGCACTTATAACAGCACCTGCCTTGCAGCGGAGGAGCTGCGCGCGGAGTTTCCCGAGCGGGAAATCTTTGTCATCGACACCCTCAGCGCATCGCTCGGCGAGGGGATGCTGGTCATGCGGGCGGTGGAGCTGCGGGACCAGGGGCTGGCCGCACAGGAGGCGGACGTAACCCTGCGGGAAGAGCTGCCGAAAATGGCCGCGCTCTTCACAGTGGACGACCTGCACCACCTGCACCGGGGCGGGCGGGTCTCGGCGGCAACCGCGGTGGTGGGTTCGATGCTCAGCATCAAGCCGGTCCTGCATGTGGACGATCAAGGGCGGCTCACCTCGGTAGGGAAGGTGCGCGGGCGCAAGGCGTCGCTGCTCGAGCTGGTGGACCGGATGGGCAAACAGATGGACCCGGAGCGGTGTACCCGTTTTGCAATCTCACACGGGGACTGCATTGCGGATGCGCAGTTTGTCGCAGATGAGGTCTGCCGCCGTTACGGGCTGAAAAATTACAGCGTGAGTTATGTCGGCCCGACGATCGGCGCGCATTCCGGCCCGGGGACAGTCGCCCTCTTCTTCTTCGCGCATACCCGCTGAAGGTTTCATTTTTTAAACCAAGGACCCGTATTCACAACCGTTTGACGCCGTCTGAACGGGCCTTTTTCCGACCTGCTGCGTTGAGAAGCCGTACCAATAGCCGCCGCACACATCTTGCCGGCAAATTTCCCGCCTGTCTTTGTCTCAAAAACTTGAAAGCCATAAAGGATTCCGGCGTTTTTGAGGCTTCGACAGTCAA
>JAETRV010000128.1 GCA_021770005.1 Anaerotruncus sp. | reverse complement strand
GAGTAGGCCACTTTTTCTACATTTTTTGTCGGAGTTTTGACAGATAATCGGGCATTTTCCCTGTTTTTCTCGGCGTTTTCCTCTACGTCTATTCGTCTGGTCGTCAGACGATGAATCCGCTGGGGACAGTAATTCGATCGTGAATCAGAAAAAATACCTGGAGGGCTACGCTGCCCAGCACAGCTTTTCCAATATCGTCCATTACACCGACGACGGATGGTCGGGCGGCAACTTCGACAGGCCAGCATGGAAACGGCTGGTGGCCGACATCGAGGCTGGGAAAGTGGCCCTGGTGCTGACAAAGGACATGAGCAGAATCGGGAGAGATTACCTCCAGACAGGATTTTACACGGAGGTTCTCTTTCGCAAATTCGGGGTGCGCTTCATTGCCATTGGCAACAGCATTGACAGCGCCGACCCCAGTTCCAGTGAGTTTGCTCCTTTTGTCAACATCATGAGCGAATGGTATCTGAGGGATCTGAGCCGCAAGCAGAGAACCGCTATCCGGGTCAAGGGCGAATCCGGCAAGCCCACCACCAACTGCGCCATCTACGGCTACCGGAAAGACCCCAATGACAAATACCACTGGCTGATTGACGAAGAAGCGGCGGCGGTGGTGCGGAGGATTTACCAGTTGGCTATCGAGGGACACGGCCTGAGCGATATTGCGAATATCTTGTATCGGGACAAGGTTGAGTCCCCGGCGGCTTACCTGGCCAGACAGGGCCGAGGCGTTTGGAAAAGCAGAGAAAATATTGACCGTCCCTACGCATGGAGCGACTATATCGTAGGGAAGATACTGTCCAAGCCGGAGTATATGGGGCATACGGTCAACTTCCGCTCCCATAAGGAATCCTACAAAGATAAACAGCCGGTTTATCATGCCCCAGAGGACTGGCTGATTTTTGAAAACACCCACGAGGCCATCATTGACCGCGCCACATGGGAGCTTGTGCAGAAGCTGCGGGGGACACCACGCCGCATAGACACGATGGGCGAGGCCAATCCCCTGACCGGGCTGGTCTACTGCGCCGACTGCGGGGCAAAGATGTATAACCAGCGGACACGGGGCAGAGAGACGAAGCCGTATCCGTCGGATGCCTATGAGTGTTCCTCGTATAAACTTGCGGGGCAAAGAAGGACGGCTGTTTGCAGCAACCACCACATCTCTACCAAGGCCCTGCGGACGCTTATTCTGGAAACGATCCGTTCTGCCAGTGCCTACGCCATTTCCAATGAGACCGAGTTTATCCAGAAGGTTCGAGCGGCGTCCGAAGTCCGGCAGGCGCAGGCGGCGAAAGACCTGAAACGCAAATTGAACAAAGATAGGCGGCGCTGTGAGGAACTGGACACCATCATCAAGAAGTTGTACGAATCCTATGCGGTGGGGCGCATCGGCGAGGAACGCTTTGACACTCTGCTTATCGGGTATGAGCAGGAGCAGACGACACTCCGCCAGTCCGTCACGGAGGCGGAATCGGCG
>JAETRV010000053.1 GCA_021770005.1 Anaerotruncus sp. | reverse complement strand
TTCCGCGTATGTAACCATAAGCAATCCCCCCTTTCTTCCGAAACGGGGGAAACCCCCGTTCAGAGCGGGGGCCAACCGCCTGCAACCGTATGTGGTAGCACCTTGTCCTTATTCTATCATGGATGAACTTTCCAGTCAATAAAAGGAGAGGATATTTCCCTTCCTTTTTTCTCCCCTTTTTAAGAGGTAACGCGCTGCATCGCTGCACAATCCTCCAAATTTTCCTTGGAAAAAGCGGCGAAATATGCTACAATATAGACAAAAGATATCATGCTCGAATCCACAAAAGCAAAAGCGCAAAGCCTGCCCGTTTGGCCAGGGGCCGAACGGACGCCGCCATAAAGGGAGTGTGAATGTATGCAGTTATCATTTTTAGGAGCAGCCCACGAGGTGACGGGGAGCTGTCACTACCTGCAAGCGTGTGGAAAACACATCCTGATTGATTGCGGGATGCGGCAGGGCGGGGACGAGATCGAGCCGCCGGAACCGCGGTTCACCCCAGCGCAGATCGACTATGTGCTCTTGACCCACGCACACATCGACCATTCGGGCCATCTGCCCCTCTTGAGCAAGCAGGGGTTCCGGGGAAAGATCTACGCGACCGACGCGACCTGTGACCTCTGCGAGATCATGCTGCGGGATTCGGCGCACATCCAGGAGTTCGAGTCCGAATGGCGCAACCGCAAGGGCAAGCGGTCGGGACAGGAGCCGTACGAGCCGCTCTACACGATGGAGGACGCGGAAAACGCGATCCGCAACCTGGTCCCATGCAGCTACGGCAAACGGTTCCAGCTCTGTGAGGGGATCGAGGTGCGGTTCATCGACGTGGGGCACCTGTTGGGGTCGTCGTCGATCGAAGTATGGATCGACGAGGCGGGCGAAACCTCCAAGCTGGCGTTCTCGGGGGACATCGGCAACATCAACCAACCGCTTATCAAAGACCCGGCCTTCCTCGAGGAGGCGGACTATGTGGTGGTGGAATCGACCTACGGGAACCGGCTGCACAACCCGCCGCCCGACTACAGCGAAAGCCTGGCGCAGATCATCCAGCGCACCCTCGACCGCGGGGGCAATGTGGTGATCCCCTCGTTCGCGGTGGGGCGCACCCAGGAGATGCTCTATTTCCTGCGGGAGATCAAAGCGCGCGGATTGGTGCAGGGCCACCGGGATTTCCCGGTCTATGTGGACAGCCCGCTCGCCATCGAGGCAACCAACATCTTCAATGAGAACCGGCTCGACTGTTTTGACGAGGAAGCGCTCGAGCTGGTCAACCACGGGATCAACCCGATCACCTTCTACGGGCTGAACCTCGCGGTCACAAGCGACGAATCCCGCGCGATCAACTTCGACAACCGCCCCAAGGTCATCATCTCGGCGTCGGGCATGTGCGAGGCCGGGCGGATCAAGCACCACCTCAAGCACAACCTCTGGCGGGAGGAATCCACCGTGGTATTCGTGGGATACCAGGCGGTGGGCACCACCGGCCGCGCAATCCTCGAGGGCGCGCCCAACATCAAGCTGTTTGGCGAGACGATCGACGTGCGGGCGGAGATCGTCGCGCTGCAAGGGGTGAGCGGCCATGCCGACCAGGCTGGTCTGCTCCGCTGGCTGGACGCGTTCTCCCCCAAGCCCCGCCGGATCTTTGTGGTGCATGGGGACCGCACCGTCTGCGACGAGTTCGCCGCGCTGCTCGAATCCCGGTACGGGGTCCCGGTTTCCGCGCCTGAGTACGGCGAGCGCTACGACCTCGCCGCCAACATCATGCTCGAACGGGGCGTGCGTCCGCAGCCCAAAAAGACCGGGACTCTGCGTCCTGTTTCCGCGGCGTTTGCGCGCCTGCTTGCCGCCGGAAAACGCCTCATGGTGGTCATCGAGCACAACAAGGGCGGCACCAACAAGGACCTCGCCCGGTTTACCAGCCAGATTCAATCGCTCTGCGACAAGTGGGACAGATAGGCGCGCGGCGTTTTGGGTTCCAGACCAAAACGCCCCCACTCGCGGCTTTCTCGCGCAAGCGCGAAGCGCGGCAGATGCCGCGACAGCCGCTCGGCGCGCCTCACAAGAGGGGCGGCAGCGCCCCCCTCTTGTGAGAACTCCCCCGGCGGGCTTTGCGCTTCGATCGGATTGAGGCACCCGGCCCGGAGGGGTGGGGCACACGGGGAGGGGTCGCTGACCCCTCGCCCGTGAGGCAGCCCGCAGGGTCGTCGCGGCGTAGGCCGCGCTTCGGGCCATAGGCCCGAGAAGACCCGAGGAAGGCGCCCTGCGCCTGGACGTTTGGTCTGGGGCCAAACGTCCGCTGCCGTAAGGTGCTGCACCGCTGCACAAAAAGGAGTAGATACGATGGCTATTTACGAAATCACATTCAGCCCCACGGGGGGGACCGCAAAAGCTGCGGAGCTGTTTACACAGTCGTTTGCAGCGGAGCACAGCGGGATCGACCTGACGGATGCCGGTCTGCGTTTCGACGGATTTGCGTTCGGGCCGGAGGACGTCTGCATCGTTGCGGTTCCCTCCTACGGCGGACGGGTTCCGGTCCCTGCGGCCGCGCGTCTACAGCAGATGCATGGAAACGGCGCAGGCGCAATCCTGATGGTGGTCTACGGAAACCGGGCCTACGACGACACCTTCGCAGAACTCCAGGACCTCCTCACAAATGCCGGATTCCGCTGTGCGGCAGGAATCGCCGCGGTCGCCGAACATTCGATCATGCGGCAGTTTGCGGCGGGCAGGCCGGACGCGCAGGATGCAAAAGAGCTCGCCGGCTTTGCACAAAAAATCCGCGCAAAGCTGGAAAATCCGTCCGCCCCGGAACCGCCGGCCTTCCCCGGCAACCGTCCCTATCTGGAACATCACGCCGCCCCCATGCCTCCCCAGACCGGGGACGCCTGCACTCGATGCGGACTGTGCGCGAAAAAATGCCCGGTCGGCGCAATCCCGCCCGCCAGCCCCGCAGCGACAGCCCCCGATCTTTGCATCTCCTGTATGCGCTGCATCGCGCTCTGTCCCAACCACGCCCGCAGCATCGACCCGCAGAGAGTCGCGGCGCTCAGCCAAAGATTAAGCAAAGCCTTTGAGGGCCGCAAGCCCAATCAGCTGTTTTTATAAAACCCCCAAATATATGGTTCCGGGGCGCATGTTGTTTTGGGGTCCAGACCAAAACAACATCTTTAAAGTGTGCCGCAAGCGGCACGGAATGCGGGGTCCAGGGCGCGCGGGGGCGGATTCCCCGCATCCCCTGCCGCCGATAGGCGGCATTCTTAAATAAAAAAGGGGAGAAAACAGGAGGGGAAATATCCCCTCTTGTTCTTGACTGGAAAGTCCCTCCATGGTAGAATAAGGACAGGCGCTGCAGCAACGGCAGGCGGTTGGCCACACCACCCGGAAGGGGGTGAGGCAATGCCAATTACCATAACGTTACATATCCTCGGATATACCGTAACGATACGGATAAAAGGTAGAAACCGCCACCCTGGCCGGTGACGGTTTCTTGTTAAATCTCTCACGAAGTCGGGCTAACCGCTTGTCGCAGCGCCTTTCTCTTTTTATTATATCCTGTAATCCGGGCGCTGTCAAGCGCCCGTTCTTCATTTCCCCCCAGCTTGCCGGGGGAGTTCTCACAAGAGGGGGGCACTGCCTCCCCTCTTGTGGGGCGCATGTTGTTTTGGTCTGGATTCCAAAACAAGGGGAGAAAACAGGAGGGGAAAAATCCCCTCCTGTTTTTGCTTTTTATTTGACAGTAATCAGCTCATACTGGCGGCTGCCGATCCCGATTTTTTCAGCGTGCGCGAGGGTGGTTTCCCAGTTGGTCTCGGGCATGCTGTTGTGGAAATGGTCGTGACGGTCGTGGAACCCAGCGGCCGAACAAAGGTCGGTGAGGCGGCTCCCGGGGATCGGCTCGGCGCGGTTGCAGGCGTCAACACATGCCTGATCGAGCGCGACCGGGTCGAAGCTGGCGAACATCCCAACATCGGGGAGGATCGGCAGGTCGTTCTCTGCGTGACAGTCACAGTAGGGCGAAACATCGATCACGAGGTTGATGTGGAAATGCGGGCGTCCCGACAGCACCGCCTTGGTGTACTCGGCCATCTTGATGCAGAGGTCGTCATTGGCGCTGTCGTTGTGGTTGGCAATCGCGTCGAAGTTGCAGACCCCGATGCACCGCCCGCAACCGACACACCGGTCGTGGTCAATCGAGGCTTTGCGCGCACTGTCGTACGAGATCGCCGATTGGGCGCAGATTTTGGCGCACAGCCCACAGCCCCGGCAGAGCGCCTGGTCAACCGTCGGCTTGCCGCTCTTATGCTGCTCCATCTTCCCGGCCCGGCTGCCACAGCCCATCCCGATATTTTTAATCGCACCGCCGAAACCGGTCAGCTCGTGGCCCTTGAAATGGTTCAGGCTCAGGAAGACGTCCGCATCCATGATCGCCCGGCCGATCTTCGCCTCTTTGACCATTGTCCCGCCCTCGACCGGTACCGAAACGTCATCGGTCCCCTTGAGGCCGTCGGCAATCAGGACATGGCAGCCGGTCGAAAACGGGCTGAACCCATTCTCATACGCCGCCTCCAGGTGCTCGAGCGCATTTTTGCGGCGTCCCACATATAGGGTGTTGCAGTCGGTCAAAAACGGAACCCCGCCCAGCTCTTTCACCAGGTCTGCAACTGTCTTTGCATAGTTCGGGCGCAGGTAAGCCAGATTCCCCGGCTCCCCGAAATTGATCTTGATTGCGGTCAGCTTGCCGTCAAAGTCGATCCCGCCAATCCCTGCCTTCTGCATCAGACGCTTGAGCTTGTCCGGCAGGCTGGTCCCTACGTTTACCCGTAAGTCGGTAAAGTATACCGCCGATTTTTCCATCTGTCTGTCTCCTCCTTTGGTTCTTATCTTCCTATTATAAAGGGTTTTCTCCCCTTTGTCCACCGATTGCGCCGATTTTTTATCGGCCGGGTAGCGCCGCCATGGCAGAAGCGGAAAACAGGCCCGTCCTGTGGTCCGCAGCGCTCCCCTTTTCTATGGTTGACCAAACCCGCCCATCTGTGCTATACTCATGAAAGAGAGGAGGGAGCGGAAATGAACAACGAAGAGAAAATCCTTGCGATTCTCATGCAAATGCAGACCGACATCACAGATTTGAAAGCTGACGTCACAACCCTGAAATCTGAGCAAGCGCTGATGCGGGCTGACATCGCAGATTTGAAATCTGACGTCACAACTCTGAAAGCTGATGTGAAAGCCCTTCATGATAAAATGGACAAGGGTTTCCAGGCTACCCGCTCTGAAATTGTGGATGTTGTTGAAGCTGTGAGCCATAAAGTGGAACGGCTCGAAGACGCCATCAAATCGGTTGAAGATGTTGCCGCGCAAAATGCGTTCGATGTCCAACTCATGAAACGCCGCGCCTGATGACGCCGCCCGAAGGGCGGCGTTTTATTTATTGAGATGTGCCGCAAGCGGCACAGTCTGTCCGTTCCCGCACGGGCGGTGGTTCTTTTTGTGCAGCGGTGCGGCACGTTACCTTTTTAAGAAGTGTGCCGCAAGCGGCACGAGGTGTCCGTTCCCGCACGGACAGGCGGCTTGTGGATAGCGGACGTTTGGCTCCTGACCAAACGTCCAGGCGCAAAGCGCCTTCCTCGGGTCTTCTCGGGCCTATGGCCCGAAGCGCGGCATCTGCCGCGACGACCCTGCGGGCTATCTCACGGGCGAGGGGTCAGCGACCCCTCCCCGTGTGCCCCTTCCCGGCAAACCCGCAGGGCTCCTTCTTTTTCATTGCTTGACAACGCTCGAATTGCGGGATATAATAGAAACAAGAAAAGGTGCTACCGGCAGACGGTTAGCCCCTTAGGTTTTGCAGAAATAACCGCATCACTTTGTCAGGGTGGCGGTTATTTCTTTTTTGTTGCGTCTAAAACAAGAGCAACAACGCCTAGAATTACCAAGCAGAACTGAAACAGTTCCGAATATGTAACCATAAGCTCTCCCCCCTTTCTTCCAAAACGGGGGAACTCCCCCGTTTCATTCGGGGGCCAACCGCCTGCAACCGTATGTGGTAGCACCTTGTCCTTATTCTACCATGGGGGGACTTTCCAGTCAATAAAAAGGAGGGGATATATCCCCTCCTTTTTTCTTTTATGGGTCGATGGTGATGCTGGAGCGCGGGGTTTTGGCCGAGACGCCCTCGGCATGGGGGGTGATGTAGGCGCTTTCGGTGATGAAGGTGCCGGGCAGGGAAGCGCTGACATAGTAGGTGAGCGTGACCGAGTTGGGGTCGTCAGCGACGTCCTGCCCGCCCGCGGCGAGCGGGACCGGCTCCCCGCGGTAGAGGAAACCGCGCACCTGCTGGCCGTCGTTCTCGACCACGACCTCGGTCTGTCCGCCCTCCTTGCCGAGCGGCATGATCTCGGTGTACTGGTCGGAGGAGGGCATGAACCGCATCCCGGACGGGATATAATCGGTGAGGTTGTAGCAGCCGGCGGGGGCGTCGTCGGTGAAGGTGACACGCAGGTCCACCCGGACCTGTTCCCCGACCTTGGGGTTGCCGCCGCTGGCGGTGGTGTAGGTTTTCTCGATCGAGACCTTGCTCGCCGGTGCAACCTCCACCTCCCCAGCATACCCGGTATACGAAACCGCGGCATACAGCTCCCCGGACAACGCCTCGAAGTTTGCGGCGGCGAGCGCCTCCCGGCTCAGACGGAAGCTTTGATATCCTTTCTGCCCGAGGTCAAAGGTGCGCTCCTCCCCGTCGAGCACGCAGCGGAACGAATCGCTCTCCTTGCGGTAGGCGGCGGAGGTGTGGCCGGTGTAGAGCAGCATCTCCAGATGGGGCAGGCTCTCCTGGGTGCGGGCGCGGTCGTCCTCCCGCTCGAGGAAATACCGCATGAACGCGTCCGCGTCCGGGTGGCCGGTCAGCGAGGTGAGCGCCAGCGCGGCGGCGGTCGTCTCGATCTGGTCGTTAAGCGCGCCGCCGGGCAGCAGGTATTTGAGCTTGCCCTCGGTCTCGACCTGCCGCCCCACCACCTTATAGACCGCCTGCGCGCCGGAGTAATCGCCCAGTTTGGCCATGCCCGCGCCCAGCCAGAGCTTTTGCGCGGTGGTGAGGGATTCGTCCTGGGAAAGCCGGGTGAGGTCGAGCAGGACCGGCTCTTCGAGCGCCGCAAGGCCGAGATAGGCCATCACCCGGTCGTTGGGGGTGGCGGACGGGTCCTTGAGCGCCTCCTCGAGGTAGAACCGGGCGGAGGTCTGGTCGACCAGCGAGGGCGCGGCCAGCAGCATCCGGGCGGTGAGGGCGGCGTCGGGTCCGGCGTTGGGCAGCGGGCGCACCCCCGACCAGACCTCCTGGATCCGGTCGAGCCGGGCATCCCGCCGGAGCGCGGGCTCGGTCCCCTCGAGCAGCCGCTCATAGGCGGTCCGGGCCAGCCAGGCGGCGGCGACAATCTCGGTGCGGTCCCCGTCCTGTGCAGAGAGCCATTGCAGGCCCTCTAACATGGGCGCAAGCCGCTCGTCGTATACAGTCACCCCCACCGGGTAACTGGCGCTTGTGAGGCCGTCCAGCCGGTTTAGGCGCATGGTCGTGATCTGCGGGACGGTCGAGGCGGTGCGCAGGACATGGAACTCCCGCCGCCAGGCGTCGAAATGGCCGTCCGCGTTGGCCGAAAGGGTGAGGGTGTAGGTCCCCTCATCGTACCGGCCGAGGTTCAGGAGCACCCGCTCGCCGGGCGCGGCGGTCTGGGTCATCCCGTCCACCTGGAACCCGTCCGAATCGAGCACCGTGACCGCGTAGGAGACCTCCCCCTCGATTTCCGGTACCGCCGAGCCGCCCACCCCGGCCGAAAGGGAGACGTCGTCCCCCACGAGGTAGCTGCCGGTCACCACCGGGCGCAGATAGAACGGCAGCGCAGCCACGGTGGTGGTTTTGGCGTCGCCCGCCATCAGGTCGGCGGTCACCGCCGCCGCGGTGATCCGCCAGCTGGTCACGTTGTCCGGGAGCTGCACGTCAACGGTTGCGAAGCCGCTCTCCCCCACCTCGACCGTCTGGAACGCGGCGGTGTCGAGGAAGGTCTCCCGCACAGCGGCGGAGTCCCCCCCATCCGGGCCGCCGCCCATCCCGCCGGCGGTATCGGGGTTGGCGTCCGACCAGCCCACCGGATATTCGACATACGAGGTCTGCTGGGCGACATACGGATAATAGACCGAGGCGTAGACCTGTGCGGCCAGGTCGACCTGCTGATCGCGCAGCAGAAAGACCGATTCATCCACCACGCCGACCGCCGCGCTCCCGGCCACCGGGTTGCCCGCGGCGTCCGAGAGGGTGAGCCGCACCCGCACCGTGTCGCCCGGTGCGAAGGATGCGCCGTCGGTCGAAAGCCCGACCCGCAGCCGCTGGGCGTCGTAGTTGTAGGAGAGGTAGGCGGTGCGCATCGGGTAGATGTGCCGCCCGTCGAAATAGGCCCCCACCAGCACCACGTTGGGCAGGTAGCGCGAATCGAGGGTGAGCGGGTGGGTGGCGGTATCGAAGACGCCGGTCAGCAGGCTGGATTTTTGCAGCACGCTGTAGAGCACCCGGCCGGTGTTGCCGGTCTGGCGGCCGTTCTCATAGATGCCCAGCTCGAGCGGCTGGTTGGCGTCGAACCGTTCGCTGCTGCCTTCGGGGAAGAACGCGTAGCTCGAGCGGTCGAGCGCCGATTGGCGCAGCCGGAACCCGGTGTGGTAGGTCACCACATCCCCGGCGATCCCGCCCGCGAACTGCGCTTCGTAGGTGTAGAAGGTGTCGGCGGTGTTCTCGTAGGGCAGGTCGGTGATGGTCACCTTGCCGTTGACCGTCCGGGTGCGGATGTTCTCGACCACGGTGGACTGCGGCTCCACCTTGTAGCGTGTGACCGTCTCATTGTTGGCGTAGTCGTAGTAGGTGCCGTCAGGGGTGCGGATATATTCGGTGCGGGTGATATGTACCACGACCGGCAGATCGTACGCCGCGCCCCGCAGCCAGGCAAAGCTGTCGGCCGGGCGGTTGGCGGCGGAGAGGCGGGTGGTATCGATCCGGGCGGTCTGGATGGTCAGCTCGCCCGCGGTGGAGGCGTCCAGCCGGGCGGCCACCGCCGAGGGCAGCAGGGTGACCCGGGTCCCGCCCGAGACATGCAGGTCCTGCGCGCCGGTGCTCCAAACGTCGATCCAGACCGTCTGCGGCTCCCAGCTGGGCATTTCGGTCCGGGGCAGGTAGGTCCCGGTGATGGTGGCCGCGCCGTCCGGACCGAGGGTGATGTGCCCGTCGCCCGGGAACCGCAGCTCGTTCGAACCGACCTGCATGGTCCCGTTCGAGACAGGGGTGCCGTCGAGATAGGTGGCGCGCACCGTGACCGGGACCGGTTCATTGGCGAAATAGTGGGGCCGCTCGGTGGTGACCTCGATGGTATACGAGGGCTTGGTGTAGTTCTCGATCGAAATGCTCTGGGCGGTGTAGACCCCGTCGCCGCCGTCGGTGACCGCGATGGTGTACCAATCGCTCGCAAGCCCGCCGAATTGCAGGCTGCCCGAGAAGGTGCCGTCCGCCCCCACGGGCACCCGCTCGCGGTAGAGGTTCTGCTCCGGCCAGTTGGTGCGCAGGGTGAGCCAGACAAATTCGGGCAGCGGCTCGCCGCTCACCCGCGGGTAGACCTGCCCCCAGACCGAGGCGGTGTCGGTGGGCTGGTAGATCGGGCGGTCACAATAGAGGCCGGTGTAGAACCGCTCGGTGAGCTGAAGCTCCTGTGCCGGGGCCAGCTCGAGCAGGTCAAAATAGACCGGCTGGCTGTCCTGCTCGATGGTCAGATACGCCTGTTCGGCCGCGCCGGTCGTAAAATCGGCGGTGCCGTCCGCCCTAGTCGCCCCGCGCAATACCGGCGAAAGGCCGTTGGCGTCCTCGAGGACCGCCGCCTGGCCGTTGAGCGGGCCGCCGGTGGCCGGGTCGTTGAGCCAGAGCAGGGTTTCGCCGTCCACCGAGTGGCTGTAGACGCTCAGGTTGCGCACCTGGATCAGCTTCTGCACAAACTGGGGTTCCCCGTCCGCGTCCGCGCCGGTGACCGTCGCCACATAGTGCCCCTCGGGCAGCTCGTTGGGCAGCGGCGCGACCAGCGGGGAGGTCCAGCGGCCGCCGTTCTGCACCAGCTCGCCGTCGTAGGAGGCGACCTCCTCCAAGCCATCGGTGTTCACCCGGTAGCCCGCCCGGCTCCCGTACCGGGTCTTGTAGTAGACGTCGTACCCCTTCACCTCGTCGATATAGCCTTGGATGTCCGGGAACCGGTGGAGCGAGAGGTGGAACTCCTGCCCGGTGAGGTCTTTGCCGCTGGTCATCACCACCCCCATCGGGTCGCCGGTGAGAAATGTCTCGGCGAACGCGCCGTCCAACCGCAGTTTCATGTAGTCCTGTTTATCCGCGTTGACGTCGGTGGTCTCGAACGAGAAGCTGTAGTCCTCGGCCAGGGCGGTGCCGTCGGGCGCGGTGAGCCCGGCCTTGATGGTCACCCGGTAGATGTTGTCCCGCTCGAGCGGCGCATCCGGGCGGAACACCGCCGTGTAGTCCTTGGTTTCAAACCTCCCGCTCACCGGCGGCAGGATCTCGAAATGCTGGGACATGTCCACCCCGGCCATGCTGAACCCGACCTCGATGCCGGTATCAGGCGAAACATAGCCCGCGCCGTCCACCGGGTAGACGCTCCGGACCGAAAGGTCGCTGCGGGTCTGGAACGCGAACGACTGGACGACCGCCCCCCGCAGCGGGTTCTTGACCCGGATGGTGTAGATCGTGTTGTCGGAGAGCGGGCGGCCCGGGGTCAGCTTCCAGGTGGTGGTCCGGCGGCCGCCGCCCCCCACCAGCTGGAGTTCGCCCATATCCGGCTCGATCTCCAACATCTCCCGGACCTCCTCTTGGGTGATCCGGTATTTGCTGCGCAGGGTGAAGGTGGTGTCCGCCGCGGCCATCCCCTGCTCGGTGAGCGAATCCGCCGCCACGCTGATGGCTGCGTAGAGGGTGTCCCCCTGCGGCCGCGACAGCACGAACGAGAGCGAGATCGCCCCCGCCATGATCGCCGCCACGATTGATAAGATGATCCAGTGCTTTTTCATCCGCTTGCCCTCCCGGCTCTATGCTCTTCTTAATCAGTATCCAAAACCCGCGCGATTCATGCAGGCAGATTTTTTCTTACGATTCTATCGCAGCCGCAGAGCGATTTGATAGAACCGGCCATAAGCCCTATTGTATCCGTTCTGCGGCTATTGTAGCATATTTCGACCCTTTTTCCAAGGAAAATTTGGAGGATTGTGCAGCAGGCCCCTGCTTTTTGTTGACCGAAGCGCAACCCTATGGTAGAATAAAAGCAGGTATTGCCACATACGGTTGCAGGCGGTTGGCCCCCGAATGAAACGGGGGTTCCCCCGTTTCGGAAGAAAGGGGGAGATGCTTATGGTTACATATTCGGAACTGTTTCAGTTCTGTCTGGTAATTCTGGGCGTTGTTGCTCTTGTTTTAGACGCAACAAAAAAGAAATAACCGCCACCCTTCCAAAGTTGTGCGGTTATTTCCGTAAAAACCAAAGGGGCTGACCGTCTGCCGGCAACACCTTTCTTTATCCTTATTATATCCTATCATGCGGGGCGCTGTCAAGCGTCCTTTTTTCATTGCTCGACAATGTCCGGATTGCGGGATATAATAAAAATAGGAGGGCGCTGCGACAAGCGGTTGACCCGACTTAGTGAAAAATTTCTTGAGAAACCGTCACTTGGCCGAGTGGCGGTTTCTGCCTTTTATTCGGATCGTTTGGGGGCATCCGAGGGTGCAAGTCAGCCTTGAGCATGAGCGCTTTGTCTGGGGGCGAGGGGTTTTTTAAGGGGCAGCGCCCCTTAAATGCGCTTTTGGTCCCTTTTCGCGCATCCGAAAAGGGACCCGCCGCGCGGGGGCGGATTCCCCGCATCCCCTGCCGCCAGACGGCGGCATTCCTATTTCATTGCTTGACAACGCCCGAATTGCGGGATATAATAGAAACAAGGAAAGGTGCTGTCGGCAGACGGTCAGCCCCTTAGGTATTGCAGAAATAACCGCGCAACTTTGTCAGGGTGGCGGTTATTTCTTTTTTGTTGCGTCTAAAACAAGAGCAACAACGCCTAGGGGCAGCGTCCGTTTGGCCCCTGACCAAACGGACAGGCGCAAGGCGCCTTCCTCGGGTCTT
>JAETRV010000052.1 GCA_021770005.1 Anaerotruncus sp. | reverse complement strand
GGTGTTTATTACGTTGAGGATCCACCTGTTCCCATTCCGAACACAGAAGTTAAGCTCAACAGTGCCGACAATACTTGGCGGGAGACTGCCTGGGAAGATAGGTCTATGCCAGCTCTAAAAACAGACATCAAATGATGTCTGTTTTTTTATTTACAAACGCCTTACAGCGAGCGGCTCCGCCTAGGATTCTCCAAGATAGGGGCCGGTTAGTATTAGGGGGCTTTTTCTCTTGCAAAAGGCCCCCTCTCTGCCCTGACGCAAGTCAGGGCAGATTCACCCCAAAAATGCGCTCCTCAGGTGGGCGCGCCGCGCGCCCAAGCAGGGGATTCCGCTCGCTGTGGCGAGCGGCCAAAGGCGCTGCCTTATCTCGCTGCTAAGAGCCCGCCTTTGGCGGGTTGCGCTCGAAACGCTGCGCTGCGGCTTGCAGTGGAATCCGCGATTTTTTGAAAAAATCGAGTAAAACTTTTGGTTTGATGAAGTCAATCAGCATGTTCATTCGTTTTATAGTGAGGACAGGGGAGTTCTCCATAGAATGGCTATTGCGCAGATGGGCGAAACGTGTTAGAATGGCAATATGGTCAAAAACACTTGAAAGAGATGGGGCGCTTTCGGGTGGTGGCTGGTTGCCCGCTGTCATGTGGTTTGGCGATTAAAAACAAACCGGTAGGGGCCGGAGAAAGAGGTAAACGATGTATATTCAAAACAGAAGTATCCCAATGGTGATTATCCTGTCGATCGTTACATGCGGCATCTATTTTTACATCTGGATTTATCAGGTTTCTTTGGAGATCAACAATACATTGGGACATTCTCAGGAGAGCGCTGGATTGGAAGTGCTTTTCTCGATCCTCACATGTGGAATCTATACCATCTACTGGTTCTATAAATACGCCAAAAAGCTGGTCACCCTTTCGGAAAACATGGGCGCTCCGGTGACGGATAACAGCCTTGTCTGCCTACTCCTGCCAATCTTTGGCTTGCAGGTCGTATCACAGGGTATCCTACAGTCCCAGATCAACATGCTTGCGGATGGAATGCAGCCGCGCGTTTAAGAGATGGTTTCCCATCTCAAAAGTTTCGTCCACCTTTTCAAAGGTGGCGGATTCCAAAGGCAGCGCCTTTGGCCGCTCATCGCAATGGGCGGAACCCCTTTATTTATGGATGATCCGCAATGGAGGCCACAAAAGTGGTCTCCATTTTTCTTTCAGCGGTTTGGAACGCACAATTTTCGCATATTGGTCGAAAAATACCTCGCAAATTACCAGATATTCATTGACTTATCAGAACAAAATGCGATATGATATATGCAAAGTAGTCCAAACCAACAGAGCGCTTTTGAGCGTGCAAAAAGACAAAACGCGATGAAAGGATTTGACCTCATGCAGGATTTTAAACTGGTTTCAGACAGCTGCTGCGATCTGACCCCTGAGCTGGCCTCCTTTTTCAATGGGGAGATGGTTCCCTTCTCGATGCTTCTGGAAAACATCAATTATACCGACGACGACTCGTTGGACATCGGGCACTGGCTGGCCGCGATGAAGGCAAGCAAATCGGTGCCCAAATCCGCCTGCCCCTCCCCGGAGGCGTTTGCCCAGAAGATGCGTGAGTCAAGCGTCATCTTTGGATCTATGATCTCTGCCAAGCTCAGCGGCGCTTATAACAGCGCCTGCATGGCGCGGGATATGATAAAGAGGGAATTCCCGGAAAAGAAAATCCATATCTTTGACTCCAAATCTGCTTCGGCTGGACAGCTTGCGGTCGTCTGCAAGCTGCGGGACTGCATTCAGGAGGGGATGGACTTTGATACCACTGTCCAAAAGGTGAACCATTTTATTGAGCATATGCATACCTTTTTCATCCTGGAGAATCTCGACACATTGATTAAAAACGGCCGTATGAGCAGGATCGTCGGATATGTCGCTTCTGCAATGTCCTTGCGCCCGATCATGGCGGACGATGGGAACGGAGAGATTAGGCTATTTGAAAAGGCGCGCGGTTCGGTTCGGGCGTTTACCCGTCTGGTGGACATCATCGGGGAGTGCTGCACCGATTTCTCTGACCGTACGCTGGTCATCACCCACTGCAACAACGAACGGCAGGCTAATTTTATCCGGGCGGAAGCACAGAAGCGGTTTTCGTTTAAAGAGATTATCATCTCCCGGACAGGGGGACTGAGCACGATGTATGCCAATGACGGCGGCGTGATCGTCGCATTTTAAGGAGGCGGCAAGGATGGGAAAACGGATTCTGGTTCTGACCGGCAGCCCCCGCAAAGGTGGCAACTGTGACCTGCTGGCGGAGGAATTCATCAAAGAGGCAGAGCGTGCGGGGCATCAGATCGACCGGTTCCGCGCGGCGGGGAGCGGGGTCTCCCCCTGCATGGCGTGCGACCGCTGTTGGACCAAAAAGGGGCTTCCTTGCGTGCAGGAGGACGGGATGCAGCCGCTCTATCCGCTGCTCAACCAGGCGGATGCGGTCGTATTTGTAACCCCGCTCTACTTTTATGGGATGTCCGCGCAGATTCGTGCGGTGATCGATCGGTTCTATCCGCTCTGCAAGGACGACAAAAAAACGGCGTTTGAGGGAAAGCAGTCGGCTATGATCATCTGCGGCGCAGAGGAAGACGATGATGCGTATGAAGGCGCGGTCGGCAGCTACGAGCGGATGATCGACTACCTCAACTGGGAGGACTGCGGAATTTTGGTCGCAACCGGGCTATGGGAAAAAGGTGCGGCGGTCAATGCGCCTGAGTGGCTGGAATCCGCGCGTGACCTCGCCAAAAATTTCTGAAGTTCCCCCAGGGACGCTGACCTTCTGCCCCGCCGCCTTTGACTGCCGCAGCGGCGTACATAGGCCAACCGACGCGAAGCGTTGGTTCTTAGGCCGGAGCAAAAAATCGCAGGGCCGAAGGGTGGAGCCCCTGCCGCTTAATGGCTCCAATGGGGCGGGTGCTCTGTTGATTTGGGGCGGGCAGCTGGAGTTGTCCGCCCTGTGCTTATCCATTCTCAACACCGGAGGGTATTCTCTATGTTCCAACTGACACGCTATCTCAAGGGCTTCAAGCGGGAGCTGATTGTCGGGCCTACCTTTAAGCTGACCGAAGCAGTTTTCGAGCTGATTGTCCCGCTGGTCGTCGCCAAGATCATCAACGTGGGCATCGCAGCCCGAGATGTCGGCTATGTGCTTCGATATGGGGCGGTTGTCGTTCTGCTGGGGCTGACTGGGCTCGGCTGCGCGCTCGTTTGTCAATATCTGGCGTCCCGCGCGTCACAAGGGTTCGGTACGGTGGTGCGCAATGAACTGTTCGCGCATATCAATTCGTTCTCTCATGCGGAGATCGACCGGTTTGGCGCGCCTTCACTCATCACCCGGCTCACCAATGACATCAACCAGCTTCAGGTCGCGGTCGCTATGCTGATCCGGCTGGTAGTGCGCGCACCGTTCCTCGTCGTTGGATCGGCCATTATGGCGCTCTGCATCGATTTCCAGACCGGTGTGATTTTTCTGATTGCCGCGCCGCTTGTCGCGTTGACCCTCTATCTGATTACCAGCCGGTCGATCCCGTTTTATAAGACGATCCAGCGCCACCTCGATCGGATTTCGCTCATCACCCGCGAAAACCTGGCGGGCGTGCGGGTGATCCGCGCGTTTTCCAAGCAGCAGACCGAACAGGAGCGGTTCGCCCATGCGAGCGATGATCTGAAAGAAGCTTCGATCCGGGTCGGGCGGATCTCCGCCCTGCTTTCCCCGCTCACCTTTACGATCATCAATCTTTCGATCGTCGCGATTGTCTGGTTTGGCGGCGGGCGGGTCGACCAGGGAGCGCTCACCCGCGGGGAAGTTTATGCGCTCATCAACTACATGACCCAGAACCTGCTTGCGTTGATTGTGGTCTCCAATCTGGTGGTGATCTTCACCAAGGCTGCGGCATCCGGCGCGCGGGTGCAGGAGGTATTCGACACCCTGCCCAGCGTTACCGATGCGGGGAACAGCGAGGTGGTCCCGGTGAAAGGCGCGCCCCGGCTGGAATTCAGGGATGTTTCGTTCGCCTATGGCGGGTCGGATGAGCAGTCCCTCTCCCATCTGACTCTGTCGGTTGCACCGGGTGAGACAATCGGCGTAATCGGTGGTACCGGTGCGGGCAAGTCCACGCTGGTCAACCTGATTCCCCGGTTTTACGATGTGACCGAAGGGGAAATCTTGCTGGATGGGGTCAACCTGCGGGAATACCCATTCGCACAACTGCGCGGGCAGATCGGGATGGTCCCTCAACAGGCACTGCTCTTCTCGGGCACCCTCCGCCGCAACCTGCAATGGAGGGATGAACATGCGACCGACGAGGAGATCTTCCACGCGCTCAGGATCGCACAGGCACAGGAATTTGTCGGCCGTCTGCACGACGGCTTGGATACAAGGATTTTACAAGGCGGGAAAAACCTCTCCGGCGGGCAGAAGCAGCGGCTGACCATCGCGCGGGCGCTGGTAGGCGGCCCGCGGGTGTTGATTTTGGACGACAGCGCCTCCGCGCTTGACTTTGCAACCGATGCGGCATTGCGCCGGGCGATCCGGCAGGAAACTGCTGGGACCACCGTTTTCCTCGTCTCCCAGCGGGTGAATACGGTCAAGGGGGCGGATCGGATCGTGGTGCTGGACGATGGGAAGGTCGCCGGGATCGGTTCCCACGAGCAGCTCTTCAAAAGCTGCCCCGAATACCACGAAATCTGCCTCTCCCAGCTTTCCCAAGAGGAGGTGAACCGCGGATGAATAAAACCGTTTTCAGCCGTCTGCTACGGTTTATCCAGCCGTACATGGGATATCTTGTGGTATCGCTGGTCTTTGCGGCGGGGAATGTTTCGCTCACCCTCTATGCGCCGATCCTTGTCGGCCGGGCGATCGACCTGATCCTTGGGCCCGGTAATGTCGATTTCTCCGGCATCGCCCGGATTGTCGCGGTCCTGCTGGGTACGATCCTGCTCGCCGCCCTGTTCCAGTGGCTGATGACCCTCTGTACCAACATCGTCACCTACCGGACGGTCGCACAGCTGCGCATAGATGCGTTCAACAAGCTGCAAACCGTACCGCTCCGGTATATCGACGGCACCCCGCATGGCGATATCATCGCCCGCGTCATCACCGACATCGACCAAATTTCGGATGGGCTGTTGCAGGGGTTTTCCCAGTTCTTCACCGGGATCATCACCATTTTGGGGACGCTCGGTTTCATGCTCTCACTCAATGTTACGATTACACTTGTTGTCGTGGTGATTACTCCGCTTTCCCTCTTTGTCGCCTCGTTCATTGCGAAGCATTCGTTTGAGAAGTTCCGGGAGCAGAGCGCTACACGAGGCGAAATGACCGGATTTGTCGAGGAGATGATCGGCGGGCAGCGGGTGGTCAAGGCGTTTGGCTACGAGGCGCACGCACAGGAGCAGTTTGAACAGATCAACCAATGGCTCTATGATTGCGGCTGGCTGGCACAGTTCTACTCCGCGCTCGCCAATCCCTGCACCCGGTTTGTCAACGGGGTGGTGTATGCGGCTGTCTGTATCTCCGGGTCGCTGGCGGCGATCAGCGGTCGTCTGACGGTTGGCAACCTCACCAGTTTTCTGACCTATGCCAACCAGTACACCAAACCGTTCAACGAAATTTCCGGAGTGGTCACCGAGCTGCAAACCGCGTTTGCATCGGCACAGCGGGTGTTTGACCTGCTTGACACCGAGCCGGAAACACCCGATCCGGCCGATGCAGAGGAGCCGTCCGAGTGCCGCGGGAATGTGGACCTGCGGGATGTATCATTCTCCTATAGCCCGTCGGTACGGCTGATCGAGCATCTGAACCTCTCGGCAAAGAGCGGCCAGCGGATTGCGATTGTCGGCCCGACCGGATGTGGTAAAACGACAATCATCAACCTGCTGATGCGGTTTTATGATGTGGATGCGGGAGGAATCTCGGTGGACGGGCGGGACATCCGCACGCTTACCCGGGATAGCCTGCGCGGGATGTATGGGATGGTCTTGCAGGAAACGTGGCTGTTTTCAGGGACGGTGCGGGATAATATCGCCTAT
Organism: Anaerotruncus sp.; assembly: GCA_021770005.1. Classification (GTDB taxonomy): domain Bacteria; phylum Bacillota; class Clostridia; order Oscillospirales; family Ruminococcaceae; genus Anaerotruncus. The sequence goes on along the minus strand of JAETRV010000052.1, from coordinate 14,938 downwards.
GGAAATCCCGACGCGACCGACGAAGAAGTGATACAGGCGGCAAAAGCGGCGCACGCCCATAGTTTTATCAAACGGCTGCCGAATGGATATGATACAGTGGTCTCGGAGGACGGCGGCAACATTTCACAGGGGCAAAAGCAGCTTCTCTGCATTGCCCGGATCATGTTGACCCATCCGCCTATGCTGATCCTTGATGAGGCGACCAGCAGCATTGATACCCGGACGGAAGCGCGCATCCAGAAGGCGTTCACTGCCATGATGCAGGGGCGCACCAGCTTTATCGTTGCACACCGGCTCTCGACCATCCGGGAGGCGGACTGTATCCTTGTGATGAAGGATGGGCATATCATCGAGCAGGGGCGGCATGAGCAGCTTTTGGAGCAGGGCGGCTTCTATGCGGAGCTGTATAATTCCCAGTTTGCCCAGACGGGTTGATAGCCAATATCCTCCTTCCGATTCTGAATCGGATCGATAAAAATGGACAATAGAAAAATCCCCTGATGTAGGAAGATAAACTACATCAGGGGGTTTTTGTGTATGGCAAGGAAGTCAACACATCCGTCCAATCTGGGACAGGCCAAAAGCCATCTCGGAGTTGTCACTGCTCATATCCGTTCAAAAGACAGGTACCTGGTTCCTTGAAACGATAGTTTCCCATGGTCGCCCTCTGCCAACATGCCAAAATCGGTGCCGTCCACAGAGAATTCCATCCGGTCGCCGCTTTCAACCTGAAAGGTCACATAGTACCAGGTGGTAGAGCTGGTGTGGAACCCATGGGCGCCAGTGGCATCCCCCGCGTTCGCGTGATGATGATGCGATATATCGGTCCTTTTGGTCACAACCACAGCCGGGACGGTCAGCCGCGGGGACTGGTTGTTCCGGTTCCAGGTGCGAAAGCCGCTGACCGCCACCACAAGGAAACCACCGATCACCAGAAGAAATACAATCGGGAACAGGAGCTCAAAAATCCCGAATCCCATCCCATATCCAAACCCCATCTCGTCACCTCCGTAACAGGCTTCCGCTTTGTGTCAGGGCTTCATGAACTCCCGGATCAGGGAGGTTTCGGGGATCAATGCGGACGAGATGCCAAAAAAGTGCTCCGCAGATTCCCGCAGACGCAGAACCGTTTCCGAATAGTGGGAATCGGCAGGGGTGTTGTCCAATGCAGTGAGGATGTCGTCATGATAGAGGAACGGCTCGTAACTGTGGGTGGAATTGATGTGGCAGTCAGCATATTTGCGGAACGGGCGGATATAAAGTTTCTCGCCCATCATCACATAATCCCACATCCGGAAGGTCCCTTCGGCGGAGGTATTCCGGTAGGTGTAGTCGCGGAGTACCCGGCGGGTCAGCCGGAGGTCTCGCGCCGGGAAGAGGATGTGCCCCTCATCATCCACAAAGTCGCTATGTACGCTCACATAGATCCGCAGGGTGGAGAAATCGGACACCGGCTGGGAGATTAACGGGTTGAGCGCGTGGATCCCCTCAAAAATCAGGATGGTATCCTTGTCGAAGGAAAGTTCAATCGATTGCTCCGACCGCTCGTTGACCGAGAAATCGTAGAGCGGGAACTGGGAATGCCCGGTGGTGAGCAGCTCAGTGACCCGGTTCTCAAAGTAGGGGATATCCAGCCCCTCGATGCTTTCATAGTTCTGGTAACCATCCTTCCAGTGGGGCAGCTCGGAGGCGTGGCGGTAGAAGTTGTCGAGCGAGATGGTGCTGACCTTTTTGCCATGCTTTTGCAGGACGAGCGAAATCTTCTGGGCGGTTGTCGTCTTGCCCGAAGCGGACGGCCCGGTCACCAGCACAATACACCGGTTTTCCCGGATAATCCGGTCGCAGACCTCGTCGATCCGTCTCTGATAGCGTTCCTCGGCCTTCTGTATAATGGCCTGTGGGGATTGTGCCATACTGTCGTAAAAGCTGGAGCAGTTGATCTTGTCGAGCAGGGGATTATAACGCATAAAAACCTCCTTGGCGGTGGAATAGAGTTGATCGCCATGTGGCGTAAGCAATATGCTTTCTGCCAGTTGAAGCAACTTTAATTACATCCTATCATATCATGTTACCCGCCGGATGGCAAGGGCAGACTGCACAAAACCTGTGCGGAAGGGATGTACAAACCGTATAGGTCTCCAAACTCTGCCAAAAGGCTTGCAATCTTCCGGAAAAAGGTTCAGAATAGGATTCCAAAGGGGAAAGGTGGGGGTGCGTTTTGTTTACAAAAAAGGACCTGGTGCGGCTGATTATCCCGCTGATTATTGAACAGGTGCTCGCGGCCACCATCGGCATCGCGGATACCCTGATGGTTGCAAGCGTAGGGGAAGTCGCAGTTTCGGGCGTCTCTCTGGTCGATTCGATCAATATTCTGCTGTTGCAGGTGTTTGCTGCACTTTCCACCGGCGGCGCAATCGTCGCCGCGCAATACCTCGGGCGGGACGACTCCGAAAATGCCAACCGCGCTTCTAAGCAGCTGATGGTCATCACCACACTGGTTGCGGCCGGATTGGGGGCGGCCTGTCTGGCAGCGGGGCCGGCCATTCTACGGCTTCTGTTTGGTTCGGCGGAGCAGGCGGTCATGCAGAGCGCACAGACCTACTTCTGGCTTTCTGCGCTGGGCTATCCCTTGATTGCCATTTATAATGTTTCCGCGGCGCTCTTCCGGGTGCAGGGAAATTCCCGCATCTCGATGTTTGCCGCGCTGCTGATGAACGTGACCAATATCGGGTTCAATGCGCTCTTTATCTTCGGATTCCGGATGGGGGTAGCGGGTGCGGCGCTCGGTTCGCTGATCGCGCGCGGTTGTGGCACCGCCCTGCTGGTCTTGTTCCTGAAAAACCCGCATAACCGTCTGCATCTGGATAGCCTCCGGGGATTCCGGCTCGACCGGGAGATGATCCACAATATCCTGCGGCTGGGCATCCCCAACGGATTGGAAAACGGAATCTTCCATATCGGGAAGATCATGGTTGCAGGGTTGATTACCTCATTTGGGACGGTCGCGATTGCGGCGAACGCGGTGAGCAACAGCATCCTTACGATGTCGCAGATGCCCGGTTCGGCGCTTGGGCTTGCGATGGTGACGGTGATCGGCCAGTGCATCGGCGCCCGGGACTACCCGCAGGCTAAAAAGTATATGTTCGGGTTGACAGGGGTTTCCTATCTGCTGATGGCGGCGCTCAATTTCCTGATGCTCCTTCTCCTGCCGGTGATAATCGGCTGCTTCGGGCTTTCGGAGGAGACCGCCCGCGCCGCCTGGGAGGTCTGCGTTGTCTGCTGCATCGGCAATGCGTTGATCTGGCCCGCCTCGTTTACCCTGCCGAACGGCCTGCGTGCCGCCAACGATGTGAAATTTACGATGGTCGTTTCGGTATTGAGCATGTGGATCTTCCGGGTGGGATTCAGCTATATCCTTGGCGCATGGCTGGGGATGGGCCTGCTCGGCACCTGGTTTGCTATGATTATCGACTGGATCGCCCGCGCCATTGTCTTCACCGTCCGCGCAATGCGTGGAAGATGGCAGTACATAAAAGGCGTCTGACAGGAGTCAATAGAGTGTAAAGCCATGTCCGACATCTGTCCATAAACTAATAGAAATTTCCTGTTTTTCAAAATTATGAGAAACAGGAAACACCGCTCGATTTTTACCTTTCTGCCGCATAAATTAACCTTAAATTCATTTTTTCATCCCCCTTTGCAGGCTTGTTTTTTTCAAAAAGCTGTGGTATGATAGGTTTCGTTGAGGAAGAGAACAGAAAACCCGCGCGGCTTCCAGAAGGATTGCCGCGCGGGCGTTTATGCAAACTGGTTATCCCATTGCTCTCGGGCGAGGGATGGTTGGCTGGGGCTGGCGTGGAACGTTGGCCGGGGGCGTGTGCCTATCGTAGAAGGTCACAAATTTGATCGAATAGAGGTCGCAGACGACGTACCGGTCCTCTGCGGTCTGGTAGAGGGTGATGAAATTGTTCCCCGCATTGTAGAGGATTCCCTCCTTCTGCACCAGGCCGGAGGTCCCAATCAGAAACTCAACAACAACATAGTAGCCGAGGTTTTCGGTCAGCACCGAGACAAACGACGAGGCGTACACCTGCTCGACATTCTGCGGGTCAAGCACCTCCTGTGCGTCGGTGGTGGGGGCCATAGTCATCCCCATTGCGTCCATTGGCATTGCGATCATCCTTTCCGAAAGTTCTAGGTTTGGTAGTAAGCGTCAGTCGGGTCGTAAAAACAGTGGTCGCCGATGCGGTCGGCCAGAATCCCGACATCACTCGGGAAGTACCTGCGGCAGGTAGGGGAAAACGGGTTGAAGAACCAGAGCGACTGCCCCAGGTTCATCAGCCGGTTCCCGGAGATCGCCCAGTCGGCAATCTCATAATGGATCGGTTCCGGGCGCATGTTGTAGACATTCTGCGGATTATACCGTCCGCGTTCGGTCTCGGACATGCAGACAAACTGCCCGGTCTGGTAGAGAATCTTGCGGATGCTTCCCTGCCCGACCCGCGCATATTCCCCGCCCGGGGCATTTACCCGGTTCATCACGACGCTGGCCACCGCTTTCATACCGGTTTCGCCCTCTCCCCCGGCTTCACACTGGATCAGCCTGGCAAACAGTTCCCTGTCGTCCAGCGGCATGGATACCGCCTCCTTCCTTTTGCCTTGAACTTGCTGAATGATACAGTCTATGGAGGGCCCGCCTGTCCCTATGCCGGGAGTTTTTCCGGTTTGCAGCGGGTGATTTGCAGGAGCAGCAGATAGGCCAGCCCGGAGACCGTCGCGGCGGTCACAGTCCGCAGCTGGGAGAGCGGCATGGCAGCCGCTTCTACCGAAAGCCGCCCAAGGATGACCGCAATCGCGATACAGAGGACCGGACGGATCACCCGTTCGGAGAGATCGAGGCGGAACTGTGTCACCTTGACCAGCCGCCAGAGGCTGAGTGAAAAGTTGAATACCTCACTGCCGCAGATAATCAGGATATACCCTTTAATCCCCAGGACAGGCAGCAGCAGCCAGACGGCCGCAAGGCTGAACAGCGCGTCGATTACGTTGTAGCGCATGACGCTGAGTTGTTCGTCCAGCCCTTTGAGCATGTTGTCCACTGCGGTATCCAGATACATCACCGGGATCACCGGCGCAAGCAGTCGAATATAGACCCCTACAGCGGGGTTTTCCGAGACAGCCGCCCCGATTCCGCCTGAAAAGGCAAAGACAATCCCACAAACCCCGATCGAACACCCGAGCGTGAGGGCAAACATCCGGTCGATCATCCCCGCCACATCCTTTTTGAGGCTGTGCGACTGCGCGAGTTCGGGTACGATCAGGCAGTTGAAGGCGTTGAGAAACGCATAGGGGAAGAGGATGACCGGAAGCGCGACCCCATGCACTGCACCGAAAACAGCGACCGAATCGGCGGCGGCAAGCCCGCCCGCCTGCAAACGCACCGGCACAAGCAGATGCTTGACCGTAGCAAGCCCCGAGCGCAGATAGGAGCTGAAAGCCACCGGCAGAGCAATGCCGCAGAGCTTCCGGGTCAGATGCGGGGAGCGGCTGCCGCGGTAGCGCCGGCGGTCGATCAGATAGAGCGCCAGCTCGAACAGGCAGGACCCCGCTTCGGCGAGCACACCGGCGCCTGTGATGGCGAGACAGGCATACTCCAGCCCCGGAGGTACCAGGCAGGTGAGCGCGAAGATGGTTAGGACGATCTTGAGAAACTGCTCCAATACCTGGGAAGCCACTGCTTTCACCACCCGGCGCACAGCGGTGAAATATCCGTTGAGGGCGCAGCAGACCGATAGGAACGGCATGCTGAAAGCCATGAACCGCAAGGGGCGGATGGTGTCGGTATTTTGGAGCCAGTGCAGGCCGATATACGGCCCGCCAAACCAAAGCGCCAGCCCGGCAAGCCCGCCAAAAAACAGGCTGAATCCGATGCACCGGCGCATTGCGCCGCGCACGTCCCCTTGTTTCGATACAGTTTCTTCGGCGACCATCCGGGTGGCCGAGCCGGTTGGAGATGTAGAGGTTGAACCAGACGCCAATGCTGCTCATCGCGAGGGAGGTGACCGTCATAATGAGCGCATTCAGCAGAAATACCTGCGATTTTTTCATAGCTTCACCACACATTTGCTTTGATTCTCTGATCAGTTAAATATATGTTCCGGATCAGAAAAAAACACCGTTTCAAAGTGTCCGCGCAAAAAAACGTGGGGCATTAAATCACGATAAAGGATGGGAATTTTATGCAAAAGATCATGAAACGTATCGCCGCATTTATGCTTGCAGCCATGATGGTCGCTTCGATGAGCGCCTGTAACCGTCAGAGCGAGGAGGAGCCCAGCTCGAGCGCGAGCTCGGGGACCAGTTCGTCCGCTTCCTCCACCAAGTCGAGCAGCAAGGGCAAGGACGACTATAAGCCCACAGTGCCGGATGTTGCCGATAAGATGAAGGCCGCCAAAGAGAAAAACGCGGATGTCGTGGGTTGGCTCCAGATCCCGAATACCACGATTGATGAAGCGGTTGTCCAGACCACCGACAATGACTTCTATCTGCGCAAAGATGTTGAGAAGAACTACGCTTACGAGGGCTGCTACTATGTGGACTACGAGAGCGAGATCAAGAATAATGGCAAGGACCTCCCGCAGAATACCATCATCTATGGCCACAACCTCGGCACCCCGATGGGCGTGAAGGATGATCCGGAAGGGGTCAAGTTTGCGCAGCTGCTCAAGTTCAACGAGGAGAAGTTTGCGAAAGAGAACCCGTACATCTATTTCACCACCGAGGGCGCACAGCACATCTTCGAGATTTTTGCGGTTGCATACTGCGAGCCGACCACCAGCCCGGTCCCGTACCACATGGCCTCCTATGATGGGGATAAGTTCCTGCGTCTGGTGGACGACATGATGGACCGTTCGCTCTGGACCTATGAGGTGCCGTTCACCGAGGAGGACAAGATCATCACCCTCTCGACCTGCACCTACAAATATGGCACCTACAACCAGAACCCGAACCAGCGGTTTGTCGTGTTCGGCAGACTGGTCAAGGATGGCGAATCGTTCCATAAGGAAGCTAACCTCAAGCCCAACGCAAAGATCAAAGAGCCGAACTTCGGTTGATTCTAAACAGTTTTACGCCGCCGGTGCAGTTTTTTGCATCGGCGGCGTACAATTTTGGGGATTTGTGTCCCTTTTCCCTCTGTTTTACGGTTTGTATTGGAGAAGCTGTTGTGATATAATATCCGCAAGCGCGAATATTATAGGGCTTATGGCCAGAACGATCCGCGGGCAGTCTCCCGCTCCCGTCCCGATGGCCGATTCTACCAAATCGCTCCGCGATTGTGGTAGAATATCCGCAGCACAGCTATTATACCGGGGGTTACGGCCAGATTCACGGGCCTGCCGCTGGGCGCGAAAAAATGACCGAAGAGGGGGCGGTGTGGCTTGATCGAGCTTTCCCAGATTGTGAAATCGTTTGGCAATGCGAGGGTGCTGGATGGGATCAGCCTGAAGGTCGCCTCTGGGGAGGCGGTTTGCGTTGCAGGTGCGAACGCGGCTGGGAAAACCACCCTGCTGACCATTGCCGCCGGGCTGCAAAAGCCGGATAGCGGCCAAGTTGTGGTGGAGGGAATCCCTGGTTATGTGCCGCAGGAACCGGCGCTCTTTGGGGAGATGACCGTCCGGGACCATCTCCGCCTCTGGTATGCGGCGAACGACCTGCCAGAGAAAGGCGTCTTTTCCGCATCCGCACCCGAGACGCTGCTCGGCCTGCATCCTCACGCGCGCAAGCGGGTGGACCGGCTTTCGGGCGGGGTCAAAAAGCGGCTTTCGATCGCCAGCGCACTGGCGGGCGACCCCTCCGGCCTGCTGCTTGACGAGCCGTTTGCCGCGCTCGACCTGCAAACCAGGAATGAAATCCTTGCGCTGCTTGTCACCCTGAAACAGCGCGGCAAGGGGCTTTTGTTTACCTCACACGACCCATCTGCGGTGGCGGCGGCAGCAGACCGAGTGCTGCTGCTCCGGGATGGCGTGATTTCCGGGGAAATCCGGCTCGAGGGGGAGCAGGAGGCGCGTATCGCACAGGTGATTACACTGCTTTCCCGGGCATAGGCAGAAGGCTATGGGGCGAGGGCTCCGCCCCTCGACCCCGCAGCCTTTGAAAAGGCTGGCGAAACTTTTGGTTTTGGGGATAGCGCAAGATAGATAGGAGGAAAGAAAGATGGATATGGAACAAAATAAGGAGATACAGCAGACAGAGCAAGCATCCGAAAGCAGCACTGCGCAGACGGTTGCCGAGCAGCCGCAGGAAGCGGTGCAGCAGATGGTTGAGCCGTCCCCCGCGCCGGAGCAGCCGGAAAAAAAGAAACCGGCAGTTCTGTTTGTAGTGGCGGGGCTGGCGCTTCTGCTGGTGGTTCTGGTGGTGCTGTTTGTAAGCGGCATCTTCGGAAAGGACCCGAAAAAAGCGGTCAACGACGCGATAGACGCCACGCAGAAACAGTCGGAGGCGCGCATTGAGCGGATGAGTGCGGAGGTTCCCGCGGCAAAATTCCTGATGGACACCTCGGTAAAGTCGGAAAAGAGCGACTTTGCGCTGGAATTCCAGTCGCTCGAAGGGGGCGATACCTCGTTGCAGATTGTTTCAAAACTGCTGTCCGGCTTTGGCCTGAATGGTACGGTTGTGACCGACCCGGAAAATGGGGTCATGGAGTTGGACGGTTCGATTGCGATGAGCGGTTCGGACCTGCTCGGGCTCTACTTCTTCCTGTCACCCGACACCTATGCAGGCGGTATCCCGACCTTTACCGATACGATGGTCTCGATCAACCCGCAAACATTTGCAGAAGATATGCGCGCGAGCCGGTTTTACGACCCGCAGTCGATGCCCGATGACCAGTTGGAGGAGCTTCAAGAGGTGCTGACCGCACAGGCAGGGATGCTCCAATCGGCTGGTGGGTTGGATGTCAAGGCGATGCAGGCAGACATCCGGAACATCCTTCTGGACGCGCTGGAAAATGCAACCTATCAAAAGACCGGAAAGGATGGCGCAAATACCGTCTACGAGGTGAAAATCCCGGGTGCGGATGTCAAAAACACATTGATCCAACTGGTGCGCTACCTCTACATAGATTCTCCGCTTGGTCAGATCTATGACAACGCATTCCCGGCGGAAATGCTGGATGGGAAGCGCTATTCCGAGATGGTCGAGGAGGAGATGCTCCCCGCGATCGAGGAGAACATGCCCGAGATGGACGCAACGCTGGTCTTTCAGATCAACAAAACCGTCCGTTCGGTCAAGGCGGATTTTGTTCCCAATGACGGTGGTGCGTCCGGCTTTGAGCATATTTTGGCGGACATCAGCTACAATGAAAACGGCGATACGGCGATGACCCTTTCTATGGGCTTCTCGAATCAGGAGAAGGGGAAACTGTCGGTTAGCGCCGAGGCTTCCGACTCCTACGCGGACGGCGTCTATGGAATGTCCCTGAAATTTGACCTTTCGGGCGAGACGGAAGGCGTGCCGGTTTCAGTCCAGATCGGCGAACAGCTCACGATGGACAAAGACGGAAGATACGCGCTCGACTTCGATATGGGATTTGACGGGATGGATATGGATATTGGCCAGCCGATGCCTTCGTTCGGTTTCCAGCTGGATGGGACAGTCACGACCGATGATGGCGGAAACACCACTTGGGATTTCCCGACCTTCGCGGGCAAGATGGACTACCTGGGCGAATCCTACATGCTGAACTTTACCTGCAAATCCACTTCCAGCCCGATTACAGGGCCGTATGAGGCCTCCAGGACCCTTACCCCGCTGTTCGGGATGGAGGAAGCCGCTTTGGAGGCATGGGTCAGCGAATATCAGGCAGGTGTGGAGGCATTGTTTGGAAGCCTGTTTGGCTTCGGAACGGGTTCCGCAGCTGCAGTACCGGAGCCGGGATTGCCGGCAGCGTGACGCGAAGGAGACACCATGCGGTTATTCACAGTTTCTTTGTGGATTGCATGCAGGCACAGTGGCAAAAGGCTGCTGTGCCTGCTTTGCATCCTCGCGGCCTGTGGTCTGGTTGGAGCTGCGGCGCTGGGGGCGCTGGATGCCGAGCCGCCCGGGCCGGTACAGATCGCGCTGGTGAACGAGGACAGCAGCCCGTTTTCCCGGATGGCGGTACAGATGGTGGTCGGGCAGGACCGTTTGGAATCCATGTTTGAGGTGCGCCCGGTGACCCGGGAGCAAGCTGCTGCAGGAGGATTTGGGGCGGTTATCACCATCCCGGAGGGGTTCCTCAACGGCGTGCTCGACGGTTCCAACCCCAGCCCGGTTGTCGAGGTGCATGCCGCCAACCCATTGGAGGCCATTTGGATCCGCCAGATGGCGCAAACCGGGGCGGAATACCTGACGCTGGCGCAGCTCTGTGTTTATACGGTGCAGGAAGGGGTTGACTATGGCACAGGGCTTACACCCGACCAATATACCCTTCTGCTCACCGACGTAAATCTGGAAGCGATGCGCGCCGTCCTTGAGCGGGATTCCCTGCTCGGGGAGTCCCCGCTTTCGGCAACGGGCGGGCTTTCCCTGCCCGCTTACTATCTGACGGCGCTCTTCCCAATGCTGCTCCTCTGTTACGCATTTTTCTATCAGCCTATGGTTTCGTCGCTCCGCCGCTTTTCCGCTTTCTGCGGGAAAAAATGCGCGCTGTTCGGCGCGGTGTGGATGCACCTGTTTCTGTTGACGCTGTTCCCAGCAGCGGGCTTTCTCTGGCTGGGAAAACACTCGGTACGGGAAGTTGGGGTCTGGCTGCTGCTGGGCGTTCTGCTCGGGACCGCGAGCCTGTTGCTGCTTCTACTCTTCCGGCAAGGGACGGCTTCTGCTGTTGGCTGTCTGCTGGTCTCGGCCGGAATGGGGTTCTGCTCGGGTGGGTTCCTGCCGCTCGGGTTGATGCCGCCCGCCTTTTCTCAGATTGCCCCGTTCACCGTGACCGGACAAGCGCGGATACTCATGTCCGCCCTGCTTGAGGAGCCGGTCACAGGGGTGCAGCTCTTGCAGGCAGCTGGGATGGCTGCCCTGCTCTTGCTGCTCTGCGGACTTTTATGGCGGAAGGAGGAACGGTAATGCGGTATTTCTGCACCCTTTTTCGGCTCCGGTGCAAAGCCGGGCTGATGTCCCGCACCTTCCTGCTGACCGCGGTCTGCTTTCTCGCGCTTGCGGCGGTGCTTGCCGTGGCGCTGCCCGACTCCCGCCAGATGAGTCTGGAGGTCGGGTTGGTGGCGGAGGGGGAGCGGGCGGAACGGATCGTGGCCCACCTCGCGCGGAATGAGGAATACCGGTTTCTCCGGTATTCCTCGCGGGAGCAGTTGGAGCGGGCGGTCCTGACCGGCAAGCTGCATTGTGGGTACCTGCTGGGAGATGGGGAACCACCGGTCACCGCGCTCTCAACCAAAAGCGCCTATATGCGTCCATTGATTGATGAGCTTGTGTTTGCCGCCTGGTTTGAGGAGGAGATGCCCGCGCTCGCTGCTGACCGTCTAACCCGGAACGGGTTTTCGGATGCCCACGCGTATTCCGATTTTGGACTGCTGCGGGAGGAGGTGGAACCGATGACCATCATCTTGCGGCAATCGGGCGGACAGGCGCTCGAAACGCTCGCGGAAAGCAGCGTCCAACCGCTTCTCTATGCGGCGCTGGTCTCGGCATTTCTGGCCATTTCGCTCGCGGCCGGCCTGCTCGGGGAGGGTGGGCGTGACCGCGCGCTCCGGCAGCTTGCAGCAGCGTCTGGGCATCCGCTGGCAACCGTTTTTGCCGAGGCGCTTTCACAGGTCCTTCTCAATCTCTCCGCGCTTGTGGCGTCTGATCTGCTGTTGGGCTCCCTGCTCGCCCACCCAGCCTATCCCTTGCACGCGCGGCTGACCATGATGACTGTGCTGGCGGCGCTCTCTGCCCTGCTTACTGCGCTTGTTTCGCTGTCCGGCAAACTTCGAGCAGTGCTCCCCGCGCTTCTCCCGCCTTTCCTGTTGGTGAGTATTCTCTGTTCAGGAGCCTTGGTGCGTCCAGAACTGCTGCCCGCCGGGCTGGGCGCCTTGCGGTTCCTCTCCCCGGCATGGTACGCCTTGCGGCTGCTGTCGCTGCTCTAAGAGCCTATTCAGAATCTTTTACAGGGGGCTTTTTCTCTTGTAAAGCCCTCTCTTGCCGCCCTTTGGGCGGCAATTCACCCGAAAAACTGCCGCCGCAGCGGCGTGCAGAGGCCAACCGACGCGAAGCGGAGGCTCTTAGGCCGGAGCGACGCTTCTCAGGATAAAGTATTCCGCCGCGTGCGCGCGGCGGCGGGGGCACTGCCCCTCGACTCCGCAATTTTTCGAGAAAAATTGAGTAAAGCTTTCGGTTTTGAGTAGGCTCAAGTGATTTTTTTAACTTTCAAACAAGCCCTAACCAAAAGTTTCGTCCACCTTTTTAAAGGTGGCGGGGTCGAGGGGCGGAGCCCCCGCCATGGTGTGGGATTGTAACCAAACTGCAAAGATTTCCACACATTTGCAACACAAAATCCCTCCATACTGGAAACGGCAATACAGGAAAGGTGGTTTTGGGATGGACAGCAAAATTTTGCTTGCAGAGGATGAGGCAAAAATCCGCCAGTTGGTTTCCAGCTATCTGGTGCGGGAAGGGTTTAAAGTGATCGAGGCGGCGGATGGGCAGCAGGCGGTCGAGCGGTTCGAGGACAACGAGGACGTGGTGTTGGTGATGCTCGACGTGATGATGCCCCGCAAGGATGGGTTCGACGCCTGCCGGGAGATCCGGGGAAAATCCGACGTGCCGATCCTCATGCTGACCGCCCGGGACGCCGAACAGGACGAGGTGACCGGTTTTCGGATGGGTGCGGATGAGTATATCTCCAAGCCGTTTTCCCCGACTATCCTTGTGACCCGGGTAAAAAACCTGCTCAAACGTACGGCGGCCAATGACATGAGCGACGTACAGGTGGGCGGGGTGAAGGTCCTCTACCGGGAGCGGGCGGTCACGGTGGACGGAAAACGGATCGTCACCACCCCCAAGGAGTTTGATCTGCTTTACTACCTGCTGAAAAATGTCAACATCGTCCTGACGCGCGATCAGATTATCTGCACTGTCTGGGAGCTGGATTACAGTGGGGACGACCGGACGGTGGATACCCATATCAAATGCCTGCGCGCCAAGCTTGGCCCCTACGCGAAATGCATTGTCACGGTGCGGAAGGTGGGGTATAAATTTGAGTGGCTGGAATAGCTGGGGAATCCGGCGCAAGCTGTTTACAGCGGTGCTGATGATCCTGATCTGCAATGCGGTGGTGCTCCTGTTTATGGGTTCCACCTTATTTGAGTTTTTCTACATGAACAGCAAGGTCTCCAACCTGAAAGACGCGTCAAGGCGGATCAAGCAGGCGTATGAGGGGAATAGCGAGACTTTTTATGACGAGATCAGCTCGGTTGAGAATGAAAATGCGCTCGTGGTCCTGTTTCTGGTGGATGAGGAGGGGAAGATAGAGGAAATCTATCGCTCCCGCCCACAGAAGATGGAGGAGCTGGAACGCGAGCTGGGGAAGTTTCCTCCTTTTTTGAAGGAAAAGCACCGGCATCTTGAGGAGATGCAGGGGCGGCTGCGGGCGCGCCTGCTCGAAACCGGGGAGGATGACCTGGTGGAGCGGGGAAAACCGGGCGGAAAAGAGGAGGAACCATGGGACAACAGCATCAGCCTTTCCCGCAGGCTGGACGACGGGCTCTATCTTTACATCCAGTCCCCGCGCGACTACATCAAATCCACGGCGGATCTCGCGGTCCAATATACGGCGTTCCTCTCGCTCGGAATCCTTCTGGCGGGTTCGGTGTTGATCTATCTGCTGGCGGCGCGGATGACCCGTCCGCTCAACGAGATCCGGACGGTGGCGGGCAAGATCGCGCAGATGGATTTTTCCCAGAAGTGCAGGGTATATGGCGGGGATGAGATCGCCCAGATCGCCAACAGCATCAACGATATGTCCGAGCAGCTCGAGGCAGGGATCGAAAAGCTGGTCGAGGCGAACGCGGTGCTCCAGAACGACCTACTGCGCCAACAGCAGACCGACCGGATGCGCCGGCAGTTTGTGGCGAACGTCTCGCACGATTTCAAAACCCCGCTTACCCTGATGGTCAGCTATGCCGAGGCGGCGGAGACCGAGCCATCCGAAGATGCGCGGCGGGAATACTGTGAGACGATTATCAGCGAGGGCAACCGGCTTTCGCATATGGTCGGCCGGATGCTCGACCTCTCCAAGCTCGAGAACGGGATTGACAAGGTCGAGCGCTCGATCTTCTGCCTGAGCGAGGTGATAGACGGGGTGATGAAAAACTACCGGCTTCCCACCAGCCGCCGCGGAATATCGGTGTTGCGGGAGTTGGAGGACGCGTATATCGTCGAAGCGGATTACCATAAGATCGAGCGGGTAGCCGCAAACCTGTTTGAAAATGCGGTGAAGTATGTGCCGGACGGCGGGACGATCCGGGTAACGGCCCACAGGAACGGTGGATGCTGCCGGGTCGGGATTGAAAACACCGGGGAGCCGGTCTGCGAGGAGGAGATGGATAGCCTGTTCGATAGCTTTTACCGCGCGGACCAGTCCCGTTCCCTTGCAGACGGCTACGGCCTGGGGCTGGCGATCGTCAAGGTGGTGATGGAGGCGCATCACCAGCGGTATGGCGTGGAAAATACCGGGACCGGCGTGCGGTTCTGGTTTGAGCTGCCGCTCGTCGAGGTAGAGGAACCCGGGGAAGACGGCGAGCCATAAAAAGCACCCTGCGCGGGATTTACCGCGCAGGGTGCTTTCGGTTGTAGCTTTAGCGAAAATAAACCACCGGCTATGCCGGTGAGAATAAAAATCTTTAGAAACAAGAACTCCTCCTTTTGCTAAAATAAATGCAGGTTTGGCGACCGCATTACGAAG
>JAETRV010000127.1 GCA_021770005.1 Anaerotruncus sp. | reverse complement strand
TCTGCAGCCAGCTCGCCGCGTTCTACCTGCTTCAACATGGATTCCCATTCTGCGGTGAGCGTAGGCGATTTGATATTGTCCGGCAGGACCAGGATCAGGTTCGTACCTTTTTCCGTTGGAATAAGCTGCTTTTTTTTCCGATCCACAAATCCGGCAGAGACCAGTTTTTCCAGTGTAGCCGCACGAGTGGCCGGGGTGCCTAATCCTTTACGCTCGGTATCCTCCGGCATATCCCCGGCTCCGGCGGTCTCCATTGCTGCCAGAAGGGAATCCTCCGTATAGTGTTTCGGCGGGGAGGTTCTGCCCTCCCGGACGCTGGCAGAGACCGTTTCAAAAACCTGCCCCTCCTGCAGCATGGGAAGGGAAGCATCCGTACTCTCGTCATCCTCCGGTTTGGATTGTTTCAATCCCATGCGGTAGAGGCGTTCCACTTCCTTCCATCCGGCCTGCAATACGGTTTTCCCTTTTGCTGTAAAGGAATTACCCCGGCAGTCCAGGACCGCCGTCACCGCCTCGAACCGGTGCGCCTGGGCCGTGGCAGAAAGCAGCCTTGCGGCAATCAGCGTCAGTACATCCCGCTCCCCGGAAGGCAGCTCCGATAAATCCGTCCGGGCAACCTCCACCGTAGGGATAATCGCGTGATGGTCGGTGACTTTGCTGCCGTCCGTTACGCGGTCAATATCAGGTTCCCCTGTGCAGCCTTTTCCAAAGGGCATATAATCCCGCAGCCAGAGAACCAGGGAGGCGGCGGTTGCCTGCATGTCCTCAGTCAGATACTGGCTGTCCGTCCGGGGATAGGTCGCCAGTTTTTTCTCATAGAGGGATTGCACATAATCAAGGGTCTGCTGTGCCGTATAGCCATAAATGCGGTTACATTCCCGCTGCAAAGTTGTCAGGTCATACAGGCGGGGCGGCTGCACCGTCTTGACCTGCTTCTCCACGGATAGCACTAAAGCACCCTGCCCGTCACAGTCCATACAGATTTTTTCAGCTTCATTTTTCCCGGACAGCTTTTCCCCAGAGGCAGTAAAGCCGCCGCAGGTGATCTCCGGCACATAGAAGGGCTTGCTCGTAAATGCCCGAATATCTGCCTCCCGCTGTACCAGAAGGGCCAGCGTGGGCGACATGACGCGCCCCACATTCAGCGTGACGCCATACAGGACAGAGAAAAGCCGGGTGGCGTTAATACCGATCAGCCAGTCAGCCCCGGCCCGGCAGACCGCCGCGTCATAGAGCTTATCGTAGTCGCTGCCAGGACGCAGGTGCTCAAACCCGTCACGGATTGCCGCATCCTCCATACTGGAAATCCAGAGACGTTCCATCGGTTTCTTACATCCGGCGTGTTCATAGACCAGACGGAAGATCAGTTCGCCCTCCCGTCCGGCGTCCGTAGCGCATACCACGGAATCCACCCGTTTGTCTTTCATCAGCCGGCAAAGAAGGTCAAGCTGCTTTTTCTTATCCTTCGGCACTTCATATTTCCATGTTTCCGGCAGAATCGGCAGATCACCATAACGCCATCTGGCATACCGTTCCCCATAAGCCTCC
>JAETRV010000051.1 GCA_021770005.1 Anaerotruncus sp. | reverse complement strand
GACAGCCCGCAAGGGGCGTCGCGCGAAGCGCGCTTCGGGCCCTAAGGCCCGAGAAGCCCCGAGGAAAGCGCTTTGCGCTTGGATGTTTGGTCTGGGGCCAAACATCCTGCTGTCCCGGACCCCGCGATTTTTGAAAAAAATCGAGTAAAACTTTAAAGACCTGTTTCGCATCTTTGGATTTTAGGATCTGCCGCACATCTCCCAAAGGAAGATTCCCGCTGCCATCGCCGCGTTAAGCGACTCGCTGTCCGGGCGCATCGGGATCATCACCGATTGGTCACATCTTTCGATCAATCCCTCTGGCAAGCCATTTCCTTCGTTCCCGATCACGACCGCACAGCCAGCCCCTAAATCAGCCTCACCGAGTGGAACCGCCTGCTCGCCGAATGCAGCGGCGCAAACCCTGATCCCCGCTTCCCGCAGCCGGTCGATCACGCCCGCCAGATCATCGGATACCTCGAGCGGGATTTTAAAAACACCGCCCATGGTTGCCCGCAGCACCTTAGGGCTGTACAGGTCGGGGCAGTCGGCAGAAAGGAACACCCCGTCCACCCCAAACGCCGCAGACGTACGCAGGATTGTCCCAATGTTGCCGGGATCCTGCATCGAAGAAAGTAGGATATATCTTCCATCCTTGCCTATTTTAACAGTTTGCGTCCGATTGTCAAGCATCCGGAAGACCCCGAACACGCCCTGTGGGCTGACCGATTGCGCTAGCTTGTCCGCAACCGGCTGGGAAATCCGGAAAAAGCGTTCAAATTGAAACGCGAGTTTCTCAAGCGGTTCATACCGGTCCCACGCATCTTCAGTAACAAACAGGGCAACCGGCCCGCAGCCTGCCGCAAACGCCTCGTAGACCATCTTTAATCCCTCGGTGACAAAAAGCCCCGACTGTCTGCGTTCCCTCCGGGACCCCGCAAGCTGCACATATCGTTTTACCTCCGGATTTTCCCGGGAGGTAATCTCTCTGGGATTCATAAAACGCCACCTTTTTCATGAGAAGTTTCGCCAGCCTTTTCAAAGGCTATCGTTTCGAGTACAGCCCGCCGGGGGCGGGCTCTTGGCGTGAGATCATGCAGAGCTTTTGGCCGCACCACTTTTCACCTATCCAATCCAATGGGCGTATTTCATATTCAAAGCGACTTTGAATATGAAATACGCCCGTCGTCAAAGACGCGGGCGCATATAAAGCGGTTATTTAAAGCGCTGCTTTCGCCTTTTCGACCAGTGCGGTAAATGCCGCAGCATCGTTGATCGCGATTTCGGACAGCATCTTTCTATTGAGGGTTACGCCGGCTTTGTTCAGTCCGTTCATGAAAGAGCTGTAGTTGACACCGTTCATCCGGCAGGCAGCCGAAATTCTGGTGATCCACAGGCGGCGGAAGTCACGCTTTTTCTGCTTTCTGCCGATAAAAGCGTAGTTTCCGGACTTCATGACCTGCTGTTTTGCCATTTTAAAGAGCTTGCTCTTTGCACCAAAATAACCTTTTGCAAGCTTCAGCGTCTTTTTTCTTCTTTTGCGCGTCATCATTGCGCCCTTCACACGAGCCATATCCTTTTACCTCCGTTATATTTCAGCGATTCAAAGTTATTTATAAGGGATCAGCAGCTTGATGGTCGCTGCGTTGGTCTTATCCGCATAGGTCCCCTGACGCAGACGGCGGCCTCTCTTGGTGTCCTTTTTGGTCAGGATATGACTTTTGTACGCATGGGCGCGTTTGACCTTCCCGTTTTTAGTGAGTTTGAAGCGCTTTTTTGCGCCGGAATGGGTCTTCAGCTTAGGCATTTTATTTTCCTCCCTTTGTATTGGTTGCAGGCTTTGGAGACACAAACATCACCATGCTGCGTCCCTCCATCTTGGGCTGTTTCTCGACGACCCCGACAGCAGCGACCGCATCGGTGAATCTCTGCATAATGTTCACACCAAGCTCGGGATGCGCCATCTCACGGCCTCTGAAACGCAAGGCAGCTTTCACCTTGTCCCCCGCTTCGAGGAATTTGATCGCGCGGTTGACTTTTGTGTTGAAATCGTTGGTATCGATATTCAGGGAAAGGCGAACCTCCTTGATCTCGATCACCTTCTGATTCTTCTTTGCTTCCTTCTCACGCTTTGCCTGCTCGAATTTGAACTTGCCATAGTCCATGATCTTGCATACAGGCGGTACCGCCTGAGGAGCGATCTTTACAAGGTCCATATTTTTTTCAATGGCCATATTCTGGGCGACCGAGATCGAAACGATCCCGAGCTGTTCTCCGTCGGTGCCAACCAAACGGACCTCCTTATCCCTGATCTCCTCATTGATGAGCAAATCCTTCATGCGAATGCAATACACCTCCAAAACCTTTTTCATAACAAAATAAAACTGAGCGCAGACAGCTTTGCCCACACTCAATCAAAACGCACTTCATCCCCAGAAAGACTCTGCGGACGATCCCCGTATTGACCAGCCGCCCCTCTTGGCGGCGAGGTGAGAACAGACAGCCTGCTCTGCTTTGTTTACTTGACGATCATAACACAATCGGGGAAAGCTGTCAAGCCTCTTTCCGCAATTTTCCGGGAAAATCAGTCCTCTTCGGTCAGGATATGAAAAAGGCCCTTGGATTTCCCACCCGCCTCATAAGGCGGAAGCTCGTGGTTGACGAGGATGGTGTCCTCCCCGATCACCTCGATGTCTGACCAGCGGATCACGATATCCTCTTCCCGTCCCAGCAGGCCAAACAGCCGCAGCCGCCCTTTAATCAGCAGCGCGGTTGCCTTTGCGGTTGCGGTATCCAGTTCCACATCTGCAACGGTTCCCAGCCTGCCTCCATTGCGCACGTTGATGACATACTTACGTTTCAGATCACTGACTCGGCAAAACAAGATACACCCTCCCTATGGTTCCATCTACTCCCTATTTTATTCTTTTCCGGCCCGCAATATCTCTGTTTTTTAGAAATCTGAAGAAGTTCGGCGGCAGAACCTTTCCCAAGATTGACTTTTGCAGAAAAATCCTTTAAAATAAAAACTTATGAATCTTTCCCCGCTTCTGCCTGGGGCAGATATGCAGGAGGGAGCAGAGGTTGTCTGAAAACCGGAATCCTTCCTTTTCTCTGTTTTCAAACAGGCTTCTGTAGAAACAATACGATGAGGTGTTGAGATTGCAAAGAGAAAAATTCTCCTCCCGGCTCGGCTTTCTGCTGATCTCGGCAGGATGCGCGATCGGTCTGGGCAATGTGTGGCGGTTCCCCTATATCACCGGCCAATATGGGGGCGCGGCCTTCGTGCTGATCTACCTATTTTTCCTGCTGATTCTTGGCCTGCCGATCATGGTGATGGAATTTTCGGTCGGGCGAGCTAGCCAGAAAAGCGCCGCGCTTTCATTCCATATATTGGAGCCCAAAGGCACCAAATGGCATCTGTATGGATACGGCGCGATGATCGGCAACTACATGCTGATGATGTTCTATACCACTGTCTGCGGCTGGATGATGATCTATTTTGTCAAGATGGCCTCTGGGGAATTTTCCGGCAAGGGTTCTGCCGAAATCGGGGCGATGTTCGGAGAGATGCTCGCCCGTCCGGGGTTGATGTCCTTCTGGATGATCGTCGTGGTTGCGCTCGGCTTCGGGATCTGCTCGATGGGCCTGCAAAACGGTGTGGAGCGGATCACCAAGCTGATGATGCTCTGTCTGCTCGCAGTCATGGTGGTGCTGGTTTTCCGGTCGGTCACCCTGCCGGGCGCCTCCGAAGGGCTACGGTTCTATCTGATGCCCGATTTTGGAAAAATTGTCGAACAAGGGCTTGGCACCGTGGTATTCGCCGCAATGGGCCAGGCATTCTTCACCCTGAGCCTTGGGATCGGCGCCATGGCGATCTTTGGCAGCTATATCGAAAAGGACCGCTCCCTGACCGGAGAATCCATCAGCATCACGCTGCTGGACACTTTTGTCGCGCTGATGGCCGGCTTGATTATCTTCCCCGCCTGTTCTGCATTTGATGTCAGCCCGGGAGAAGGCCCCAGCCTGATCTTCATCACCCTGCCAAACATCTTTAACACCATGGTAGGCGGGCGCCTGTGGGGTTCCCTCTTTTTCGTATTCATGACCTTTGCCGCCCTTTCCACGGTCATCGCGGTCTTTGAAAACATCGTTTCGTTTGGTATGGACCTTTGGGGCTGGCCGCGCAAAAAAGTGGTGCTGTTCAATTTCTTCCTGATTATCCTGCTCTCCCTCCCCTGCGTGCTGGGCTTTAACCTTCTGAGCGGCTTCCATCCGCTTGGCGGCTCCTCCAATATTCAGGACCTTGAGGATTTTATCATCAGCAACAACCTGCTGCCGCTCGGTTCACTGGTCTATCTGCTTTTCTGTACCCGGCGTTGCGGCTGGGGATGGGATAACTTCATCAAGGAGGCCGACAGCGGCAACGGTATCAAATTCCCGCGCTGGATTCGTGGGTATGTCTCCTATGTGCTTCCGCTGATCGTTCTGTTTATCTTTGTGCAGGGCTACTGGGCAAAATTCTTTGCGCCGCTCTTCCATGCATGACCTGTTTAAAGTTCAAAAAAGCGCCTGTTTTACAGGCGCTTTTTCTTTATTTGCTTTCCGGTTTTACTCATTTTTTCACCACTGCCCTCGGGCCGCAAAAAGGGTTGGAATCGGCTCCAAGGTTCATCTAAATGGCCCTTTCCCAATTTTCAATCGGCTCTATCCTTTTTCCTCGATAATCAAGCGGCGCACCTTATCGCCAATCACTTTGAACTCTTCCCTGGAAAGCCCGGATGTCTCGATTGGCGGCAGGATATGCAGCCGCACCGCCGCAGGTTTGATCCACATGTGGTTGGCCTCCATCGCCTTATACGATCCGCCAATACAGACCGGCACGATCGGCGCACCGGTTTTCTGTGCGATCTTGAAGCCGCCCGCCTTAAATTCCCCTACCTCGTCGTTCCGGCTGCGGGTGCCCTCGGGAAAGATAATCATGGAACCGCCGTCCTGTATATTCTTGATCGCCTGATTGAGCGCAGCCATTGAACGCCGGGGATTGTTCCGGTCGATGAATACGCAGTTAAAATACCGCATCCAGATGCGGATAAACGGGATCTTTTGCAGCTCGATCTTGGCCACAATCCCATGTACCCTGTCGAGGTTGCATAACAGGATTGGAATATCAAAATTGCCTTGATGGTTGCTGACAAAGACCGCCGGCCGGTTGGGGATGTTCTCCAGCCCGCTAACCGTGACCTCCACCCCTGCAAGCCGGAGCAGCGAACCCATCCACCAGCGCACCCGGCTGTTGACCATCCGGTCACGCTTTTCCCATTTCTGCCGTGAGGTGAGGAACTGGGCGCGCAGCATACTCGGCACCAGCAGAACAAGGGAAAGCCAGAAATAGAGAAACCAGATGATTGTTCTCATACCAAAAATTCCTCCGCAATAAAATTCAGCTGTTTTCTATTATAATGTAGTTTTTTGAAAATGACAAGCACAGGGCATCTTCCCAGGCAGGAAATTCACTGCTTCTTGCTTTTGAAGTGGATTTTTTCCGCCATCCTGTCTATCCATGGGTCAAGGACCAGCCCTATGACAAAATCCGCCAGTTCCGCCCAAAAATTCCCCATATCCATCCCCCTCCCTCAGCTTTTGACCTGCCGGTTTTATTTTAACGCAAGCAGCAGACAGAATCAATAGTTGCGGAAGCGAAACGGTATGCGCTTACAAAATTCTGGACTGTTGACAAATCTAATACAACGTGGTATTCTAATTTTAGAACGAACGTTCCCTTTGCGAAAGAGGTGCGGACATGGATATGATGGATAAACTTGAGATACTCTCTGCCTCGGCAAAATACGATGTGGCCTGTACCTCCAGTGGGGTCGACCGCGCTGGCGTCAAAGGCGGGATCGGCTCCTGCGTTGCGCGCGGGATCTGCCATAGCTTCGCCGCTGACGGGCGATGTATTGCGCTGCTCAAGGTGCTGATGACCAACTATTGCATCTATGACTGCAAATACTGCGTCAACCGCCGCTCAAATGATACCCGTCGCACCGCCTTTACCCCCCAGGAACTGGCGGAGCTGACCATCCAGTTCTACCGTAGAAACTACATCGAAGGTCTGTTCCTCTCGTCCGGAATACTGAAAAGCCCTGACTACACCTGCGAGCAGATGATCCGTGTTCTGGAACTACTGCGGGGGGAGTACCGGTTCAATGGATACATCCATGTCAAGGCGATCCCGGGTGCAGACGACGCCCTGCTCCAGCGGATGGGGATGCTCGCTGACCGGATGAGCGTCAACATTGAGCTCCCCAGCCAACAGAGCCTGCACCTGCTCGCACCGGATAAAAGCAAATCCTCCATCTTGCGCCCGATGGGATTGATCCGAAACCGGATTGCGCAAAACTCAACCGATCTGGTGCGCTACCGGCACGCGCCGAAATTCGCCCCGGCGGGGCAGAGCACCCAAATGATTATCGGTGCAACTCCGGATACCGACTACCAGATTTTAAATCTAACACAGGCGCTCTACAAAAAATACAGCCTAAAACGGGTCTTTTTCTCCGCATATATGCCGGTACAGGAACACCGCCTGCTTCCCGCTCTCGATACCAAACCGCCGCTGCTGCGGGAACACAGGCTCTATCAGGCGGACTGGCTGCTGCGCTTTTACGGGTTTGACGCATCCGAGCTGCTCGATGAGCAGCATCAGAGCTTCAACCCCCTGGTGGACCCAAAGTGCAATTGGGCGATTAACCATATGGAACAGTTCCCTGTCGAGGTCAACAGCGCGCCGTATGAGATGCTTCTGCGGGTGCCGGGGATCGGCGTCAAGAGCGCCCAGCGGATTCTGGCAGCGCGCCGCTCCTCCCTGCTCGATTTCGATGGCCTGAAACGGATCGGGGTGGTGCTCAAACGGGCGCAGTATTTCCTGCTCTGTAAGGGCAGAATGATCGACGGACTGCGGGTCACGCCAGATGGCGTCCTGCGCGCCCTGATCTCCGAACGGGACTATGAGCTTGCGCGCCTGCCCGAGGAGGCTCCGGAACAGCTCTCGCTCTTTGAGCGCCAACCGACCGGCAGGGACATGGTGCAAAGCCTGACCGGTCAGCTTTAAATCGAAAGCTTTCCGCAATTTTTCTCGAAAAATTGCGGGGTTGGGGGGCAGAGCCCCCGCCGCTTGCCACAGCAAGCGGAACGCTTTCTCCTGAGAAGCGCTTTTGGCTCCGGCCAAGGATGTAACACAGCAGCCAATGAAAAAGGAGGCAGATTGTATGGAAACCGCATATACCTATGATGGAAGTCTCGGCGGCCTGCTCTGCTGCGTGTTTGATAGCTACACCCGGCACGAGGTGCCGTTGGCGATCCTGCCCGAAGGGGAGCCCACCTTTTATCGAACCTGGCAGGTTGAGACGGTCGAGGCCCATGTCCTACGGGTCTGGAACTCGCTCGGACGGCTCTCAAATGAGGTGCAGGAATGGGTGAAACGCGGCTGGTTCTCCTGTGTGCAGGACCGGGAATGGATGATCTACCAGTTTATCCGGCTGGCTTATCAATATGGCGCGCGGGTGACCTCAATGCTAACCAATATAACTGTCTGCCGGCTATTCAAGGCAGTCCGGATGGTGGGAAACGAGGCTGGGCAGCTGATTGAATTTCTCCGATTTTCCGATTGTGGGGAAGGGCTGATCGCAGTGATCGAACCAAAATGCATCGTCCTGCCGCTGATGCAGCAGCATTTCACCGACCGGTATCCCGAAGAAACCTTCCTGATCCACGACAAAACCAATGCTATGGCGCTCTTCTACCGGCCCTATCAGGCACAGATCCTGCCGGTGGAACATCTGGAAGTCCCCGCTATGGAGGCCGAAGAGCAGGCGTTTCGAGCACTATGGCGCAGATATTACGAGGTTGCTGCGGTCGAAGGACGGGAGAATCCCCGCTGCCGGATGGGGCATATGCCCAAACGGTTCTGGAACCATATGACCGAATTTTCTATGACCCCAGCCGGGGAACCGGAATCCGACGCGTTGCGGCTGGCGGGCGGTCCCTCCCCCTCTGCACTGCCGGGATAAGCCCCCTGCGTTATCGCACCAAGGTGAAAATCGGATCTGCAAAAATGGTAAGCCAGGTTTTAAAAATATTTCCTGGCAGTCAGGAGGAAACGATGTCAGAATTAACTTCTATGAAGAACATCGGAAAAGAAATGGCCAGAAAACTGATCTCTGTCGGGATCGATTCCCCCGAGAAACTAAAAGAAACCGGTGCCGAAGCCGCATTTTTAAAACTGAAACAAACCTATCCCCGGGTTTGTCTGGTGTATCTATACACTTTGGAGGGGGCAATCTGCCACACGGAATTTCACCAGCTCCCAGAAGGCAGAAAAAAAGAGTTGAAAGCATTCAGTGATTCTTTAAAAAAGTAGCTGTGAACAAGCATGTTTCCCTCATTGATCCGGCAGCTGTCCCTTTGGGACAGCTGCCGTTGTTTTATCTGTTGTCCTTCGGTAGAGGGTAAGAGTAGCATTCGCGCGCCCTATGGAATAGGGTAATAGGGGGTATCATCCATACATCCCTGAATCTTGAAATGAGTGGAGAATGAAGATGGAACAGAAAACGATTCCGTTGAGCCGGGTGCCGGAGGGCTGCGCAGCGCGGGTGGTCAGGCTGCTGACCACCGGAGAAATGCGGCGCAGATTACAGGACATCGGGCTGATACAAGGTACAAAAGTAGAATGCCTGCAAAAGAGCCCTGCCGGAGACCCGGTGGCCTATTACATCCGCGGCGCAGTGATCGCGCTGCGTTCGGAGGATTCGGATCACATAATGGTACAATATGCATAAACAGGAGGGATCACAATGGGGCTGACAGCCAGGTCCACCGGAAAAGGCGCGATGGACCGAAGTCTGACGGTTGAACGGGGTGGGGACCTGCGAGTGGTGGCGCTCGCAGGAAACCCAAACGTCGGAAAAAGCACTGTTTTTAACCAATTAACAGGGATGCGTCAGCATACCGGAAACTGGCCAGGAAAAACGGTGACAAACGCACAGGGCAGGTACCGGCGCGGCGGGCAGGAATATCTGCTGGTAGATCTGCCTGGCGCATACTCCCTGCTGGCACATTCGGCAGAAGAGGAGGTCGCGCGGGATTTCATCTGCTTCGAGGAGCCGGACGCAGTGGTTGTGGTCTGCGATGCGACCTGCCTCGAGCGAAATCTGAATCTGGCGCTTCAGACGCTGGAGATCACATCACGAGTGGTGCTCTGCGTCAACCTGCTGGATGAGGCGGGGAAAAAAGAGATCCGGATCGACCTCCCCCATCTATCCCAGCGGTTAGGGGTGCCGGTCGTCGGGACGAGCGCACGTGGCAATCAAGGGCTGGAGCAGCTCACCGGTGCAGTCGAACGGGTATGCCGCGGACGGCCCGACAGGAAACCGCTGCATATGCGGTATCCTGAGGCGGTCGAGCGGGCATTGGGATTGCTGGTACCGGTTTTGGAACCGCTGAATCTCAAAAAACTTCCGGCCCGCTGGGTCGCGGTCAAGCTGCTTTCGGAGGATACACAGTTGATTGCGTCGATCGACGCGTACTTAAAATTTCCGCTCCGAACGCATCCGGAAGTCCGGGACGCACTCGAGGAGGCACAAAGGCATCTGGCGGACGAAGGGGTCACACCCGAGAAGTTCCGGGATATGGTGGCAGCATCGGCTGTCCTGCTGGCCGAGGACCTCTGCCTGGATACCGTGTCCTACCAGAAGGCTGGCTGCCACGACCGCGACCGGGCGCTTGACCGGCTGCTCACCAGCCGCATGACCGGTATCCCGGTGATGCTCCTGCTGCTTGCTTTCGTCTTCTGGCTGACAATTGCTGGCGCAAATCTTCCCTCCCGCCTGCTCTCCGATCTGCTGTTCCGCGGGCAGAGCGCGCTTGCGGATGCATTATCCTGGATGGGTGCTCCGCCATGGCTCAACGGGATGCTCGTGGATGGGGTCTATCGGACGTTGGTGTGGGTGGTCTCGGTCATGCTGCCCCCCATGGCGATTTTTTTCCCGCTCTTTACCC
Source organism: Anaerotruncus sp. (assembly GCA_021770005.1). Lineage (GTDB taxonomy): Bacteria > Bacillota > Clostridia > Oscillospirales > Ruminococcaceae > Anaerotruncus. The sequence goes on along the minus strand of JAETRV010000051.1, from coordinate 2,531 downwards.
TTCTGGAGGACTCCGGGTATCTCCCCCGTATTGCCTTCAATCTGGATAAGAGCTTCCAACGGTGCCGCGCCTGCGGGAAACAGGCGCTCACCATGTGCATGGGCTTCGGATGCAACGCCGTTGGGATCACCGGCGCGCGGATCATCGACTCGCCGCGTGAACGGCTGATTGCAATTATCACCAACAATTTTGTCCCTTGCAACGGGCGGTTTCCCACCCTCATCTCGATCATTACGATGTTTTTCATTGGGACTGCCTCAGGGCTCGGAGCAAGCCTCCTTTCCACCCTGCTATTGACCGGCGTCATCCTGTTTGGCGTGTTGATGACCTTTGTGGTCTCGTCTGCGCTCTCTAAAACCATCCTGAAAGGGGTCCCCTCCTCGTTCACGCTCGAACTGCCGCCCTACCGGCGTCCACAGATCGTCCAGGTGATCGTGCGGTCGATCTTCGACCGCACCCTGTTTGTGCTCGGACGCGCGGTTGCGGTTGCCGCACCCGCTGGCCTACTGATCTGGTGTATGGCCAACCTGGCCGTTGGGGGGCAGAGCCTGCTGTCGCTTTGCAGCGGATTGCTCGACCCGTTTGCCCGTCTGCTTGGGTTGGACGGGGTGATCCTGATGGCATTCATTTTAGGGTTTCCGGCCAACGAGATCGTGGTCCCCGTCATGCTGATGGCCTATCTTTCGACCGGCAGCTTGACCGAAATCAACGATCTGGCCCAACTGAAACTCCTTCTGGCCGGCCAGGGATGGACCTGGCTGACCGCAGTCTGCACGATGCTCTTTTCGCTGCTGCACTGGCCCTGCTCGACCAGCTGCATGACCATCTACAAAGAGACCCACAGCCTCAGATGGACACTGATTTCGTTCGCAGTGCCGACCATGATTGGAATGGTGGTCTGTGGTCTGGTAGCGGGCTTCGCGCGTCTGTTCGCGCTGGCGTGAATGGCTCAGAAGGAACCGGCCGGACATCGTTTAGTTTTTCGGATTCAGGACGATTATTTATGTTAGAAAGATGTTGAAGAGAGGTTGTGTCAAACGCAAAAGGAGGGGTGAGGCATGAGCCAGATCATGAATGTGCAAACCGGTATCCGGTACTACCAGCCGCGGATTTCGGTGAAGGAACAGGAGAAAAAGACGCAGAATTCCGCGGCGTCCTCCGCCGACGAGGAACGGGAGACCCTGCTTTCCCAGTTGAAACAACAGGAGGAGGCCCGCGAAAAAGCACAGGCACAGATGATGCAGGCCGCGATGGGGAAAAGCAACCAAAAGGTTTCGGTTTCCACCGGCTCTCAGAACTCCGTCGGCCAACTGGCTACCATGCTCGCGAATGCGCAGAATACGATGGATGTCCAGCAGGTGATCTCCAAGGCGATGCTCTCGATGGCGGGCTTGAAGATTGCCCAGCCGCTCGCAGAGGGGAAACAGCGGGATAAAATTACGGCGCAAATCCGCCGTCTTGAGAAACTGCTCACCCGTTCGCGCGGCAAGATCCGGCACCTGAACAAGGAAGCCGAGTTGGAACGGAAACAGCGGAAAGCCGAGAGAGCGCAGGAAGAGCAGAAAGCGCGTGCCAGACGGGAAGAACTGAAAAGCCGGCGGAACAAGCGCCGCCGGGATGAGGCGCGGTATGCGCAGAGGGAGGTTGCCAAGGATTCTCAGGAGAGCCAGGAGGCCATGTTTGAAAGCCTGGCTGGCGCGGGAGGCGGATCGGTCCCCGCAGCGGCTCCGGTTGCCGCTGCTCCAGTGGCGTCTGCCCCGGTTGCTGCCGAGGTTTCGTCCGGAGCGGATATGGCAGGATCAGAGGCCGCAGTTGTCTCGATGGATATTTCTGCCTGACCCATGGACGGTTTCCACAGACAGCTTATCTTGATCCCACCCGATCCCATATGGGAGGACGAAGTGCACTCCTACAAACAGGAGCATCTCCAGCAAGGAGAAACCGAACTGCATGGAGGCGTCCTGCTCGATCGGCTCCCCTATCCCGATTGGCTCGCCTTGGCCGCGCGCAGCGCAGTCTTTGAGGCGGTTTCTCCCGATTGGGTGGTTTCCTCCACCTTTTTCGTGGTGCGGTCTTCGGATCACCGGCTGGTTGGGATGGTGAATATCCGGCACACGTTAAACGAATACCAGCGGTGTTACAGCGGGCATATCGGATATGGGGTGCGCCCATCCGAGCGTGGGAAAGGGTATGCCGGGCAGATTTTGCGGCTGTCACTGGAATTTGCCCGTTCGATCGGCCTGAAACAGGTGATGCTGGTCTGTGATAAAAGCAATCGTGCGTCTAGACGGACGATCCTTGCAAACGGCGGCGTTTTGGAGCGGGAGTGCGTACACCCTGACGGGGAACCCATAGAGATTTACTGGATTACATTGGCATAAAAGGACAGGCGGACCGCCCCCGGGGCGATCCGCCTCAGCTTGTCGATAAAATCGACAAGCTGCTGGACGGAGAACCACGAATCTCCGCGCCTCACGGCGTTCGGCTCGCTCTCGTGTTTCCCCGCCAGTACCACCCTTCCTCTTATAAAA
>JAETRV010000126.1 GCA_021770005.1 Anaerotruncus sp. | reverse complement strand
AAAGCAGCCGGCTAAGGAAATGTCAAGCATAAAATGCAAGGAGGAGTGAATATCTGAGCAAAGGGAAAGGGCACAGTAAAGCAGACCTATCAGAAATAGGCCATCGGAAGTATTTGGAGAGTTGCTGTTACGCTGCAGACATGATCGGCTGATAGGCCTTATTATCCCGCAGGACAGCAAAAATCACTGTGGTCATCTTCCTGGTCACATGGCCGATGATGCACATATATTTCATGCCCTCCGCGGCCTTTTTCTCGTAATAAGCGCGGAACATCGGGTCAGACTGCACCGCGTTGGTACAGGCCATCCAGATGGCCCTGCGCAGATAGGGTGAGCCTCGTTTGGACATATGGATGCCGCCAAATTTTGTCTCGCCAGACTGTTTCACCCTGGGGTTCAAGCCTGCATAGGAGAGCAGCTTATCCGCACAGGAGAAGCTGGAGATGTCCCGGATCTCGCTGAGGATTGCGGCGCCCAGCAAAGGACCGATGCCGGGGATGGAGGTAAGAGGAGTATCGAATTGGGAGAATATCTCGGCCATCTGCCGCTCTAAAGTTGCGGCGCCATCCAGCAAACTCTGGAGCTGCTGGAGATGCAGCAGGATCAGAGTGGAGTACACCCCTTCGCAGTCCGGGATGCCAAAGCTGCCCTTGGCGGTCTCCCTGAGCTGCCGGGCTTTCCATTCTCCGAAGCGCCCGTTGCTGGCGGTCTGGAGCAGTTGCGTCAGCTTCCCAAGCTGTGCCCTGGCCAGCTTTTCCGCTGTGGGGTACTGTCTCAAAACAGCAAGAGCGGCCTTGCCAAAGATTGTGCTGAACTGGGTTTCAAACTCGGGGAACACCTGGTCCAGCAGCGCGGTGATCTTCCGCTTCAGATCGCTGGCCATGTCGACGAGGTAGTATCGATTCCGGCACAGCTCCCGCAGGGCCAGCAGCTTGTCCTGGGGCACCCTGCTGGGCTTATAGCGCCCGAAACGGATGGTCTCCGCGATGGCCAGGGTGTCGATTTCATCGGTTTTAGTGTCACCGTTATTCAGCATCTCCCGCACAGCGTGGGTCTGGATGGGATTGAGCAATACGACCCGGTAGCCCTCCCGGCACAGCCGTGTGTACAGGGCCAGCCAATAGTGGGAAGTGGCCTCCATGGCGAGGATAAACTCGCTCTTGCGGTTTGTGATCTTGTGCATCCGCGCCAGCAGGGCATTGTACCCGGAACAGCTGTTGCGGAAGGAGAAGGGCTTGACCACGATCCGCCCCTCGGAGTCGATGATGCGCGCCACATGGCTGCGCTTGGCGATGTCGATCCCAACGATGAACATAAAGCAAACACCATCCTGTTTGAATTTGCAGACAGTCCTCCCGCTCTTATGAGCCATAGCCTGCTTCAAGATCAGCGGAGGGCTGCCGCTCCCGCATCCGGCTCAACAATGAACTCTCATAAGATAGAGGCCCCATACTGCATAGAGCGGACGTGCGCCGCATGGATAAAGAAGGGAACCTCTGTCTGCGGGGAACAGTATATCACCGCCGCTTCCGGCGAGGATACCAAAACATACAGCCGGTGCATATTGGGTGCATATTCTTGCAGATTTGCCCTGTTCGAAAGTATAGCAGGATAAAAGC
>JAETRV010000050.1 GCA_021770005.1 Anaerotruncus sp. | reverse complement strand
GCTTCGTAATGCGGTCGCCAAACCTGCATTTATTTTAGCAAAAGGAGGAGTTCTTGTTTCTAAAGATTTTTATTCTCACCGGCATAGCCGGTGGTTTATTTTCGCTAAAGCTACAATGTAAAAATCCCGACAGCGTTCGCACCGCTGCCGGGATTTTGAAACAAAGGCTTTCTAAAAGCCTATTCAAGATTTAAAGCTTTACGCAATTTTTCTCGAAAAATTGCGGTTTCCACTGCGAGCCGCAGCGAAGCGTTTCGGAGCGCAACCACCGTAGGCGGCTCTTAGCGTGGAGATCGAGCGACACATTTTATCCTGTGAAACGCCGCTCCGGTTGGCCTCTGCACGCCGCTGCGGCGGCAGTTTTTCGGGTGAATTGCCGCCCTTTGGGCGGCCAAGAGGGGGATTTTTACAAGAGAAAAAGCCCCCTCCAAAAGATTCTGAACTATTACGGGCGGGTTAAGAGATCCGCGACATACAGCCCATTCGCCGCCGCCTGCGAAAGAGAACGCGTGAATCCCGCTCCATCTCCAATCGCATAGATGCCATTACAGCCGTCGATCTCGAATTCGGCCGCTTTCGGGCGTGCAGAGTAGTATTTACATTCGATCCCATAAAGCAGGGTGTCATAGTTGGCAGTTCCCGGGGCAATCTGGTCGAGCGCGTGGAGGGTCTCCACGATATTGTCAAGCTGACGTTTCGGTATGCAGAGGCTCAAGTCGCCCGGAATGGCGCTCAAGGTCGGCCGGACACTTCCCTGCCGCAACCGCTTTTCATCGGTTCGCCGGCCGTTTTCAAGGTCTCCCAGCCGCTGAACCAGCACGCTGCCGCCACTGATGAGGTTTGCAAGGGAGGCGACATGGCGCGCATATTCGATCGGCTCACGGAACGGCTGGGTAAAATTGGTGGTTGAAAGGAGCGCAAAGTTGGAGTTCTGGGTTTTACGGGACTCGTCCCGATAGCTATGTCCGTTTACAGTAAGTACCCCATTGGTGTTTTCGGTCACGACCAGCCCGCGGTCGTTGAAGCAGAACATGCGGATGATGTCTCCGTACTGTTTGGAACGGTAATGGATTTTGGGCTCATAAATCTTTTTCGCAAAGTCCTCCCAAACCATCGAAGGAAGCTCCACCCGTACGCCAATATCCACCTGATTGTTGGAAAGCGGAATCTGGTTCTTCTCGCACCAGTCGGAGAAAAACAGGCTGCCTGCCCGTCCGACTGCAAAAATAATCTTGTCCGCAGTGCAGGTCTGGTCACCGTCCCGATTGGAGAACTCGATTATGTGAGCATCTTTCTTCACATTGGTGACACAGGTGTCGGTCAGAAGGGATACCTTATCCCGCAGAGAATCCACCAGATGCACCATCGTATCAAAGTTGGAATCGGTCCCCAGATGCTTGAGCTGCGCCTGGCTCATGTGCAGGTCAAACTCAAGGCAACGTTTTTTCAGCTCGTTGTTGGGCATGAACCGCTCGGTTGTTGCGCCAAAGCTGACAAGGATGCTGTCCGCCTGCTCGATATAGTCGATGACCGTTTCATCCGGCAGGAATTCGGTCAGCCAACCGCCATACTCGGTGCTGATGACATATTTTCCATCCGAGAACGCACCCGCGCCTGCAAGCCCTTCCATAATGGCACAGGATTTGCATTTGATGCAGGTGGAGACCTTTTTTGCGACGATCGGACAGACACGGCGGTCGAGCGGATGCCCCTTCTCAAACAGGACGACCGAGAGGGCGGGATTACGCTCGACAAGGCGATAGGCTGCCATCAGGCCGCTGATTCCACCGCCAATAATAGCGACATCATACTGTTTAGACATGAGATTCCGAGTCTCCTTTCCGGTGTATCTTAAATCTCGGCCGTTTGAGCCGGAGTTTGCGTTTTCTGCGGAGTGCGCGGCTATAAAGCCGGAAGGGATGGTTTTTGCGGGTGCGCTCCCGCAAGGCGCTGCGATAGACCTTGATGACATAGTTGGCGAGATCGAGTGCCCCGCTGTTCTCGACCGAACGGCGCGCCGAAGCACGCAGATTGGAAAGCTGGTCCTCCGGCATCCCGCGCAGAAGGTGAATCTTTTCGGCCATCTCCTGTGCGGAGCCGAAGATAAATCCGTTTACGCCGTCCTGCACCTGCCCCTCATTGAGCGGATCGGTGATCTGAAGCACCGGAAGCCCGGTCGCCATCCCCTCCAACATCGAGATCGAGTTGGTATCCGAAGTGGACGCAGTGATATAAAAATCACAGGCCGCAAAATACGGGGGAATCTCATCATGCAGGATTTTTCCTGCAAAGGTGACCATATCAGAAATCCCCAGTTCTCCGCTGAGGGCTTCCAACTCCTCCTTGCAAGGCCCATCCCCGACCACCAGAAGCCGAATCTGCTCCTCCGGGTGGATGGTTTCTTTCCAATAGCGCAATAGAAGGTCTACGCTCTTCTCGCGCCCCAGGCGCCCAACAAAGATGCCAATCATCATCTGCTCGGTGTAGCCGAACCGTTCCCGGAACGCCTCTTTCTTGACCGGATCGATCTTCTCGGGGTTGAATGCCTCGAGGTCTACCGGATTGGGGATCACATTGACCGTTTTGTAGACCCCCTCCTTGCGGAAATATTCCTCACACTTTTTGGAGGGGCCGGTCAAGGCTTGTGCCGATTTTGCAAACAGCTTGGTATATTTGTGTGAAAGCCGGGTGGCCATCGGCGCAAGGGTCTGCGGCGCGATGTAATAGATGTATTCATCATACATCGTGTGCAGGGTATAAACCAGCGCGATCCGCAATGTGCGGGCAATCATCATCCCTGAAAGCCCAATCCCAAACTCATTGTGGACATGGATCACATCCGGCTGAAACCGGCTGACCATCTTGAGCCGGGTGGTCGAGAGCGGCATCGCAACCCCATAGCCATAAAAGCGGTGAGAGGTATGCGCCGGGCAATGGAGCACCCCATCCGCGATATAATGCCGATGAGCATCGGCGTCCGCCGTCACAACAAGCACCTCATGCCCGAGCTGCTCAAGCCCATCCTTCAAGGATTTTACATGGGTAACAACCCCATTGATGTGGGGCAGATAGGTTTCGGTAAACAATGCAATTTTCATAATGTTCTACTCCCGAACAGGTAAAATCAATCAATAGCTAGTATAACACAATCCTTCATCAATTCCAAGTAGGAGCCCGAAACTTGCATAAATTTGTTGCCATTTTCAGAAAAAAGGTGTAGACTGTCTTTAACAGTCCGCACAAAAGTGCAGATCGTGGAAAAACGACAGTTTTTCAACAACCGGCGGATGTTTACCAACACCGCTGAGTCAAGTAAGGAAGTGTGACCAATGTCCATCGATATGAAACGAAATCTGACCATGCTTACCGATTTTTATGAAATCACCATGTCCAATGGCTATTTTCAACACGGGTTTCAGGACCGGGAAGCCGTGTTCGACATGTTTTTCCGCAGAATCCCGGATGAGGGCGGTTTCGCTATCTTTGCAGGTCTGGAGCAGTTGATCGAATACCTCCAGAACCTCAGCTTCACACCAGATGACATCGCCTACCTGCGTTCAAAAGGGCAGTTCAGCGAAGAATTCCTCGACTATCTGAAGCATTTTTCGTTCCAGTGTGACATCTGGTCGATGCGGGAGGGCACCCCGATCTTTCCATATGAGCCGGTGGTGATTGTGCGCGGCCCCATCATCCAGGCGCAGTTGGTCGAAACGATGGTGCTGCTTACGATCAACCATCAATCTCTGGTGGCGACCAAAGCAAACCGTATTGCGCGCGCGGCTGCTGGCCGGCCGGTTGCTGAATTTGGCTCCCGACGGGCACAGAGCTATGATGCGGCAATTCTCGGCGCACGCGCAACCTACATCGGTGGTTGCTCCTCGACCGCCTGCGTAATCGCTGACCGCGAATATGGAATCCCGGCGGTTGGCACCATGGCACATAGTTGGGTTCAGGTGTTTGACAGCGAGTACGAAGCATTTAAAAATTATGCGGAGCTTTACCCGGATAACAGTGTCTTTTTGGTCGATACCTATAATGTGCTGAAATCCGGCGTCCCCAATACCATCCGGGTGGCCAACGAGGTGCTCAAGCCGCTGGGATTCCGGCCCAAGGCAATCCGGATTGACAGCGGAGATATTGCCTACCTGTCGAAAAAGGCCCGGAAGATGTTGGATGATGCTGGATATCCCGACTGCAAGATCATGGCGTCCAACTCGCTCGATGAATATCTGATCCGTGACCTGCTGGTGCAAGGCGCGCAGCTTGACCTGTTTGGCGTAGGTGAAAACCTGATCACCAGCAAATCCGATCCGGTGTTTGGAGGGGTCTATAAGCTGGTTGCAGTGGAGCAGAACGGGACGCTCATCCCCAAGATTAAGGTGAGCGAAAGTATCGAGAAGATCACCACCCCCTGCTTCAAAAACCTCTACCGGTTCTATAATCGGGATACCGGACGCGCAATCGCCGACTATGTCACCATGCACGACGAGGTAGTGGACGACAGCCTGCCAATCACGATCTTTGACCCGGTCGCAACCTGGAAGAAAAAAACGATCAACAATTTCCGCGCCGAGTGTCTGCTGGTGCAGGTATTCGAACGCGGCAAATGCATCTACAATTCGCCCACGCTGGAGCAGATTAAACAATACTGTGCCGCCCAGATGGAAACCCTCTGGGACGAGGTCAAACGGTTCGAGCATCCGCACCGCTACTATGTGGATCTCTCCGACAAACTGTGGAAAGAGCGAAACAATCTGTTGGAAAAGATCAACGCCGACTGATTGTAACATCCTTATCCTATCCCATAAAAAATTCAGGGCAAGACAGACCGTTTTGGTTTGCCTTGCCCTTTTTGCAGCATCGCACTTTTTGTCCCCAAATGCAGGGATTTTTTATTCCACAGAGATGACGAAGTAGTAAACCGGCTGTCCGCCATTGATGAGCGCGACCTCCACATCTTCCGGCATCTTCGCGCTTACCGCATGATAAACCGCCTCGGCCTGCTCCTCGGAAATATCCTCGCCGAATAGCAAGGTTACAAAACTGCTGTCCCGGCGCACCAAGGATTTGGTCAGCCGGACGACCGTTTTGGTCAGGTCATGCTCGGTGAAAGCTAGCTTTCCATTCTCCAATGCCAGCAGTTCGCCTTCTTTGATCTTATGCCCGTCAAAGTCGCTGTCCCGCGCTGCAAATGTGACCTGCCCGGTCCCAACCCGTTCATACGCTTTCTGCATCGTGAGCTGGTTGGACTTGACATCCGCATCCGCGTCAAACGCGAGCATCGCCGCCAGTCCCTGTGGGATCGTCCGCGTCTGTAAGACCACCACATTCCGGTCAGCGAGCTTGGTCGCCTGCTCCGCCGCCATGATGATGTTCTTATTGTTCGGCAGCACAAATACTGTTTTGGCCGGAGTCGCATGCACCGCTGAAAGGATGTCGTCGGTCGAGGGGTTCATCGTCTGCCCGCCCGAAACGATATTGTCCGCCCCCAAATCCTCAAAAAGCTGATGAACGCCCTTCCCTGCCGCAACCGCGACGAACCCATACTCCCGCGAAGGATCGACCACCGCATACCGGAAGCCCTGGTCCGAAACCGGTTCTACAATCTTTTTCTTTTGGTTTTCAAACTGCTCCCGCATATTTTCGATCTTCATGTTGGTGAGCTGCCCATTCTCAAGCGCCTTTTGCAGCGCAAGTCCAGGATTATCGGTGTGCACATGGGTTTTGATGATCTCGTCATCATCGACCACCACCACACAATCGCCGATCGTCTCAAGATAGGCGCGCAACGGCTGCGGGTCTACCGTCCGTTCCTTTTTCAGGATGATAAACTCGGTACAATAGGTGAAGGTGATCTCCCCTTCGTATTCCCCCGCCGCGTTTTTGTCTGGATGGATCGAATCCGAGTCGCTCTTGGCGCTCTCCTCGGCAAGCTCAATGATCCCGTTCCCGTCGAACACCGACGCCATTCCCTGGAAGATCACCAGCAGGCCCTGCCCACCTGCATCGACTACGCCCGCTTTTTTGAGGACCGGCAGCAGCTCTGGGGTCTGGTCGAGCGCCTCTTGCGCTGCGGAAACCACGACCCTCCAGATTTCGGCGGGGGTAACCTCATCGGTCAGCACCTCCCGCGCCGCAACCGCCGCCAGACGGGCAACCGTCAAGATTGTCCCTTCGGTCGGCTTCATCACCGCCTTATAGGCCGCCTCCACACCCTTTTCGAGCGCCGCCACAAGATGCTCTGCATCCGCCTGTTTCTGATCTTTCAGCCCGCGGGAAAAGCCGCGGAAAAGCAGCGAAAGGATGACGCCAGAGTTACCGCGCGCGCCCCGCAAAAGTGCAGAAGCACAGACATCCGCCACCTTGGAAACGTCCGAGCTATCCGGTATCCGGATCAGCTCCCGTTTCGCTGCGGACGCAGTCATCGACATATTGGTTCCGGTATCGCCATCCGGCACCGGGAACACGTTCAATGCATCCACTGCCTGCCGTTTGTTCGTGATGTGGTTTGCTCCCGAGATAAACGCGTCCCTGAGCATCTGTCCTGTAATCACAATGTTTGACCCCCATATATCCAGTATTATCGGTTCAGAAAGGATGCATCAGACGCCCTCGGTCTTCATCGCGTCGACAAAAACATTGACTTTTGACACGTCCAGATTGGTTGCCTGCTCAACGGTATAACGTACCTTATTGACAATGCTTTTCACAATCGCGGAAATATTCATCCCGTAAATCACGGTGATATGCAGGTCAATCACCAGCCCTCCGCCAGAGGTACGCACACGTACGCCTGTATCCTGCGCCTGCCTGCCCGCGATTGCCGAGCGAAGCCCCTGTGCCGCAGTGCCAACCATACCAACCACCCCAAAGCATTCGGAAGCCGCCTTGCCTACCAGGTTAGAGAAATACTCCTGAGAAATCTCTATTTTTCCATACTGATTTTCTATACTGACCAAACCTTGAGTCCCCCTTTTCTTTCCGTTTTGATTCGAACTATTACACCTGTGAAGTGCCGCAGTTGTCCGGCACCCTGAAAATACAGGCCGGCTTCGCCCTTTCCCGTTTTTTCCAAGATGCATCCAGCCATCCGCACAAAACTACCATTCTATTATATTATAGAATAAATCCTGTTCCGTTGCAATCATTTCTGCCTGAAATTCCCGATTAAATGAAATTTGTCCCTGCCGGTAGAGCAGCGGCAAAAATGGACACTCGGACTCAAATGCCGCGCAAAAAGCCTCTAGCCCCGTTCCTGTCTCTTTATAAGCGGCGTAAAGAGCCTCAAGCTGTTCGCTGTATCCAACCGCATAAGCGAGCGCTCCACCGCTCATCAGCGGCGAGATGTCCATGTTTTCAAACAGGCGGACTTCCCCAAGATATAAGTCATAGCTGCCCCGGGCAAGGCTTTCTTCATACTGGGAAAATGACTGCGAAACCACCTCAACGCGGATTCCGACCTGAGAAAGCTGTTCGACAATCAGGGTTGCAGCGGCGTTGCGGGCAGCATTTTCGCTGTTGGTCAACAGGCGCAGACGGATCGGCTCCCCTAAAATCCCAAGCCGGTAACCATACTCATCCGTCTGTGTCAGTCCCAGCCTGTCGAGCAAGGCATCCGCCTGTGTGAGCTGACGGGGCGCCGAACGGTTGAGGCTTTCGAGCCGGTAGAACAACGGATGAAACGGATAGCGGGAGACTTCCGCACAGGACATATATGCGGTTGAAACCAACTCATCCCGGTTGAGCGCCAGATCGAGCGCACGCCGGAATGCCGGCTCGGACAATACCCCCTGCTGCCTGCCGTTGATCCCGAGAAAAACCATCCGATTCTGTGGCACAATCCTGCCTGAAGTAGAAAGATTATTGGTCTCTGAACCGCTCAGATCGGAATAATGCAGGTCAATCTCCCCCGACTTTAACGAAAATGCAAGCGCAGACGGGTCGTTGGATGCGACCAGACGGATCGTTTCGATCGACCCTTTATCCCCATAATACAGCGGATTTGCCGAAAGCAGAACACCGGTATTCCCCCAAGTCCCGGAAACATAATACCGGCTGATTCCGGTCGGAAAATCCGCGTCCGCATGTCCCTCCTTGATGATCGGGAACGAGAGCAGCGCAGAGAAATCCGCATCCGGCTGATAGAGGGTAAACACCACGTTCCCCTCCTTGTCCACTTCGCACCGTTCGACATTCTGTAACCGCATTGCACAGCTCTGCCCTGAGGCGGCCGCTGTGCGGAACGAGTAGACAACATCCGTCCCCTGCAACAACGAGCCATCCGAAAAAAGGATATTCCGGCGCAGCTTGACGGTGCAGGTGTTCCCCGCCGACACTACCGATTCTGCAAGCCGGTTCTCGGGCCGGTAAGATGGGTCGATCCTCGTTAAACTGTCGTAGAGCAGCGGGGTCAACCGGCGGTTCAATTCGGTCTGCATCTTGTATGGATTGAGGGAATCCGAAGCGCTGTATGCAAGCCGAAGCTCGCTAACCGGCTGTACCTGTTCTGGCTGCGGAGCAACCGGAGCGGGCACTGGTATCTGCGTCGGAGAAACGTCCTCCGGCTCTGGCTCGGAAACCGCACAGCCGGAAACCGCGACTGAGACCGCCAGCAGAAGCGCATAATATCTTTGTTTCATCTGGTTCTCCATCTGGTTTCAAAATCGGGCAGCCCATCCACAGACGGCCGACAAAAACCATCCGAAGCAAATTGCGGGCCAAAAACCCGCGAATAAACCGGGGAACAGCTTACCCTTTAGATCATATTATACCCGATAACGGTTCCATTTTCAATGAAGATTTGGGAACAATCCCGCAAAATCTTGTTATTCGACCACAATTCGCTCGATCGACTCTACCTTCCCCGCTTTTCCAAACCGCAATAGGACGCCATGTAGCTCGATCCGCTCCGGATCGTTGGCAAACCGTTTGGGCAAACCGGTGCGGAGTTTTTCAATCGCACGTTCCCGCTCAACCCCAAGGATCGAATCCCGTCCTCCGCACATCCCAGCATCGGTGATATAAGCGGTCCCATTTGGGAGCAGACGTTCATCCGCGGTCTGGACATGTGTGTGAGTACCGACCACTGCGGAAACGCGCCCATCCAGATAATACCCCATTGCCAGCTTTTCGGCGGTCGCTTCCGCATGAAAGTCCACCAAAATATTCGGACAGGTGATCTGCTTCAAAAGAAGGTCGGCCACATCAAATGGGCTTTGGTGCACCGGTTCCATATAGACCCGCCCCTGTAAATTGATAACGCAGAGGGAAAATGCTGGATGGTCGTAGAGAAACACCCCAGAGCCGGGCGCAGAGGGATGGTAATTCGCCGGACGAAGCACACCGGTCTGTTCCTCGAGCAGGTCGTAGATTTCCCGCCGGCGCAGGCTGTGGTTCCCGGTCGTGATAACATCGACCCCACTGTCGAACAGATGGCGCGCACTATGTGGGAGTATCCCGTTCCCCTCTGCCGCGTTTTCCCCATTCGCGATGACCACCCCCGCCTGATAGACCTGCTTCAAGCGGGGCAGTTCCCGGCGCAGACGCTCACATCCCGCCTGTCCCACGACATCTCCGAAAAATAATACATTCATCCAATCACCATCCAATCTCTGTATTCTGGTCTTAAAACCTTCTCTTGCTGCAGTGGGTAACTCTTTAGATTTTGAACAGGCTCTAAAATGTAGGAAGGAGCCTTTTTCGATTGAAAAAAGGCTCCCTGTTCTTTGAATTAAAGCACTTTTGAAAGGAAATCCTTGAGACGGGGATTCTGCGGGTTGCCAAAAAAAGTAGCAGGCGGATTCTGCTCGAGGATCTGTCCTCCATCCATAAACAGGACGCGGGTTCCCACCTCACGCGCAAACCCCATTTCGTGGGTGACGACCACCATGGTCATCCCCTCGGAGGCGAGTTGCTTCATCAGTTCGAGCACCTCGCCGACCATCTCCGGGTCGAGTGCAGAAGTCGGCTCGTCAAATAGCATGACCTCCGGGTTCATCGCCAGCGCCCGCACAATCGCGATTCGCTGCTGTTGCCCGCCCGAAAGCTGGTTCGGATAGGAACCTGCCTTTTCTGCCAACCCGATCCGGTTTAGAAGCTCCATCGCTTTTTTGTCCGCTTCGGCTTGGGTCATCAACCCCAGCTTGACCGGCGCAAGGGTGATATTCTCCTGTACGCTCAGGTGCGCAAACAGGTTGAACTGTTGGAACACCATCCCCATCTTCTGACGGAGTTTGTTGATGTCGCATTTCTTATCCACGATGTTGACGCCCTCAAACCAGATTTCCCCGCCGGTCGGCTCTTCAAGCCGGTTCAGACACCGCAGAAAGGTCGATTTTCCAGAGCCGGACGGCCCGATGATGACCACCTTTTCGCCCTTTTCGATCTTCTCATTGATCCCCTGAAGGACACAATGTCCATGAAAGGATTTTTGCAGGTTTTTAATGTCTATCACCTTTCGCCAACCTCCTTTCGAGTTGTTTCTGAATCTGGGTCATACCTACCACCAGCACCAGATAGATGACCGCTGCAATGAAAAGCGGTTCCCCAACAAACGTCCGGCCTTTGATGCCATCCGCCACCTTGGTCAGGTCGCGCACCGCGATATAGCCAGCAACCGAAGTCTCTTTCAACAGGGTGATGAACTCGTTGAAAAGCGCGGGCAGGATATTTTTGATCGCCTGCGGAAGGACAATCAGACGCATGGTCATCCAGGAGGTCAACCCGAGCGAACGCCCCGCTTCGGTCTGCCCACGGCTGATCGAAAGGATACCAGAACGGAAGATTTCAGCAACATAAGCGCCTGAGTTCAGCCCGAATCCCACGATTGCGACAGGGGTGCCGTTGGTCATCGAGGTAAAGACTGCGGTATACAGGATCAATAGTTGCACCACGACCGGCGTACCGCGAATCACCGTCAGGTAGAGGTTACAGATCGCCTCGAGCGGCCAGAGCTTGCGGTTGTTCACCGCCGAAACCTTGATCACCGCCACGATCAACCCGATCAGAATTCCCATCACGGTTGCACATGCGGCGATCATCAGTGTACGCCCCAGCCCTTCCAGATATTGCTTCCATCTGTCAGCTTCAATCAGCGCGACATACAGATTATAATAGTGCGTCTGTAAAAATTCCGCCATCACTTTCTCCAGCCTTTCTATGTCCAAGGGATGGGCTTTACATCCCTTCTATCCACTGCTCCTAAACTATATCATCACAATTATACATGAATATTTATTAAATGCAAGGGAAACGCTCCTGATTGCAGGAAAATCCGCAAACTTTCGGAGAAAAAACAGGGCGGAGGTATCGGAAATACCCCCGCCTGTCGTATTCAGCATTCTGATTACGCCGCGGTCATGTGCTTTGTGACCAGCTCGTCAATTTCGCCATTGGCAACCATCTGCTCCAAAACCTTGTTGACCTCGTCCAGCAGGTCGGGGCACTCCTTCTTGACCGCGATTGCGTAGCTTTCTTCGGTCAGGGAATCCGGCAGAACCTCCAGCGCGCCGTTGCTGTTGGCAGCGATCGACTCGGCGGGCAGTTTGTCGATGATGACCGCATCGCACTTGCCTGCCGACAGTGCCGCACCAGCATCAATCCCGCTCTTGAACCGCAGAACCTCTTTTGCTGCAACCTCGTCGGTCGCATAGAAATCACCGGTGGTCAGCTCCTGCACCGCAATGGTCAGGCCATCAAGTGCATCAGCGGTGACACCGCTGCCTGCTTTGACGATGACATACTGCGCGGATTTGACATACTCGATCGAGAAATCAACCTGCTCCGCACGCTCCGGCTTGATGGTCATACCGGCTGCCGCGATGTCGCCCTTGTCGGTTTTCAGCGAATCGATCAGCAGATCGAAGTTCATATCAAGGATCTCCAGCTCAACCCCCAGATCGTCCGCGATCGCCTGTGCAACATCTACGTCAACGCCAGCCGGTTTGCCGTCATCCCCGATGTACTCAAACGGAGGGAACGATGCATTGGTCATCATCACCAATTTTCCGGCGGATTTGATCCGGTCGATATTCGGGGTGCTGTCCGATGCTTCAGACGAACTGCTCTCAGCGGGAGTTGACGCCTCTGTCGAAGCGGACGGTGCTTCGGAAGAAGCAGGAGCCGCAGAAGAAGAAGGCGCACTGCTGCCGCCGCAAGCCGCAAGCGAAGCTGCCATGGTCATTGCAAGAATACCTGCCAAAATCTTTTTCATTTCAAATTTCCTCCCTAAAACCATTCTATCCCTTTCAGAATGTTGTTTGCATGTGATGTCATTATTATACATGTATTTCGGAGGAAATCAAGCGTTTTTATGAAAAAATATTCATAAGACAGATTTTTTATGCATCTTCACTATGATTTCTCACAGAGGTCCAATAAGTTTTGCATATCTTGGGGAAAAGGCGCGTCAACTACAAGCGGTTTCCCATCCACTGGATGGACAAACGAGAGCCGCGCGCAATGCAACGCTTGCCGCCCAATCCGTTCCTGCGGCCCTCCATAAAGCGGGTCGCCAAGTAGTGGGCAGCCAATCTGCGACAGATGTACCCGAATCTGATGGGTGCGCCCAGTTTGCAGCCGGCAGCACACCACGCTGCACCCTTCTCCCAGCGCGACAACGGCATATTCCGTCACGGCACGCTGGCCGTCCGGTAGTACCATCCGATGCGGGTCGCAACGATCCGGTTGACCGATCGGCAGGTCGATGATCCCGGAAACAGGGTCCGGGACCCCGGAAGCCACTGCAATATAGCATTTTTCCACCCGCCCGGTCAATGCCGCGGCTGCAAAGGCATTGCGGGCGATCAGCACCGCGCCGGTCGTATCCCGGTCGAGCCGGTTGAGGATGTGGCAGGTCTGCGCGACGCCCTGTTTTGCACAGTGGTACGCAAACACGTTTGCGAGTGTCCCCTGCTGAAGGTTCCGCACCGGATGGCACGCCATCCCGGACGGCTTGTTATAGATAATCAGGTCATCGTCCTCATAGAGAACCGCAACCGGCAGGTCACACTGTTCCAGCGGCTTTGGCTCGTCGTGCAGGGTGATCTCTATCCGGTCCCCAACGCGTATCCGATCGATCGTGCGGAACGGCTTTCCATTACAGAGAATTCCGTCCGGGCGGGTCTTGAGCGATCGTACGAGTGAATAGGAGCATCCTGCCCCGCCCCGCAGAAAATGCAGGAGTTTGCGTCCATCATATTCCGGCGGGACGGTATAGCTGAGCACTCTCAAACCGGCAATGCGTCCTCGTCCTCTTCTTCGTCGTCATACCCCCAGCCACCGTAAGAATTCCCGTTGTTGTTGCCGCAGTAAATCCCCTTCTTGACCGGTGCAAGCAGGAAACCGAGGATAACCCCTGCCAGCAGGCAGATCAGCCCAATTAAAGTTGTCATTTTCCGATCCATGCAGAAACCCCTTTCCCCATCAAAATCACTATTTTTACTTTCGAACAGACCCTAGGGGCTGTTTGAAAAATCGAAATCACCGTCTTTTTCTACAAAAAGCGGCATCTGCCGCGTCAAAAATGCTCGGAATACATCAAGTATTCCTGTGCTTTTTTCCTTGCAGCTGC
>JAETRV010000125.1 GCA_021770005.1 Anaerotruncus sp. | reverse complement strand
CTTGCCCGAGCCTGATCTTCTGCTTCCGCGTGGGCTTCTTGCCGTTTCTCATGTGCTGCCTCCTTTGCTTTTCCGGGGAGGCTGTGGTAGAGTAGAGGGGAGCGGCGAGGGCGCTCAATGAAGAAATACGAGTCAAAGATCGAGATTGAGGTTTCCGTTGTGCAAGAACAGAAACCCGGCCTTCTCTATGCTTCGGTTTCGGAACTCTCGAAGCACCGATGCCGCGCTTGCGGCGTTCCCATGCGGCGGACTGGCCTCCGCCGCGTGGTGCTGTGCCCCGTGTGCGGGGCGAGGAACGAATTGAAGTAAAGGGGGTGAAGCCCTCGCCGCTCCCTTCTACTCTACCGACCGACCTCCTTTTCTGCTTTCCTTTTCGCCTGGGGTGTGGTATGCTGTTCTTGATTAACTTTTTAATCCTCTTTCATTGTAACTCGGAACTCCGAGTAAGTCAAGAACTTTTTCGGATTTCCGAGCAAAAAATTTCGACATTCCGAACGGAGGTATTTTATGGACACGATAGGCAAGCGGGTACGCGCTGCACGTCAAGAGCTCGGCCTCACTATGAAGCAGTTGCACGACTTGACGGGACTCTCGACCGGGAACATTAGCGACATTGAAAACGATCGAAACACGCCTTCGGTCGCTTCGCTCGTCCCTCTTGGGCGGGCCTTGAAGCGTTCCTTAGATTGGCTTCTCACGGGCGAGGAACCGATCGCTCGGAGTAACGAGCAGACCTTAACCTGCGACGGCGAGGAGCTGTCTCAAATAGAGGCCGACTTGATCGCCATGTTTCGCCTCCTCCCGGAGGGCGCTCGGAAGGAGGTCTTCGATCTCGTTCATTTCAAGTACACACGCCTCGAGGCCGGGGAAAAAGAGTCTATTTACTGGACATATACCGAAGGGAGCGCCGACGAGAAAAGCGGCCCCGCCGAAGGCCGTGAGGCCCGCGACGGAACCGCCTGATTTTTTGCGCCTGTATGATTAAATAATAAATCAAAATATTGTCACTTTGCTAAATGGGCCCGACGCCGCCTCACGATGCCCGGAAACGCTTGAAACAAGCCAAAGTGACAGAGGTGACGGCGTTTCGATTGAAATGTCACTTTGCCCCGGGCTGATTTCCTGCGCCCAGGGCTCGGCCCCGCTCGCCCTTGCACGGCTGGAATAACACCTTGTAACGCTCCGGCCCGCGCCGATCGCGGTGATGGAGACCCCCAAAACGGGGCTTTTAACGCTCCCGCCGTTAATTTCTGCACGGTTTAACGCCCTGTTCGCACGGCCCGCCCCTTGTCTTTTCCGGGCCCGTCTGCTATAATCTCACCATGGGCCGCAAAGCCCGCCCTCTTGCGTCTGCTGCTGCTGCTGACTTCCGGGGCGGGTGGAGCGGCCCTTCTGCCTTGTATGGCTTGAAATAGGCCGTTTTCCGGCCTCCTGGGCCCTCGTGTACGTCCAGCGGCCCCGCCGCCGTCCTGGGCCCCTCCTGGGCTGTCCAGGGCATAAAAAAAGAGCGCCGACCGCGTCGACGCCCCCGTCTCAAGTTGTCCGAGAATTGAGCCCCCGCTCGCGGGCCCGTCCCGGTTGAAAATGCCCCGTTTCCCGCTGAAATAGCGGGTTTTCTCATGTCTTCCCGTGCCATCCCGGTTTATCCCGCGTTTCTCAAATATCCTGTCTCTCTACA
>JAETRV010000124.1 GCA_021770005.1 Anaerotruncus sp. | reverse complement strand
TCCGGGTGGTAATACTCGTAGCAGTCCAGGTTTGCCGTATTCAGAAGGTAGAGCATTTCCCGGACCTCATTCTCCGGCATGTCATAGAACCGCAGAAGGGAGCGGTACAGATGGACGTAGCCGGGTATCGAAACAATGGTATTTACCATAGAAAAATCCTCCTATATAGCAGGTGCGGGAGCAGACAGCCCCCGCACCGGTTTCCATATGCTTGTTAATCGTTTACAGCCGCCAGCTTTCCCATGACGATAAAGCGGCTCTTACCTCCGGGCGTACAGGTGGAAAGGGTCAGCACCCTGTCACTGGAAGTCACCGTAACACCGGTCTCAATGACAGACCGGCCCGCCATTTCAGAAAGCCATGTGGTGTAGGCCCCGTCATCCTTCCAGCTAAGCCTCCAGGGGGAGGCATCGCTGCCGGACTCTCCGGGCTCTGCCACAAACGCCGTGAAGATTTCCACGGTATAGCCGCCGCCAGGAGTGACAAGGTACATCTGCGGGTGCCCGTCATAATATCCCTGCCCGCCATATTCATTCAGCGCGGCAAACATGGAGCCATCCCACATGTTGTGGCCGTAGATAATGGTATTGCGGTCCGAAAAATCCGCCTGGTTCTCATAGTCTGCAAACAGGCAGCCCACCTTGTTATAGGTGCCGTCGTACAGATGGTGCAGGTAATACCCATTATCGTCTGTCTGCGTTACCGGGTAGTTGATAGCCGTATCGGGAAGGTTAAGCCATCCGATGATGTCCGGCCCGTTTTCCCTGAGGGCTTCAAAATCAACAACAGGGAGGACCACACTGGAAACCTCCCTGCCTGTTTCTTCCTCTGTCCCCGGTTCTTCCGGCTCCGCGGCCTGCTCCGGTATTCCCACGTGTTCCGCCAGCCCGTCATAGGTCCCGGCGCTCTCGGCATACTGGTTAAGGTCACGGACGATCAGGAACCCGCTGCCAAGAGCCACTGCTGCGCAGAGGGAAAGTATCGCAATGTTAGCAGCTTTTGCTTTCGGTGAAATCTTTCTGTACTTCCCTTTTCTGTACCGGCATACCGTAAACACACCGCCGCCGATTACAGCCAGCGCCAGAAGCCCGCCATACAGGAAAATAAAATTATCATCCCCGGTCTGCGGTACCGCTTTGCCCGGATTGCCCGGATTGGACGGGACAGTCGGATTAGAAGGACTATCCGGGGTGGACGGTGTTTTCGGATTCTCCGGGTTGTCCGGCGTTTTGGGTTTCTCCGGTTTTTCATTGAAGAACTGGACCGTTGCGGTTTCATCCGCCTTGATCTCCACCGTGGCAGCGTCGGGAATGATATAGTCCCTGCTTGCCCGGTTGGAGATTTCCGTTACGGTATAAATGCCGACGCGCAGCCCCTTGACCTCAATCACGCCGGATTTCGGGGAGGTAAAGGTCTCACAATAGGAACCGTCCGCATTCCTGACCTCAAAAGCAAAACCATCCTTGCGCCCGTCGCTGGAATCCTTCGTGATTTTCAAATTCCCACGGTACGCCTCGTTGGTAAAGCCGCGCCCGACCCCGCCGTTTTCCACAACGGCCACCTGGCCGTCCTCTGTGATTTCAAAATAGTAGGCGTTTTCATCCATCTGGTAGCCCTCCGGCGCCTTGCTTTCCTTCACAAAATAGCCCTTTGCCAGAAGGTTCTCCGCCGTATGGTAGCCCGCATCCGATTCTTT
>JAETRV010000049.1 GCA_021770005.1 Anaerotruncus sp. | reverse complement strand
GCGGAACAGGCGGGCATATTACATCCATCGGAGGAGGGTTTGAGTAATGGGGGTCAAATGGAAACAGGACAGTGTCCAAGCGATACAGGACGCAAAACAGGCAAAGGAGCGGCGTCAAGGGGGAATCCGATTGACAAGAATGATCGAATACCGCTGCAAGGGGACCTACCGCGGCAGGCCATGCCGAAAGCTGCTCTGCCGTGCATCCCCCGAGCAGCAGATCGAGGTGCGGTGTGACCGCTGTAAGGAATTGAATGTTTTCAACATTTCGGCCAAAACGGTTGAAAACACGGATAAATGAACCATCACAGAGCGCCAAGAGCGCCGGTAACCCCTTGGGGGTGACCGGCGCCCTTTTTATTTTCTGCCGGCGGGCGTAAAACCGGAAAGGAATCGTCGTGGAAGGGGTGCGGTGCAGGCCCGGGAGCTTGTCCGGCAGGGGGTGGAAGCCTTCCAGACGGTTGGGGGATCGTGAACACATCCGCCAAAACTACGCCCTCTGCGCTGAGGATGAAGAAGTCGTGCTTGTCCTTGGCCACATCGATTCCAACACAAATCAGAACAAAAACCTCCAACGGTACATTTGTGATGCTGTTTCCACAGAGCCCGTTGCTTTTGCCGCCTTGTTCCACATAAACCGCCCGGCGGTATTTAACCGACCGGCAAAACGGCAAGGGGCTGTGGTCGGAACCTTTCTTGCACCATCTGCGTAGTAGGGGAATGGAACCAATCTACAGCGTCCTTTACAGTGAGCCCTTGGAGAGGGGCTCAAAGAACGACTACTCTATCATACAAGGAGAATGGAAGATGAAAATCAACTGGAAAGTACGTTTCAAAAATCCGATCTGGTGGGTTGGCCTGTTTGGGGTAATCTGCACCGCGGCGGGGGTATCGCCCGAGATGCTTACCAACTGGGGAATCCTGTGGGATAACCTCGTTGCACTGGTGGAGAACCCGTTTCTGCTTGGGTCTGTAGTGGTGGCGGTTATCGGCTACAACACCGACCATACTACGGCCGGCTTTCAGGACAGCAGCCAGGCGATGGGATATGATTGTCCGCGCAGAGATCGTGAGGTGCTGAAATGAGCCAGAGGTTGACATTGCCGTTTAAGACGATGCGGCTCACAGCGGGATACAAGCACCCGCAATATCAGAAAGAATGGGGCTGGCCCCATTACGGCATAGATTGCTACGATCCCAATACCCATGACGTGCTCGCCTTGGGGGACGGTGAGGTCATCGCCGCCGGGCAGGACGGCCCCACGCTGACCGGGAACCTGTCCCGGCTGGGCATGGTGACGGTGATCGTCTACCGGGATGTGCTCTGCAATGATGGCAAGGTGCGGGATCTGACCGCCCGCACCTACCACCATGCAAGCGTAGTGGTCAAGGCGGGGGACAAGGTGCAGTGCGGGCAGGTAATCGCTCAGTATGGCAACACCGGGGCCAATACCAGCGGCCCGCACCTGCACATTGAGCTGGACACCGACACCAAATACCCGACCCTTGCGCCCGGTGTATCGGTGACGGCCAACAACCGGATCATCAATACCAAGTCCGAGTATGCCAGGGTGGGCGGGCTGTCCGACAGCACGATCAACCCGGCAAAGGTCTGGTTGATCGGCGAGGGGCAGAGCATCGCCGACACATCGGGCGGCTGGTGCGCACAGAGCGATTTGGCAATCCCGAAACTGTCCGCAGGGACACCGGAGCAGCCAACAGATTACAAGGCAAAATATGATACGCTGTGCGCAGCGCTTGCGGCGCTGGCCGAGAAATACGGGGAAGGATAAGGAACAATAAATCCCTCTTGAATGGGCCGTAATAGACCATCCAAGGGGGATTTTTATCATAAGAACCCGGATTCACAACCGTTTGACACTGTCCGAACGAGCCTTTTTCCGGCCTGCGGCAGGGAAAAAACCGGGCAAAACGGTTCCATATTCGGTGCTTATTCTGCCTGTTGATAAATCTCGTCAATGCGCTCCCGGATGCACCTTCCGGCCCGTTCCAGGCTCAGCTGCGCAGAGACCGACCGCTTGGCGTTCTGAGAAATTGTTTGATAAAACGCCGGGTCCTGCCAAAGCCTTTTCATCGCTTGGGCCGCCTGCGCAAGGTCCGCGTCCGCCCAGCGGTTCCCGGCCTTGTATGGGCCGCAATCCTTCTCGATCGGGACCAGCGTATAGTCGATCATGCAGGCGGTTTCCCTATCCATGAACTCGGTGTTGGCCGACCAGTTGGTCGCAATGACAGGGGTCCCAAGCAGCATCGCCTCCGCCAGAACCAGGCCGAACCCCTCCGCACGGTGCAGGGAAACCAGCACATCCACACAGTCCACGAGGCTATTCACCTGTATTTTGGTTAAAATATCGGAAATCAGGTAGATATTCCGGTAGCCCTGGAAACTGGAACGGATCGTATCCAGGTCCTCCTGCTGCGGATTGTTCACCTTGATGACCAACCCTACATCCGGGTTTTCCACCGGGAACGCCCGCTTATAGGCGGCGATGACGCCCAGCGGATTTTTGCGCTGGATGGTGCTGTTGCAGTCGTACATGGTGAGGTAGAGGAACTGGTTTTCCGGCAGGTGGAACCAACTGCGGGAATAGGCGGGGTCGGTCGGGGCGCTGACCGCATAAGGGACCGTACGGACCGGCAGGCCGGTCTTTTTGCGGATGCTCTCGCTGACAAACTCCGCCGGGGTCCAGATTTCGTCCAGCAGGCCCATGCAGAGGCACCATTCCTCCGGGAATTCTTCCAATTCCCACAGCCAGAATCCAATGTTATAATGTTGCGCCCACATGGATTCCGGAAGCTGGAAATAGGCCGCAACCAGCTCAGAAGGGTTGATGTGGATGAGGTTGATGTTGAACGGAGTGGTATTGGTGATTTTGGAATCCCATGTGGAATCTGAATGGCGCATCTGGCCGATCTGATCGATGTTGTAGATGGTGAACGCCGCGCCGCTCTGCGACAATGCGTCCGCAACCAGGCGGCAGCTCTGCCCAAGCCCGATCTCCCCTTTGATGTAGCCAATCAGGTTGACACCGTCTGGGGCACAGGAGCGGCAAAACCGGTGTTGGAAAGAGGAGAGCACAGCCGCCAGCTTTCGCTGCGCGAGCCATGGCTGTATCCGTTTCAGGAGCGCGGATGGGATGATTTTTTTCAGAACGGGTTTCCAGGCGGTTACGATCCCCCAGAAAAAACGAAACAAAGAATGACGCATAAAACCTCCAAGGGAAAGGTCTGGGATTTGATAGGCGATATGGGTTGCAATTTCGACCTTGTTCAAGTATAATCATAAGTATATCTGAAAATTCGCAAAAGCGCAAGCAAGGGCCCAAAAAGCCCCCTGAATAAAGATTGAGAGGACAGGCCGGCCCCCAGGCGAGCGAATGGTTCAGCAATCAGGAAGAGAAAAATACAGGATCTGCCTGGGCAAATGCGGGCAGGTTCAGAAACAAGGGGCGTTTCCATGAAAACAACAGCGGTAATTATGGCAGGCGGGAAGGGCGAACGTTTTTGGCCCAAGAGCAGGAGCAGCTTCCCGAAACAGTTCCTTTCGTTGACCACCGACGGCAAGACGATGCTTCAGCATACGGTGGAGCGCCTGCTCCCATTGGTGGAACTCGGCGACGTTTATATCGTGACCAATCAGGATTATGTGGAGATCGTAAAAACCCAACTGCCCGGCCTGCCACAGGAGAACATCCTCGCGGAGCCGGTGGCGCGCAACACCGCGCCTTGTATCGGCCTGGCGGCGGCGGTGATCCGCTCCAAGTATGAGGACGCGGTGATGCTGGTCCTGCCTTCCGACCACCTCATCAAATACACCGAGATGTATGTGGATACCCTGCGGCAGGCGATCGACCTTGCGCAGGAGGGCGAAAACCTCGTGACCCTGGGGATCACCCCCACCTATCCCGAGACCGGATATGGATACATCAACTTTGTCAGGGACGAGGCAAACAAGCAGCGGGGGATTTACAAGGTCAACCGGTTTGTGGAAAAGCCGGACATCGACACCGCGAAAGAGTACCTCGGCTCGGGGCAATACCTCTGGAACAGCGGCATGTTCATCTGGAAGCTCTCCACGATCCTGGAAAAGTTCAGGCAGTTTATGCCCGACACCTACGCGGGGCTGGTCAAAATCCAGCAAGCGGTGGGGCAGAAACAGTTTGATTCGGTTTTGAAAACCTGTTTTTCCGGGTTCCGGTCCGAGTCGATCGACTACGGCATTTTGGAAAAGGCGGAGAATATCTACACCATCCCGGGCACCTTTGGCTGGGACGATGTGGGAAGCTGGCTCTCCCTCGAGCGCATCAACCGGACCAACGAGTTTGGAAATATGGTGCAGGGGGATGTTGTCACGATCAAAACGAAAAACACCACGATTGTCGGCGGCTCCAAGCTGATTGCCGCGGTGGGGCTTGAGGATATGGTGATCGTCGATACCGAGGACGCGCTGTTGGTTTGCGCCAAGGACGCGGCCCAGGATATCAAAAAGGTGATTGAAAACCTGAAAATCTGCAACCGCAATGAACTGCTTTGATAAAGGAGAAACAAAAATGAAACATGCGTTAATCACAGGAATTACCGGGCAGGATGGGTCCTACCTCTCGGAGCTGCTGCTGGAACAGGGCTATGAAGTTTACGGGATCATGCGCAGAAAGAGCGTCGTGGACTATGGAAACGTGGAGCACATCAAAGATAAAATCCATTTTATCTACGCGGACATGACCGATGTGGTTTCGCTCATCAATGCGATGAAGATTTCCCAGGCGGACGAGGTCTATAACCTGGCGGCACAGTCGTTTGTGGCCACCAGCTGGGAGCAGCCGATCGCCACCGCAGAGATCGATGCGGTGGGCGTCACCAATATGCTTGAGGCGATCCGCACCGTAAACCCCAAATGCCGCTTCTACCAGGCGTCCACCTCCGAGATGTTCGGGCTGGTGCAGGAGATGCCGCAGACCGAAAAAACCCCGTTTTACCCCAGAAGCCCCTATGGGGTCGCCAAGCTCTATGGGCACTGGATCACCAAGAACTATCGGGAGAGCTTTGGGCTGTACGCCTGTTCGGGCATCCTGTTCAACCATGAGTCGGAGCGGCGTGGAAAAGAGTTTGTGACCCGCAAGATCACCGATGCGGTTGCCCGGATCAAGCTGGGGGTGCAGGAGTCCCTGGAGCTGGGGAACATGGACGCCAAACGCGACTGGGGGCATTCCAAGGACTATGTGCGCGCCATGTGGCTGATGCTTCAGCAGGATTCCCCGGATGATTTCGTAATCGCCACGAACGAGACCCGCACCGTCCGCGAATTTGTGGAGACGGCGTTCCGCCATGTCGGGATCACGGTCGAATGGCAGGGGGAGGGCGTCGATGAGATCGGTAAGGACGCGGCAACCGGCAGGACGATTGTGAAGGTAAACCCGAAATTCTTCCGTCCCGCAGAGGTGGAAATCCTGCTCGGGAACCCCGCGAAAGCAGAGGAAAAGCTGGGATGGAGACGGGAAATCCCGTTCAGCGAGCTGGTCGAGCGGATGGTGAAAAACGACATGGAGCTGGTCGGGAAGGAAATCCGGATCAACACCATCTAGAGGCTGTTTTCAAAGTCAAAAATGGACCGGGAGGTGAGGTCGCATGAAAGCGTTGATTATTGGGGCGGCAGGGTTTGTCGGACATTACCTGATCGACCATCTGCGCAGCGGCTGCCAATGGGCGGTCAGCGCCACGAAGCTCGAGCATGAGGCGGTACCTGCCGAAGGGATCGGCCTGTTTGACATGGATATCCTACAGATCGGGCAGATCAAAGCGGTGCTGGAACAGGTCCGCCCGGATTGCATCTTCCATCTGGCGGCGCAAAGCTCGGTTGCCCTATCCTGGAAAAACCCGGCATTGACGGCGGATGTGAACATCAAAGGCGTCATCAATGTGCTGGACGCAGTCCGCGCGCTGGACTACAGGCCCAGGGTCCTGCTGATCGGCTCGGGCGAGGAATACGGCCATGTGAAGCCGGAGGAAATCCCGATTCAGGAGGAAAACCTGCTGCGCCCCGGCAACATCTATGCCGCAACCAAGGCGTGTCAGAATATGATCGGGAAAATCTATGCGGACGCCTATGGGATGGACATCATCCGGGTGCGGGCGTTTAACCATATCGCGCCGGGGCAGGCGCCGATCTTTGTCGTTTCGGATTTCTGCAAGCAGGTTGCCGAGATCGAAGCCGGAATCCGGGAACCGGTCATTTCGGTGGGGAATCTCAGCGCCAAACGGGACTTTACCGACGTACGGGACGTGGTGCGCGCTTACCGCCTCCTGATGGAGCATGGGCGGCCCGGGGAGCTTTACAATGTCGGAAGCGGACACGCGGTGGCCATCCAGGAGATTCTGGATAAAATCCTGTCCCTATCGGAACGGAAGATAGAGGTCCGGGTTGACAGCAGCCGGATGCGGCCGGTTGATGTGCCGATCATCGAGGCGGATATCACCAAGCTGTGCGCGGATACCGGGTGGACACGGCAGATTGACCTGGAACAGACCATCCGGGAGATCGTGGAGGATTGGAGAAATAAAGTCAGGGCGGGGTGAGCTGCCTTGCCCCAATGAAAAAGGACGCGGGAATCGGGGAGATTCAGCGCCCTTTTTTGGCCTTTTTTAAGATTAGGAGCGGAAAATGGAACAAGGAAGAATCGTTGTCATCACCGGAGCGCCTGGGACTGGAAAAACGACCGTAGCGTCTATCGTCGCAGAAAAATCCACGCTAGCCAGATCGATACATCTGCATACCGATGATTTTTACCATTCCCTTTGCAAGGGAGCAGTACCGCCGCATCTGCCGGAATCGGGCGGGCAGAACCTCATTGTGATAGAGGCGTTCCTAGAAGCGGCAAAGCGGTTTGCCCGCGGCGGCTATGAGGTGATTGTTGACGGAATCATCGGGCCTTGGTTTTTGGAGCCATGGCTAAAAACTGCCCAGCAAGGCTATGAAGTGCATTACCTCCTATTGCGAGCAACGGAGGAGGTAACGAAACATCGTGCGATTGCGCGAGCCAAACTGGATAGAAAAACCAATCTTGAACTCGTAGAAACCATGTGGATGCAGTTTCACCATTTAGGGAATTATGAAGCTTATGTCATAGATACGACACACCGTTCGATTGCTGAAACGGTTTCGATCGTAAGAGAAAAAATGGATAGAAAAGAGAACCTGTTAACAGCTTCTGATCCGGCAGGGAGCCGCCTGTAAAGGCAGCTCCCTGGTTTATACATGGTAGGGGTAGGCTGGCGAAGCGTTTGGATTGGTTATATCCGGTGGCCGCAATTCTTTTTTTCAAAGAATGCCTGAAGGGGAAACGGACCGTCAACGGCGTATCCCAGCTTATTGAGCGAATGGCGCAGATCTGCCGGGAGCCGGTCCCCCAGGCGGGCGGATTCGGCCCCGTTCCGGAGCTGTGCCGCGAATGCCGCACGCGCCATCCCGTCGATCAATGCCAGGTCGGTACGGCGTCCGGTATCCGCGCCCTCAAGCACAACACATCCCCCCTCGAGGGTGAATACAGCGGTTGCAAGAACCTCTTCCTTCTGAAAGGCGGCATAGGCGAACGCGTTTTTCCCGTCCAGCCCAAAACTGCCGCACACCCGCGCGCAAAGCCGCGGGTCGGATAACCTGCGAATCTGAAACATCCTGCCACCCCCGTCCTATTTCGCCGCCGCGTTGCGCAATGCGGCAACCTCGGAAGGCTTCAGCTCCCGCCAGTGGCCCGGTTGGAGCATCCCCAGCTTGAGCGGGCCGATCGAGGTGCGCTTGAGCCGCGCGACCTCCAATCCAACCGCTTCGCACATCCGGCGCACCTGCCGGTTGCGGCCCTCCTGAATCGTGATCTGAAGCACGACCCGGCCCTCCCCCTTCTCGAGCACCAGGACGGTGGCGGGCAGGGTCATCCGGCCGTCGAGCATCACGCCCGCGGCCATCTGCGCCGCCTGTTCGTCGGTAATCCCGGGGCGGGCGGTCACCCGGTAGGTCTTGGAGATATGGTTGGAGGGGTGCATAATCAGATTGGCGAAACTTCCGTCGTTGGTGAGCAGCAGAAGCCCTTCGCTGTTGCGGTCGAGCCGGCCCACCGGATAAACCCGCATGGGCAGGTCTTTCACGAGGTCGGTCACACATCTGCGCCCCATCTCGTCCGAGGTGGTGGTGACATAGCCGCGCGGCTTATGCAGCATAATGTAGCAGTTTTTCTTCTTGCGCTGGAACACGACCCGCTGCCCATCGATCGCGATGATATCGCGGTTGGGGTTGACCGGGTTGCCCAGCCGGGCGGGGCGGCCATTGACGGTGATCCGCCCGCCGCGGATTGCTTCCTCCGCTTTGCGGCGGGACATGACCCCATTGTCCGAAAGCACCTTCTGAATCCGGATTCCTTTTCCCTGTGCCATAGTGTTTACCGATCCTTCCACGGCTCACGCCGTTGATTTTTGTAATAAAAAATACTGACCGCCTTTTTGACGTCCAAAAAGAACCAAAAGTTTTACTCGATTTTTTCAAAAAATCGCGGGGTCGAGGGGCAGCGCCCCCGCCGCCGCGCGTACGCGGAGGGAACCTATGTAAACAACCGCTCGAAGATCGATTCGCGGGGCGGGGGTGTGGTTGCCTCAACCGGCTGGGCAGCGATGAGCGGCAGCTCGGCGACCGGCTCGCCGTTGCAGCAGACGGTCAGGCAGCCGAGCAAATCCCCCTGTTCGACCGGCGCGAACACGAGCGGCGTGGCAACCGCCCGCACCTCGACCCGGTCCCCCTCGAGCAGGGCCATTGCGGACGGCGGCTCATACCGCAGCGCGACTGCCGGTTCGGTCCCGCCCGCAACCGGGAGCTGTAGCCCAGCGCGCGGCAGGTACTCCGAAAGGTCGTCCGGGGTGAGCAGGCCAAAATAGCGGTCAAACAGCTTGCGGTGCTCGTTCCAGTCGTCCGGGCAGCCGAGGGTGACAGCGATCAGCCGGACCCCGTCCCGCTCGGCACAGGAGACTAGGCACCGCCCGGACGCCTTGGTAAACCCGGTTTTGACCCCGATGGCGCCGGGATATTCCCGCAGCAGGCGGTTGTGGTTGGTGAGCCAGCGGTTATAGGGCGGGTTGCCATACTGGACCACCGCTTTGCTCTGGGCGCAGATTTCCGCAAACAGCGGGTTTTGCAGCGCCTCGCGGGCGAGCAGCGCCATGTCATAGGCGGTGGAATAGTGGTCGGGATCGTCCAGCCCGGAAGGGGTGGCGAACCGGGTGTCCAACATCCCAATCCCGGCGGCGCGGGCGTTCATCTGCTCGACAAACGCCGGAATCGACCCCGCGACACGCACCGCGGCCGCATTCGCGCCGTCATTGCCCGAGGCGAGCAGCATCCCATAGGCGAGCGCCCGCAAGGAAACGCGGTCCCCCTCCTGCAAGCCCATCGACGAGCCTTCCACCCGGATCGCATCGCGGTCAACCTCAAAAGAATCATCGAGACCGTCCTGCTCGAGGGTGAGCAGGGCGGTCATGATCTTGGTGGTTGAGGCCATCGGCAGACGCAGATTTGCGTTCTGCGCGAACAGCACCCGCCCGGTTTGCGCGTCCATCAGGACTGCGGCTTTGGCTTTGGTTTGGTAGTCCTGCGTATCCGCGAGCGCCCGCGCGGCGGCGGGCATCTCAAAGCGGACCGGCTCCTGTGCGTGCGCATCGGTCGCCCGCACCCCCGCCAACAGAAGCAGGAACGCGGCCAGCAGGACGATCGACTTTTTCAGCATTTCCATCACCTGCACCTTGTTATCAGAAGCTGTACCATTTGCCGGCAAGATGTGTGCGGCGGCTATTGGTACGGCTTCTTAGAATCAGAGTGTCTCTGATTCCAGTATACAGGTCATTTTATGCGGATTCTGTCGGTTCCATTACAGCGGCTTGTCCTCCTGCGCGGCGGAATCGGGCGAAGCCTTGTCCTTTTTGGTGAACAGCGCGGAAACCTTATCAAACAGCTCGGGCATCAGCGAAACCGCGCGGTCCGCAACGTTCTTGCTGTTGTCGATCTGAAGCATCCGGACATCCCCATCCTTGACCACGAGGAACGCCAGCGGCTGCACCGAGACACCGCCGCCCGCGCCGCCGCCAAACGGCTCGCCATCCTTCTGGGTGGGCAGGTCCGAGCCGCCCGAGCCGAATCCAAAGCTGACTTTGGAAACCGGGATAATGACTGTCCCGTCCGGGGTGGTGATCGCCTCACCGATCACCGTATTGGCGTCGACGAGCGACCGAAGGTTCTGCATCGAGCTCTCGAGCAGGCCGTTGATTGGATGTTCTTTGTTCATGGAAACCCCTCCGTCCTTGTTATCTGCGGGGCCGCCCGAAGCTTTTGCCGCGCGCGTCCGCTTGTTTCGTTTGAGCGTTTTGACCAGAAACCGGCCGAGGATGCCGCCTGCCCCGATCAGGCCGAAAAGCGGGAGCATCCGCCCATGCAGGGCAAATTCCGTATGTCCCTGCCCGGCGGTGAAATCGGGCCGGATCGAGAGATCCATCCTCTTGAGCCGGAGAAAGTTGCGGGCAGCAGCCGAAAGCCCATACACGACTGCGTTTGTCCGCCCATAGCGGATGCCGGTTTCGGCGGCGTCCCCTTCGGCCACGATCATCCGCAGCTGCACCCGAAGCGGAAAATGCCGGATTAGAAAACCCGTCCCCTCCGCTGCTGCGGAGAGCAGGTCGGAGACCAATCCGGCCATACCGGGAATCCCATCGAGCTGTTCCGCCAGCGTCTTTTTCTTTTTGCCCGCCGGTTTTTTGCGGGCCTTTTTGGCCTTGACGGTCTTTTTCTTCTTGGGCTGCTGCGGTCCGCCGAACCGGAGCTTGAGGAACGTCCAGCGTACAACGGCTTCGGCCGCCTCGCCGGTCTGGTAGTGCAGCTGCACCGAGCAGGGGAGCAGCAGGCAGACCGTCACCACCCCCAACAGTCCCAGTAGGATATATCCGACCATGCGATCCCCCCTTTCTGACAGCAGGACGTTTGGCCCCAGACCAAACGTCTGGGCGCAAAGCGCCCTCCTCAAAGGCGCATGTTGTTTTGGAATCCCGACCAAAACAACGCCCATCGCTTCCCGGCTGACGCCGGAGCGCGCTTCGCGCGACGCTCGGGCAGGATGCGCCTCACGGGAAAGGGGGCAGCGCCCCCTTCCCGTGTGCCCTTCCCGGGCAAGATTTAGCGCCCTCATTCATTTTTCCACCTAGCTTGCCGGGGGAGTTCTCACAAGAGGGGGGCACTGCCGCCCCTCTTGTGGGGCGCGCCAAGCGGCTGTCGCGGCGAATGCCGCGCTTCGCGCTCGCGCGAGAAAGCCGCGAGCAGAATGGCGTTTTGGTCTGGACCCCAAAACGCCGCGCGCCCAAGTGCCCCACCCCGGCAAGATTTGGCGCTTCGATCTGTTTCTCCACCCAGCTTATCGGGGGAGTTCTCACAAGAGGGGGGCACTGCCGCCCCTCTTGTGGGGCGCGCCGAGCGGCTGTCGCGGCGGATGCCGCGCTTCGCGCTTGCGCGAGAAAGCCGCGAGCAGAATGACGTTTTGGTCTGGACCCCAAAACGCCGCGCGAAGGCTGACGAGCCTTTTCAAGTGATGGGCGCGAGAGGGCTGTCCGCTGCCGGAGGCGCGTCAAGCGGTGCATCGCTTCCTTCTGCGCCGGGCAGGGGCGGGAGCTGTTCCAGACTGTCCAGACCGAAGGTGCGCAGAAAATGCGCGGTGGTGCGGTAGGAGAGCGGCCGGCCGGGCAGGTCGAGCCGGCCGGCTTCCTCCAAAAGCTGCTTTTCAATCAGCGAGTTAACCACCCCGGAGCTGTCCACCCCGCGCACCTGTTCGATCAATGCGCGGGTCACCGGCTGGTTATAGGCGGCTACCGCGAGCACCTCGAGCGCGGCCTGGGAGAGCGGCACGTTCCGCCGCAGGGCGAGCGCGTCCTGAATCACCGGTGCAAACGCTTCAAGGGTCGAGAGCTGGAGCTTGTCCCCCAGACGCAGCAGTTGGAGCGGGACGCCCGCCTGCTCGAGGTTGTCCTGAAGGATCGGCAGATACCGGAGGACGGTTTCCTCGTCCGCGCCGATCGCCTGCGCGACCTTCACCGTCTCGACCGGCTCCCCGGCGGCAAACAGCACCGAAAAAATCTGTTTCTGCGGCAGGTCAATCATAGCGCAATTCCCCCATCGTGGATGCGTCAGGGCTGTGATGGGTCCGGTCGAACCGGACCTGCCCGTCCTCAACCGTGATCCGTTTTGCCTTTACCAGCTCGAGCACCGCCAGGAAGGTGGCCACCAGCTCGCTGCGGTCGGTGCTCGTCTCAAACAGGCTGCCGTAGGACGCTTGTCCCGACCGGTAGAGCCGCTTGAGCAGGTGGACGATCCGGCTGCTGACCGAGACCACCCGCCGCGCGACGATCCCCGAAAATGCCTGCGAGGGCGGGGGAAGCCGCCGTTTGCCGCGGCCGACCGCGTCGCGGTAGGCGTCACAGAGCAGTTTGACCGGATGGGTCAGACGGTATGCGGTGTCGATCTCCATTTTTTCCGGGGCACGGACAAACCGCCGGAACCGCTGCCCGCGCTCCCCCAGCCCGGCGGCAACCTGTTTGCAGACCTGGTATTCAAGGAGCTGCCCTTGCAGCTCGGTTTTGAGCTGGCGGCTCTCCTCCTCGTGCCGGGGGAGCAGGGAAACTGTTTTGATATAAACCAGCCGGGAAGCCATCTCAAGGAATTCGCTCGCCAGCTCGAGGTTTGCGTCTTGCGCCGCGCGGATGTAAGCCATGTACTGTTCGAGCAGGGCGGAGATCTGCACATCGTAGATATCCAGCTTGTGCTTGGCGATGAGATGGAGCAGCAGGTCGAGCGGGCCTTCGAACTCCGCGGTCCGGAACGAAAGCTGCTCCATTACAGGATAAACCGGGCGATCAGGTTGACCCAGCCGGTCGCGAAATCGAGCAGGCGGTAGAGCAGCCCGCTCAGGAACGAGAGCGGCCAATCGAGCAGCGGGGTGCCCATCACGATCACCAAGAGGATGATCGGCAGGTAACGGCTATACTGCGCAATCTTATATTCCCACTTGGCGGGCAGGAAGTAGGAAAGGATGTGAAAGCCGTCGAGCGGGGGGACCGGCAGCAGGTTGAAGACCGCAAGCCCCACATTGATCGAGACCATCATACTGAGGATTTCGGCGACGATCCCGAGCGGCATGGTGATGGTTGCGCCGGTGGCGATCACCGCGACCGCAAACAGCTTGTAGACCACCATGATGACCAGCGCCAGCAGCAGGTTGGCGGCCGGGCCTGCAAGGGAGGTCAGCGCAACGCCCGCGCGCATCGAGATCTTTTGATTGAACCGGCGGGGCTGTATGGGCACCGGCCGCGCCCAGCCAAACCCGGTGAAAAGCAACAGGACGGTGCCGAGCGGGTCGAGATGTGCGAGCGGGTTCAGGTCGAGCCGGCCTTGGTAATAGGCGGTGTCATCCCCCAGTTTGTACGCCATCCATCCATGGGCATATTCATGGATCGGCATGGAGGTGAACAGCACCACAACCCGCGCAAAGATTTGATACATCGAATAGATCGAAAATCCCATAAATGTCTCCTGTTCTCTTTGATGGCCCGTATCCCTATGGGAACACGGGTTTTGAACGCCTGCATTTCAGCGGTTTCCTCCATATTATAATGGCTTTGCGGGCAAAATACAAGCGATATTCGTATGAAAAGCCGGATCACGCGCAATTTCACAAAAAATTATCAAAAAGCCCTTGCATTTCCGGGTGGCATCTGATAGAATACTACTGTTGACCTCGAGAGAGAATTTCAAAAATGTCCCGCAAAGAGGAGGTGCAGACACATGGCAAAATGCGATATCTGCGGAAAAGGTGTTACCTTCGGAATCAAGGTTTCCCATTCTCACAGACGTTCCAACAGAGCTTGGAAGCCCAATGTACAGCGCGTAAAGGCGATCGTCGACGGTACTCCCCGCCACATCCACGCCTGCACCCGCTGCCTGCGTTCTGACAAAGTGCAGCGCGCAATCTGATTTCTGCGCAAGTAAACGCCTCTGCAAAAGCAGGGGCGTTTTTGTTTTCCTACGCGCAAAGCGCTTCACATGCAGCGGTGTGCATAGGCCAACCGACGCGAAGCGTCGGCTCTTAGGCCGGAGTAAAAAATCGCGAGGTCAAGACAGCAGGACGTTTGGCCCCAGACCAAACGTCCAAATAGAACCAAAAGTTTCGCCCGCCTTTTCAAAGGCGGCGGGGTCGAGGGGCAGAGCCCCCGCCGCCGCGCGCACGCGGCGGAAC
>JAETRV010000048.1 GCA_021770005.1 Anaerotruncus sp. | reverse complement strand
ATCTGGGGCGCGGTGGTGCTGTTGGCGTTGACGAAGTAGGCCCCCTTGTACGCCTCGTCATCCCGCTCGGCATCGCCGTCCCGGAGGGGCAGCTTCAGAGCGCCCTTGGGCGGGACCTTACCGCCGAACTTCGCCACGCCGTCCTTGATGGCCGCGTCCACGGCGGCGTTGATGGCGGCGATGGTCTTGGTGTCGCTCTTGGGGATGATGAGGGACACGCTGTACTTGGGGTTGCTGCCGTTGATGGAGGCAGGCTCCCAGACGTTGGCGTAGGACAGCCGGACGATGCCGGTGACCACCTTGGTGTTGGATTTCTGAGTAGGCATGATTTAGTCCTCCTTGATTTCAGTAAATTCTTCCGCCGCGCCGGTCTTAGTGAGGGCGGGGCGCTTATCGGTAACGGGAACGAGGGTGGGACGGCCCTGGGGCTTCTCCACCAGGGAGCCGAGGATGCGCTGGAACTCCTTCTTGGACATCAACTTCTCCATCTCGGTGATGGGGATGAGGGACTTCTTGAAGATGTCGTGGTATCCGGCCTCGTTTGCGGCCTTGACCACGGCCTCCTCATCTGTGTAGCGGCGGTTGGTGCGGGTGGCCACCAGCTTGAAGCCCTGCCAGACCTTCCCGTGGTTGATGGCGGCGTCCTGGGCGTAGGCTTGAATCTCGCTGGCCCATTTGGTGAGGTCATCCAGCTTGGTGAGGATGTCCTCGATCTCCTCATCCGAGAGGAGCGGCGGCGGAGCGAACTCGAACCGGGCAAGCTGGAGCTTCTCCTCTGCGCGGGCGCGGCACTTCACTGCCGCCTTGCAGAACTGGCACCAGGGGCCGGGGAGGTAGTCTCCCTCGCCCTTGTGGGCCAGCTCCGCCTTGGGCTTGAGGGTGTTCTCCGCCCAATTGTTCAGCTCGTCCACCGAGATCGTCCAAGTGGACACATTCTCCCGGCGGGGCTGGTAGATGCTCATGCTCACATCGGTGATGTCGTAGAGGGAATCGAACAGCCGGAGTGCGCCCAGGGCATACAGCATCATCTGGGGATTCTCCTCAGCATCTACCAGAACGCCCTGGCCGTACTTGAAGTCGATGATGTGGAGCAGCTTGTCCGCCACGATGATGCAGTCCCCGGTGCCGAAGCCCTCCGGGACCCAGCAGGAGAAGTCCAGCCGCTGCTCGATGAGGACCAGCGGGTCAGCGCACTCCAGTTTTGCCTGGGCGAGCTGCTCCAGCACGAACTCCACATAGCCGTCCGTGTATGCGTCCATCTCGTCACAGTCATACTTGGACACCGGCTTGCGGGAGCGCATCTTCAGAGCGCGGCGGAGCTTGTGTTCGCACAGGGCGTGGGCGGCGGTGCCTTCGGCAGCGGCCTCCGTCTCCCGGTCAGCGAACTCCCGCTCCAGACGTGCGGAGGGGGTGCAATTCATCCAGCGGTGGGAGCTGGAGGCGGAGAGGATGGCGTGGCTGTTAGGTGGCATGGCCCAGCACCTCCGCATCCTTCAGCAGAGCGGCATAGTGCTTGGGGTTCACACCGCTGAGTTTCTCGGCCCCGTACTTCTGGAGCAGGTCCCGCACCTCGGTGGTGTACCCATCGTGGCTCTTTTCCGCCAGCACCGCCCGGACCTCCTCAAGCGAGATGGCTTTGGGCGGCGGCGGAGCGGGAGCCGGAGTGGGGGCCTCCGCCGGAGCCGGGGTGGGAGCGGCGGCATCCTCCGGGTCGTTCTGGGCCAGGGCCGCAGCCACCGCCTGGAGGCTGTCTGCCAGGGAGCGCATATCCTCGACCACATCGAGGAGCAGCTTGATCCTACTCACAGGCCGCACCTCCCTCCGCCACCTCGGTGATGCACACCGACTCCACGCTGTTGCCGGGGACCAGGATCATCACTTTCTCCTGCCGTCCCAGCAGCCGGGTGAGCAGCTTTTCCCGCAGGGACACATTCCGGCACTGCACGATGCCGCCGCTCTGCGGTTCCTTGGACACGCTGATTTTCAAATTGTGTCGCATGACCTTCTTCCTTTCCGAAAGGCGGGTGTTTTGTATGCCTCTCACTGGTAGGCCACGGGGATGGAAAAATATAAGCAATCAGCACAAAAAATTTTTTAATTTTTTCAAGACGGCAATTTTGCGTTGCGAGGCGGCAGGCTGAGAGATGCCGTGGCGCTTGCCATATTCGCTGACGCTCATCCCCTTGAAGAAGATGGCCCGCACCAGCTCCTGCTGGTCAGCGTTCAAGTGGGCGAGGGCATCATACAGTTGCCCATCCCGCTCGGCCTGGAGGATGCGCTGCTCCACGTTCTCGTCCGAGGGGAGGAGGCCATCGTCCAGGTTGTAGGCTTCCAGGGAGCAGTGGCGGCGGGTTTCTTTGTGGTCGGTGTTGTAGTCCTGGCGGTCCAGATCGACCACGATGGCCCCCCAATCATCTGTGACCTCGATCTCCACGGTTTCGGTTGCGAACTCATACTTGATTTTCATTTTGTGTCCTTTCCGCCTGGGCGGGGCGAGGACACAAAACAAGCCGGAGCATATCAGCCCCGGCTCTATGCACAGCCAAAATGGGCGCACAGAACTAAGGGTGCTGATAATGCCGCTCCCGGATGGGAGGCTCGGCAGTTATAGCATCCTCGCCCATGTGCGCACACAGGCAACGATTATTTATCTCAACGGCCAGGGCCGTTTTGACCTTGCGGTGTATAACGATTTGCCAGAGGAAACAAAAAAAGTCCGGCTAACACTTACCTCCCTTTTGAGGGGGAGATAACCGTTAGCCGGACTCTTCACGGTACAGTGCCGTGTTCAATCCTTGCGAACTTTCGCAATCAGCTCGATGCCCTTCGAGGTACGGAGCCAGGTTCGGCACTCTTGGCTGATTGCTCTATGCTGTTGTAGTGGGCTATGCGGAACGTTTCTGTTTCACTGACTTCTTGACCACCTCAACACTTACTGTGGCCCCGCTGACGGTGCAGTTCAATTCAGAGTGGCATTTGGGACAGGACACTTCTGCATTTGTACTGCTGCCGGACTTCAAGAGCTGCCTCCCGCAGACCGGGCAGGCAACGATCATTTTTTCATTCAATCTTCTGTACCTCCACTTATTCACAGTCGTACTCTGCTCGTCTCAGCTATAGCAGCCAATTTGGTCCGTGATAAACTCGATGAGCGGATGGCTTATCATAAACAATTCGAGCTTTTCCTTTTCCTTCATGTCACATTTCAAAACCTTGTCCTCAACGTCAGGGCCAGAGAATTTGATAGTAAATGCAGTGTGATCCGAGTATTCGCGGAAGAATGACGCATGGGTGTATTTGTCAAGAAACGCATATTCCTCTGGCAGATCGAGCAGCCGTTCTGCCCATTTGTACTGCCCGAATACATAGCCACGTCTGGGTGGCTCCGTCAGTTCCGGGATGCGCCACACATTACCCAACTTCATCGCTGTTCGGATTTTTCCGCGCCGAATCCACTGCCGCACTGTTCCTTGCTCCACCCCATAAATTTTGGCGTATTCTTCCACAGTCAGCCGCCGCGACTTGACCTGGAGCAATTCAAAGGACTCGTCAATCACGCTGGGCGTGATGTTTTCATCACTGTCGCATGAGTAGCTGCTGCAATGCTCCAGTAAAAGCGTGATACCCTTACAGTCGATGTTGAAGGAATATGACCACCAACCTGGGGGGGCATCAAACAGAAGCGTTTTCTGCACAGCCGTGGCAAACCTATCCAAGAGGTCGAGTATCACTCCGTAGAATGCCGCTGTGTGTTTGGTATCCGTCTTAGACTTATTCTGCCAATCATTTTTTACCCACCGAATATTGAGCAGGACATCATCCTTGTCAGTCATCGACTGGTCCCGGAAAAGTACAAGGGCTTCTTCCTCGGATAGTTCCTCGTCATCGGTTCGGATTTCATCTTCCCACATTATTGGCACCTCCAATCATTAACTGTATTATAACAGCCCGATTGTATTGTGTCAATACACTTTTGAAATTTTCCTTATGAGTACATCATCCCAGGCATCTTTACGCTGTGCCGCCCATCGTCCGGCATCTTGAGGTCGCCCATGATGGCGGCGTAGGTGATTGCTTTCTTGCCAAACCGCGCTCTCAGCTCCTCTACAACACTCTCCAGTTTGTCTCGCCGCTCCAGCTTCGCCACATCAGTGAAGAAGTCGATCTGCTGCGGCTCCTGCTCCGGGACGAGGCCGATGCCACGGACGGTGACGGCCCGGATGGGTGTATGCCAATCATACTTCTGGCGGAGCAGTTCCCGCGCTTTCTCTGCAATCACCCTCGGACTGCGGGTCGAGAGGGGGAGCTGGGCTTGGAATTGCCGGTAGCCCAGTTCATTGTTCCGCACCGAAATCTGTACCCCGGTCGCTGCCAGCTTATGGAGCCGGAGGCGATGGCCGATGTCCTGGGAAAGTTCCAGCATTACCTTCCAGACCTCTTCCTCGTTCACCAGGTCTGCGGTGCAGGTGATGCCGTGGCCGATGGATTTGACTGGCGAAACGAACTCCTTATGCATGACCCGCGAGGTGTCCAGACCGTTCGCATAGGAGCTGAGAGCGAGGCCGTTGACTCCCAGGAGCCGCCGAAGGAAATCTGGTGAGGTGTTCGCAATGTCACCTATGGTGCGGATGGCGTACCTGCCCAGCTTGGCATCGGTGGCCCTGCCCACATAGAGCAGATTGGAAGCGGGAAGGGGCCACACTTTCGCCTTGAAATCCTCCTTGGTGATCTGAGTGATGGAATTGGGCTTTTTCATGTCGCTGCCCAGCTTGGCGAAGATTTTGTTGTAGGACACACCGATGCTGACGGTCAGCCCAAGCTCCGACTGGACTGTGCGCCGGATGGTCTCGGCGATCTCCATGCCGCTCCCAGCGATGGCCCTGGAGCCGGTCACGTCCAGCCAGCATTCATCCATCCCATATGGCTCCACCAGATCGGTGAACCGCTGGTAGATGCTCCGGGTGAGCGCCGAATATTTGAGGTACTGGTCATACTGCGGCGGCACCACCACAAGATTAGGGCAGCACTGCCGCGCCTCCCAATTTACCATCCCCGTTTTCACTCCAGCCTTCTTTGCCAGATCGGACTTCGCCAGCACAATGCCATGCCTGTCCTCGGTGCTGCCGCATACCGCCACGGCCTTCCCACGCAGGCTTGGGTCGAGCATCATCTCCACTGAGGCATAAAATGAGTTGAGGTCGCTGTGTAAAATCGCCCTTTCCATGATTTTTTCTCACTTCCCCTCTTGACAAGATGTGAAATTCACGTTAGAATGAGTGCAACTCAATCTCACACACTGTATCGAGCATTATAGGCGATTAAGTTGCACTTGTCAATAGAGGTTGCAAAATTTTGTGTAAGTCACTTTCACAGACAGGAGTAGATTGCCATGAAATTCGGGGAAAAATTGAAAGAACTCCGGCAGAAGAACAATCTGAAACAGAGCGAGGTGGCCCAGGCCGTAGGGATCAGCCGGAGAACCTACATCAGCTATGAGCAGGAGGGGCGCTACCCTCGTTATCGTGAGTTGTACGCAAAGCTGGCGGATGTCCTCGGCTGCGAGGCAAGCTACCTCATGACAGAGGACGAGCAGTTTGTGGCTGACGCAGCGGAGCAGTTTGGCGGTCGCGGCAAGCGGCAGGCGGAGCAGTTGGTGGCGGAGCTGTCCGGGATGTTCGCCGGTGGCGAGTTATCCGAGACGGACATGGATGCTGTTATGATCGCCCTCCAAAAAGCCTACTTTGACTGCAAGGCCGATAATAAAAAATACACCCCCAAGAAATATCGCAGCGAAGAGTCCTGACTATTGGACAGATAAAGTGCTACGATGTTTCCGGGGAGGTGGTTTAATGGATTCCTATGCACTTTTCAAACAGGCGGACAATATGGTGCGCCAATGCGGGACCAGGGACGCTCTCCGAATCGCAGAGGAGATTGGCATTTGGATTTATTGGGAGGACAACTTTACTGATCTCTTGGGTATGTACACGCTGCGCTGGAACCACCGGCTCATGTTTCTTAACTCCAAAATGGATGACTACCTGACCCAGATGGTCGCGGCCCATGAAATCGGCCACGACTCCCGCCATCGTGATCTGGCAAAGGCGGATGGAATGAAGGAGTTTGTGTTGTTCAACATGAAAAACAACACTGAGTATGAGGCGAACGCATTCGCCGCCCACCTCTTGCTGGATAACGATGAAGTGTACTCTCTGGCCAGACAGGGATATGACGTGGTGCAGATTTCACAGATGATGGGGTCCCACATAAACCTCATGCTCATAAAGATGCAGGAAATGAACAAGCTGGGGTATGATTTCAGAATTCCCTACACCCCAGACAGCCGGTTCTTCCGAAATATCCGGGCGAGTGACGTAGAAGGCGAGATACCATGATCAAAGTAAAAGTCTATGTGGGTGTGAAAGCCACATTCGATGCAGATGGGCGGATGATCCCCACCAGCGTCATCTGGGAGGATGGACGGGAATACATCATCGACAAGGTGACGGACATCCGGCAGGCCGCCGCGATGAGAGCCGGAGGCCAGGGGGACAGATACACCATCCGCGTCAACGGGCGGGAGAGCTATCTGTTTTTCGAGCGCAGCACAGCCTTGACCGGGAACAATATCGGTCGGTGGTTCGTGGAGCGCCGGGAGCGGGTGAATGGCGGAACCGTCATGGGCCGAATGGCATAAATGAAAAAAGCGAGGGCCGGGTATGGAGCGAACCACACCCGGCCCTCTTGGTCATAAGGGAATACTACTGCGCTTAGTCTTCGGTGTCCTGTGCCTCCAGCGCGGCGGCGGCAGCGGCCTCCTTCTGGCGGCGAGCTGCCCACCCACCACGGGCGGCGGGCTTGTAGGCGGTCTTGAGGTCGAACATCAAGCCGTTATCCTCGGCGAAGTAGATGCCGGGGATGTTCCAGCTCTCGTCCTCGCCCCAGCCACCCATCTTGCGGAGCAGGTCAACAACGGACGGAGCGGTGATGCGAATCTGGCCCTTCTGCCCCTCGCCCTTGCAGAACTTGGCGGCGTTGGGCGCGTCCGGCTTGCAGACGCGGATGGCAAACTGCTTCTCCTTCTGCAAGATGAGGAACTGGATGTGGGAGGGGTGGTGCAGTTCAACGGCGGTCTGGTTGTTGAACTTGACGGCGTTCCCGGTGATGGTGACAACGGCATCCGAGCGGGTGCGAACGAGGTCAATGACAGTGAATTTTTCCAGCATAGTTGTTACTCCTTTTCGATTGTAAAGTTTTCATCAGCCTCCGCCAGCGGCGAGGTGATTTCGGTCGTTTGGTCGTGCTGGCTCAAGAACGAGGACAAATCCATGTCCCATGTGGGATCGACAATGGAAAAGCCAGCGAAGGCACCTCTCACAACGGTACGGGCTTTGCGCTGGCCACGCTTCTTTCGGCGGTTGCGCCGCTCCTTTCTGATTTCCTGCGCTGTGAGCCAGTCGCGTTTGTCGATGATGGGTGGATGGTGGTCCTCGATGAAGTATTGCGGCTCCAGCCCCTCGTTTCGGACGCTCTTGTGGGTGGAGAAGTCAAGGGTAACGGTTTTCTGGCAAAGGGCATCCCCACAATACTTCTCGTTTTTGAGAATATTGAGGACGCTGCCAGCCGTCCACTCCTCCTTGCCCTTGACTGTAGGCACACCGTTCTGGGTGAGGAACCGGGCGATATCTGCGGACGAGAAACCCTCCAGGTACATACTATAGATGGCCCGAACGACCTCGGCCTCGTCCTCCACGATGATCCAGTTTTGGTGTTCATCCAAGGTGTAGCCCAAGAGACACCAGCTTGGGTAAATGCCCAGGCCCTTTGCCCTACGGCGCTTGAACGACCACTTCAGACTGTTGGATTTCTGCTCCGACTCGCTCTGTGCTACGAGGCTCAAAACAGTGATGACCATGTCGTTGTTCCTGTCCAGGGTATTCAGTTTCTCGGCCTCGAAGTACACGCCAACGGGCGGGTCCAGCTTGCGAAGCATGAAGATGTAGTTCAAACTGTCCAGGACGTTCCGGGCAAAGCGGCTGACCTGCTTGGTGATAATGAGGTCGATCTCTCCGGCCTTGCACTTTTCAATCATCATCAGGA
Source organism: Anaerotruncus sp. (assembly GCA_021770005.1). Lineage (GTDB taxonomy): Bacteria > Bacillota > Clostridia > Oscillospirales > Ruminococcaceae > Anaerotruncus. The sequence continues at coordinate 6,728 of JAETRV010000048.1, read as the reverse complement.
ACTGCTCCCGATGGATGGTGGAAGTTCCAGAAATGCCCTCGTCAGCAAATATGCCAGCAAACTCCCATTCATCGTTCTCTTGGATCATCTTAGTGTAGTTCTGCACTTGCAGCTCGTAGCTGCTGGCCTGGTTGTCCTCCTCAGTGCTGACCCGGCAGTAGGCGCAGACGCGGAGCTTCGGTTTTTCGCTCTCTTTGATGAGGTCACGCTTGGCGGGGATGATCTGCACTTCCTTCTGGGGGCCGTTGAGATACACATCCCGGATGCTGTCCTTCGTGGCCTGCCGCTTGTTATCTGTGCGGCCCCTCTGCCTGATAGGTATTTTCTTTGTGATTCTCACGCGGTGGGTTCACCTCCCCTCTGCCGCATGATTCGTAGGGGTGGTGATGTACCACTCCCACAGCGGCAAGGAGACGGCGCTATCCCATTATCGTTGATACTGGTGATATTTACAACTCAATTAAACGGCAAGAGGACAAAAAAATAAGAAGTCCACATGGACTTCCTATTTTTTTACTTCACATTCATTGCCCGAATCATCTGCAACGCCGCCTGTTTCTGCTCCGGGGTCAGCGACACCCAATTGTCGAACAGCTCCTTCAGCTCCGGGGTCAGCTCCACCATATCCTGATCTGCAAAGAACTGGGCCAGCGAAATGCCAAAAGCCGCGCACACGGCCTCCAGAGTGGAGATGGAAGGAACAGTGTTCCGCTTGAAGATGTTTGCAAGGGTCGATTCAGAGAGGCCGCTCTCTTTGGCAAGCCGATAGGCCGTCCAGCCGCGCTCCTCAAGGAGCTGGCGGAGCCTTGCGTGTGTGTCCATAGCGTCACCGCCTTTTCGTAAATATTTTACCGTTCAGCTAAACAGTTTCAAACCGTCTACTTGTACGGTGCTTACCGTTATGTTAAACTGTAAGTATCTGAAACGGGAGGCGGTTCTATGCGTGAGACTGAACTGCGGCAGCATCGGTGCTGCTTTACTGGCCACAGGCCGGAGAAGCTGGGAATGCCAGAGACCGAGGTGGTGGAAAGCCTAAAAAAAGAAATCCGCACAGCGATTGCTGACGGATTTCAAACATTCATATCTGGGATGGCAAGAGGAGTCGATCTCTGGGCAGCGGAAATCGTGCTGGCATTGCGGGACGAGGGGGCGGCGATCCGGCTCATCTGCGCCAGCCCCTACAAAGGTTTTGAGAGCCGATGGAGCTGGGAGTGGCGGGAGCGGCACAGTCGGGTCATGGAACGGGCCGACTTGGTGCGGTTCATCTGCCCTGGCTACAGCCGCGATTGCTTCCAGCGGCGAAATGAGTGGATGGTCGACCACTCGGCGCGGGTCATTGCCGTTTACAATGGAGGGCCTGGGGGAACGAGGAACACAGTCGAGTATGCAAAACGGTGTGGAGTTGCTGTTGTCATCTGTTCAAAATAGCCTGCTTCACTGTTCAACAGCAAGTCGGACGGGGGCAGAGAAAATTAATTAGGAGGTCGCAATGTTACAATTCAAAAATGGGCGGTTCCACGCCTACGGTGTATCTTTTCAGTTTCCAGACGGTTTCTACATAGATACAGCACCAGATTTAGAAAACGAGTGCGGTATCGTGGCTTGGGGGCCGCAGGAAGATTACCGGGTCGAGTGGGATTTTGTTGAGGAGGAAGAAGGCCCCGAAGCCGTTCTTCAGCGGTTCTTCTCACCTGGGTACGGTATGGAGCCTCTTTCGGAGGTTGATCCGTATGCATTGGGTGGACTGGTCGGTTACCGCGCTACTTACCATTCTGGGAATCAGGAGTATTTCGAGGCGAGATTCCCTTTGGAAGATAATGTGCATTTTGTGTTGCTCATCCATGCTGAAGGACAGAAAATTCGAGATGTGCTGGCATCATCAGCGGTGCAAGCGATTCTGAAGGATATTCGGGTTGATTAATTATGCACCAGACGCGGCTACGGAGACGGAGACTTTGGAATTATGAAAAAGGCAATATACAAAGCGCGTTTTGTGTGTTATAATATCCTCAGTAGGCTGATTTTGTAGAACTGCGGGGGATTAACTTATGGCTGATGCAAAAAGAAAAAGCCGCGCTCGAATACAGCAATCCGCGTTATTGCCGCCCAACCCCGAGCCGAACACACTTATTAATCGGGATGAATGGATAGAGCAGGCCGCGGCGGGTTTTATCACCAACAGTGCTGCCAATCGAGGTATTTATAGAGTTATTTTGGAAACCCTCTGGCCCAAAGGACACGGTATCCCTGGCCCAATAATCGACCGCGAGGATATTCGCAAAGCTGTCGATGCCGCCAAAGGCAAGCCCTATATTGATACGTTTCGGCGGGTCCGTGAATTGCAGGGAGATGAAGGATTCTTAGGTGTAGTAAAGCAAGGCAACCAATACCAACTTATTGACCTGAACATTTACGCAAAGAAAACGCCACGAACTCATTTGTCCGATGATAAGTGGAAGTTGGTGCTTGCCCAATACAAAAATGTATGTGCTGCCTGCGGATGTCCACCAGGAGAGGGAGGCTTCCAGCAGGATCATAAGGTTCCTCGCGCACGAGGCGGAACCGATGCGATTAATAATTGGCAGCCCCTTTGTGATTCGTGCAACAATATCAAAAGCACTGCTTGCCGTTCATGTAAAGAGGACTGTTCAAAGTGTAGTTGGGCCTACCCCGAATTCTATAGGCCAGTCAAGATTCCCGGCCCAATTCTCCGCCTCCTCCACCAATATGCAGACGAGCATAAGTTAGATGCTTCTCAGTTGGTGGCGGACTTAATTCTCCGAGAGATTGAGTCTGAAAAATAACCGAAGGGCCACTCATGGGACATCGACTCCATAAGTGGCCCTCAATCTTCATGTTTCTAATCTGTATTCAGTGAGAAAACCATCATTCTCCAAAACCATCTTCATAATCCGCTCCAGTGAGGTTCCCAAGGCCCTACCCACTAATGGCGGGATAGCGTTGCCAATCTGAGCGTTTCGAGGGACATCCACGCCTCGTGCTGGGCCATTAAGTGTGTACCGACCGCAGAAGGAAAAATCATCGGGGAAAGACTGTAGTCGGGCCATTTCTCTTAATGTAACAACTCTGGGATGCTGATAATGTATCAGTTCTTCTGGCGCAGTTGTCAGGGTTGAGCAAGGCAACGAGGTATCAAGAACATACCGTTTATTTGAGTGACAGCCATTCTCGTACAGAAAGTCTTTACTTAGCCGCCCGATTAATTGCATGGCGTGTACCTTCGTATAAAGTGCAATCACCTTATCACTGTGGTTGTTGAACCGATGACAGGTTGGGGTGTCCTGGCCTGAGTAATTCTTCCGCATGAGTTTTTGATAGGCACTGGTAGCCGGGAGGTACTTGCAGGTGTTGTAGTTCGGAAACTCAGGGTCGATAGTTACATCATCCCCGGAAAGATCGCCGATGGCTTCCTCCACATTGACATACCTGCCTGTGGCCAGATGTAGGGCCTTTCTTTGCTCCATCCCAACTTTCAGCATAACGTCTTGCAGTAGTTGTGAGGCGGAAAGCGTTCCGGCAAAGTCCTTTGAAATCGCAAAAAGAATAACTCTCTTCCTTACCTGTGGAACTCCATAGTCAGCGGCGTTAATCATTACCTTTCCAACATTGTACCCTAACTGTTCAATTTCTCTAATGGCTCTTTCGGCGACGCTTTCTGTCACTCCGTCAATCGGGCGAGTTACAAATTTCCTCTCAAATCCAGTGACATTTTCGACTATGGCGAAGATTGGCTTTAGCAGCCTTATGGCCTCAATCTGTTTGAACACAAGCAGATTTCGTGGATCATTGCCATTTCTGGCACCAGCAACAGAGAAACCTTGGCAGGGAGGCCCTCCAGCCACAAGGGTGATAGTCCCAGCCAGGGCCTCTAACTGTTTCCTTGCTTCGTCATCATCAAGAAGGTCCTCTATGGCGTGTGGCCCCCGTGTAAGCCACGATGGCCACTGCTTGAAATGTCGATGTGGCGCATCTGCTGCTACTAAGTTCTTGTCGAAAGAGGCATAGGCCATAGGGTCTTTCTCTATGGCAAATACGCCATTCCAACCGGCTTGCCCCAAGCCAAGAGACAACCCTCCGCAACCAGCAAAAAAATCAATGTACGTTTTTGGCTTTACATTGCTACTTTGCATCATGTGAATACTCCTATCGTTTTGCTTTTCTCATTTTACCGCAAAACGAACCTAATAGCAAGTAAAATCGTAAGTTGCCGATTTCTGCTGTTGAGTTGTGAAATGTGCGAAAAATCGCCTCGAAAGTTATTTTTATGTATAACCGCGGAGTGTCATCAACTGTCCAAGGAGGTCTTATGAGTGAAAATAGAAATGGGCGAATCCCTGTTTTACTCTTGGCTGCGCCATGTGAAAGCCTGCCAGATTGTTCAAACGAACTGGAAAGTCTCTCCGCAATGGCCCCTCCAGCATGAGGAGGAATTGGCGGAACTACTCTCTGCCACCGACAACCTGTTCAGCACGAAGTACGGATATAAGGTGTTCAAGAAGAACACATCCCTATCCCAGATCATCCAGCAGGGGGAGTGTGATGCCGTTGGCCTATCAATCGCCAATGGGCGCGTTAGTACATATGCCGTGGATGTGGCCTTCCATGAGGCAGGGCTGAATTATGGTTCCAAAGAAACCACCATCTGTAAAATAATTGCCAAGAGCGTCCGAACGGCTATGTGCCTCTATGGATATTTCGATGCGAAGGATGCTGAGATTGTGTTTGCCTCGCCGAAGATTTATCCAGCGGTACTCAATGGGGTGGCTCCTTGCGTTGACGATTTGAATACGCTACTCCGGGAGAAAGGCTTCAAGGGGGAAGTGCGGATTATCGCAAACGATGAGTTTAACAGTGAAGTGCTGGACCCAATTCTGGCGATGAGCGGCGGGGTGGCAGACACCTCTGAGCTTTTCCTCCGTAGCTACCAAATGCTCCAGATGTTTAGGGCGAAGGACGGTCAGGCATAATTTGACGGTTGCTTTCACAAAAGTACGATAGCCAGCATAAGAGTACGATAACTCCATTGTTTGACGGTAGCCTTTGTCAGCCCCGGCCTTTCGCCCTCACTGTTTGACGGTAGCCACCACAAAAGTACGGTAGACTGACTCACCAAAGGCCCTAAAAATGCAAAAAGCACTGCCTCCAGCCTGGTTTCCTGCCAAGGCGAAGGCGGTGCTTTTCTCAAAAGTGTTATAAATCAAGCCGTTTCCGGCGGTTTTAGGCAAAAAATAAGGACGCATATCTCGATACCCATTGTATCAAAATATGCGTCCTTACATGGTGGAGGCGGGGGGAGTCGAACCCCCGTCCGAAAACACTTCCTCAGGAACCTCTCCGGGCGCAGACGATTCTTTGCATTCCCTCACCATGACGCAAACCGTCATGCTTCATGGCTTAGTAGCTTCATTTGTCATGCCGGGGGCAAAGCTTACCCCGGTCACGTGCACCACTTAGATCACGCCTGAGTCCGGCTCGTGGTCCTTCCGGGTCAGACGGCCGCTTTAAGCCGCGGCGAGAACTACGTTATCGTCGTTCTTTAATTTATAAGTTGCCCATTTTAAGGATGTTAGGCGCATCCGCCCGCTACTCCTGCCCCCATGTCCCCGTCGAAACCAGTACGCCCCCATATTTGAAAAAACATTAGGATATATCCTGACAACGGTTCAGTAAAGGCGCGGTGTTGCCTTGACGCCTGCCCTCCAACGGGCAGCCGCCAAGGCATCGTGTGCAAATTCGTGTGCAAAAAATCAACGGTTTTCCGTGGTTACAGCTTCTCCGGTTCCGGATACTCCACACCGAAGGTCTCCACAGTCACCTTCTTCATGCGCTGGTCCTCCTTGGGCTTGTCGCTGGAGTTGGTCTTAACCCCGGCGATGCGGTCCACCACGTCCATGCCCTCGGTAACCTTACCGAAAGCGGCGTACTGGCCATCCAGGAAGTCCCCGTCAGCATGCATGATGAAGAACTGGCTGCCGGCGGAGTTGGGGTCCTGGGCACGGGCCATAGAGAGGACACCCCTGGTATGGCTCAAGTCGTTGGGCACGCCGTTGGAGGCGAACTCGCCCTTGATGGAATAGCCAGGGCCACCGATGCCCACACCCTGGGGGTCGCCCCCCTGGATCATGAAGCCAGAGATGACCCGGTGGAAGATGATGCCATCATAGAAGCCCTTATTGATGAGGCTCACAAAGTTGTTGACACTGATGGGCGCCACGTCGGGATAGAGCTCGGCCACGATCTTGCCGCCATCCTCCATCTCGATGGTAACGATAGGATTGTCTGCCATAGTTTCGATTCTCCTTTTCATCCGAAAAAAGCGCTGCCGCGCTATGGTGCGCTATTTAAGTAGTCTATCGCTGTTTCAGGGCCCGGTCCATCTCCCGCTTGGCGTCTCGCTGGGCCGCGGCCTCTCGCTTGTCGTAAAGCTTTTTGCCTTTACACAGGCCTACCTCCACCTTCACTCTGGGGCCCTTAAAGTACAGGCTCAGGGGGATGAGGGTGTAGCCATCCTGCTTGATCTTGGCGAAGAGTTTCGCGATCTCCCGCCGGTGCATCAGCAGGCGGCGGGGACGGCGGGGCTCCCGGTTGAAGATATTCCCCTTTTCATAGGGGCTCACGTGCATCCCGTTAAGGGACATCTGCCCATCCTTGATGGTGCAGAAGGAGTCCTTCAGATTCACGTTGCCCATGCGGATGGACTTGACCTC
>JAETRV010000008.1 GCA_021770005.1 Anaerotruncus sp. | reverse complement strand
GTCGATAAACACAAACTGGGTATCCTCCTGGGTCAGCACACCGGTGATCCGGGTACGGGTGGTCTGCGGCTTATTCGAAACGATCGCCACCTTTTCGCCGATCAAGGCGTTGAGCAGGCTTGATTTCCCAACATTTGGCCTGCCCACAATGGCAACAAACGCTGTTTTTGTCTCTTGCATGGGGTCACTCCTTCAAATGGATAAAGATTATTTTTCGGGGGTACTGAAGATGAACCAGCCGGATAACAGCAACGATGCAGCCGCCAAGCCAAAATAGACCGGATTGGTCAGGATCCGCAGCCCGATTGCGGCCAACCTGTCCGGGATCCAGAAAAGGGAAATCCCGACCAGAACCGCCGCGAAAGCGGACACAGCGACCGCGCCCGCCGCGATGTCCTTCGCTGCTTTGGCGAGCGGGTGCGGCTCCGGGGAAACCAAGTCAACCAACGATTCGACCGCCGAATTGACCAGTTCGAGCGAGATAACAATCCCCACTGTCAGGAACAGAAGCGCAAACCGCATCCGGTCCAAACCGAGCATCCAGCCGAGCCAGAGCGCATACCCCGCCGCAGTCAGATGGACCCGAAGGTTCCGTTCTCTGGCGATACAGACACGGATTCCCTCCGCTGCATAGCCAAAGCTGCGGAGGAAACGGACATATTTACCGCCTGTCCGATACGACATAGCTGGTATCCCGTTCCAGACCGAGGCTGGTCAGGATGCTTTCCTCTTTCTCCCGCATCCGCACCTGCTCCAATCCCCCAGATTCATGGTCATAGCCGAGCAGATGGAGCATCGAGTGGACGGTCAAGAAGCCGATCTCCCGCTGGAGGGTATGCCCGTAGAGCTTCGCTTGCTCGACCGCTTTTTCCACTGAAATGACGACATCCCCTAGTTGCAGCGCACCGGTTTCAAAATTGCGGTCATAGTTCCCGTTTTCTCCCAGTGGGAACGAGAGCACATCGGTCGGCATATCCTTGCCGCGGAACTCGGCGTTCAACTGCCGGATCTGCTCGTTGGTCACAAAACTGACGCTGACTTCCGCATCGTCTGAAAATTTTTCAGCCAACAGAACCGCATGGCAGCAACGGCGGATCAACAGCCTTATCCCGCTCGGAATCTTGACCACCTTCTGCCGGTTGGAAATCATTACCTTCACACTTCCCGTCATCTGCTTCTACCCTCCTGATGATTGCTGTTGTAATACTTTTCGTACGCTTTGATAATCGCCTGCACCAGCCGGTGGCGCACCACATCCTTCTCGCTAAACAGAGTAATGCCGATGTCTTCCACATTCTTCAGCACCTTGACCGCCTCGACAAGCCCCGACCTGCGGGCATCCGGCAGATCGATCTGGGTCACATCCCCAGTGATAATCGCTTTGGAGTTGAAGCCTAGACGGGTCAAGAACATCTTCATCTGCTCAGGCGTGGTGTTCTGCGCCTCGTCCAGAATGATAAAGCTGTCATCCAGCGTGCGCCCGCGCATATAGGCAAGCGGTGCGACCTCGATGTTCTGCCGTTCCACATATTTTGCAAAATTTTCGCTGCCCAGCATATCGAATAGCGCGTCATAAAGCGGACGCAGATAGGGATCCACCTTATTCTGGAGATCGCCGGGAAGGAAACCGAGTTTCTCCCCCGCCTCAACCGCCGGACGAGTCAAGATGATTCGGTTGACCTCATGCGCGCGGAACGCCCGCACCGCCATTGCAACCGCGAGATAGGTTTTCCCGGTGCCCGCCGGCCCCACGCCAATGCTGATCGTGCTGTCCCGGATCGAGTGGATGTATTTTTTCTGTCCGAGCGTCTTCGCCTTGACCGGTTTGCCGGAAGCGGTGATGCAGATCACATCATCCGAAAGGGTAGCAACCTGATCCTCGGTGCCCTCGCTGACCATCGCCATGACATAGCGGACGTTCTGTTCGGTGATCGCCTCCCCCTTGTTGATAAGGGAAAGCAGACCCGTAATGGTACGCACCGCAAGGGATACCCCTTCCTCGTCCCCGAACACCTTGATTTCAGAGCCGCGGCAAGTGACCGTTACCTTGTATTCCTGCTCGATCAGGCGTACATTTTCATCAAAACTTCCAAACAATGCGAGGGCATGTTCCATCCGGTCGATATTTACCAGCTGTTCGATCATAACTGAGTATCCGTCCTTTTTCTTTCAGCATCTTACTTAGTATAGCAAACCCCATTCCATTTAACAAGCATTTTTCACATATTTCTATAAATATTTTGTGAAATTCTTCCACTTCATACCGAAATCTTATAAGACTTCTGCACAATTCAGCAAAAAATTCTGTTTTAATAACCGCCTTCCCTTCTGGAAGCGGATTTTTTCTGCTCTTGTTTGTCAAAAACAGAAATTTCTACCTGCTGCGCAATATCCTGTTCGATCAGATACCTGCCGGTTAGGCAGAGGGTGCCATCCACCACCTCGGCCGACCGGTCCGCAGACAGAATCATCTCCCCCCAGTTTTCCGCCTCCTGTCTGCGCAGTGCCCGTTCCGCAATTCGCAAGGCAGTTTCCGGCGTGATTTCCTCCATCCTGGTCTCGTAGAACAGGTAACTCTCCCGTGTGATGAGGAACGGCAGTTCCATCCCAAACAGATCGGGCGACCGGGTGACACTCTCCAATTTATAGTCCCCCTCCAGTCCCCGATATAGGAAGAGCGGTAGACGCACCCCAAACAGCTCGAGATACCGCCGTTTTTTCACCTCCCCGGTCAGAACATATTCTTCCTGCAGCAGCGGCACCTCGATCTTCAGCGACTCCGGGATGTGCGCGATCACACGGGCATTCGCACGCACCAGATGGGTCATACCCCAACGATCCTCATTCACCCCGCTGACGATGATCTCCCCTTCCCGTACGGTATCTCCAACCCGTAAAAGCGGGCGCCCATCGGTGACCTCCAGCCGCTTGATCTGCCCGTCCCGCGCTGCGACCACATTCGCTGGGATATCGGTGTCGATCTTTTCAGGCGGGCGCACCCGCTCCCGCACCAGAAGGGTTGCCGTTGTGCCGCGGATATTGAGCGCCGCCCATGAGAGTCCGTCCACCCGGATGACCAGTTCCTCCCGCAGAACCCCGGCATCGATCCCTCCCTTGAACGATCCCCTATGCACTCCGAGGTCGGCAAGTGCGTTGGCGAGTATCCGTGAATCAATTTGTTCGTTGCCTTCGATCCGAATCACCCAGATAAACTGCTGCATGACCGTTAGGAACAACGCAAAAAACAGCACTCCAATCAGGATGCCGAGCCGCTTCCGATAGCGGTGGATCAGGAACGGCAGTCCGTACCGTTCGGTAACCCGGGTGACCACCCCAGCTTTCCGGGCAAGTCGGTGCATTTTCCGATAACCGCTTACGGTGGTGCAGCCGGAAAAGGAGCCGTCTGTCCGCCGGCACTCCCACGAAGGGATGTGATGGTAAGCACATAAGTTGATGAACCGTTCGATCGAGCCGGACCGGGCGGAAAACCGGATATGCCCGCGCAGCCAGCGCAGAAGATAGATGATAAACAAAACTCTACACCCCTTTGGCGGCGCGCCGCCCTCATTGCAAAAACGCGATCGAGGTGAAATATCCCTCCACCATTACGCCGTCACCGGTCATATATTTGAGCATCAGATTCCTGCCAGTGATCCGTACCACCAGTTTTCCGGCGTTGATCCGTACCACCTTATCGTCATACTCAAGTACCCCTTGGCAGTGCTCGATCACCGCCTCCCGGTTGCCAAGCAGCTCGATCTCCGGAAGCCCTTCCAATACATGCAAGGGCAGTTCAAATGTCCGGGAGAGCCGCTCCCGGATCGAGCTTTTTTCCTCCTGTCTGCGCCTTTTTTTCCACACGGGAAAAGCCCCCTTCCGCATTTTCGGTTTGCTCCCTAGCATAGGTATGAAAAGGCAATTCGATTTATGAAAAAGAGGGATTCGATGAAACAGGTTCGCTGGCTCTGGACACCGCTCGCTGTGATGACAGCGGTCGGTCTGCTTTGGAAAACACAGGAGGTTTCCGCTGGTGTGCGGGAGGGGTTGACCCGTTGTGCGACTGTGGTGATCCCTTCGCTCTTCCCATTTATGATCCTCGCAGGGCTGATTTCCGCCAGCCGAGTGGGTACGGTTTTGAGCCGGTGGATTGCCCATCCGGCTGGGTGGTTGATCGGGCTTCCCGGCTCGCTCGGCGCGGCCTTTCTGATGAGCTTTGTCGGAGGATATCCGGTCGGTGCGCGGATGCTCTCCTCAATGCTCAAGCGACAGGAAATTGACAGCGACACCGCCGCAGTCGCGCTCTGCTTCTGCGTCAACGCCGGGCCATCCTTCCTAATCTCGGCGGTCGGTGCGGGAATGCTTGGCAGCCGCAAAGCGGGGATGCTCTTGCTCGCTGCACAGATCTGCTCCGCGCTGGTGGTTGGGCGGATTTCCTGCCGCACACTCCACCGGAAATCTGTTAAAGCACCATCAGCGGGCCCTTTGGATTCCAACGGGTTTGTCCATGCGGTGCAAGGGGCAAGCGCGGGCATCCTCGGTATCTGTGCATTTGTGGTGGCATTCTCCGCGATTACTGCCCTGCTGAACGCGCTCGGAATCCTGCAAACAGCTTCCCAGATGTTGGGGGCGCTCTTCCCGTCCCTTGGCGTGCCGTTCTTTTCCGCGGGGATCGCCGGTCTGCTCGAGGTCACAAACGGCTGCACACTCGCCGCTTCCCTGCATACCCGCATCGGATTTGCACTCTGCGGATTCCTGGTCTCTTTCTCCTCCCTCAGCATCCTGTTTCAGGTAAAAGCCTGCTTTCCCGACCGCACCGGGCTTCCTCTGCGGCCGTTCTACCTCTCCCGGCTGGCGCATGGATGCCTGACCGCCCTGCTTTCCTGGTTTTTCTGGGGTCTGCTCCCACCCGAGGAGCTTGCCGCCGCAATCATGCAGGGAACTCCGATCCCGCACACCTCACCGAATATGGTCATTTCCTCCACCTGCCTGATTGCAATGTGCTCGATTCTGCTGTTACCAAAACGGAAAAACGCCGGAAATATTAATAATTACGCGTAGAAATTTTTTGTCGATTCCTGTATACTAGAACAGTATGGAGGTGCGATATGTTTAAATCCAAGCTTTTTTCCGATCAAATCCCCCCTTCATGTGCCTACTGCAAGTTCGGGTTTGTCTCGCAGAATGGCCGCTCGGTGCTCTGTGAAAAAAAAGGGGTGACTGAACCACACGATTCCTGCAAAAAATATTCCTATGCACCGCTCAAGCGGATCCCGAAACGTCCGCGTGCACTGCCGCAGTTCGACCGCTCGGATTTTGAGCTTTGATCTCAGAACCCAAGAATCCTGTAAACGGACCTGAAAATAGGAATACGGCTTCTAACACATATCTGACAAGGGAGTTCTTCTGCCATGAAATACCATTTCAACCAACGGGGAACGGTGATCCGCACCCTGCTGGCCTCGCTTGCGATCCTTGCGGCCACCTTTACCGTACTCTCCGCATCCGACCTGTTCCACGGCGAAATTGTCAAACGGGAATTTCCGGAAGGAATCCCTGCAACCCCGGAAACACTGCGTGCCATGACCGTCCGAACACAGGGCAACGCCGATTTCCCCAGTGCGCCCGGGATTCCCGCCAAGGAGATGCAGGCCGAACTGGAGGAGATTGCGGCGTTTGCCAATACCTACGGCTACAATGCGATCTTTTTTGAGGCAGTCCCTGAGTGCGACGCATTTTACCAGTCGGAGATTCTGCCGTCGAGTGCTTTCTGGACTGGTAAACAGGGCGGATTCACCTTTTTTGATCCTCTGCGCTACCTAACCAACATCTCGAAGCAATATAATATACAGGTCTACGCGGTGGTGGATGCCTTTGGAGTTGCCGCCGAAGGTCGGGCGTCATCCAGCCCGGCTGATAATGGGCTGATTGTCAACGGCCTGCTCGACCCGGACGCACAAGAGGTGCAGTCGCTGCTCCCAGCAGTCGTCAAGGAGCTGACCGGGCGCTATGAGATTGCCGGGGTCGTTTTCTCCGGGGTGGATTCCAAAGCGTTTGATTCCCCTTCCTATGCGGAAAGCATGGGAAAAATCCTGTCCGATTCCCATAACAGCATCCGGCAGAAAGAGGTGCAGCGGTTGGGCATCGTGGTAAACAGTGACCTGCTTTCTGGCGGGCGGGATTTTCTATCCGCACCGGTGCAGGCAGGGAATCTTGATTTTGTGGTAACCTCGATGATCAGCGATGCGGATACCCCCGACGGCGCCAAGCTGCTGCAAACCGAGCTTTCCGGCTGGGAGCAGCTCTGTGGGGACGCCTCGATCCCTTACTATCCGCTGCATGTCGCCTCAGACGAGACGATCTTCACCCATTCAATCGACAACAGCTTCTACTTTGAGCGGCAGCTTGGCGCGGGCGGGTCGGTCATCAGCAACTATAGTGCGCTCCATACCGAACGGAGGATGGCAGCCTATTCGCTCGCTTCATCGTTCCGGCAGCAACCCTCCGAGGCCATGCCCGACCTCTCCTACAGCAAGACATTTCAGGTCACCCGGCCAGCGGAATCTATCACCCTGTCGGATACCTCGTATACCACATGGAAAAACTACTTTATCACCGGCACTTCAGACCCCGGTTCCCCGGTCCTGTACAACGGCGAAGAGATCGACCGTCCAAATGAAAACGGGCTTTGGGGCGTGCTGGTGGATGTAGAAGTCGGTACCAACAATTATACATTCAGCCAGGATGGGGCCGAGCAGACGGTGAAGATCATCCGCAAAGAGCCTGCAAAAACCTCTGACACCATCAACACCATCGTCAAAAGCTCGGTCTATCCCGCCAATCCGGAAGCAGTCCTTGCGGGCAGAGGGCTAAAGCTCTCCTGTACCGCGCCTGCTGGTGGAACGGTGACCGCCCGGATCGGCGGCCTGACCGCCGAACTGGAACCAGTTTCCTCCGCTGACGACGGGGTCGCGGTCACCTATCAGCAGACCCTCGACCTCTCATCGCTCGCAGTCGCCGGGCAGGTCAAGCGGATCGGTCCAGTCACCTATTCCCTCAGCTATAATGGGATGAATAGCTCCCAGCAGAGTGCGGGCGAGGTCTATGTGGCAGGAGAGGGCGCACAGCCGGTCGCCCGAATGAACAGTTCGTTTGTCCCGATTAGCCGCAATGGCAAAGATGATGGGGAGTACGCCACCGTACTCAAAGGCGGCTGTGTGGATACGATTGTTGAGAACAATGGCGGAGGCTATTACCGTCTCTCTTCGGGCGGATATGCGCTTAAATCCACCGTGGAAATTCTGGAAGGTAAGGAGACCGCAGTCAGCGAAGTTTCCTCGATCCTGCTTCGCCAGGTTGAAAAGGGCGAACAGCTGGTGATTACCGGCACCAAACGTCCGGCTTTCACCGGGGAGATGGAGGATGGGACCGTCCGCATCACCCTTTACAATCTCTCCGGGTTCGAGCGGATGGACACCTCGGTGCTCAACAGTGCCCTTTGTTCCTCAATTGAGTCCTCCATCGCGGAGGATGGAACCACCGTGACCCTGACCTTCCGGCTCAATCCGGACTGTGAGCTGACCGGCTGGAACGTGCAGTTCGACGGTGAGGACACGGTACTCTATCTCAAACAGAAGCCCCGCCTTCAGCGCAACACCGGAACACCGCTTGCGGGCGTCACCATCCTACTCGATCCCGGGCATGGCGGTACCGATCCTGGGGCCGCTTCGGTCCCCTACAACGAGGGGCCATGGGAAAACACCCTAAACTATGCGGATTCCTGCGCCCTGCAAAGCCGTTTGGAGGCACTCGGTGCGACCGTCCATCTGACCCAGCGCAATGAGACTATGACGCTCAACGAACGGATGGCAATGTCTGAGCAGGTTGACGCGGATATGTTCATCTCCAGCCACCACAACTCCCTCTCCGAACAGGTGGATTCCAACAAGGTGGAAGGGGTTGAGGTCTATTATTACAACGGCCAGTCCCAGGTGTTCGCCGAAAATATTGGCGCGAACCTCGCTTCCGTCACCGGGCGAAAGCTCCGGTTTGTCAACTGGTCGTGGTACCGGGTCACCATGCTGACCTCTTGTCCCGCAGTTCTGGTCGAATCGGGGTACATTTGCAGCCCTGCCGAGTTCGACCGGATTGCAAGTGATTTTGGGATGTTCCAGTATGCCAACGGCGTCGCTGACGCGGTGCTGCAATACTTCCAATAACATACAAAAACAGCCGTCCACAGGAAATTTCTGTGGACCGGCTGTTTCCGTTTCTCTGTTTATTCTGTCCAGTCTTTGCAGACATCCACCCAACGGGTTGCCTTCGCGTAGGAAAAAAGCTCCTCGCAGGTCAACTCAATCGCTGAATTGCTGCTCCCACAGGCGGGATAGACCGACTCAAACCGTTTGAGTGAACAGTCGAGCACCGTCTCGACCTGTGGGTTTTCGACCGCGAACGGGCACACCCCGCCGACCGCATGCCCGGTCATTTCAAGCACCTCATCCGGGGTCAGCATCTTTGCTTTCATCCCAAAGGTATCTTTAAACTTGCGGTTGTCGATCCGCGCATCCCCTGCCGCGACGATCAGGACACAACCGTCCCCCTGTTTGAACGAGAGGGTCTTTGCAATCCGCGCCGGGGTTACCCCAACCGCCTGTGCTGCAAGCTCGACTGTTGCGCTCGAAGTTTCAAATTCCAGCACATCTTTCCCGCGCCCAACCGCTTCAAAGTATGCTTTCACCTTTTCAATCGCCATCTTTTTCTGTTCCTTTCACAAAAAGCAGGCGGCGGAATCTCCGCCGCCCACCGTTTTTAATAGATTTCTTCCCCGCTGAGGATCGGCACCCCATGTTCACGAAGCACCTGCTCTGCGACAGCATTGTCCTCGACCCGCAGAACCACATAGGCGGTTTTTTCCGCCTTGCTCACAAATGCATACATATATTCTACTGTGATATGCGCGTCGGCGAGCGCTTTCAAAGCGACCACGAGCCCGCCCGGCTCATCGGTGACGCCGACAGCGATCACATCGGTCTGTGAGACGGTAAACCCCTGCTCCCGAAGCGCGGATTCCGCGCGCGCGGGATGGTTGACAATCATGCGCAGGATCCCAAAATTGGTGGTATCGGCGATCGAAAGCGCCCGGATATTGATCTCTTTCTGACGGAGCACCTCGCTGATCTCCGCCAGCCGGCCCGGCTGGTTCTCTACAAAAACGGACAGCTGCTTAATGACCATTCGTAACACCCATTCTGCCATACGGCTTTTATTTCCCTGCCCCAAGGCGGGAGAAAAACAATCAAGCGGTTTTGCCTCTAAACATCATGATAGCACTAAATCTTGCGTTTGTCGATAACGCGCACCGCTTTTCCTTCGCTGCGTGTAATCGTCTTGGGCGAAACCAGGTGCACCTTAGCGGAGAGCCCGAGCATCGCTTTCAGCCCTTCGACCAGCTCTTTTTCCCGTGCGGAGATGCCCTTCACCGTATCGTCGAACATCTCCTGTGTCATCTCAACCTGCACATCAAGGGTATCGGTGTTCTTTACCCGGTCAACCACAATCTGGTAGTTTGCCGGGTATCCATGGTTGAGCAGCACCGTCTCGATCTGGGACGGGAACACGTTGACTCCGCGGATAATCATCATGTCGTCACTGCGGCCCATCGGCTTGCTCATCTTGACATGGGTGCGCCCGCAGGGGCAGGGCTCGCGGTTCAGTACGCAGATGTCACGGGTGCGATACCGCAGCAGCGGGAACGCCTTTTTGGTGATGCTGGTGAACACCAGTTCCCCCTTCTCCCCCTCTGGCAGGACTTCCCCAGTTTCCGGATTGATGATCTCCGCAATGAAATGATCCTCGTTGACATGCATACCCGTCTGTGCTTCGCACTCGAACGAGACACCCGGACCGGAAATCTCGGTCAGGCCATAGATATCATATGCCCGGATGCCCAGCTTTTTCTCGATGTCCCGGCGCATCTCCTCGCTCCATGCCTCCGCGCCGAAGATACCCGCTTTCAGGCTGATCTCCTCCGGCTTGACCCCCATTTCCGCAAACGTTTCGCCGATAAATGCGGCATAGGAAGGGGTGCAGCAGAGGATGGTTGCATGAAGGTCCTGGATAAACTGGATCTGGCGCTGGGTGTTTCCGGAGGACATCGGCAGCGTCAGACAACCGACCTTATGCGACCCGCCGTTCAGCCCGGGGCCGCCGGTAAACAATCCATAGCCATAGGCAACCTGCACGACATCCTGTTTGCTCCCGCCTGCTGCCACGATTGCACGGGCACAGCAATCCTCCCAGAGGTCAATGTCCGCCTGGGTATAGAATGCGACCACCCTCTTTCCGGTGGTACCGCTGGTTGACTGGATGCGCACCGCATCCTCAAGCGGAACCGCCAACAAACCGTATGGGTAAGCGTCCCGCAGATCGCTCTTGGTCAGAAACGGAAGCTTATAAAGATCATCCGTCGATTGAATATCGGCAGGGGTCAGCTTCTTCTCCTCCATCTTCTGACGATAGTATGGAACATTCTGGTAAACATGATTGACCGTCTCGACCAGCCGTTCATCCTGCCACGCTTTGATCTGTTCGCGGGATGCGCATTCGATCTCAGGCTGATAATAGTTTGACAATAGAACCAGTCCTTTCCGGTACGCCCGTCCTCTGTTCGGGCGGTGTCATACTTAAAAATGGTCAATGACCGCGCCCAAGCGCGAACGCCCGGCGGTTCAGCTCGAGGAATTTCGCTGGGACAGTCTTTTCGATCGTCTCCTGCCAGACCTCGTCCGGGAAATCCAGCATAGAGGAGAGCACTCCGATCAGCACGACGTTGACCGCCTTGGCACTGCCCGCCTGGTGCGCGAGTGAAAGCGCGTCGAGCGCCACCACATCGACCTGTTTTTCCCGGAGCTTCTCAAGAATCCCCTCCGGATACGCCATCGCGCCGGTGATCACCGGCATTGGGGAAATCTCCTGGTCGTTGACGATCAATTTCCCACCCTGCTTGAGGTAGGGCAGCCAGCGCGCCGCTTCTAGTTTCTCGAACGAGACGATTACATCCGCCTCCCCCATCTCGATCACCGGGGAATAGACCTTCTCACCATACTTCACATAGGTGACGACCGAACCGCCCCGCTGTGCCATTCCATGCACTTCCGAAACCTTGACATCAAATCCCTGTGCCATCAGCACATTGCCCATCAGTTTGGAGGCCAGAAGCGAACCCTGTCCGCCGACTCCGACGATCATAATGCTCTTTACCTGTCCCATCAGCCCTGCACCTCCGCGGAAGTTTTGATCGCGCCGAAACTGCACATCCTCTGGCAGAGGTCGCAGCCGACGCAGAGGGTATCGTCAATCACCGCTTTGCCGTTCTCCATATGGATGGCCGGACAGCCGATCTTCATACACATCTTGCAGGATTTGCAGCGCTCGGGATCGATCCAGAATGGCGGGTTGTGCTTAACCTGTTTGAGCAGAGCGCATGGACGCCGGGTGATGATGACCGACGGCTCTTCCGCCGCCAGTTCCTCCTTGAGGACCGCTTCCAGCTCGGTCAGTTCGTTCGGGTCTACCACCCGTATCCGCTTCACCCCCGCTGCCTCACAAATTTTCTCAATGCTCACCTGGGGGGTCGGCTGATTTTTGAGGGTCAGCCCGGTGGTCGGGTTCTGCTGGTGGCCGGTCATGCCGGTGATCGAATTGTCAAGCACCAGAACGGTCGAATGGCCGCGGTTGTAGGTGATGTCAATCAGGCCGGTGATCCCTGAGTGCATAAACGTGCTGTCGCCAATCACCGCCACCGATTTCTGCGCGGAGTCCCCCCCACGCGCCTGATTGAACCCATGCAGGCCCGAGATCGAAGCGCCCATACAGATGGTGGTATCGAGTGCGCCGAGCGGCGGCAGGGCACCTAGGGTATAGCACCCGATGTCGCCGCTGACCATAACCTTGAGCTTGCTCAGGACATAAAAGAGGCCACGATGCGGGCATCCAGGGCAGAGCACCGGCGGACGGACCGGAACCTGCTCCCCGAACGAAACCGGCTCTGGGCATTCCTGTCCGAGTGCCTGCGCAACCTTGCGCTGGGAAAGCTCCCCAAGCAGCCCGAACAGGTTTTTTCCGCCATCCACACGGATGCCATTGACTTTGCAATGATTCTCAATCACCGGGTCAAGCTCCTCAACCACATAGAGCGTTTCGACCTGTGCGGCAAACTCCTGAATCATTCGAACCGGCATCGGGTGGACCATCCCGAGTTTCAGGACGCTCGCCTGTGGGAACGCCTCTTTGACATATTGGTAACAGATACCAGCGGTCACAATACCGATCTTCCGATCCCCCATCTCGACCCGGTTCAGTCCGCTTGTCTCTGCGAATGCGGCGAGTTTCTGCATCCGCTCCTCCACAAACACATGCCGTCCAACCGCATTAGCGGGCATCATCACATATTTTTTGGGGTCTTTGGCGTATGCTTTGAGCGGCAGCTCGGTACGTTCCCCTGTCTCAACGATACTCTGTGAATGTGCCACGCGGGTGCAGGTACGCAGAATCACAGGGGTGTCAAACTGCTCGGAAATCTCGTAGGCAGCTTTCACAAAATCAATGCACTCCTGTGAGTCGGCAGGCTCTACCATCGGAACCTTTGCGGAGACCGCATAATGGCGGGAATCCTGCTCGTTCTGGGAGGAATGCATCCCCTGATCATCGGCAACACAAATCACCATGCCCGCATTGACACCGGTATAGGCCGCCGTAAACAGCGGGTCCGCCGCGACATTCAGTCCTACATGCTTCATTGCGCAGAACGAGCGCGCACCGCCAATCGACGCACCGAGCGCGACCTCCATCGCAACCTTCTCGTTCGGCGCCCATTCGGCGTAAACCTCGTCATAGAGGCTGACCTGCTCGGTGATCTCGGTCGAAGGGGTGCCCGGATAGCTCGAAACCACCCGGCATCCCGCCTCATAAAGCCCTCTGGCAACCGCCTGGTTGCCCAACATCAACTGTTTCACTCGCTCTCTCCTCATTCCCAAATATTATCTCAAATCCACCACACGTTTGGCCTTACCCGCAAATCGCTCGATACTCTTAGGTTCGACCAGCGAAACCTTCGCGTCGATCCCAAGCACAGTGCGCAGCTTGTGCCGGATTGTTGCCGTCAGGTTTTCAAGGTCGCGGTAGCTGGCCAGCAGGCTTGCATCTACCAGTTCGACCTTGACCTCGAGGGTATCCGTATACCCCTCGTGCCGGACGTACAACATATAGTGCGGGCTGATCTGCTCGATCGGCATGAGCACGCTCTCGATCTGGGACGGGAACACGTTGACCCCCTTGATCTTGAGCATGTCGTCGCTGCGGCCCATCACCTTATCCATCCGCGCCATCGTCCGCCCACAGGCACACGGCTCTTTGGTGATCCGGGTCAGGTCGCGTGTGCGGTACCGGAGCAGCGGCATCGCCTCTTTGGTCAGAGTCGTGACAACCAGCTCGCCGGACTCCCCTTCCGGTTTCGCTTCAAGGGTATTGGGATCGACGATCTCGGCGAGGAAATGATCCTCCGCAATATGTAAGCCGCACCGCAGCTCACATTCCCCCGAGACACCCGGCCCAATCAGCTCGGACATCCCGTAGTTATCGGTTGCGAACAGGCCCAGCCGGTCCTCAATCTTGGCGCGCATCTCGGTGGTGCACCCCTCCGAGCCGAACAGCCCAATCCGCAGTTTGAGGTCCTCCCGTTTATACCCCAGCTCGTGCGCCAGTTCCCCGAGGTAGAGCGCATAGGTGGGGGTGGCGATTAGAGTGGTGGTGCCGAAATCCTTCATCAGCATGATCTGCTTCTCGCTGTTGCCCGACGAGGATGGGACCACTGCCGCCCCGATCCGCTCCAGACCGTAGTGCAGGCCGAGTGCACCGGTGAACAGCCCGTATCCAAAGCAGATCTGCGCCATATCCTCTTCGGTCACCCCTGCTGCCGAGATGATCCGCGCCATGATCTCCGACCACATGTCGAGGTCGTTGCGGGTATAACCGACAACAGTTGGCTTCCCGGTTGTGCCGGAGGACGCGTGGATGCGCACCACCTTGCTGCGAGGGACAGCAAACATCCCGAACGGGTAGTTGTCCCGCAGGTCATCCTTGGTGGTAGGCGGTATATATTGGATGTCGGACAGGGTTTTGATTTTATCCGGGTCCAGCCCGATCGAATCGAACCGGTCATGGTAAAGCTTTACGTTGTCATAGCAATATCGCACGATCCGTTTTAGCCGCTCGAGCTGTACGGCTTCGATCTCTTTGCGTGACATCGTTTCCGCTTCCCTGTTGAAAATCATCGTCGCTTCACTCCATTTCCTGCCGGGCCTTTCCCAAAACAGTCTCTCTTAGGGACCTGGCTTCGCTTTAGCGCGTTTATCTATTAAACCCAGCTCATCTATCATACCGCAAACGGGCGCCAAAATCAACCCTTTGCGGGTCGAATTTTGCATAAATATCCACTGTCCCCAAACTGGTATGTTTTTGGTTCTATAGTTAGAAAGCTTTCTCCACGCAGAAAAAATTTGGAATCCTGTGCAGTCATTTCCCGGATTGGCGGCACTGAATGACCAAAGGATCATTTCCCACCTGATTTGAAGGAGGCGTAACCGCATGAAAAAGCTAATCTCCCTATTTTTGGCAATTTCCTGTATCCTCACCCTACAGGTCTCCGCATTCGCAGCCAAAAATATCGTTGGACAGATTGTAGATGCAGACGGCAACCTTGCCGCCGACCGGTATGACACCATCCGGCCGGGAAGCGATTATTACTATATCATCGGGAAATCGGACGACGGGTACAACATCCTCACCAAGAAGAACACCGTCCGGTTCCGGCTGAAAAAGAAAACCAACGGAAAATATGTCAGCGACGCGGACCTGATCGAAAAGGTATTCAACGGCGCACGATATACCTGCATCAAATTCTCGATCAAGGATAACTTCACCGCAGACGAGTACAAAATCGAGATGGAAGCCCAGTTCCGCGCCATGCAGGACCTCGTAGTCGTCAACTACGATGCCGCGCTCGCCGGTCGGGAATTCCCTTTGCTTCAGGTTGAGACCAGCCCCCGCTCGACCAGCTCGCTCCAAAACGCCAAAGCAGCCTATGAAAAAGCGGTCGAAGCCGAAAAAAAAGCGCGCGAAACCTATAACGCCAAAAAGGCCGCTTATGATACCGCTTCCGCCGCCGTCAAACAGGCGCAGTCGGAATACGACGCAGCTGTGAAAAAAGAAGCGGAAGCCAAAAAAGCCTATGAAGATGCGAAAGCCGCCTATGAGAACGGGCAGCGGAGCCGTGGGTCTTTGGCGGATGCAGAAGCCGCTTATCAGCAGGCGGTCAAAGAGCAGGCCGCCGCACAGGCTGCATACAACCAGGCTGTCGCCAACTATAACCAGAAGACGGAGCAGGTCAAAACGCTGAAAGCTGCCTATGATGCTGCAAAAGCCGAATATGACAAACAATACGCCGAATACCTGAAAGCCGCCTCTAATAAGGACGCGATTCAGAATGCCAAGGATGAGCTGGCAGCTGCACAGGGCGCCCTGTCTACTGCGCAGAACGGGTTGGCTGATGCGCAAAACAAACTGAATGCTGCAAACACCGCGTTCAAGATCGGTGCTGGATTTGACGCAGTCTACGCTGCGGCAAACGCAGTCCAGAATGCCGCGCAAGCGGTCGCAAATTCGATGACAACCACCGCGGTCACCTCTTCCCTGCTGCGGATGGACGACGAACCTTTTGAGGATGAACCTCTCGATCTGGACCTACCCGACGATCTTGGAGACGATGAGCCGGAGCTGTACGACGAGCCAACGGAGCCGGAAGGACGGGATGATCCGGAGCCGCCGGAGGAAACGGAACCGCCCAAGCAGCCGGAGCCGACCCCGGAACCTCCAAAGAATACCGCTCCCGCCGCTCCGGCTACCCCAACCCCCGACCCTGCAAAGGTGCAGGCTTTGAAGGATGCAATCGCGCTGGCAAACAACGCGATTCAGGCATATAACACCCTGATCGACCCTAGCAATACGAATCCTCAATCCCATATCCCGCTTTGTGTCAGCAATGCGGATGGCTCCAATAACTGGAATGCGGTGTATACTGCAATTACTACGCTCAAGACCACCACTTACACCGCCAGTGTTGCGGACCTGCAAGCCAATGTGACCGCTGCGCAGACCAACGTGGCCAACTGGCAGGCCGACGTCACAACCAAACAGGAGATCGTGAATCAGAAGCAGTCAGCGTTGGGCCAGGTACAGGCCAATCAAGCGCGCATCTCCCCGCCGAGCGATGAGCCGATGAAGGCCGCATTGGCAAGTTACAATGCCGCCAATGCTGAGCTCCCCGCATTGGAAACCGCGCGGAACAACACACAGGCCACCCTGAACGCCGCCAACCAGAAGGTCGCGGACAAAAAACAGGCCCTGGAGCAGGCTCAGACAGATGATTTAAAACGCCCGATGGAGCAGGCAACGCAGGCATGGGACAATGCAAAGGCGGCCACCGAGCAGAAGCGGAAAGCGCTGAATGATGCGAAAGCCAAGCAGGATGCCGCCAAAAAAGAGCAGGAAAGCGCGGAAAAGGCATGGACCGCCGCCGCGAAGGATACCGAAGAAAAGTTGGAGCTCTACAATGCCAACCAAAAAGCCGAAACCGATGTAAAGCCTAACTTCAAAAGCGGCGAAACGATGACCACCTATTTCACCTTCTGGATTCAGAATGAAAATATCGACGACGATGACGACGTAACCTTCAACGCCGGAGACAAGGGGATCGTGATAAAGCCGGTCAAGAATGCGTGGAACACCGTCACCTGGGAGAACAACGACGGCGCAATCGCCCGGGTCAAATTCCTGGCGGACAGCGATTCGGATTTCTACTGCCCCGCCCTATCGACCCGCTGGAACCGCAGTTATGACAAATATTTCGGCAGCGTCGATCTTGACGCATTCATGTTTGACTTTGTCGGCAACCCGAAACTGCCCGCAACCTCCCGCGCTACCCTCGAAATCTACAACCCGTTTGTAGATGAAGACGGCAGGCTGACCGTCCCGCTCACCGATCTCTATATCTATGAGCTGGTTGACGGGGAGCTGATCGACCGGTCGAGTACCTTCACTGCCGGCAAAAATGAGGATGGAGATCAGGTCATCAGCCTGCGTACCCGTACACTCGGCACCTATATCATCTCGGAAGGCCGCGCGAACCTCCCGAAAGACGACCCGGTAAACCCGTCCAAACCCAGCAAACCTGGGAACACAAATAAGCCAACCACCCCGCCGAACTTTATCAAGGTCAATCCCAGCACCGGCGCATGGTAAACCGATACCTTTTCAAACAGCCATCGTCTCCCCCGTCTGTTTTTTCACAGGCGGGGGTTCCCTTTTGCCCGGATTCCTGTTATAATCGAACTACTTGAAAAGAAGTATCCTGATTTTTTTAAATCTGCTTCTTTTCCAGGGGAATCTGTGGGCTTCTATGGATATGATGCTGCATATCCGCGCATTTTTATACCAGGATACAGATGTCCCATGTGGTCTGAACCGAATTCCAGATCCACAGAAGAATGGCATACATGCTGAAAGGATGATGTAACATGAAAAAAATACTCCTGATTCTGCTCTCCGCGGCTCTGCTCTGCGGCATGCTTCCCGGCTGTTCGGGCGGCTCGTCTACCCCCTCTTCTTCTGCGCCGTCCGAGTCTGCGCCTGTGTCGAGCGAACCTATGTCAAGTGAAAGCGCTCCGGTAGCTTCTTCTGAACCGGCCACCACGCCTGCGGAAAAGACCGCTGTGCGGATCGGCGCGCTCAAAGGTCCGACCGCAATGGGCATGGTCAAGCTGATGGAGGACGCCGAAGCGGGTGACACCGCGAACGAATACAGCTTTACGATTTCGGCCGCAATTGATGAGGTCACCCCTAAGATCGTGCAGGGTGCGTACGATATCGCCGCTGTCCCCGCCAACCTCGCGTCTGTCCTTTATAATAGTACCGACGGTGCAGTGCAGGTGCTGGCAGTCAATACGCTTGGGGTGCTTTATATTGTAGAGACGGGCGACTCGGTGCAGTCGGTCGCCGACTTGAAGGGCAAAACCATCTATGCGAGCGGCAAGGGCGCGACCCCGGAATACGCGCTCGACTATCTTCTCTCCGCAAATGGGATCGATCCCGAAAAAGATGTGACCATTGAGTATAAGTCGGAGCACGCCGAGTGCGTTGCCGCAATCACCCAGGCCGAAAACGGAATCGCACTGCTGCCCCAGCCGTTTGTCACCACCGCGCAGGCAAAAAATGAAAATATTCGCATCGCGCTCGATCTGACCCAAGAGTGGGAAAAGGTGCAGGGGGATGCACAGGAAAAAAGTGCGCTGATTACCGGTGTGGTTGTTATCCGTAAGGAATTCGCCGACCAGAACCCAGAGGCAGTCGCCGCATTCCTTGACGAATATAAAGCCTCGACCGACTATGTGAATGCAAACGTTGAGGAGGCCGCCACCCTGATCGAAAAACAGGACATTGTTCCCGCCGCTGTCGCGAAAAAGGCCCTCCCCTACTGCAACATCACCTGTATCGAAGGGGATGAGATGAAGTCGATGTTAGGCGGCTATCTCGGTGTGCTGATGGAGCAGAACCTCAAAGCGGTAGGCGGCGCCCTCCCGGATGATGCGTTCTACTACAGCCGGTAAGCGTCCAATCCGGCTCTGGGCGGTAGCTATCTGGCTGCTGGCTTGGCAGGCCGCAAGCTGGGCAGTGGGACAGGAAATCCTGCTCGCTTCCCCGCTCGCGGTTTTGAGCCGCCTGGGAGAACTCGTGCAGGAAACGGCGTTTTGGCGCGCGATCCTTTTTTCCTTTGTCCGGATCGTCTCCGGGTTTCTGCTCGCTCTGTCGGCCGGCTGCCTGCTCGCCGCCATCGCATCCTTTTGCAGCCCGGTACGTGACCTGCTCGAGCCGCTTCTGTTAACGGTCAAGTCAGTACCGGTTGCCTCGTTCGTGATCCTCTGCCTAATCTGGATTCCCTCCCGCAATCTGTCGGTCTTTATCTCGTTTCTGATGGTGCTGCCGATCGTCTACACCAACCTGCTCGAGGGAATCCGAAGCACCGACCCACAGCTACTTGAGATGGCGGAACTGTTTGGGGTGCCGCCGCTGCGCCGGGTGCGGTATATCTATCTTTCACAGGTGCTTCCCTATCTGCGTTCGGCTGTCACCGTTTCGCTCGGGCTTTGCTGGAAGGCAGGCGCTGCTGCCGAGGTGATCGGGATTCCCAAAGGGTCGATCGGAGAACATCTCTATCAGGCAAAAATCTATCTCGACACCCCCGACCTGTTCGCGTGGACGGTTGTAATCCTGCTGGTAAGCCTGCTGTTCGAGCGGCTGTTCCTGTTTGTTTTGCATCTCCTGCTTCAGGTGGTCGAAAGGATGTGAACCGATGATCGAGATTGACCAACTCTCCAAGGCGTACGGAGAAAAGCAGGTGCTTTGCCGGCTTTCCGCCTCTTTCCCGGAGGGAGAAACCACCTGCATCATGGGCAGGTCGGGCTGTGGGAAAACCACCCTCCTTCGCCTGATGATGGGGCTGGAATCTCCGGACAGCGGCTCGATCCGCGGAATTCAGGGAAAACAGATCAGTGCGGTATTTCAGGAGAACCGCCTCTGCGAAAACCTCAGCGCGGTATCCAATGTCCGTCTGGTCTGTGCCAACCGGTTTTCCCGCGCGCAAATCGAGCAGTCTTTTGCGGAAGTGGGACTTGAAGGGTGCCTAGACCAGCCGGTGCGGGAGTTTAGCGGGGGGATGAAACGCCGGGTTGCGATCGTGCGCGCGCTGCTTGCTGACTTTGATCTGCTCTTTCTCGATGAACCATTCAAGGGGCTTGACCCGGAAACCGAGCGTCTAACCACCGCATACCTGCTACGGAAAACCGTGGGCAAAACGGTCTTTCTGGTCAGCCACGATCCGAATGGGGCCGAACTTATGCAGGGGCGCCTCTTCCGGATGCCGGACCCCATCCACCCTATCTGAAAAATAAGGAGAGAAACCGCTATGCGTTATACCGGTCGCGTATTCCGTCCGCCCAGCGAGGCGTACAGCCTGATCGTACAGGCAACCATCGGATGTTCCCACAACAAATGTGCGTTCTGCAACATGTATAAGGAAAAGCAGTTCCGCATCCGTCCGCTGGAAGAAGTGCTCGAGGATTTTGATATCGCGCGGGCATCCTACCAGCAGATCGGACGCGTCTTTCTCGCAGATGGTGACGCGTTGATCCTGCCGCAAGAACATCTTCTGAAAATCCTTGAAAAAATCCGAACGGAAATCCCCGAATGCGAGAGGGTCGGCATCTACAGTTCTCCCCGGAGCATCAAGAGCAAAACCTCGGAACAGCTTGCCGAACTGCATCAGGCAGGGCTTGGCATCGCCTATCTGGGGCTGGAATCGGGCAACGAGGAAATTTTAGCTCTGATGAACAAAGGGGAAACCGCTGCCGAGATTGTGGAGGCAGGGCGCAAGGTGAAAGACGCCGGGCTGGCCCTCTCGGTGACCGTCATCAACGGTCTGGGTGGTGCAGAGCATTGGGAACAGCACGCAGTTGACACCGCACGTGCGCTCTCGGCGATGAAGCCGGATTATATCGGCCTGTTGACCCTGCGGGTCTATTCGGGCACCCCTCTCCAAGAATGGGTACAGAAGGGCGAACTGACGCTGATGGACCCGCCCTCCCTCGCGCGGGAAACCCGCCTGCTGCTTGAGCATATCGACAGCGAAGGCAGTGTGTTCCGTTCTAACCATGCATCCAACTATCTGCCGCTGGCAGGGACGTTGAATGCCGACCGCGCGTCGATGATCGCCCAGCTAGACAAGGCACTCGCCGGAAAACGCCGGTTCCGCTCGGCGGTCGAGCTTGGATTCTGAGCATTTTTCCGCTAATACCGCACAGCCGGAACTGTAAAATAGTTCCGGCTGTCTTGCATCTATGAGGTACTAAACAGTATTTTTGATCCATCTGTCCAGAATTTGAAGCTGTTCCGGGGTATGGAAATAGTGCTCTGCCCCCTGCACCGTCTCTAGCTCACAGGAGAATCGCTTGACAAACTCCGAAATGATATCCGCTTCGCACAGATCATCCCCGCTGCCATATAAAATATGGGTGGGTATCCCCCACTCATCGACCGGATGTGCTTTCACATAGCAATAGTAATCCCAATAGAGGGCCTGCCCGATGGGAGTCGGGATGATCTGCTGCTCTTGGAGCTGTTGTTCGGTCACATGGAACCACCCCATCATATTTTGGATGATCCGCTGCATATCCACCACCGGCGAGAGGAACCACGCACCCTCCAAATCCGCTCCGGCATATGCCAAAAGGCTGAAGTACGCCCCCATACTGTTGGCGAACAGCCGAATATGTTTCCAATTTCTTTTTGCATATTGCAGAATGATTCCCAGTTCTTCCACGCAGTTTTGCACCTTGCAAAGGGTGGGCTGCTCTTTCCGGTCCCCATGCTCGGGAAGGTCAAAACTCAAGACCTGATATCCCCGCGCACAGACATTCTCCGCCAGAAGTGCGATCGGCTGGTCCATTTTATGGGACTGGCTCCCATGCACAGCGATGAACCCTTTTTCTGATGGTTTCCCCCACAAAACAGACGGTATTCCATGGATTTGAAACCGTTCCTTTTCCATAAACATCATCCCTTTCACTCGAAGTTACCAGTAAAAACAGCCGCAACCGATGTCCACGGGTTGCGGCTGTGCATTTTTTATTTGAGCTGCCCTTTCAGGAAGTTCATATAGTTGATGAAATGTGCGAACACAATTCCCGGCTCCTGAAGGTCGGGATTCCAGCGCTTGACCCACTCGAGCGAGATGAAGCCTGTGTAGCCGTTGTCGTCGAGCAGTTTGAGCGCATCGAACACCGGTACATCACCGTACCCCATCATCCGGTAAACGATCTTCTTATCCTGTACCACCGAATCTTTGACATGCATATACTTCACCCACGGCCCAATCAGCGCATAGGTCTCCGCCGGGGATTCGTGGAAATAGCGGTAGGGATGGTGCAGGTCCCAGAGGACCCCGCCCGCTTCGGGGTCCACTCCGCGCATAAACGACTTCATCGCGCGGCTGTCCGCCAGCATACCCGCTGTCTCGATCAGCACACAGACATGCTTCCCTTTCGCATAATTACAAAGCTGGTCATAAAGCGCTTTGGCCTGAAGCAGGTCCTCCTCGTCGGTGGGAGCAGGATTGGTGGTCACCACCACCCGAACAAACGGCGTTCCAATCCGAGAAGCGCAGTCGATATAGGCTTTTGCCTCCTCCAGATAGCTGTCAACCTCTCCGATCAGTCCGAGACATGCCCCGGATGTCAGCATTGGAATGGTCATCCCCGCTTTTTCCAATCGCTCTCTGGTGCGTCCGATATGCGTTTCATCCAACGCTTTGATCTTAGGCGCGAACATCTCGTTGCCCACGCCGCGGATTTCGATCCCATCCAGCCCCATATCCTTAGCTGTCGCAAAGATTTCATCCCACGACCAGCCGGGGCATCCCAGTGTTGAAAATGCAATTTTCATCGAATTCCACCCCTTCTGCCGGTACTCCGGCGGTTCCCATTTTCGGATTTTCGTTGGGTTTAGTCCACCCGGTCCACAATCTTGATGCCGCCCTTTCCGCGGGAAACTGTCCCACGGTTGCTCGAGGTGTTGCGGTCGTCCTCTTCCCGGTCATCGTCGTCCTCTTCCTCATCGTCCTTGGCCGACGATTCCTTGATATAAAGCATCACCGTATCCCGGTTCTTATCCAGCATGGTCTTGGGCTCCCGGTCGGCACGAACGATTACGTCCGGCTCATAGGTGCTGTTTTGGACCGGGATCAAGTTATATTTGATCCCCAAACTATCCAAAAGCCCGGTCGCCTCTTCGATCTCCTTACCCACAACCTCGGGCATCTCGACCCGCTCCGCCCCCTGGGAAACAAATAGAGTCAGCTTTCCGCCTTCTTCCAGTTCTGTCCCCTCAAGCGGCTGCTGGTCAAAGATCACGCCTTCCTCGTAGTTGTCGTTATACTTCTCCACATAGTCGATCTCATACCGCCGGCTCAATTCCTTATTGTTCTTCACCGAGCTGGCGATCTTCCCAACCAGTGCCGGAACCTTTCCTTCTTCCAGCAGCTCCTCGTCCGATAAATCTTCTCCGGATGAAACCTCGGAACTGCTCGCCTGCTGTGGCCGGGAGGACGGATCAAGCAGGTCATTCAGATAATTGTTTGCAATCCAATAGAACCCTCCCGCGAGCGCTCCGGTTGCGAGCAGCAGGGTCAGGAACCACGAGAGAAACGGATGGGACCGCTTCTGTTTGCGCTTGCGGCGTTTTCCCGAATTTTGTGTGGGACGCTGCTGGCGGCGCGGTTCCAGCTCCTGTCTGGCGTGAGGCATCGACTGCAAAACTGTGGCGGCGGGGTCTGGACGCGGAGGCTCCCGGACCGCCATCAGGTCGATCCCTTCCTCGTAGTCCGGTTCCTGTGCCGGCGTATACCGCTCCTCCCGCCGGCGGTTGGCTGCCGCCTGCAAAATCTCCGCGCGGTGGCGCTCCTCCTCGATCCGCTGTGTATCGGGCATCGAACGTTTCGGGGGAGCGGTATAGACCGCGGTGTTGGACCCCTCATTTGCGAGCAGGTCGGCGATGAACGCTTCCGCTGTCTGGGTGCGGTCCTCCAGTTCGACCGCCAGCGCCCGGTTGATCGCCCGCACAGCACTTTCGGGCATGTCCGGGCACTGCCCCTCCACAAGCAGGTCGTCTCCATAAACGCGATCCTGTGCGGAAGGAGGGTTCTGACCCGTGACCGCCCAGTAGGTCAGCGCTCCCAGCGCGTAAACATCGGTCCATGTCCCCTGCCAACTGTTCAGAGAATACTGTTCCGGCGCAGCATAGCCAGTGAATAGCTGCGCGGAGATTTCACTTTTGTTGGTGCGTGCGGCGGCAATCGAAAAACTGCTCAACCAAAGCGCACCCGACTGGTCGAGGTGGATGGTACGCGGGGACAGCCCGCGGTGGATCAACCCCGCCCGGTGAACGCTAGTAACCGTATGAAACAGCGGCATCAGAAGCTTTTTGGTATGTCGCCAACTCAGATGCCCCCCGCTGCGCTGTAAAAATGACTCGAGCGAGATGGTTTTAATATAACGATAAACCGCATAAACGGTATTGTTGGCACGAACAATACCGGTCACCGGCAGGACTTTTTCGGTCGCAGGCAGTGCGGCAATCATACGGCAAAGGTCCTCAAAATCCGCCATCAACGCTTTGTACTGCGCCTCTGAACTGGGAAGCGGCTGCACCTCACCATCGGTTTGGCGTCGGGTGATGTTCGACGGGACATATTCCCGTATCCAGACCCGCAGTTCTTCGTCACAATCGTACCCGACATACCAGGCGCCCTCCGGGTCGCTGGCGACCAGCCGTCCTACCACATAACGTCCGGCAAGGGTGGTACAGGGCTGCAAATACCGCGGGTCTCCCAGCGTATTCTGGTCATATCCACAGACGCTGCAAACGCCGCCGTCAAAATTCGGAGACATACAGCCCATACATAGCCTATACTCATTGGCTGCCATCTATGTAAAACACTCCTAAATCAAAGGTTTATGCGGTTTCAATCGCCGCATCGCTCTCCAGATGGAGCTTTTCGACCGCCATCTCGCGCAGCTTGTACTTCTGAATCTTGCCGCTGGCGGTCATAGGGAAGCTCTCCATGAACAGCACATATTTGGGGACCTTATGCCGCGCCATGTTTTCGCGCACAGCATCCTGGATATCCTTCGCAGTCAGTCCATCCTCCCATGCGCGCGGGATGACACAGGCGCAGACCTCTTCCCCATACTGCTGGCTGGGGACGCCGATCACCTGCACATCGCGCACAAACGGATGGGTATAGAGGAACTCCTCGATCTCTTTCGGATAGATATTCTCCCCGCCGCGGATGATCATGTCCTTAATCCGGCCGGTGATCTTGTAGTAGCCGTTCTCGTCCACCATTGCGAGGTCGCCGCTGTGCAGCCATCCGTCTTCATCGATCGCCTGACGGGTCGCCTCTTCCATCTTATAGTAGCCCTTCATGATGTTATAGCCGCGCGCGCAGAATTCGCCCGGCGTGTTGGGCGGGAGGGTTTCCCCTGTCTCGGGATCGACGATCTTGGTCTCGACAAACGGCATCGCTTTGCCCACCGTCGTGACCCGCAATTCCAAGCTGTCATCGGTGGTGGTCATCGTCGTTGCCGGGGAGGCCTCTGTTTGCCCATAGGTGATCGTGATCTCTTTCATCCCCATCTTGTCGACCACCAGCTGCATCACCTTGATCGGGCAGGGAGACCCTGCCATGATCCCGGTGCGCAAGCGCGGGAATTTGTAATCGTGGAAGGTCGGATGCTCCAGCATCGCAATAAACATGGTCGGGACCCCATGGACAGCGGTGCAGTTCTCGTTCTGGATCGCCTTCATCACCTCGGTGGGACGATAGGTCTCAACCGGCACCATTGCGGTCGCATGGGTTAGGCTCGCCATAACTGCCAGCACCAACCCAAAGCAATGGAAAAACGGCACGCAGATGCAGAGCTTGTCCTCATGGGTGAACTTCATGCAGTCCCCGATGCACTTCCCGTTGTTGACGATATTGTAATGGGTGAGCATGACCCCCTTCGGGAAACCGGTCGTCCCCGAGGTATACTGCATGTTGGTCACATCATGAGGGTCCACCCGGCTGAACACCTCACGGAACTGCTCATCCGAAACAGACTTGCCCTGCTCCGCAATGGTATTCCAGCCGACCATGCCGGCAGGCGTTTCCTCTTTACCCGCATAGATCACATGTTTCAAAAACGGCAGCATGGGGTTGCTGCACTCCCCCGGCTTGGTATCCCGGAGCCTCGGGCAGAGCTCATTGATGATTTCAACATAATTGGCGTCCTTCAGCCCGTCGATCAGCACCAGTGCCTTGGAATCGGACTGCCGCAGCAGATACTCCAACTCGAACACTTTATAGTTGGTGTTTACCGTCACCAACACCGCTCCAATCTTCGCCGAGGCAAACAGGGTCAACAGCCACTCGGGCACATTTGTCGCCCAGATCGCGATATGATCGCCATGTCCAAGCCCCATCGCAAGGAATCCCTTTGCGATTCGATTGACCTCATCATCAAATTCTTTCCATGTCATATCGAACGGGCGGTCAATATATTTGATCGCCTGATCGTCCGGATACTGGCGGGCCACCTGTTCCAGCAGCCCGCCGACCGTGATGGATACTAACTCGCTCACCGTACTTCCTCCCTATCGTCGCCGGGATTCCAGTTTTCCCGGCCTGCTCCCTGTCAAACGTCCGCAGCGTGCAGAGACCCTATATCAGGCAGCTTTGATCCGCATTGTGGGCTGTAAGCCCGCAAATAAACCGCCAAACGGTTTATTCGTTAGACCTTATTATAGACGCTGCCAGCCTGTTTGTAAAGAAAATTGTCGTATTTTTATCATCAAAAAGTTTCACCGGCCTTTGCGCATGCTTCTGAACCGGAGCTACCAAATCACGCGGTTCCAGTCGCCCAGACGCCTTATTTCCCGGAAGACTTCCAACGTTTCCCAAGCAGGAACATCGCCACCATGCCCGCTGCTGCCGCCCCAACCGAAACTGCCGGAAGCTCCTTCTTCTGGTCTGCGCCAACCTGTGACCCCATTGTACGGACGACTACCTGCGGCCTGCTGGATGATGCCGGAGGTTCGGATTCCACCAGCGGCAGTTCGGTCCCAGTCTGCTCCTGCACCGCCGCTGGGTTCGGAGCCTGTGGTTGCTGCATCATAACCACTGGGGCGGGCGGAAGATCGTGATTGTCTGCCGATCCCCAAAGGATC
This sequence comes from Anaerotruncus sp., assembly GCA_021770005.1. Lineage (GTDB taxonomy): Bacteria > Bacillota > Clostridia > Oscillospirales > Ruminococcaceae > Anaerotruncus. The sequence goes on along the minus strand of JAETRV010000008.1, from coordinate 53,755 downwards.
ACCGGAGAATCATCTTCCAAATCCTCTGCGTTGCGGGTACGACGGCGGTGAGGGCGCGGTCTGCGTTCCGGGTCCGGGCCAAGGATAGACTCCTCCTCGGAACTCGACTGCGGTTCCGAGCTGGAAGGGTCCTGATTCTCTGAAGAACTGGGAGAAATATCCTCGGGTTCCGAAGAAGAAGGTGGTTCGATGATAGATGGGCCATCCGGGACAGAAGGCTCCGATGAGGAGGGCGGTGGCTCCGGGAGGGAAGGTTCTGACGAAGAGGGTGGCGGCTCCGGAACGGAGGGCTCCGACGAGGACGGCGGTGGCTCCGGGGCTGAAGGTTCTGACGAGGACGGCGGTGGCTCCGGGGCTGAGGGTTCCGACGAGGATGGCGGTGGCTCCGGGGCTGAGGGTTCCGACGAGGATGGCGGTGGTTCCGGAGCTGAAGGTTCTGACGAGGACGGCGGTGGTTCTGGAACCGGCCCGGCCTCTACAGACTGCCCGCGGAATACCACCTCTGAAAGCAGAAACAGATGCTGTTCTACAGGTGCATCCGGCATGTCAAACCCTGGTATCGTGCGGTGTTTCTGGAGCTGCACCCGGATGTAGGACGCGCCCATGGGAACCTCCGCTGCATAGGTCTCATAATAGTAAAATCCACCGACCTGCTTCCGGCAAGAGGTCATCCGCACGTCCGGGAGCTCAAAAAAATTACTGCCATCCGGCGAATATGCAATGTTCACCCCATAAAATGGACTATGTAGATTTAGACCGCTCTGATCCGTTTCTGAAAAATATAGCCCAATCGGAGAAGCTCGTAGGAGATATACCTTCCCACCATCCACCAAAAATGTCTGATCCTGCGCCACATCATAACGGCAGCGTACCGCATCTGAAAAAACGCCGCGCTCCGATTCCCCAAGGACATACGCCCCATACTTCCCTCCATACGAAGTGGGCATGGCAAAGGAACTGTTTTTCGCGTAGATGCTCACCTCAACGGTTTCGCTCCCCCGGACCTGATAAATCGCTGACGCCTGTTGGGCCTGTTCCTGCATGGGCAACACCGTCTGATCCGGGCAGGCAGACCAGCCCGAGAAATCGGAAAAATTTGAAATCTGCGCTCCAAATCCGCTGTAGGTTCTGGCAGCATCGCCCGCCACAGAATCACATGCATCTATATAGGGACTGGAAGATGCGTATATCCCAAATCCGCAAAAGAAACAGGTCAACATGCAGCAAATACCCACAGCCCAGCGTTTCATCCGCAATCCCTCCGATGTCTTTCTGAACCCAGTATAACAAAATTCGACAGAGATTTCAATTTTTCGACATCTGGAAAATACTTTTTCTCAAATCAATGGATTGGGGAAATCTTCCTGTATGATGTCCGACGGGCTGCATATACTATCTTCGGCAGGGTTCTGCCAACCGTTTTAAAACGCGCATCCTGCGCGGGCAGCCAACCCTGTAAGGATGGGGAAACCTCCCGTCCTTTACATAGAAACGGCAAAGCCATCAGTTTTCTGGTGGCTTTGTATTTTTTAGGAGCCTGGTTATCGCACATGCGCTTGCTTCGTATCTTTCTCAGGAGGCTCTTGGGCTGGAGCAAAAAATCGAGTAAAAATTTTGAGCAGCAGATCGATTTTAAACGTAACGATGGGGAATAGAGACACACTTATGGCCAGATCATGGTCCCAGGCTATTGACGTTACCCTCTAAAATTATGTATGATAGACACAAGGGATAACGAAGAGAGGATGTTGGAAATGTATGATGTTTTTCGCGCTGGTGTCGAACCCGGCGGTCTTACGATGGATTATGAAATCAAAATCCTAATCTGCTATATCCTGCGCGAGCTGGAGCATCCAATGCCGATCTCCGCGCTGATTGAAGTATTCGTTTCCGAAGGGATCGGCAACTATTTCGAGGCTGCAAGCGCCGCTTCCGGGCTGGTCAAAAGCGGGCATATCGAAATTCTGCCGCCCAGCCAGGCCGAACCCAACCAATGCTACCAGATCACCGAACTTGGGCGTAATGCTGCCGAGACATTCGAAAAAACGCTGCCTCTTTCGATTCGTGAAAAAGCGGTTGCCGCCGCGCGAGAGTATTTCCTAATCCGGGAACACCGCACCCACAACAAAGCCGAATCCCGGAAGGTGGAGGACGGGTATCTGCTGACCCTCACGATCAGCGATATTGGAAGCGACCTGCTGACCTTGACGATCCTGCTGCCGGACGCAGAAACCTGCCGGAAATTACAGGACCGATTCTTCAAAGACCCGGTTACCATCTATAAAGGGATCGTCGCGGTCCTGACCGGGAATTTTGAAACGGTCGGCGCGCTCCTGGAAAACCAGTAATTTGACAGCCTGTTCAGAATCTGGTATCATCTTTTTCCACAAAGTTTTTATCGAATCCAGACAGGGAGGTATCCTATGCTTCATCAATGGATGTTTTTGATTATGTTGCTGGTCTCCGGGTTCCGGCTCGGCGGTCTTGCATTTCTCCTATCCAACGATCCGAACCGTCTGCCCACCGTTATTTACTGCTCCACGGGTGCAGTGGTGGTTTTGGGGCTTGTCCTTCTGTGCAAACGGATCATTCTCTCTTTTTTAAGAACTCGGGATCTTGTTTTCTTTTTCGCAATGCACACTATCTCCGTTCTGCTCAATCTGATGGTGATGAAAGCATCCCGTCCGCTCGTCGTTTACAACATCGATCTCATTGTGACCGGCTCGCTCTTCGACATCCTGATGAGCATTGTACTGATCATCAAGGCGGTTTCGGAACGTAGGCATGTCCAGTTCGAGCCTGTTGCGCCTGTTGAATCCGTCGAGCCAAACGAACCGGTATAACCCCTAGGAGGACATCATGCTTCTCATCCTCTCCCCAGCCAAAAATATGCAGGTATCCACCCTGGAAGGTCTGTCTTTGTCCCGACCCCGCTTTCCTGCGCAGACAGGGCAGCTCGCCGAAGCGCTTCGAGTACTCAGTCCCTGGCAGCTCGAGCGCCCGATGTCGATCAATCCCGACCTTGCATTCAAGGCGTTTACCGCTTTCCAATCGTTCGACTTGGATGCGGAGGGAACCGCTGCACTGCTCGCCTACCATGGATTGCAATACCGCAACCTCGATCCACAGTCGTTCAGCCTTGCGGACTTCGCTTTCGCAAATGAGCATCTGCGCCTGCTCAGCGCATTTTATGGGGTCCTCCGGCCCGCCGATGGAATCCTTCCCTACCGGCTTGAATTTCTCTGCAAACTGAAATTTGACGGGCGGAACCTCTATCAGTTCTGGGGAGATCTGTTCTATCGCGACCTGTTTTCCAGCGGGCAGACGGTCGTCAACCTCGCTTCCGCGGAATACTCCAGAACGGTCCAACCCTATCTGACCCCGCGTGACCGGTTTCTCACCTGCAACTTTCTTGTAATGAAGCGTGGCAAACCCAGAATGCTTGCCACTGCCGCAAAGATGGCGCGTGGGCAGATGGCGCGGTATCTTGTGAAAGAGCGGATCGACCAGCCGGAGGGACTGAAAGGCTTCTGCTGGAATGGGTATGCTTTTGTGCCGCATCTGTCGGACGAGTCTACATACACTTTTTTGCAAAGGGAGTAGGAAATAAAAAAGACTGCCGGGGCAGTCTTTTTTATTTTAATAATGTTTATAGGCAAGGATGCTGGTCACAGAAGAGAGGACAATCAAGGCGCATCCGGCAATCAGCAGATACGGGATTGCCGCTACACCGAAAAATAGTCCCAGACCCTTTCCGGTATAGCACTGTACGGTCAGGATCAATCCGCAACCGGAAGCAAACAACCAAAAGCTATCAAACAGCAGGCCGCCCCGGCTCCCACCGAGGATCAGCTCCTGCACCAGCAGGACTACCGGCGGAATCGCAAGCACGAGGGTACGGAGCCACCAGTTCAGGTCGATTTCCGGCGGAACCGCCCCACCATATCCAAACATAACCATCAACTGAAAGACAAGGGCTGCCAACAGTGCAAGACATCCAAAAATCCCCAGAACCATTGCACAGATGCCCGCCGCGCCGGCTGGCGCTTCCAACAATGGGTCCTTCCCTTTGCGTCGTTCCTCCCGCGCAAAATAGTTATTGACAAGGGATTCTCCACAGTAGCCGCAGGCACGCGCCCGCCCGCTGACTGGATGCCCGCATTTCGGACAGTTTACCATCCCATCACATCCCCCTCAAACTTCTGGCGCTTTTCGTGTACCGTCAAAATGCTTAAAATCTATTCAAACTCTTTGTGTAGGGGGCTTTTTTTCTTGCAAAAAGCCCCCTCTTGCCGCCGTTGGCGGCAAGCCACCCGAAAAAGGCGCTTCACAGGATAAAGCGTTTCGCTCGTTGCGACGATCGACCAAAGGCTCTGCCTTTGGAAACCGCAATTTTTCGAGAAAAATTGAATAAAGCTTTAAATTTTGAATAGGCTTTTTCTCTTGTAAAAAGCGCCCTCTTCGCCATATTTTTGGCCGCCGCGCCCTTTACTGTTCGAGCAGTTTTTCAACCCCTGCCAACTCAACGCAAAGGCAGAGCAGTTCTACCGCCTGCTGAAGCTCGAGGATCGTCGGATAGGAAGGGGCAACACGGATATTCCGGTCGCGCGGGTCATTGCCATATGGATAGGTTGCACCGGCGGAAGTCAAGATCACGCCCGCATCCTTGCACATCTGCACCACCTTTTTAGCGCAGCCATCGAGCACATTCAGCGAGATAAAATAGCCGCCCTTCGGTTCAATCCACTCGGCAATCCCCTTTCCGGCCAGTTCGCTGTTGAACGCGTCCAACACCGTCTGAAACTTGGGGCGCAGCTCTGCTGCCAGCTTTTCCATATGTGCAAGCACGCCGTCCAGATTCTTGAAGTACCGCGCATGGCGCAGCATATTGACCTTGTCAAAGCTGATCGTCTGGATGGTCAACAGGTTCTTCATGTTCTCCATCACCGCGGTGGAACAGGCGAACGCCGCAACCCCCGCACCCGCATGGGAAATTTTCGAGGTAGATGCAAACATCATCACCCGGTCGGGATCGCCCGCTGCCTTGCATTCTTCCAGAATATTTAATATCTGCTGCCGCTCCTCGGGATGCAGGTCATGCACCGCATAGGCGTTATCCCACATAATCATGAAATCGTTCGCGGCGGTCTTCATCCGTGCCAGACGCCGCACCGTCTCATCCGAATAGGTCACACCGTTCGGATTGGAATATTTAGGCACACACCAGATGCCCTTGATCGTGGGATCGGAAGCTGCCAGACGCTCCACCGTATCCATATCCGGACCGTTCTCATCCATCTCTACCGGGATCATCTCGAAATTGTAACGCTGGGTGATCGCGAAGTGACGGTCATATCCCGGTACCGGGCAGAGGAACTTGCGCTCTGGGGTTTTCCACCACGGCTCCGCACCCGGACGCACCCCATGCAGCACCATCTTACCAATCGCATCATACATCATGGTCAAGCTCGAGTTGCCGCAGATAAACAGCTCCTCGGGGGCAACGCCCAACATCTCACAGAAGATCACTTTGCAGTCAGGAATACCGGTAAAATCTCCATAGTTACGGCAGTCGGTACCGTCGGCGGACAGGCAGGAGGTCTTGGAATTGACCACATCAAAAAGGCCGTTTGCGAGGTCAAGCTGATCGGATGAGGGCTTTCCACGCGACATATCGAGCTTCAAACCTCTGCTTTTAAACTGCTCATACCGTTCTGTCAGCTCGGTGCGCAGGGTTTCCAGCTCTTGCCGGGAAAGTTCGCTGTATCTTGCCATAAGTCGATAACCTCCATCTTTCATTTTTTATCATATAACATTTTCATTATACATGAAAATGCCAGCTCCCGCAAGCGCACTTGGACAATTCACACAAAAAATCTTCTGCAAGTTGTAAAGCCGTGGCTTGTTAGAAGAAGCTTTGCACCGCTTTCCCGGATGCGGGACGCCGATTCTAGAGAGGCTTGGCGATCCTCGAAGATGAGCGGCGGTGAGAGGGTTGGCATCCGCATCATCGCGTCTCCCACCACAATGGCATCCCCTACGGCCACCCCGACAGAACCAGCGGTATGTCCCGGAAGTGCAACCACACATGCATCCACCCCGTAGGTATCCAGGTGCATCCCATCCGAGAGCTGTATTTCCGGGGAAAACGGTTCCAGCGGCTTCTGCATCAGCTTTTGGGAAAAATAGCGCAACACACGTCCACGCACCCCCTGTGCATCAAGCGGGCGGGAGAACTGATTTTTCAAGAGCGGCAGATCCGCCGGATGGAGCGCAACCGGTATCCCCAGTTCCCGGGCAAGAAACGCCGCATTGGTGATGTGGTCGAAATGTGCATGGGTTAACAGAAGCAGCCGAACGCCCGCATCCCGCGCCTGTTTCAGGATTTTTTCCGCATGCTCCATCCCGGCGTCGATCAGCACCGAACCCGTTTCTCCCCGGAGCAGCCAACAGCAGGCCGTCCCTGCCGGAATCCGCTCAATCACCTGCATAAAAGACACCTCCCTGCCAAAAATCGCGCGCGGGCAAACTACCCGCGCGCGAAACACAGACTCAATATTCCGCTGAACCGGTCGTCCGCGGGAACGGGATCACATCCCGGATATTGGAAACCCCAGTGATATACATAATCAGCCGCTCAAAGCCCAGGCCAAACCCAGCATGTCTGGCCCCACCGTATCTGCGCAGATCGAGGTACCAGCTATAGTCTTCCTCTTTCAGTCCAAGCTCTTGAATCCGGCGAGTCAGCACATCAAGCCGCTCTTCACGCTGGCTCCCGCCGATGATCTCCCCGATACCGGGCACCAGCATATCAACCGCCGCGACTGTCTTGTTGTCGTCATTCAGCCGCATGTAAAACGCTTTGATCTCCTTCGGGTAGTCGGTCACAAAAACCGGCCGCTTCATCAGTTCCTCGGTTAGGTACCGCTCATGTTCGGTCTGGAGGTCGCAACCCCAGTAGACCGGATACTGGAACCGATCTTTGACCTTTTCCAGCTGCTCGACCGCTTCAGTATAGGTCAGGCGCGCAAACTCCGACTGGACGATCCCGTTGAGCCGTTCAATCAGCCCCTTGTCGTAGAACTGGTTGAAAAACGCCATCTCCTGTGGGCACTGTTCAAGCACATAGGAGAGCACAAACTTCATCATATCCTGTGCAAGGTCCATGTTGTCCTGAAGGTCGGCAAATGCAATCTCCGGCTCGACCATCCAGAATTCCGCCGCATGGCGGGCCGTGTTGGAATTTTCTGCGCGGAAGGTCGGCCCAAAGGTATAGATGTTCGAGAACGCCAGCGCCATGCATTCCCCCTCCAACTGCCCGGAGACGGTGAGATTGGTCGCTTTGCCGAAAAAGTCCTGTGAATAGTCCACCTTTCCGTCCTCGGTGAGCGGAGGATTCAGCGGATCAAGGGTGGTGACCCGGAACATCTCCCCCGCCCCTTCCGCGTCGCTGCCGGTAATCAGCGGGGTATGCGCATAGACAAAACCGCGTTCATTGAAAAATTTATGGATTGCATATGCCGCGACCGACCGCACCCGGAATACCGCCGCAAAGGTGTTGGTGCGGGGGCGCAAATGCGCGATCGAGCGCAGGAACTCAAGTGAATGGCGTTTCTTTTGCAGCGGATAGTCCGGGGTGGAAGCCCCCTCAATTTCCACCGCATCTGCATGGAGTTCAAACGGTTGTTTCGCATCCGGCGTCAGCAGAATCGAACCATGTACCACCAGTGCGCTGCCGACATTCAATTTGACAAGCTCGGCAAAATTCCCGAGTTTTCCCGCTTCCAGGACAACCTGTAAATTCTGAAAGGAAGAACCGTCGTTCAGCTCGATAAAGCCGATCGACTTGGAATCCCGGATGGTTTTCGCCCATCCGCAGACGGTGATTGGCGCGCCGGTATAGTCCTGCACTGCCGTGAACAGCTTTTTGATCTCTGTCCTTTTCACAATATGACCACCTTTTCTGAAAACTGCTTTTTCATCTATCCATCAGCCCGGAGGCCAGGCAAGATTCCTCTGTGCCAGCACATGGAAGTGCAGGTGCCCGACCGTTTGTCCCGCCATCGGGCCGCAGTTGTTGACCACGCGGAAATCATCCCCGCAGCCCAGCCCTTTCGCAATTTTGGCAATCACCGCAAAGATATGCCCGACCACCGCACAGTTCTCCTCGGTGAGCATATTCGCACCAGAGATATGCGCTTTGGGCACCACCAAGAAATGTACCGGTGCCTGCGGGTCGATGTCATGGAACGCATAGCACTGGTCGTCCTCGTAAATCTTTTTGCTCGGGATCTCTCCCGCTATGATCTTACAAAACAGGCAATCGCTCACAGTCGATCCCTCCTTATTTCTGAATAAACTTACCGACAATCGCCGGGAGCTGTGCAACCGCTTCGTCGATCTTGAAGATCTCGGTGGTACCGCCCATCGCGGAATCCGGGCGTCCACCGCCCGAGCCGCCGCAGAGCGCGGTGAACTCCTTGACGATCCTGCCCGCGTGCGCGCCTTTCGCAACCGCGTCTTTGCCGCAGCAGACGAGGATGCTCGCCTTGCCTGCATTCACGGTGGTAAGGACACAGACCGCCGCCGGATTCCGGTCGCGGGCGTGATCCCCCATCGTGCGCAGCGCTTCGACCTTTGCACCGTTGAGCGAGATGCTCGCAATCCGGATACCGCCCACCTCCTGCGCATCTTCAAACAGGTCGCTCATCTGCGCTTCGGCGAGCTTGCTGTTGATCCCGTCAAGCTCCTTCTGAAGCGCTTTCATCTCACTGCTGAGGGCAGCCGCCTTGGTGGGAAGCTCGGCAGGGTTGCCGACCTTGAGCGCCGCTGCGGTCTCCTGCATCAGCTTTTCCTGCTCGGCAATCAGCTTGAGCACGTTTTTACCGGTGACCGCTTCAATCCTGCGGATTCCCGCCGCGACCGAAGATTCTTTCACGATCTTGAACAGACCGACCTTAGCGGTATTGTCCAGATGGGTGCCGCCGCAAAGCTCGATCGACTCGCCCGGCACGTTGCAGACCCGGACAGTATCGCCGTACTTCTCCCCGAACAGCGCCATTGCGCCGAGTTTTTTCGCCTCGTCAATCGGCATCTCCCGCACATCTACATCAATCGCGGAAAGTACCGTCCGGTTGACGATCTCCTCAACCTTTTCCAGTTCCTCGGGCGTCACCGCAGAGAAATGGGTGAAGTCGAACCGGCAGATGTTGTCATCGTAGAAAGCGCCCGCCTGATGCACGTGGTCTCCAAGGACGCTGCGCAGCGCCGCCTGAAGCAGGTGGCAGGAGGTGTGGTTGCGCATGATATCGCGGCGGCGGCCCGTGTTGATCGCCGCAGTGACCGTGTCTCCCACCTTCAGGGTACCGGCGGTCAGCTCGCCCACATGGACAAAATGCCCGCCCTTGGATTTTTTACAGTCAAAGACATTGAAAAAGCTGCTGTCGCTCTTGAGCATACCGCTATCCCCGGCCTGACCGCCGCTTTCCGCATAGAAGGGGGTGGTATCCAATACGATCGAACCCAGTTCGCCGTCTGAAAGCTCCTCCACCCGCTGGTTGTCTTTGATGATCGCCATCACTTTGGCTTTGGCGGCAAAGTCGGTATAACCGACAAAATGGCCGTGTTCCTTCACGTCCGAGAGAATGTCCTCCTCCCAGCCGAGATCGCCCATTGCAGCGCGGGCCTCGCGGGCACGCTGCTTCTGTTCCTCCATCTTGGCGATGAATTCCGCCTCATCCAGGCCGATTCCCCGTTCCTCGAGGATTTCTTTGATCAGGTCGACCGGGAAGCCAAAGGTGTCATAGAGCTTAAACGCATCTGCACCCCGCACCATCTTGGTTTCCATATTCGAGTCGATCTTATCGATGATTGCGTTGAGCAGCTCGATCCCCTGGTCGATCGTACGCGCGAACCGCTCCTCTTCCACCTTGATCACCTTGATGATGTAATCTTTATTCTCAACCAGATTCGGGTATGCGTTGGCATTCTCACGGATGACCGTCTCGGCAACCTCGTATAGGAACGGGTGGTCGATCCCGAGCAGACGTCCATGCCGCGCGGCGCGGCGGAGCAGGCGGCGCAAGACATAGCCGCGCCCCTCGTTCTGGGGGAGGATGCCGTCCCCGACCATGAAGGTGGTCGAACGGATGTGGTCGGTGATGACCCGCAGGGAGACGTCGGTTTTTTCATTGGTGTGGTACTGCACCCCGGCGATCTTCGCAATATGGCTCATGATGTTCTGGACGGTGTCCACCTCAAAAAGGTTATCCACCCCCTGCATGATACAGGCAAGCCGCTCCAGGCCCATACCGGTGTCGATGTTCGGATGCTCCATCCGCTCGTAATGGCCGTTCCCGTCCCCGTCGAACTGGGAGAATACGAGGTTCCAGAACTCGACATAGCGGTCGCAGTCACAACCGACGCCGCAGGTCGGTTTGCCGCACCCGTATTTTTCCCCGCGGTCAAAATAAATCTCGGAACAGGGGCCGCAAGGGCCGGACCCGATCTCCCAGAAGTTGTCGTCCTTGCCCAGACGGACGATGTGGGTCGGGTCCACGCCGACCTCTTTGGTCCAGATTTCAACCGCTTCATCGTCGTCCTCATAAACCGAAACCCACAGCCGGTCCACCGGAAGCTCGAGCACCTTGGTGATAAACTCCCAGGCCCATGCGGTCGCCTCGTGCTTGAAGTAATCGCCAAACGAGAAGTTCCCGAGCATCTCAAAATAGGTGCCGTGCCGCGCGGTTTTCCCCACATTTTCGATGTCCGGAGTGCGGATGCACTTCTGACAGGTGGTCACCCGTTTCCTGGGCGGGGTTTCGATCCCGAGAAACCATTTTTTCATGGGGGCCATGCCCGAGTTAATCAGCAGCAGGCTCGCCTCATCCGCGGCCGGCATCAGCGGAAAACTCGGCAGGCGCAGATGCTCCTTGCTTTCAAAAAAGCTGAGGAATTTTTCACGCAGTTCATTGAGTCCAGTCCATTGCATTGTCTCTATCGCTCCTTTTAAATTGTGACAAAATAAAAAACGCCCCCCGCCCCAGAAATGGGACGAAAAGCGTTGTCAACACCTTCCGCGGTACCACCCATATTGCGCAATCGCGCCGCTCAAAAGGATTAACGCTCACACCGCGTCCGGCTCCGCGCCGGAAGGCTCAGGGACGGCTTCCATCGGGTTTTGCAGCGGCCTCACAGCCAAAGGGCCGCTTCTCTGGGGCAAACACACGGTGGTTGATCCCGTCATCGCCATATGCCAAACAGTATATACCTTGGCTTCGGAAAAGTCAACCGTTTGCGCCTGTCCTGTGGGCATTTTTTCGCGCTTGGGATCAAATATGCTTTTTGATCCATTCAAGCGCACCCTTTTCCAGCCTCGAGACCTGGGCTTGGGAAATCCCAATCTCCTTTGCAACCTCCATCTGGGTTTTGCCGACAAAAAAACGCAGGGACAAAATCTTTTTCTCCCGTTCCCCGAGGCTCTTCATCGCCTCCTTGATCGCGATTTCGTCCATCCAGTCGCTCTCACCGTTTTTGTCCCCCACCTGGTCCATCACGAAAATGGTATCCCCGCCGTCCGAATAGACCGGTTCGTAGAGGGACATCGGCTCAACGATCGCTTCCAGCGCAAGTACAACCTCCTCTTTCTTGACCCCCATCTCCTTTGCAATCTCATCAACCGTCGGCTCCCGGGAATTGCGGTTCATCAGCGTTTCTTTGGCCTGCATCGCCTTATAGGCCATGTCCCGGAGCGAACGGCTCACCCGCACCGCGTTGTTATCCCGTAAATGCCGGCGGATCTCTCCGATAATCATCGGCACGCCATAGGTCGAAAACCGGACGTTCTGATTGGGATCAAAATTGTCGATCGCCTTAATTAGCCCGATACATCCCACCTGGAACAGGTCGTCGAGGTTTTCTCCCCGGTTGGTGAATTTCTGTACGACCGACAGCACCAGCCGCAGGTTGCCGTTGATCATCTCGTCCCGCGCCGCCTGATCCCCTGCACGAATTCTTTTTAGCAGTTCGATCTTTTCTTTTTCCTTTAGGACGGTCAGTTTGGAGGTGTTTACCCCGCAGATTTCCACTTTATTGATATACAAATCCCGCGCACCCCTTATACTCTCTACATTCGAGAAAAGTATGGGCAGTGCGCGGGAAGATCATGCAGGATTTTTCAGTTTCCAATAGTTTCTTGTATTGCAAAATCCTCGGATTTAAAATTGTGGTAGTACCGCCCCGACCGGGCGGTAAACCGCAGCACACAGTAGTCAGGGTCGTCCGGCCCTTGCGGGTAGTAGACCGTATCCCCTTCCCGCCAGATCCGATGGCGGGACTCCGGGTCGGTCAGAACCTCTATGGCGCCGGTCAGCAGCACGCCCCGGAAAAACCTCCGGTCACAGAAATACAGGCTCGCCGAGGGATTTTCGCGATACTGCGCCACATGCAGCGACGAGGTGTTGGTGGTCAGCCAGAAGGTGTGGATACCCTCCCGTTCGCGCGGTTGGAGCATCGCTTTGATACTCGGGAAACCCTCCTTGTCGATCGCCCCCAAGAAGCAGACCGACTGTTTGTCCACCAGGTTTCCAATGGTCTTTACCGCATCTCTCATGGAAAAGCCTCCTTTACAGAATTACTGTGAAACGCACGCCAGAGCTGGGCAGATTTTCCACCGATACCTCGCCGCCATGCAGCTCTGCGACCCGCTTGACAATCGAAAGCCCCAGCCCGTTCCCCTCCCCGCCGCGGGATGGGTCAGCCTTATAAAACTGCTCGAACAGATGTGGGAGGCTTTCTTCCGGGATATTGTCCCCGTCGTTGCAGATGGTGAACCGTACCCGTTCCCCTTCCCGGTGCAAAGCCAGAGAAATCCGGCCCCCGGACGGAGAAAACTTTACCGCGTTGTCAATCAGGTTCGCCCAGACCTGCATCAACAACGACTCATAGCCCGCAAAATAAATCTCATCCAATTCAAGATTCAATCCCAGGTTTTTGCTGGTCCAGCCCGCTTCACAGAGGGCAAGCGCGCGCCGGATCTGCTCATCGATCCGCACCGGATGCCGCTCGGACGAGATGTTCCCCTTATCCAGCCGGTTTATCATCAGGATATTTGCCACAAGGACTGACAGCCTGCGGGTCTCGCTGGTGATCGTCCCAACATATTCCCGGCGTTCCTCCGGGCTGCAATCCCCCTCCAACAGCTTGGCATATCCTTCGATAGCGGTCAGCGGGGTTTTGAACTCGTGGGAGATATCCGAGACGAAGTTGCTGCGGAGCATCTCGACGCTGCCAAGCTCCCGGGTCATGGTATTGAAGCTCTCAATTAGGGAACCGATCTCGTCCATGCGTTTCGGAGGAGGAATCCGGACGGTGAAATCCCCTGCCGCGACCTTGCGGGTCGCCTCATCCAGCTTGCGCACCGGCGCCAGTAGGCGGTACCCACCGATCATGGCCGCAAAAAGCCCGATCAAAAGGGTCAGCATCAGGGAAAGCAGCTTGGTCTGCCGGGTAAGCCGGAAGAGCGGTTCCAGGTCGGCCTGGATCAACACATAGTGGTCCTCATACCGGCTGAGCATCGCGTGGGGCAGGTTATTCTCCCCTGCCCGAGAGAATAGGAGGTATCCATCGGTTTCGAGCTCCTGCTGCCTGTACTCGTTCAGTTCCAGCGGAGAAAGGTCGTCCAGTACCCGGAAGGTAAGGCGCTCGGAACTGAGCAGCTCACCCAGGTCTGAAAAGGGCAGATTGTGTTCCTCGAGATAATCCGCTGCTTTTTTGATGTTGGACAGCACCTGATTTTGCACGTCCCCGGTAAATGCCTGCTTGGAAAAGTGGGAAAACAGCAGCATCGGAACCGTTGTGGTGACCAGCATGGCCAAACAGAGCACGCCGACCACCTGATGGTAAACCGTACCCCTGCGTTTGCAGTATTTTTTCATGTGCCCTTCTGCACCCCTTTGTAGCCCAGCCCCCGGATGGTGGAAATCTCCAAATCGGGCACCTGCTCGAACCGTTCCCGCAGCCGTTTGATATGTACATCTACGGTGCGGGGGCTGGTTTCGCTGTTGAAGCCCCAGATTTCGTCCATCAGTTCCTGACGGGTAAAAATCCGGTTGGGATAGGAGAACAGCTTGTAAAGCAGGTAAAACTCCTTTTGTGGGAGTATAACCGTCTCCTCTGGGAGCCGGACTTCAAGCGTATTGTAGTCGAGCGTCACTTCGCCGATCTGTATTTGATTTTCGCTATAAATCCGGCTGCGGCGGAGCAGTGCGCGCACCCGCAGAACCAGCTCTTCCAGGTCAATCGGCTTGGTCATATAATCATCCGCACCCGCCTCAAACCCCTCTTTCTTGTCCGCAAACTCGGTTTTGGCGGTCGCCATCAATACCGGTATCTCCACCCGGTTTTCCCGGAGCTGCCGCACCAGCGCATAACCATCCATCCCTGGCATCATGATATCCACGATCATCAGGTCCACCGCTTGTTCCCCCAGCAGATGGAGCGCCTGTTCCCCGGTTTCGGCAAGCAGGGTGGAAAACCCTTCCCGGCGCAGGTAGATGTCGATCAGCCTCCGGATTTTCTGGTTGTCATCCACGACCAAAATTACCGCCATACGATCCCTCCTTTTTCAAAATTTCCTGCTACCATCCTACCAGAAAATATGATAGAATGATAGGGGTTTTCACAAAAACACAAATATAACATCCCGTTCACAAATTTTTCACACAAATGGTTGCACAGTCTATATTCGGTTCACAATCCGGCTGTAAACTAGACTAGAATTATCTCAATAAAGTAGGAGGTTCTTCCATTGAAAAAGATCACCGGAGTGCTTTTGTGCTGCGCAGTCGTCGGCGGTGTTGCCGCTGTCGGGTTCCTGTCCCGCATGGGGCCGGACGATGCTGCCCCTGTTGCCGCGCAGCTTTCTGAAATCAATGTCAGCGTCGCCAAACCTGCCCGCGGCAGTCTTGCCCAGACCACCTCTTTTATCGGTACGGTACAGCCGGAGGAATCGGTGCAGGTATTTCCCAAGGCAAGCGGTACCGTCCTGCGCACCTATTTCGAGGTTGGGGAGCCGGTGCAGAAGGGGCAGCTGCTTTTTGAGATCGATCCAGAGATGGCACAGCTGCAATATAACGCGGCCCGGATCGCGGCGGATGCGCAGTTGGGCAGCGGATACGACACCCAGCTGGTCACGATGAAATCCAGCCTGAACGCCGCCCAGAGCGCGCTCAACACCGCCCGCGACAACCTGAAAAACCTCAACGACGGGGTCGCGGATGCGATCGAGCAGGCGCAACGGGGCGTGGAAAGAAATCTGGAAATGATGGAAAAATTGGATGACGAGATGAATCTGATTTCTGGGATGTCCGAAGCGGAGCTGAAAGCGGCTTATGGTGAGGATGCCGACCAGGATAAGCTGATGCGTGAAAAGGAAAGAGAGCACGCAGATGCTTATAACAGATACGTTGAATCTCGTGATATGGTAGACGAACTGGAGGACGACGACGATCCGCAGCTCCGCTCGGCGCGCACCGCCTACCGCAACGCCAAAAACAGCTACAACGCCGCAAAGGAAGCCTATGACCTGACCGCGGGCGTCTCTCGCGAGGATGCGGAAGCGGTCTCGGAAGCACAGCTCCAAATCCAGGCCAAGTCGATCGAGTACACCCGGGTCACCGCGCCGATTGCCGGGATCATCGAGCAGAAAAATGTGTCCGAGCAGAACCCCGCCCCCTCCGGCCAACCGTCCTATGTGATCTCGAACAAGAGCATCATGACCGTACGGTTCGGAGTTTCCGAATCGGTGATGCAAAACCTTGCAATCGGTGAAGAGATCGAGATTGAAGCGGGGGGACAGACCGTTTCTGGCACCATCACCGAGATTCCTACCGCGGTCGACGCGCAGACCGGCCTGTTCAACATCAAAGCGAGCATCGACGGCGAGCAGGTCCAGCTACATACCGGCGCAACGGTCAAGCTCTATGCCGCCACTCAGAAAGCGGTCGACAGCATCATCCTGCCGATCGACTGCCTCTACTACGACGCCGAACAGCCGTATGTCTACCTCTACCGCAACGGCAAGGCGGTCAAGACCGAGGTGCAGACCGGCGTTTCGAGCGAAACCGAAGTGGCTATCCTCTCAGGGATTTCGGAAAATGACCGGGTCATCACCTCCTGGCACCCCCGCCTGCTGGACGGTGCAGAGGTCGTTGTGCAGGGGGATGAAAATGCAGTGGTTGCGGTTTCGGCAGCGGTCGGCGCGGCTGGGAAGGATACTGACGCCAGCTCCGAGGAAAGCTCCGAATCGGATGAAACCGTTTCCGCCCCGGAGGCGGCAGCTTCGTCCGAAGCTGAGCCCGCCTCCTCTGCGGCTTCCTCTGCCCCGCAAGAGCAGCTCTCCACCGAGCCAAACCGAACCGTCCGCCGGATGGACGGTGATAGCTCCTCTAAATCCTCATCCTCCAAGAGCAGCTCTTCCGCACAGAGCTACGCTTCGGGGCTGAAAGTGATGCAGGGAGGCTCTAAATGAATCTGACAAAACTTGCAATCAAGCGGCCGGTTTCGATGATTATCATTGTGTTTGCCCTTTTGATCTTTGGCGCAATGTCGATCGCAACCACCCCGCTTGAGATGACACCTGATATTGAAATGCCGATGTTCGTGGTCCTGACCACCTATCCGGGCGCTGGTCCGGAGGATGTGGAGGACCTCGTCTCCAAAGAGATCGAGGACGCCTGCTCCACGCTGAACGGGCTGAAAAATGTGCAGTCGGTCTCACAGGAAAACGTTTCCCTCGTGATTCTCGAGCTGGAATATGGGAGCAATATGGATGTTGCCCACATGGACCTACAGGAAAAACTCAATATGTACAAAGGGTCGCTGCCGGACGATGCGTCCGACCCGATCATCATGGAGATGGACGTCAACGCGATGCCTAGCGTCGTACTTTCAGCGAGTGCAACCGGCGACATCAACATGCTCAACTACATCAACGAGAGCATCGTCCCCGAATTCGAGAAGCTCTCGGGTGTCGCGAGCGTCGATGTTGCGGGCGGACAGGAGGAATACATCAGCGTCCAGCTCATGGAGGACCGGTTGCGCCAGTATAACCTGGATATCGACACGATCAGCGCGCTCCTCTCCGCTGCCAACTTCTCGATCCCTGCCGGCGATGCGGACATGGGGACTCAGTCGCTCGCGGTGCGGGCCGGGGTCGAATACAAGACAGTGGAATCCCTCCGCGATATCCCGATCCCCTTGCGCAGCGGCGGTGTGATCCATCTTTCGGATATCGCGCAGGTGTTCCGCACCTCCCGCGATGCGGACAGCATCAGCCGGTATAACAGTGTAGACAATGTCAGCCTCTCGGTCACCAAGCGGCAGAGTGCAAGCACGCTCGATGTTTCCCGGACAGTGCTGCGGGAAGTGGAGCGGCTCAACGCCGCTGACAATGGCATTCATCTGGATGTCATCTATGATAGCAGCGACATGATTGTCGATTCAGTCAAGACGGTATTCAGCACGCTGATCCTCGGTGTACTCCTCTCGATGCTGGTGCTCTTCCTCTTTTTCGGGGACATCAAAGCGTCGTTGATCGTCGGAAGCTCGATGCCGATCTCTCTGCTGGTCACCGTCATCCTAATGAAGCTCATGGGCTTCTCGCTCAACGTGGTTTCGCTGGGCGGCATGGTGATTGGCGTCGGCATGATGGTCGATAGCTCAATCGTTGTCATTGAGAGCTGTTTCCGGCGCAGCAGCACCGAACGGCAGGATTTCAAAAAATGTGCGATCGAAGGGGCCGGATTTGTCGCAATGTCCATCATTGCCTCGACAATCACCACCGTGGTCGTGTTCCTGCCGATCAGCATGATGAAGGGGCTTTCCGGACAGCTCTTCAAACAGCTTGGGTTCACGATCATCTTCTCGCTGACCGCCTCGCTGATCTGTGCGCTCACCCTTGTGCCGCTCTTCTTCTCGATCTTCAAGCCGGTCGAGCGGCGGGAAACGCCCGTCTCCCGGTTTGTCCGGAAGGTCGAGATCGGTTATGGCAACCTGCTCCGCCACATCCTGCCGTTTAAAAAGACGGTGGTTCTGGTTTCGATCCTGCTGCTGGTCGGGTCGGTCGCTTTGATCCCCTTGATCCCGCTCGAGATGATGCCGTCCATCGATGAAGGGACGGTCTCGGTCAGCGCCGAACTGCGTCCCGGACTTCAGGTCGGACGCGTCGATGAGATCATGACCGAAATCGAGCAGCTTGCGGCAAACCACCCCGATGTAGAACGGTACTCGCTCAGTACCGGCGGCGGGAGCATGATGATGGGCGGCGGCGGGGCGACCCTTACCGCCTACCTGAAAGATGACCGCGAATTATCGACCAATGAGGTGGTAGAACAGTGGCGGCGGGAAACAAAAGAGATGCTCGATTGCGAAATCAATGTGGAAGCGTCCAGCAGCTCGATGGGTTCGATGGGTGGCGGTGGTGACGTGGAGGTCAACCTCCAGGGCAACGACTACGAGCTGCTCAAGACCACCTCTTCCGAGATCGAAGCGCTGATGCATCAGAATAGCGGGATTGTCCGGGTGACCTCCAATGTTTCCAAGGGCAACCCGCAGGCTAAGGTTGACATTGACCCGCTCAAGGCTGCTGCCAAGGGGTTCCAGCCTGCCCAGATTGGTTCCCTGATCTATAAGGTGCTCAGCGGCAGCAAAGTGACTACCCTCTCGCAGAACGGGCAGGAATATGAAATCTGGGTCGAATACCCGCGCGGCCGGTTCCAGACAATCAGTGATCTTTCCGGCCTGATCCTAATTAACGCTGCCGGGCAGCAGGTCCCTCTGCTCGATGTTGCAGAGATCAACTTCTCGGACAGCCCGCAGAGCATCACCCGCAAAAATAACCAATACATCGTTACGGTCACCGGGCAGCCGGCCGAAGCCGCAAAGTATACCGCCAAGGCCGAAATCCTCGCACAGGTGCAGGCGATGCAGCTGCCCAACGGGGTGACGCTGGCCTCCGGTACAATGGATGAGCAGATGATGCAGGAATTCTCCGCGCTCGGCATGGCAATCGCGGTTGCAGTGCTGCTCGTGTTCATGGTCATGGCGATGCAGTTCGAGTCACCCAAGTTTTCATTGATGGTGATGGTCTGCGTCCCGTTCAGCCTGATTGGCTCGTTCGGCCTGCTCTACCTCACCAACAGCACCCTGAGTATGCCCTCCCTGATGGGCTTCCTGACACTGGTCGGAACGGTGGTCAACAACGGCATCCTGTTCGTCGACACCACCAACCAGTACCGGTCGAGCATGGATATGCAGACCGCCCTGCTCAACACCGGCCGCACTCGTCTGCGTCCGATCCTGATGACCACCTTGACCACCGTCCTCTCGATGGTGCCGATGTCACTCGGAATCGGTGATGGTTCAGAGATGATGCGCGGAATGGCGGTGGTTATCATCGGCGGCCTCTGCGCCTCCACCCTGCTGACCCTACTGCTCCTGCCCACCTTCTACCTCATCTTTGAGGGCAAGGGCAAAAAGAACAACAACAGCACCCCGCCTCCATCCGCGCCGGAACCGGTTCCCGCGCTTGAGGACGCAGCTCTCTTCAACTGAATCTGGTTGCAACCAGCCAAAAACCGCCCCCTCTGCGAATCGCAGAGGGGGCGGCCGCTGTTTCAGGATTTACTGCAAAACCTGTTTGACAATTTCCGAAAATTCTTCCTGCGAGACAAGCCCATGGTGCTGGATCGCCAGTGCCTTCACCTGATCCAGAATCTCCATGCACTTCGGCTTCTCGGGAATCTCCATCCCGAGCTTTTCCAGATAATGCTCCACACTGGGCAGCCCGCTTCCCTTCCCGAGCAGAATCCGGTTGTCGGGATGCCCGGTCAGTTCGGGCAGATAAGGGGTCAGCTCCAGCGGGTCATGCGCCTTGACGTTGTTGTACCAGCCGGTGATGATCCCCGACTCGATGTCCATGATATCGTCGCCGACAATCCCCCTGTTCGGGCGGACCGGCATTCCGGTGAATGCCCGCATCTGTTTGGAAAGTTCGTAAATTTTATCGTATTTCAAACCAAGATCAATATCATACATCGTCAGAAGCGAGAGCGCAACGTCCTCATAAGCGGTGTTGCCCGCACGCTCTCCAATCGCCGAGATGGTTGTGTGCGCTACATCCGCTCCGGCTGCCAGTGCCATGATGGTGTTGGCGCTGCCGAGGCCGAAATCATCGTGGAAGTGCACCTCGACCGGCTTATCCAGATAGCTCTTGACTGTACGGATCAGATATGGGATTGCATTGGGGTTTAAGCCGCCAAACGTATCCACAACTGCGAGTGCATCCATATGGCCCTCATCTGCGACCCGTTTAATCAGTTTCAGCGCCCAGTTGATATCCGCCCGGCTCATATCAATCGGGAAAAAGACGGTATAAAGCCCCTTTTCCTTTGCGAGAGCGGTCGCCTCAATCGAAAGCTGAATCGCCTTTTCCAAATCCCAGCGGTAGGCTTTTTCGATCATGTGGTCGCTGGACGGGATTTCAATGACGATCCCGTCCACACCCAGGTCTGCGGCTCGCCGCACATCGTCCTTAACGCACCGGCAGAAAGCAAAAATCTCCGGGCCAAGGTTCCGCTTGACGATCTGGCGGATCGCTTCCTCGTCGTCCGGGGATACCGCCGGCATCCCCGCTTCGATCCTATGTAGCCCAACCTCGGCCATCTTTTCCGCGAGGGCGATTTTCTCATCCTTGCTGAAGATCAACCCGGCCTGCTGCTCCCCATCCCGCAGGGATACATCATGTAGCTTGATGTTGCTCTGAAAGTGGTAGGTTTCTTTTACCTCGTCCGCAAAGTTCCACGGACTGGTGAACCATTTCTCACTTTTCCACGGTGTTGCACTCATCTTATCGTTCCCCCTTTCCGCATCGGCTGTCAGATCAGTCCCTCCTCGTTCAGGATTTCGACCACCCATTCCGCTGCCTTGCCGCAGACACTCGGACAGATATCGTCATGCCCGCCTGCGCTGATAAAATCATCGCGCTCCCCTTTCAGAATATCGTAGGAACGGCCCATCAATTTGGTCTGAACTGCGGAACAATCGCCGCCGCACTCCCCGTATTCCGCCTCGAATTTGTCGACCAGGCGGCGGGACAGCTGGAAGGTCTTGAACCGGATTCCTTCCGGGTCCGGGAAATCCGAGATGTCGCGGCCGACAAAGCAACTCAGCGCCATAATCCCACCGGTGAGCGCGCCGCACGCATATCCCGCACCTGCAAGCCCTGCACCAAGCCCTGTGGCGGATTTGAACACATCATCCGAAATCCTGCTGCCGATCGTGTTTTTGATTGCGCCCACAACACACTGTGAACAGCAGCCGTATTCCTTCTCGTAGAAATAAGCGAGATCATAGGCCAGTTTTTTGACAGAATTTACATTTTCCATAATTTGATCCCTCCATAAGATAAAGACTTTAATATAGAAAATATTTAAATATTTTCTATTATTTTGAAGATAAAGGACAAAGTCCATCCCTGCGCAAAGTGCGTTTGCCAGCCGTCAAGCCCGAAACAAACCTGCTTTAAGCGGCCCCCTTGCAGCATTCCTGCCCCAAGGGGGCTATTGGATTTATCTAGGCAGTGCCTGCCTTGCAATGATACCGCCATCTACCAACATCACATCACCAGTGATGCCGCGCGCATAGGAGGAGGCCAGGAAAAGGGTGCATCCAGCAACATCCTCCGGCGTCGTGAGGCGTCCAAGCGGGATGTAGCGGCAGAATGCCTGCACCTTTTCCTCTGTGTTCAGGCGCACCCGGCACATCTTGCTGTCTACGACGCCGGGCGCAATCGAGTTTACGGTGATTCCGAACTCGCCCAGTTCCAAAGCAAAGGATTTAGAAATCATATCCAGAGCCGCCTTGGTCGCGCCGTAGACAATCCGGTTCTCGGCTGCCGCTGATCCGTTTAGGCTGCTGATGTTGATGACCGACCCGCTGTCGCTCTCTTTGAGCAGCGGGATCATCGCTTTGGTCAGCAGGAACGCGCCAATTACGTTTACTGCCATTGATTTTTCAAAATCGCTCTTTTCGGTCTCAAATACCGATTTGCGGCAGAGGATGCCCGCCACATTGACTAATGTATCCACTCGGCCGTAGAGCTTCCCAACCGTCTTGACCGCCTGCTCAATCGAGCTTTCGTCGGTAATATCGGTTTGCAGAGGGTAGATATCCGCCTCCGGGAACTGCGCTTTCAGGTTTTCCGCCGCTTCCAGATTCAGGTCACCGAGGATGATCCGGCAGCTTTCGTCCACAAAGCCTTTGACAATCGCGCTGCCGATATCCCCTGCCCCGCCGGAGATGAAAACCACCCTATTCTCAAGATGAAATGCCATAGAGTTCCTTCCTTTCTCGCATTACAAAAACAGCATACTTGCCGCCGGTACAAACGCAACCAGCATCAAAACCCCGATCATAATCAAAACAAACGGGATGATGTTTTTGATCACCTGCTCGATTTTTACATCATAGATTCCGCAGATACAGAACATATTCAGCCCCAAAGGCGGCGTAATCGTGCCGACACAGATCGAGACGACCATGACCAGACCAAACTGCACCAGGCTCAGCCCCAACGCGGTGGCAATCGGCGCCAGCAGCGGGGCGAGAATCACCAGGTAGGCGTTTCCTTCCATGAAGGTGCCCACGATCACCAGGAATACCAGCATAATCAGGATGATCAGGATTTTGCTGGTGGTAACCGAGAGGATACCGGTTGCGATCGACTGTGGAATCTGCAAAATGGTCATCTGCCAACCAAACAGCGAAGAGGTCGCGATGATAAACATGACCGTCGCCGTGTTTTTGGCCGAAACCAGGATGATCTCTGGGACATCGCTGAACCGGAACTGCTTATAGACAAAGCAGCCCACAATAAACCCGTACAAGCAGGCAACCGCTGCCGCCTCGGTCGGGGTAAAGAAACCGCCGTAGATACCGCCAAGAATGATGACCGGCATCAAAAGCGCCAGAATCGCGTCTTTGAAAGCAACCCAGACTTCCTGAAAACTTGGACGGGTATCCAGCCCTTTGTATCCACACCGTTTCGACTTGATCATGATGTAGATAATCAGCGCCACGCCGGAGATCACCCCAACCTCGATTCCCGCTGTGAACAGGTCGGAGACCGACGCACCCTGCGAAACCGCATAGATAATCATGGGGATGCTCGGCGGGATCAGGATGCCCAGCGAACCCGCGGTGGAGATCACCGCTCCGGCAAACCCTTTGTCGTAGTTGTTCTCTTCCATCGACGGCATCATAATCGAGCCGATTGCGGCGACCGTACCGGTGGAGGAGCCGCAAACCGCGCCGAAAAACATACATGCGACGGTTGAAACCACCGCCATGCCGCCAGCGACATACCCAACGAGTGTCTCAACCAGCCGGATGATCCGCTTGGAGATACCGCCGTACTCCATCAGTTTGCCGGAAAGCATGAAAAATGGGATTGCCAGCAGGGTAAACGAATCGGTCGCGGCAAAGACCCGTTGTGCAACCGCGCTGAGTGGGGTCCCTGCGACAACCAGCGAGATCAGCGCAGACAACCCTGTGCAGAACGCGATTGGGATGCCGAAGGCGACCAGAACCATAAAGGAACCCAAAAGAATCAATGCCGACATACTATTCCCCTTTCTCCTCGGAATTTGGCTTTGCGAAGAAATTGCAGATATGCAGAATGAAGTGGACCGCCATGAAAATCCCTCCGACTGCCATCCCCGCATATGCGTACTGCATTGGCAGGCGCAAAGAGGGGGAAATCTGTCCATATTGGATCTGTGTCCGCATGATAATCGCCGTAAAATAGACGAGAATGATGCTCAAACCCAGGCAGAGAAGATAGGTCAACAGTTCGACCGCCCTTTTCAATGGGTGAGGAAAGATGTCAACCAGAGCTGTAACGCCGATATGGGCTTTCCCGCCCGCTGCATAGGCCGCAGCGATAAACGTGAGCCATACGAACAGGTATCGGGACAACTCGTCCGACCAAGCCATCTGCGCATTGACAGTGATCCGGTTAAATACGGCGATCAGAACAACAAGGGTCATGGCGACAAAAAGAATCTGCAAAAAGATTTTTTCCACTGTGTTCAGGATGTTCTCAATGGTTTTGAGCATAATCACATACACATGTATGCTCCACACCCAGAAAAACGAGTGTAAACATACGCTCCTTTCGTCGTTTTTTTAGGGCTTGTTTGAAAATAGCGAACAAGATGGTGGGGTCGATTTTTCAAACAGCCACTAGTCCTGATGGAAGCTGCGGCAGACGGGAGGATGTCTGCCGCAGCACCGCGCTGATCCGGTTACTTATAATTTTCCGCAGCAGCTACAAATTTATCAATCAGATCCTGCCCGATCTCGTCCGCGAACATTGCATAGATATCATTGGCAGTCGCCTTAAATGCATCCTTGTCCGCCTCATTGATCTCACAGCCATATTCCTCAAACACACCGATTGCAGCTTCTTCAGCAGCCAGGTTGGTCTGACGGCAGACGTCGCGGCCACCATGCGCGGCCTCTACAATGATCGCCTGGAGCTCTGGAGTCATCTGATCCCAAAGCGTTTTGGAGATCAGCAGCGGGGTGCCGGTGTAAAAATGCTCGGAAACCGAGATATATTTCTGAACCTCGTACAGTTTCTGAGACAGAATGATCGAAAGCGGGTTCTCCTGCCCGTCGATGGTCTTGGTCTGAAGCGCGGTGTAGACCTCGCCGATCGGCATCGAAATCGCGTTGCCGCCCCAGTAACCAATCGCCTGCACGTGAACCGGTGTCTCCATGGTGCGGAACTTTTTGCCGGAAACATCTGCGGGTGTGTTAATCGGGTTGATGCTGTTGGTGAAGTTTCTGAAACCGACTTCGTAGAAGCCAAGCCCTACCAGCCCTTTGCTTTCCAGCATATCGAGCATCTCTTCGCCCAGTTCCCCATCGAGCGTATCCCACGCCTGATCCCTGCTGGTGAAGATATAGGGAAGGTCAAACACCTGGTACTGCGGTACAAAGCTGGTGAGCTGGGAGGTTGCCGCCAAGCACATCTCGAGCGTGCCCAGCTGAAGCGCTTCGATCATCTCGCGCTCGGAACCCAGAGACGAGGAGGCGTGGATTTCTACCTTTACCTTGCCGCCGGTTTTCTCTTCTACCGTGGCTTTGAACTGTTCCAGTCCCTTGTGGTATCCGTGGTCGGTTGCAACACTGTGTCCGACATTGATGGTCATTTCAGGGAAATCCGCAGAACTATCCGCTGCTGGGGCAGACGATGCCTGCGACTGCGCTGCCGGCTGGCTGGGAGCTGCACTACTCGCGGGAGCGGAAGGGGCTGCACCCTGTCCGCAGGCTGTCAGAAAAGCCGCAACCAGGAGTGAGGAGACCAAACTCAGGGTTCTTTTCTTCATCTTCATCATAATTCCTCCAATTCGTATCGTTTTTATGGAAGCCTCTTTCTGTCCTGAAACCGAAAGCCTGAACTCCCGGTTTGCTTCTGTTCCCATTCCGCCAGGTCACCCGATAAAAGCGCCGCCATTGATCGCGATGACTTCCCCTGTGATCCATCCGCTCTCATCGCTGGAGAGGAACAGCAGGAGATTTGCAATATCTGCCGGGGTGCCCTTGCGCTTGAAGGGGATCGTTCTGAGAAGATTGTTCATCTGTTCCGTTGTGTAGTTCTTCTCAAAGAGAGGAGTGACAACGGGTCCTGGCGCAATCGCATTGACATTGATGCCATCTGCCGCCACCTGAAGGGCCAGCGCTCTTGTTATGCCCACGATGCCGCTTTTTGATCCCGCATAGTCGACTGCGACCATACGGCCGGTCTGTGCGCAGATCGAAGCCAAATTGACAATCTTGCCATATTGCCTCTCGATCATGTGTGGAATGATCTCTCGGCAGCATAAGAAGGTGCCGGTCATATTCACATCAATCAGCCGCTGCCACTGTTCCAATGTCAAATCCTGAATCTTGGCGCTTCTTCCATATCCTGCACAGTTAATCAGGATATCCACTGCCTGCATCTGCTCGAGCGCTTGAGAGAATGCCGCTTTTACACTCGCTTCGTCTGAAACATCTACCCGCACCACATGCGCCCGACCGCCTGCCTCTGTAATTTCGGCAGCCACGCCCTGTGCTGCTTCGGCATTGATGTCCAAGAGTGCAATTTCCGCTCCTTCTCGCGCAAAAAGGAGCGCTGTCTCTTTGCCAAAACCACTGGCACTGCCAGTGATTATCGCTTTTTTACCTTGCAGTCTTATCGTTCATCCCTTCCTTTCTTCCTTCCTCTTCTGTCCCTTGAATCATTGCCCTCCTTTTACGTGGTTTGTTTTGGCCGATTTATTATCAATCCATCAGACCACAAAACCAATATACACTCTATATACCCTAAAAGTCAATGGTTTTTTTATTTTTTACTATTTTTCTAATAATAAATACTTTATTTTAGTGATTTTGACGGCATATTTCTATTTGATTTTTCAATAATACTTCAAAATCATATCAAAAAAATAAATCCCAGCCATCAAAGATGGTTGAGATTTATTTTTTGCATGCTATGGGTGACTATGATAGCAGTCAATCGAATAAAGCCTATTCAAGATATAGGCTCTAAGAGCCTGTTCAGAATCTTTTGCAGAGGGCTTTTTCACTTGCAAAAAGCCCCCTCTTGCCGCCCAAGGGCGGCAATTCACCGGAAAAAAGCGCTCCTCAGGATAAAGTATTCCGCGCTTTGCGAAGCGCGGCCAAAGGCTCTGCCTTTGGAAACCGCGATTTTTTTCAAAAAATCGCGTAAAGCTTTAGATTTTGAATAGGCTCTAAGCGAAAGCTAAAAAGCCTGCCCCAGATAGGACAGGCTTTTTTGTTCACTTGCGTTTTCCGAACAGACGAAGCAGATAGAGGAAAATATTGATAAAATCAAGATAGAGCGCAAGCGCGGAATAAATAGCCATCTTGTCGAGCATCTGCGCATTGCCTTCAAACAGGTAGTAATAGTCCTTGGTTCGTTTTGCGTCATAGGTGGTGATCCCCATAAAGAGCGCCAATCCGACAAAGCAAAGTGCAATGTCCAGCCCCTCCAAATGGAAGACCATCGCCACAAGCTGCATCACCAGCAGTGCAATCAAACCAGACAGGATGACCCACCGAAAGCCGGAAACATCCCGTTTGGTGACCAAACCAAACGCCGCCATCGTGCCAAAGAAAACCGCTGCAACGCCAAACGCGAGGATCACGCTCTGCGCCTGATACATCAACAGGACTGCCGAGAAGGTCACCGCACTCAGAAGAGAGTACCCGATAAAAATCGCCTTGACCTTCCCAACCGAATACTGTGTGATCCGGCTTGTGAGAAAACCGACAAGAACCAGTTCCCCGATTAAGAGGGCAAGTGGCAGCCACCATGCCATGAACACAAACCAAACCAGTCCGGTTGCGATCAGTGCATAAGCTGTTGTAAAGGTGAGGGCCAGCCCCAGAAACATCCATGCATAGGTTTTCGCTACATGTTTATAAAGCGGGCTTCGGTTTTTTTCCAGTTCCAATGCGCTTAGATCAGCGGGGTCGGTGCGATACTCCATACGATCAATCCTTTCTATATCCCTTATCGGGAATGGTTTCATCATCCAGTCCTTGAAAGCAACGGTCTGTTTTCAAAAACCAGACGATAACGGCTGATTGTTTCTGTCCCATACGCTCCCCCAGCAGTCGCCGCTATCTACAGTATACCCCGAAATGCGTCGCGCGTCCAGACCCAAATAACAGGTAATTCCAGAGAATTTGGCTACTCAGACAAAAAATACTGGCACATGCCGCTTTTTTCTGAGCATCAGCGGCGAAGCACCCGAATTTGCAATCCTTCCATCACATCGAGCGCTTTTCGGTTCATCTCCGGGTCCGCACAAGCAGTACACGCCCCATCGACAACCACCTCTGCTTCCGGAAGCGCGGCCTTGACCAGTACCGCATTTGAAATTACACAGATATTGGAAACCAGCCCGCATAATTCAACCTGCTCGAATCCATTTTCCATCGCATAGTGCGCCAGTTCTGGGGACCCGAACGCAGGTTTTTCGAAGCAAGGGTCGCCTGCTTCCCGCATTTCAGCGACCTTCCCATAAAGGTTCCAGCCGTGTGTCCCCTTGGCACAATGCGGCACCGGCAGCAGCCTGCCTTCCTGTGTTTCCAGATAATCAGCCCCATGGGTATCAAAGGTAAACGCGACCTTTGCGTCCTCCGACCGATAGGCAGCAATCTTCTGACAGATCGGTTGCTCAAGCTGTTTTGCCTCCGGAAATCCAAGGCTTCCATCGACAAAATCATTCTGAAAATCCACAACTACCAATAATTTTTTCATCAGAAACAACCCCTAAATTTCATAGACCGATACCTGGTTGTTAATCATTGCCACCGAAATTCTGCGGGGCGGATTGGTCCCCTCAATCAGACAGGAGGCTGTCCCAAATGCTGCTGCAAACTGCACCGACCGCTTGACGTCATACTTGTAATCATTGGCAATGATGAACCCTGCAAGTGCAGCATCCCCCGCACCAATCGTAGATTTGATTTCCGAAAGCTCGGGGACATCCGCTTTATAGACACGTTCCCCATCTGTATAGACCATTCCCTCTGCACCTAAACTTGCAAGCACATGAGAAGCACCCGATTGCGCCAACTCGAGCACTGCATCCTTCATCTTTTCGAGGGTATCCAGTTCCCTGCCAACCAGCGCGCAAAGCTCTTCATAGTTCGGTTTCACCACCCAAGGACGCACCTGCCGGATGATTTCAAGGGTAGCAGAACGGGTGTCGAGCGCAATGATCCCGCCCGCTTCCTTGATAAATGCACAGATCTCACAAAGGATTTCAGCAGTGATCCCGTCCGGCATCACCCCAGCCACCACCACAAGGGTCGAGGGTTTGATCTCTTCCGAGAGCACCCCTTCCAGCTCGTTGATGGTGCGGAAACTAATTTTCGGGCTTTTCCGCACCAGACGGGTCACCCGTCCGTCCGGTGTGATGACACTGATATTTTCGCGGATGCGCCCTTCGGTGTAGATCACCCGGGTGGTGACATTCTCATCCTTGAGCCGCGCAAAATACCGCCGGCTGTTGTCCTGCCCGGCAACGATCAATGCCGTGTTTGCGATCTCGTAGCTCTGAAGCACACGGGATACGTCGACCGCCTTGCCCGCCGCATCATAAAGCTCCGACTGCACCACATGCTCACCGCCAGCCTCAAAGTTATCTACATAGCAGGTCACATCCGCCGCCGGGTTGAGCGACAGGGTTATGATTTTATCAAACAGCATGTTGTGTCACCTCTTGTGGTTTCATCGTTCACTGTCCATCTGGTTCTCATCCGAGGGTTCCGACACCGGCTCCGACTGACGCGCAGGTTCCTCCGCCGTGGAAACCGCTTGACCCCCGTCAGCTACCGGCTGTTCCGGCGCTGCGGCGTCTGAGGGCTGCTCCGGAGCCGGTTGGGCCTGTGCAGGCACTTTGTTCCCATCATGCGCCGCATGGCTGCTATAAATCGAGTAATCCGGTTTCTCAGGCATCGGCTGCCCAGTCATCATCGCTTCAAACTCGTTCGCCGCCATCTTCTCGTTTTCAAACAGGAACTGCGCGACCTTGTGAAGCTGATCCATATGCTCGTTCAGAATGTCGCGGGCACGCTCGCGGGCAGTGTCGATAATCCCGCGCACCTCTGCGTCGATCTCCGCGGCAACATTCTCGGAATAACTCGGCGTACTGCTGAAATCACGCCCAAGGAACACCTCATTGCTGTCATGCCCATAGACGATCGGACCGAGCTTCTCGGAAAAACCATACCGCATGACCATATTGTGCGCTACCTTGGTGGCGCGCTCGATATCGTTGGAAGCCCCCGTCGAGATGTCCTCGAGCACCAGTTCTTCCGCCATCCGTCCGCCCAGCAGGGTGACGATGTTCTCCGACATCTCCCGCTTGGTGACATAGGATTTGTCCTCCCCCGGCAGAGAAAGGGTATAACCACCCGCCATGCCGCGCGGCACAATCGAAATCTGATGGACCGGATCCTGTGTCGGCAGGTAATAGGTGCAGATCGCATGGCCCGCCTCGTGGTAAGAGGTGAGCTTTTTGTCCTTTTCGGTGACTACGTGCGACCGTTTCTCCGGCCCAGCGATGACCTTGATTGTCGCTTCCTCGATTTCTGCCATCGTAATCGCTTTTCGGTCCTTCTTAGCTGCAAGCAGAGCCGCCTCATTGGTCAGGTTCTCGAGGTCCGCGCCGGTAAACCCGACAGTTGAGGATGCGATCACCCGCAGATTGACGTCGGGCGCAATCGGCTTATTCTTGGTGTGCACCCGCAGGATCGCCTCGCGGCCTTTGATATCCGGATAGCCGACCGCAATCTGACGGTCAAACCGCCCGGGACGCAAAAGTGCTGGGTCAAGGATATCCCTCCGGTTGGTGGCGGCGATGATGATGACACCTGCATTGGTGCCAAAACCGTCCATTTCGACCAACATTTGGTTGAGAGTTTGTTCCCGCTCGTCGTGTCCGCCGCCAAGGCCCGCGCCGCGCTGACGTCCCACCGCATCGATCTCGTCGATGAAGATGATCGAGGGGGCATGTTTTTTGGCCTGCTCGAACAGGTCACGCACACGGGATGCGCCGACGCCGACAAACATCTCCACAAAATCAGAACCGGAGATCGAGAAAAACGGAACCCCCGCCTCCCCCGCGACCGCCTTAGCAAGCAGGGTTTTACCGGTTCCCGGAGGACCCATCAGCAGGACGCCCTTGGGAATCCGCGCGCCGAGCGCATTAAATTTGGAGGGGGCTTTGAGGAACTCGACGATCTCGACCAATTCCTCCTTTTCCTCATCCGCACCCGCGACATCCGCGAATGTGACTTTCGGTCCGTCCTCGGGGGTGCGCGGCTTGGCCTTGCCAAAGCTCATCATGCCGCCTGCACCGCCACCGCGTGCTTGGCGCATCATCATCACATAGAAGAAGATCAGCGCACCAAGCAGCAGGAGCGAAGGGAGCAGATTGACCCACCACGGCGTCTCGCGCGGCCGGATGATGTCAAAATCCATCGGCGCGTCAGGGTGCGCCTCGTTGTAGCTCCTGACATAGGACGGCGCCCCGTCGTACTTGTCGTAGTAGACATCGTTGAGGAAAAGGGCGGTGTTTGGCACCTTATACTCTAACGTCTTTTCCTTGCCCTCTTCGCCGGCGAATTTGACTTTGAGCATACCGGTACCGAGGTCCAGTTCAAACGCCTTGACCTCCTGCCGCTCAAAATAGCCAACCACCTCCGAATAGTTCACAGTGCTGGCGGGCTGCTGCATCGAAGAAAACAGCACCATCGCCATCAGCATCAGCAAGAGAAAGACCGAGATATAAATGCCAATGCCCTTTGTTCTTTTGTTCAAATCTATTTCACTCCTGTCAAGCTGCGATCAGAACGCGCTTATTTTTCATAGACCTCGGGCTTCAGCTCGCCCACGTAAGGCAGGCTGCGGTACTGCTCCGCATAGTCCAGCCCGTAGCCAACCACAAACGCATCCGGTACCTCGAACCCGCAGTAATCCGCCTTGATATTCGCTTTGCGGCGGGAAGGTTTATCAAGCAGGGTTGCGATTCGGATGTCGGTTGCGCCGCGCTGAAGCAGCATTGTTTTCAGATAACTGAGGGTGAGACCACTATCGAGTATGTCCTCCACAATCAGGATATGGTAATCCTGCGGGTTGATGTCGATATCCTTGATTATCTTAACCACGCCGGAAGTTTTTACGCCGGCATGGTAGCTGGATACCGCCATAAATTCCATCTCACAGGGGACACTGATCTGACGCACAAGGTCCGCCATGAAGACAAACGACCCTTTCAGCACGCCGAGCACCAGCAGTTTTTTTCCCGCATAATCGGCCGAAATCTGCGCGCCCAGTTCAGCAACCTTTTCCCGGATCCGTTCCTCGCTGACGAGCACCTGCTTAATATCCTGTTCCATTGCCGTTCCGATTGCCATATCCTTATTCCTCCGTCTCTTGCTCCAGAATCAGGAAAGCCAGCACCTGTCTGGTCCTCCTGTCTATTTTGACACGCTCATCCACGCCCGCGCCCTGCGCGAACACAACCCCCTCATTGTCCGCGATGACGCAGAGCCGGTCACGCCCGGGCAATCCCAACTCGGAATAGAGCTTTTTCAAAGACTTGCCGCAGCCGCGCCCCGCCTGATGGAACCGGTCTCCCGGCTGCCTGGAACGCACAAAAATATCATTGCCTATTTTATCATAATCGACCGCGTTTTTTAAGCCTGAATCGCTATTATTCTCAAAAATTTCATAATCTTCACAGTTTAGTATTGAAAATGTGATGGATTTTCCATGCCCCAATGCAAAGCATTCCCCATCCAGTCGGTTTTTGGGGAGCGCGTGCGGAACGAGCGGCTCGGATTTGCGGCGTTCCCGCCGTTCTACGCGCAGAACACCGTCCCGCAAGGCTATGTACCGGTCGCTACCGACCTGTAGCACATATCTGCGGCTGCCGGGATCGAGCATCCCGTTCACCAACGCGATCCGTTCGGCGGATCGTTCCGCGCCGCACCGTTCAAGTAGCCCTGCAATGATCCTGCTGCGCAAGGCAGGATCGAGCACGCGCAGCTGTTCCGCATCCAGTCCATCCCCCGCGGATATCTGCTGTGCGGCAAGCGCGGCCTGCTGGTCCAGATAAGCTGCATCCCGCCGGAGCTGTGCAGACATCCGCCCGATTGCCCCCAGCAGGTCAGGATTGATCCGGTCCAGACTGGGGAGCACACTGCGGCGGATATGGTTGCGGGTATAGTCGCTCGATAGGTTGGTGCTATCGGTGACATAGCAAAGCCCGTGGTCCGCGCAGTAAGCTTCGATCTCAGTACGGGTACAGGAAATCAGCGGACGGATGACCCAGCCGTCCCGCACCGGCGGGATGCCGCAGATTCCGGCGATCCCGGTGCCGCGCGCGAGGTTGAGCAGTACGGTTTCGGCGTTGTCTGAGAGGGTGTGCGCAGTCGCCACCCTGCCGCCATACTGTTCCGCCAGTTCCGCGAAAAATGCATACCGCGCTTCCCGCGCCGCCGTCTCGAGCGAAAGCCCCTGGGCCCGCGCGTCCTCGGCGACCTGCACCCTCTTCACATCGAGCGGAATCCCATATTCGCGACACATGGTACGCACAAACTGCTCATCCCGGTCACTCTCCTCGCCGCGCAGACAGTGGTTGAGGTGGCAGGCGCGGACTTGAAGGTCCCAGCCGGAGAGCGAGCACAAAAAATCGAGCAGAGCGACCGAATCTGCGCCGCCCGAAACGGCGGCAATCACCGTGTCACCCTGCTTTATCATTCCATATTCTATAATTGCGGCCAATGCCTTATGGTTCATGTCGTGATAACTCCAAATTGGTAAATCTTGTGTATCTGCTGTCCCAGCCGAGCTTGACCACCCCGACTTCGCCATGACGGTTCTTAGCGACATCACAGTTGGCGATGTTGCGTTCCTCCGCCTCCTCTCGGGCATAGTAATCCTCCCGGTAGAGCAGCAGGACGATGTCCGCATCCTGCTCGATCGAGCCGGATTCACGCAGATCGGAAAGCATCGGCTTATGATCCGCGCGAGACTCAGGCCCGCGCGAGAGCTGCGAAAGGGTGATGAGCGGGACATTCATCTCTTTCGCCATGATCTTGAGGTTCCGGGTGATCTCCGAAACTTCCTGCACACGGTTCTCGATCCGCCGCCCCGAAGACATCAGCTGCAAATAGTCGATGATGACCAGGTCGACCTGCTTGAGCCGGCGCAGCTTGGCCTTCATCTCCCCAATCGTGATGCCTGGGGTATCGTCGAGGTAGATGTTCGCCTTGGAAAGCACTTGGGACGCCATCGCAATCCGGACCCAGTCGTCCCCCGAAAGCTCCCCTGTCCGCAGCGACTTGCCTTCCACCAACGCCTGTGACGAGAGTAGACGCTGGGCAAGCTGTTCGCTGCTCATCTCAAGCGAAAAGACCGCGACGGTCTTTTGGGACTTGGTGGCGACATACTCCGCAATATTGAGCGCAAACGAAGTTTTACCCATACCGGGGCGCGCCGCCACCAGGATCAGGTCGGTGCGGTTCAGCCCGGTAATCACCCGGTCAAGCGCCGGATACCCGGTCGAAAGCCCTTTGTAACGGTCACGATCCTCCCCCGAGAGACGCTGCAACGTCTCATAGGTCTCGGTAATCGCAGTCCGGATGTGCTTGAATGCGCTCGTGTTGCGTCCCTGCCGGATTTCAAAAATACGCTGCTCCGCGCTGTCGAGCAGCAGGTCGGAATCAGTCTGCCCCTCCTGCGCCATTTCAATAATCCCGCGCGAGGCGGTAATCAGCCGCCGGACATAGGATTTCTCGCGCACAATCCGGCTGTATGCCTCAACGTTGTTAGAGGACGGCACCACCTGTGCCAGATTGGTGAGGTAGATTTTTGCATCCTCATCGGTCTCGAAGATCCCTTCGGTTTTCACCGCGTCAAGGATCGTGATGAAGTCCATGGCCCGGCTCTGGTTGAACATGTTCATCATCACTTCGTAGATCTGCTGGTGCTGAGGGCGGTAAAATGCCTCCGGCCGCAGGTTTTCCATGACCTCTCCAAAACAAGCCGGATCGATCAGGACCGCGCCAAGTACGCTCTGTTCTGCTTCCAGGTTATAGGGCATCTGCTGTGCACCCAATTCAATCTCTGCCAACATCCGCCCCCCCTTCCAGTTTCCAACGGGATTTTTTACGCCTCGCCTACCTCGACCCGGAGCTGCGCGGCAATGCCCGGATGCAGCTTCACCTGTGCGGTATAGCTGCCGAACGCTTTGATTTCGGTATCAAGCGAAATTTTGCGCTTGTCGATATCCGCATCAAACTGCTTTTTGATTTCCTCGGAAATCTCCTTGGCTGTAATCGAGCCGAACAGCTTGCCGTTGGCGCCCGCCTTGGCGGTCAGCTTGACCGTCTTGCCGTTGAGCCGGGCCGCAAGCTCCTGTGCCGTCTGTTTCTCCACTGCGGCGTGATGCTCTTTCGCCGCCTGTTTCGCCTTAAACTCGTTCATCGCCTGAGCATTCGCCTCGACCGCCAGCCCCTTTGGCAGCAGATAGTTGCGCCCGTATCCATCGGATACGTTGACCAGTTCGCCCTTTTTCCCGCTCCCGGGGACATCCTGTTTCAGAATTACTTTCATTGTCCAAACTCCTTTATTGTTCCACAAAACTGCGGTTATTTGGCATACTCTTATTTGCGGCTGTTCTCCTCAAAATATTGGTCGATCGCTTCGCGCAGCCGCTGGCGTGCCTCATCCATCGTGATCCCGGGGGTCTGGGCACCCGCCATTGTGTGATGACCGCCGCCGCCGAGCTTCTCCATGATGATCTGTACATTGAGCTGCCCCATACTGCGGGCGGAATAGGAAACCCCCTTCCCCTGCTCAAACATCAAGAACGACGCCTGCACGCCGCTAATATTGAGCAGCTCGTCAGCCGCCTGTGCTGCGGTAACCTGGATTTCCGCATCGTCCCGCTCGGTCGACCACGCAATCGCGCAGCCCTTGTAAACCTGCGCATTCGCAACCAGCTTGGCCTTGCGCTGGTAGGCCTCCATCGTTGAGGCGAACAGCTTGCGCACCTCGACCGTATCCGCGCCCATCTTGCGCAGATAAGCGGCAGCCTCAAACGTCCGCACGCCGGTCTTGATGATGAAATTCTTGGTGTCAAGCATAATACCCGCAAGCAGGGCTTCCGCCTCCGGACGACCAATCTTGATCTTTTCGTTAAAATACTGCACCAGTTCGGTGACCATCTCGGAGGCGCTTGAGGCATACGGCTCGTGGTAGAAGATCACCGCATTGTCGATATGGCCAACCATCTTGCGGTGATGGTCGATCACAACAACCGTATGGCACGCATTATACAGCTCGACCGACTCGATGATACCGGTGGTATGGGTATCGCAGACCACCAGCAAGGTCTTTTTGGTCACCCGCTGGAGCGCATCCTCCGGTTCGATCAACAGGCCGTGATAGCCGTTCTCAAGCATCCGATCATAAATCTGGTTGACCAGGTTTTTCTCTCGACGGATCGCAATATAGGCCTCTTTACCCATCATCTTCGCGGCCTTCATGATCCCCACCGACGCGCCAAAACAGTCGAGGTCAGCCATCCGATGCCCCATGACGATCACATTGTCGCTGACCTTCATCAGCTCCTCAAGCGCATTCGCCACGATCCGGGTTTTGACCTTGGTTCGCTTCTCGACCCCGCTTGACACGCCGCCAAAGAATTCATAGCCGCTCGCGCCGCGCACCGCCGCCTGATCTCCGCCGCGCCCGAGCGCCATATCTAACGCCTGCCGCGCAATCTGCTCGCTTTCGGGCAGCGTCTCCGCATCCCTTCCGACGCCGATCGATAAGGTTGCAACCATATGACGGTCGGTCTCGATCGCCCGAATCTGCTCAAGAATCTGGAACCGTCCCGAGATAATCCCCCGCAGATGCCGTTCCTCCAACACCGCGGTAAACCGGTCTCGTTCGGCCCTGAGCAACAACCCGCCGTTGTCGGTGATATATTTGCTCACCGTGTATTCGATCTGCCCCATCATCCGGGTGCGCTCGTTATCGGGCAGGCCCTGCTGTATCTCCTCATAGTTATCCACGAGGATTAGCATCACCGAAGGACGGCTTTCAAAATACTCCTGTGTATACTTCTTCAGTTCGGTGTTTTCATAGAAATACACCATATAAAGCGGGTCGCTCTCGCTGACCGCCGGGACGGTATAAACCGCATAGTTCCTGTCCTGATAGGAGACATCATATCCGCCAATCGGACAGGGATGGGTGATCTCCCCACCCGCAAGGATCGTGTAGATGCTTCGTGAATAGGTTTCTTCTCCCTTGAGCACGATTTTTTCAGCCAGCGGGTTACACCAAAGGATTTCCCCATCCGCAGCACAGACGAAAACAGGGATAGGGTAATCCCGCAGGGCATCCCGCTGGACTGTGTTGAGGGCGTGCGCACTCTGCATCAGGAAGGTATTGATCTCCTGCCTCGCGTTGCAGAGATGCCAGTAGGTAAGCCCAACGCAGGAGCAGGATACAAACGCACAGATATAGAACAACCGCACGTCAAAGAATGCCGCCGAAACCGACATTGCGATGCAGCAGCCAGCGACAATATATAAAATCGGTTGGATCAGGGTTTTGTTTCTTTTCACAGGGATACCTCGCCCGTCTCTGAGATTGGATTTTGCATAAGCCCAATCTATATTTATGCAGATACCTTCCACAAGACCACCAAAACCCGCTTGCTGTCCTCCGCCAGCGGGCAGCAGCCAAACGGCATACTATAAGACATTATACCATGGCTTTTTCAATCTTGCAATCCCTCCGCTTTTCTTATTGGCAAAGCCACCGGCACTTTGGCTGTAAGAATCTGCCCAAACGGCAAAAAGGCGGCCGCCTGACTCTAGCGACCGCCCTTTTTTCGCGTTGCCCTTATGCATAAGTGTCGATCTTTTTGGGTTCGTCCTCACTTTGGCCCTCTTTGTGCCGATTCCCGTCCGCATTCTCGGACTTCTCCGCGCCATTGACTTCCGTCTTTTCGTCCCCGGCCTCCTTGCTTTCCTCAAGCAGGTCTCCCAGACGTCCGCTGATGTCCATTTCCATCTTGCGAACCTTGTTATTCAGGCTATCCAGCTCATCCCGGTTGACCTGCAAAGCACCGCCCGTTCTCGCAAAAGTCGCGTCGTCCGATTCGATCGTGCGGGCAAGCGTCTTGGCTGCGCGCGCAAGACCGTCCTTCACCGAGCCCAGCTTCTCGACCGTATCCAGGCTTGTGCTGGAAGAGATCAAGCTATGCATGGTCTTGGTGTCCACCTGCCGCGCCTCTTCGGGTGTTTTCTCCGGCTCGGACTTCTGAGAAGATTCGGAAGATTTCTTATTCGACTGATCCTCGCGCAGCTCCTGAATCTGCTGCTGTTTCTGGGTAATCTGCTGCTGGTAGCTCTCGATTTCGCTCTCGAGAAGCTTCTGTTTCGCTTCCCGCTGGGCATCGCTTAAGCTTTTATCCTTGCCCAGCTTGCGTATCTCGACCCGCCGCTTTTTTACCTCTTCTTTGAGCGACTGAATCTCCTTATTCAGATTCTGGATTGCATTCCCATTCCTGCCGCCGGCACGCCCAACCTGCTGTGCCTGCGGGGCCCCAACTGCTCCGACATTCATTGTTTTTCCTCCTTAAACGGTCATATCCAAAACAGGTATGCGCCTGCTCGTTATACACTGGTATCCATCGATTTTCTTGAAAGGACAAGCTGGTCTCCGGATTTTATAAGCGCGCGGTCCACTGATTCTCTTGTCACGCTGTCGAGGATGCTCCTATCAAACGGCTGCCCCAATTCCCAATTCGGGTCGGCAGCTTTCACCGCATCCGAAAATGCCTGGCGGTATGCCCGTTCATACTGCCCGAGCGTCCAAGTCCCCTTTAACCGGTCCTCTTTCGGGATACTGAGCTGAAACGCCCGGAAAACCTCTGACCGCCTGGTGGTATCCCCATTCGCGACGCCGTATTCCTGGAGAAAATGCCGTTTTGTTTCGTCGAACATCCTTTGGCGTGCATCCTCCGAAACGCTGATAATCTGATGCCTTTCAGATTCCGGTATCCCGTTTACAAGCATCCCCGGCACAACCCTTCCGTCGGGCCCGACATAATCCCCATCCCTATTGTAGCTGCGCATACGGTTCTTGATTGCAGTGATATTCGTGTACCCAACCCTTCCGTCAAGCGCACCCATCATATCGTTCATCACGGCCTGGTACTGCTTGCTGTTGACGTCAATCCCTGCCGCCTTCAGTTGCGCCTGTACCTTAGGCGATGATAGGGAGGATACCGAAAGCCTCGACATCGGGGAAAGCGGCGAAGAAATGCCCAACATCTGCTGTAGAAACGTAATATTGTAATTGCCCCGAATCATTGTCCTGCCTCCCCTTCCTGTGATTGTCTGAAAGAGCAAAAGTACATCTTTGAGATAACCCTCAACGATTTTCGCTGATTCCCCTCATTTTTAATAATCGGCCGGTAGATTGAAAAGGAAACGGGCAGCCAAAAAAATTTCCTTAGGTTCGGGCTTGTATGATGGTCACGCCATCCGATTTTGGAGGGCGCAGAGACCGTTCTGCTGCTTTCTGCGCTGTCTGCACGCTTTTGGCAACCAAAAGGATCATATCCTTGTTCTGCTCCGAAAGCGCATTGAAAACCGCTTGCATATCAGCCCTTCTGCTTTCCATATCGGAACCTCCTTTCCGGTTTTATCTTTTATTGATTTTATATCATTATTTTACATCAATAAAATTTGAATGTCAACCCATATATGGTATTTTTCTTGACATTTTTATCATTTATTGATATTATAAAATTGGAGGTGCTATGTAATGAACAATCGTATTCGCGAGCTGCGAAAAAAGCTTGGCCTTCGTCAGAGGGAATTTGCTGAACGGATCGGCTTGAAGCAGAACGCGATCAGCTATATGGAAAAAAACGGTTCCACGGTCACCGAGCAGAACATCAAATCCATCTGCTCCCAGTTTAATGTCAACGAACACTGGCTGCGCACCGGCTCAGGC
Organism: Anaerotruncus sp.; assembly: GCA_021770005.1. GTDB lineage: Bacteria > Bacillota > Clostridia > Oscillospirales > Ruminococcaceae > Anaerotruncus. The sequence goes on along the minus strand of JAETRV010000008.1, from coordinate 14,061 downwards.
CGGATGTTCCTTGAAAATGAAAGAAAGCAGAAGGAGTTTTTTGAGATTTTCGATGCACTCTTACCCGACCTTCAGGATTACCTGATCCGGACGGCCAAAGACCTATTGGACACCCAGGCCCGGCTGCTGCCTGATTTGATCCATGAAAACGGCGAGCATTGACCTATCGCCCTGCCGTCAACCGGGATTGTTTTTATGTTTTCAAATTGTCTGACTATACGGGCGCTTTCCGGCAACACTATCGTCAGTGATTCAAAAATAAGGAGTGTTGCTTATGTTATATCCCATTCTGAACCATGCACGCGCGCTGATCGACCTCGGCGGCATCTGGCGCTTTAAACTGGACGATGGCTCCGGCATTGAGCAGGGATGGCAGAATCACCGGCTGGAAAACTGCGACACCATTGCTGTTCCGGCTTCTTACAACGATCAAAAAGAGGGGGAATCCTTCCGAGACCACTATGGCCTGGCGTTCTATCAGACCGAATTTTCGATTCCTGCCCCGCTCCGGCAGGAGCGGCTGGTACTCCGGTTCGGGGCGGTCACCCATCATGCGCAGGTCTATCTAAACGGCAATCTGCTCCTCTCCCACAAAGGGGGATTTCTACCGTTCGAGGCGGAAATCGGCGGGATGGTTCGGGATGGCTCCAATCTGCTGACCGTTGTGGTGGACAACCGGATCGACCACAGCACCCTTCCGGTTGGGTGCGAAACGCCCGGGCAGCTTGGCGGTATGATCCCCGCCGACCCGGAAATCGCCCTGAAAAAGCAAAACTACCCTAACTTTGACTTTTTCAACTATGCCGGAATCGTCCGCCCGGTCAAGCTCTATTCGACCCCCAAAGCATTCATCGACGACTTGACGGTGGTCCCCTCCGTACATGGAGCTGATGCGGAGCTTTCTTATGAAGTCAAAACCTGTGGTTCGGGCGAGGTCTCGCTCACCGTAACCGACGAGGATGGAACCGAAGTTGCACAGGCGTCCGGTGCCTCCGGGCGGATCACGATCCGGAACGTGCGGCTCTGGCAGCCTGGGAACGCCTACCTTTATACCGTCCAGGCGCGATTCGGAACCGATTGCTATGCGCTTCCGGTCGGGGTGCGAACAGTCGAGCTGCAAGGAACCCGGTTCCTCATCAATGGCCGCCCATTCTATTTCAAGGGATACGGGAAACACGAGGACTCTTATTTCCGCGGGCGCGGGCTGGATGAGGCACTCAACGTCAAAGACCTTGCGCTGATGAAATGGCAGGGTGCAAACTCATTCCGTACCAGCCATTATCCCTACAGCGAAGAGATGCTCCGACTGTGTGACCGTGAGGGGATCGTTGTGCTGGACGAGGCCCCGGCGGTCGGCGTCAATCTCAACTTTGGACTCTCAAGCCATGGAAGCTCGGTCAACACCTACGAGACGATCCGTACGCATGAGCATCATCGTGAGGTGCTCCGCGACCTTGTGGCACGCGACAAAAACCATGCCTGCGTTGTTATGTGGATCGTTGCCAACGAGGCGGACACCGCTTCCCATCCAGATAGCGCTGTGGACTATTTTCGTCCGCTTCTGGAGCTTGTGCGGGAATGTGACCCGCAGAGCCGGCCGGTCTCCCTCGTCGCGATCCAGAATGACTACCGGAAAGATAAGGCGATGCTGCTCTCGGATGTGGTCTGCCTCAACCGCTACTATGGATGGTACGTCTACGGCGGCGATCTGGACGCAGCGAAGCAGGCGCTTTCCAAAGAGCTGGATTACTGGGCGCAGACCGGAAAGCCGGTCATGTTTACCGAGTATGGCGCGGATACCGTGAGTGGGCTGCATCTGGCAACCCCCACCATGTTTACTGAGGAATATCAGGTAGATTACTACCGCGCGAACAACGAAGTCGCCGACCGGTACCCCAATTTCATCGGGGAGCAGGTCTGGAATTTCGCCGATTTTGCGACTTCACAGGGAATTCTGCGGGTGGACGGCAATAAGAAAGGGCTGTTCAGCCGGGACCGCCGTCCCAAGCTCGCGGCACATTATTTCCGCCAGCGCTGGCATGAAATCCCCGACTTCGGCTATAAGCCCTGATAGAAACCGGATTGCAAACCAAAAGCCACGCATTTCATGCGTGGCTTTTGGTTATTCAGGCATACCGGTAGCGCGTCCGCTGGGTGAAAAAGAACCAGATGCTCACAGCAAGCGCAAGAAGCTCGGCCACAACGATCGAGAGCCATATCCCGTCCACACCGATGAGCACTGGGAGCGCCAGCACCACGATGACCTGAAGCGCGAGGGTGCGCAGAAACGAGATCACCGCAGAAACCACGCCGTTATTGAGCGCGGTAAAAAATGCGGAGGCAAAGATATTGAACCCAATCACAAGGAATGAGAGCGAATTCAGCCGGAAGCCCCGGCAGGTCAATGCAAGGAGTTCCGCATCGTAGCCGACAAAAATACTGCTTAAAGGCAGGGAGAGCAGCTCGGCCAGTGCGGTCATGGCCAGCCCCGCCAGACCGACGAGGACCAGGCTTTTCCGGAAGAGGTTTTTCAATTCCCTTTCGTTCCCTGCGCCGTAGTGGTAGCCGATAACAGGCGCGCTGCCAATCGAATAGCCGATAAAGACCGAAACAAAGATAAAGTTGACATACATAATCACGCCGTAAGCCGCCACCCCATCTTCGCCGGTCAACCGGATGAGCTGGAAGTTATACAGGATATTTACCAACGACATTGAGACGTTGGTCATCAGCTCGGAAGAACCGTTGGTACATGTTTTTAATAGCGGCCTGACCTCTAGCCGGGTCTTTGTCAGACGCAGCAGACTATTGTTGGGGCGTGCAAAGTAAAACAGCGGGAGCAGTCCGCCGACCACCTGGCTCATCGCGGTGGCAACTGCTGCTCCCACCGTCCCCCATCGGAAGACTGCGACAAACAGCGCGTCAAATAGGATATTCGTCAACCCTGCTGCCACGGTCACGGCCAGGCCAAGATGTGGTTTTTCCGCTGTGACCAGAAAGCTCTGGAAGGTATTTTGCAGCATGAACGCGGTTCCTGCCAGAAGGATGATTCTGCCATATCGGACGCACTCCTCCACCATCTCCCCCTCTGCGCCGAGTAATTCCGCAATCGGACGGAGCCAGAGCAGCCCTGCGATCGTGAGCAGGATGCCGCCTGCGATGGTGACATAGACCAACATTGAGAAATAGCGGTTGGCTTTTTCGTTATCTCCCTCCCCCAGCGTCTTGGCGACAATCGCGCTCCCGCCGGTGCCGATCATGAAGCCCGGCGCACCGAGGAGCATCAGGAACGGATAGATCAGGTTCACTGCCGCAAATGGGGTTTTCCCCACAAAGTTGGAGACAAACAGCCCATCTACCACCCCATAAACCGAGGTAAAGATCATCATAACGATGGATGGGATGACAAAACGAATCAGTTTTTGATAGTTAAAATGCTCGGAAAGTTGGATTCTCATGGTGTTGTTCTCCTAAACCAGAATTGTGCGTACTCCGCAAGGGGTGGAATCAGCTGTTTGATGGAAAGTCCAGTGGTGTTGATGCAGAGATGGTAAGATTCCTTGCTTCCCCATCCGCCGCCAGCAACCAACTCGCGATGCTTCGCGCGGCCAATATCTACCTGTCTAATCCTGCGTATGATCTCCCTATCGGTAAGCTGCTCCTCTTCTGGGGCACGCTCCCGACACCGCTGAACCTTTGATCCCAGCTCCGCATAGACGAACAAGCTGAGCGGATGATACTCCCGCAGCAGGACATCCGCACTCCGTCCGACGATCACGCAGTCGTTTCCCGCTGCCGCCAGTTCCTTTAGAACCTTCTCCTGTGCAACCAGCACACTCATTGTATGATTCTGCGGCATCCCACGGTATGAAAAGGTCCGGCGGATGGTGAACGGATAGCCTGTTACCCGCCCGCGCTCAAGCAGGTCCGACACATACTGTTCATCCAATGCGCTCTTCTCTGCAACCGCCGAGATCAGCTCACGGTCATAGTAGGCAAAACCAAGCGCATCTGCCAGACGCTTTCCCAGTTCCCGCCCGCCGCTTCCAAATTCCCGGCCAACTGTAATCAGTTTCATTTTGTGAAATTCCTCCTTTGGATTCTGCCCTTTCAAACCATACGATCACAGAATTTGAGGCTGGCCATGCAAAAACTGTCCGGCTTTTTCGCGGAACTGTTCGAGATATTTGCGGTTCAGGCGCAGAAGCTCCGCGCTTTCCGCCGGAGACATCCCCGCAAACACACTGTTCTCCATCTGTACAACCGGAAAAATCTTTTCCTGAATCCATTTGCGCCCTGCTTCGGTCAGGCAGATATGCATATCCCGTCCTCTCCCTGGCTTGAGAAAGAGGAGGCCTTCCCGCTCAAGCTTGCGGATTGAGGAGTTGACGGTCTGTTTGCTTACAAATGTCTGCGCGCAGATATCCCTTTGCAGGCATCCGTCCCCTCGCTCACACAGGGTATAAAGGATGTCAAATGCACTGTCTGACATTCCCAGCTTCAAAGCAATCTCGTGGTAAAGGTCGTTCATCTCCTTATAAATGCGGTTGAACTCTTTTAGTTCGTATCCAGATATCGTTTCCATTTTTTCACTCCCTTTGTCCGATTCCGTACTCGACCATTTTAGTACGATTTCGTACTTGTGTCAAGCTCTTCTTTTGTAATGACCTTGGACAACCTGGAAATGGGCCAAACGTATAGGTAAATTTATGATAATCACTGGCTATTTTAAATTATTCAGATTCTTTATTAAGAAAATCACAGATTTCACTTGCATTTTTCTTAAAAAAGACGATAATTAGAGATGTGGAAAGTTTACTGAGGAGGTTGAACGCCTATGTTCGGAAGAAAAAAACCCCAGCCGATGCCTATCCCCCCTGCACCGCCCGTGATTGTCCCGCCTGTGGTCGAGGAAAAACCCGCACCGCAGCCCGCTCCTGAGCCGGCACAGTCCTCTGCGCAGGTTGCCGAGGCAGCACAAACTTCGAAAGAGGCCGATCTGACCGCTTCGATTTCCAGAAACACAGTTATCACAGGAAACATCGTTTCCGAGGACAATCTGGATATCTTTGGTACTGTGGAGGGCGATGTCAAGAGCACTGCTGTTGTCAAGGTCTATGGAAAGATCACCGGAGACATCGAATGTGCTACCTTCGTCGCAAGCGGTGCAGAGATCAAGGGCAATATCCTGGCGGAGAAATCTGCGGTTCTGGGCGCCAACACAGTTGTGGACGGCAACGTCCGTACTGGTACGCTCAGCGTCAGCGGAAAGGTCACCGGTAATGTAATTGCGTCCGAGTCTGCGGTGATTAGCAGCACTGGTGCAATCACTGGTGACATCACTACTCCGGAGATGGAGGTCAGCAAGGGTGCGATTGTCTACGGTTCGGTGATTATGCAGCAGAAAAAACCCGAGCCGCCTGAGCCGCCGAAACCGGAAGTAAAGGCTTCGGAAGAAGTGCCCGAGGCTCCTAAGGCCGATGAAAAGTCCCCGGTTGCTTCCAAACCGGATGAGAAAGACTCGGAGGTATCCAATCCCGACGGCAAAGCGCCGGAATTGAAGTTTGAGCGCCTGGACTCTGATGCTGCCGCGAAATCCGATGCGGAGCAGGAGAAGAAAGAGGAACCTGAGAAAGCGACTGTCTGATCGTTCCATGTCCCGTTCCCTACGGCTGGGATGTGTCTTTCTCGCTTCAGGGCAGTCCAAGCGGTTCCATACAAACAAATTGACGACTGAATTTCGTGGTGTGCCTTTGGCTGAGTTTGTATTCGGCCGGTTTCCAACGAAACGATTCTGTCAGACAGTGGTTGTCACCCGTTATGCACAGGTGGCAACCACTGCGCAACGTTGTGGCTTTCAGGTGGTTGAAAATCCTGACGCGACCGGTGATATGGCCTTGACGATCCGATATGGATTGAATGCGCTTGGCGATGGGTTGGATGGTTGCCTGTTTTCGGTCTGCGACCAGCCGTTGTTGTGTGCGCAAAGCATCCATGCATTGATCGACCGGTTTTGTTCGGAGCCGGATGCGATTGTCGCGTTGGGCGATCATGGCAGGCGGGGGAATCCGGTGATATTTCCTCGCTCTCTCTTCCCCGCACTCTCCGCGCTCTCCCCTCACCAATCAGGCGGTGTGGTGATTGCGCGGCATGTCCACCTGCTGCGGGTTGTTGAAGCTACACATCCACGGGAACTGCTTGACATTGATTCCCCAGCCGATCTCAAATATTTGGAGCAGTTGTGGGGCAGTGAGCCCTCATACTGAATAAAGCGTTAAAAAACGCTGTGCAAGGAATCTCTTTGCACAGCGTTTTTTTATGATTCTACAAGGCCTGAAGCCACTAGACGATAACTTTTCCCCCAATCCCCCATCGCATCCAGAATCGGTTTTAGGCTCTGTCCAAGCGCGGTCAAGGAGTATTCCACCTTCGGAGGCACCTCCGCATATACCTTGCGGTTTACAAGGCCGCTCTCCTCCATATCCCGCAATTGAGCCGTCAACACCTTCTGCGATATACTGCCAATCGACCTTTTCAATTCGCCAAAGCGCTTTGTCCCGGGAAGCAGGTCCCGTAAAATCAGCACCTTCCATTTATCCCCGATCAAAGTCAGGGTAATCTCTACCGGACAGTCCGGCAGTCCTTTCCCCTGTTTCTGCTCCTCCACGCCTACTCCTCCCTGCAATCGTTTCTTTTTGAAAGTTTCATCCCAATTCTACCATATCTCCCTTTAGGGGTCAACTAAAAAACTTTCTCCATGCATTTGTTTCCTCCTGGTAACTATACCACAAAAAAGTGCGTACTTTACGGATGAACATCCATCGCATATAATGGATGCAATGGTTCCGGGAGACGGCCGCTCCCAGCCCGAAAGCAGAATTACAATCTGCACGATCCCAGACCACAGGAGGAATTTACAATGAACAAAAATACATATGAGACTGTTAAGCTCGCCAAAGGCGAAATGAACCTATACGATTTCGGCGCTGTGCGGCTCCACGCCTACAAGACGAATGATCCCATTGATGATGAGGTGTTCATCGTCGAGAAAAACGGCAAAGCCGTCGTCATCGAATCCCCATGCTTTTTCGAAAACAATAGGGAGCTTGCTGACTACCTCGGGGATTTAGAAGTCGAAGGCGTGTTCATCGCCTATCACGGAGCAGGCGCAACCTTTCTCCCTGATGTCCCCAAATACGCCACACAAAATGCAGTGGATTACTCCCAAAATGGTGGTGGAAAAGCGCTGATCGACAATTTCACGAATCTATTCGGAGAAGGCTTCGACCATTCTATCCATAAAGTTACCGATGTGATTGGAGAAGGTACGATCCAGATCGGTGGTATGGAATTTGTTGTCCGGCAGACCCCAGAAGCTTTTGACCTGGAAATCCCTGAAATCAACGCTGTCTATACCCATATGCTCGGACATGACTGCCATTCCATTGTGGCTGGCGCCGGTCATGCGGACAAGATCATCGCCGAACTGAAAGGGTATATCTCCAAAGGGTTCGATCTGATTTTGACCTCCCACTATACGCCGGAGGATTTGAAAGATACTGAGACCAAGATCGCCTATCTTGAGAATTTGAAAAAAATTGCCGCAGGTTGCACCGACGCCGACAGTTTCAAGGCGGAGATGCAAAAGCAGTATCCGGCATACAGCGGCCAAAATTATCTGGATATGACCGCCGGTTTCTTCTTCGCATAATGCCAGAAAAGCCCTCCGATATTGGAGGGCTTTTCTGATATGTGGACACTAAAAGTTTACAAAATAAGATAGAAAGTCCACCTGCTTCATGGTATGGTATCTTGAGTTGGGATTCCTCTCAACATCTTGACAGATTGCATAAAAAATCACTAGAAAATATTTCTTTGTTTTTATCTAACGCCATATTGTCAAAACTTTAACAATATGATATACTGGCTATAGCAGCTAAAAAAGCTGAAACTGCATCCCCATTTATCACAATATTAAAAAGAGAAACCAAGGAGGTCACTGCGATGGAAAAAGCAAACACTCAGCCCGTTGCTGCACCTGAGGTCGATATCGACAAGATGATTAACGACCTGGTCCAAAAGGCTGACAAAGCGCTCAAACAGTATATGGAGCTGGATCAGAAGACAGTTGACAATATCGTACAGGCGATGTCGCTCGCTGCGCTTGACCAGCATATGACGCTTGCAAAACTCGCAATCGAAGAAACCGGACGCGGCGTCTATGAGGATAAGATCACCAAAAACCTGTTTGCCTCCGAGTACATCTACCACTCGATCAAATACGAGAAGACGGTCGGGATCATCGACGAGAATGACATGGAAGGCTATGTCGAAGTCGCGGAGCCGGTAGGTATTGTCGCGGGTGTTACTCCGGTGACCAACCCCACCTCCACCACCATCTTCAAATCGCTCATCACCCAGAAAACCCGCAACCCGATCATCTTCGGGTTCCATCCGTCGGCGCAGAAATGCTCTGCGGCCGCGGCAAAGGTGGTCTATGATGCGGCTGTCAAGGCGGGCGCGCCTGAAAACTGCATCCAGTGGATCGAATTCCCCTCGGTCGAGGCGACCGCAGCGCTGATGAACCATCCGCTTGTCTCGCTCGTCCTCGCCACCGGCGGCGCGGGCATGGTCAAGGCGGCGTATAGCTGCGGCAAGCCAGCCCTCGGCGTTGGCCCGGGCAACGTCCCCTGCTACATTGAGAAATCTGCCAATCTCGAGCGCGCTTGCACCGACCTGATGCTCTCCAAAACATTTGATAACGGCATGATCTGCGCTTCTGAGCAGGCGGTTATTGTTGACGAAGAGATCGCCGCCCCATTCGAAGCATTCATGAAAAAACATGGCTGCTATTTCCTCTCCGGTGAGGAGATCGATAAGGTCACCCGCTTTGTGATGCGCGTCGACAAGGGTGCAGTCAATCCGGATGTCGTCGGTAAATCTCCGTTCTGGATCGCAGAGCAGGCTGGTGTGAAGGTCCCTGAGCTGACCAAAATCCTCATCGCTAAGCTGCCTGAGCCGTCCCGCGAGTACCCGCTTTCGCTCGAAAAGCTCTCCCCGGTTCTGGCCTACTTCACGGTCAAAGACCATCACCAAGGTTTCGAGTATGCCTCCCGGATGCTCGATCTCGGTGGTCTGGGCCATTCTGCGGTGATCCATTCGTCTGATCCTGAACTCTGCAACGCTTACGGCGAGCAGATGAAGGTGGGACGTATTATCGTGAATTCCCCGTCCTCTCAGGGCGCAATCGGTGACATCTACAACACCAACATGCCTTCTCTGACGCTGGGCTGCGGCTCGTTTGGGCATAACTCGACCACTTCCAATGTCTCTTCGGTCAACCTCATTAACAAAAAACGCATCGCGAAAAGGAGAGTCAACATGCAGTGGTTCAAGATTCCGCCCAAGATCTATTTCGAGAACGATTCGATCCAGTATCTCGAGAAGATGCCGGATATCAGCCGTGCATTCATCGTTACCGACCCCACGATGGTCCAGCTCGGCAATGTTGACAAGATCCTCTACTATCTGCGTAAACGTCTGGAATACTGCCATGCCGAGATCTTCTCGGAGGTGGAGCCGGATCCGTCGGTCGAGACGATCATGCGCGGTGTCGCTGCGATGAACAGCTTCAAACCGGATGTCATCATTGCGCTGGGCGGCGGCTCGGCAATGGACGCGGCAAAAGGTATGTGGTTGTTCTATGAGCATCCCGACACCTCGTTTGACGGGCTGAAGCTCAAATTTATGGATATCCGGAAACGCACCTACCATTTCCCGAAACTGGGCAGCAAAGCGCAGCTCGTCTGCATCCCGACCACCTCGGGTACCGGTTCGGAGGTCACCTCCTTCTCGGTCATCACCGATAAGGCGAACGGCAATATCAAATACCCGCTGGCGGACTACGAGCTGACCCCGGATGTTGCAATCATCGACCCGCAGTTTGTTGTCTCACTGCCCAAATCCGCCACTGCGGATACCGGCCTTGATGTTCTGACCCACGCACTGGAAGCCTATGTTTCGGTGCTCGCATCCGACTACACCGATGGCCTTGCCATCCGCGCAATTGAACTGGTGTTTGAGTATCTCCCCCGCGCGTATAAGAACGGCTCCACCGATTTTGAAGCGCGTGAAAAGATGCACAACGCTTCCTGTATCGCGGGTCTTGCGTTCACCAATGCGTTCCTTGGCCTGAACCACTCGATGGCCCACAAACTGGGTGGTGAATACCACATCCCGCACGGCCGCGCAAATGCTCTGCTGCTGCCGTACGTGGTGGAGTATAACGCAACCGAGCCGACTAAATTCACCATCTGGCCGAAATACGAGAAATTCATCGCTGACGAGAAGTATGCGAAAGTTGCCCGTTATCTCGGTCTGCCCGCCAAAACCACCCAGGAAGGTGTTCAGAGCCTGATTAAAGCAATCCGTGACCTGATGAAAGAGGTCAATATCCCCGAAAGCATCCAGGCCTGTGGCATTGATGAGAAAATCTTTATGGCAGGGGTCGATCAGCTCGCCGACCGCGCCTACTCCGACCAGTGTACAACCGCGAATCCGCGCCAGCCGCTTGTCTCGGAGATTGCCGAGCTCTACAAGAGAGCGTTCTACGGCAAATAAGCACAATCTACGTCAATATCCCCGCCGGAACTTGTTCCGGCGGGGATGTGAGTTTGTACAGTAAATACAAAAAATTTGCATACTAAATGCAAAAATGGGTTACCTAATCGGATTTGAATTTTGCATAAAAATCCAGAAACAGCTCCATAAAAAACGATGACACTTGCTCCATAAAAAATAAGCAAGTGTCATCGTTCATTGTTTAGAGGTCACCCTCTTTCATCTTGCGGGAAATGCTCCAAAATAACCTTACGCAGTTGGCTTTTGCCGCCAACCCAAGGAATAAAACTATTCATATAAAAATCCTCACAAAAAGAAAATCAGGTGCGCCGGAACAAATCCGACGCACCATTTGTTTTTAGTTGCTCTCACCGAGCAAGAGCGCCTGGTCCTGCCATAGGCGGCTAACTTCGGACTCAATGAGCGTATCGAGGGTATCAAAGTCCATCTTATAACCCTTGCTCTGCAAAAAATGCTGAACATATTCTTTCTTTTCGGTTCCTCTACCCGGCCCGGTATAAATCTGTTCGGCGGCAGATACCGCAATCCGGGCCCATGCCTTGATTTGGGCTTGCTGCTCGGTAGTGGTCCTGCTCTTGATGTATGGAATCAAAAAGGCGGTGATAAGTGCGGTCGCCAAAGTGATGGCGGCGTTTGCAATTGGGGTCAAATCAATCATCATAAATCCTCCTTAAAATATATGTTAAAGTGCGATTAAAAACCAATTAAATAACTGTGCGGTCATAGGATTGCTGTATATACCCGAGACTTGCCGTGGCATAAATCTCAGTAGTAGAGAGTTGAGAGTGTCCCAACAGCCGTTGGATCACTGTGATGTCCATACCGTTATTAAGGGACAAAGTTGCAAACGTATGCCGGAGCAAGTGCGGATGTACACGAGTCGACAATCCCGCCCGATCGCCGAGACTCTGGATGGTCTTTTGGATCGTACGCACCCCTAACGGAGAAAACGGCGTACGGGACGTCGCGAAAAGAGCGTTCGAGCGACCCGCTCGCTGATCTAAATATACTTGCAACAAAAGCTTGGTTTTAATTGAGAAGCAAACCAGCCGCTCCTTATTACCCTTGCCAGTTACGCGGGCCAAACGACTGGCAAAATCGATATCCGAGAGACGCAAATTAACAACCTCGGAGACTCGGCATCCACTAGAGTACAAAAATTCCACGAGTGCTCGCTCCCGCGGTGTCTGGCAAGCATTGCGTAAACGCTCCAACTCCTCGCAGGTGAGAAATTTGCGGAGTGTGGAGTGGCGCTTGCGTGCCGATCGGATACGTAACATAGGATTTTTGAGGATAACCTCCTCAACTGTGAGCCATGAGAAAAAGGATCGCAGGATATTGGTGATAGTCAAAAGGCTGTTATCCCCAACACTCAAAGAGCCAATATAAGATCGGATGTCATCAGTCTCTATCTTGTCAGCATTCTTACAGACGTATCGGGCAAATTGGTGCAGATAACGATTGTAATTATCCAATGTCTTGAGCGAGAGACCGTCGATTCTCTTAGCGGCGATAAAACGCTGAATGTGAGACTCAAGATCAGCAGGAACGATCTGCGCAGGACGAGTGATAGAGTAGTCATTGACAACCTCCGCGATCCGATCCTTTAGCTCAATCAAGCTCTCTCCAAGTGCCGCAATCCGATTAATCATCTCGTCTTTTGCGTCCATCTGTTGTATTGCCTCCTACTGTTGTCATGAACCGTCAAATTGATATGGAGATCGAGTTATAACCCTGCTTACGGAGCTGCTCCACATCTATCCGATAACACTCTGCACTGTCGGATGGCATCTGTGGGACCGCTAAGTCGCTCTGTGTGCACCAGCCTCCTGATGCATTCACGATACTCTGCCCCTCGCCAATAAACCAGACCTTCGCTGGGTTGATCGTGCTGTCAGACAGCCCGCCCGCCTTGGCATATTCCGCCTTGGTGTTGATGATCCGGTTGCTGGTCGTCACCGATACGCCGGGTGCAAGGGTGGGATACTTGGTGTCGGCGTCCAGTTCAATATGCAGATGCGGGCCGCTGGTGTTGGCCCCGGTGTTGCCGTACTGGGCTATTACCTGTCCTCGCCGCACCTTATCCCCAGCTTTTACTGCGACGCTTGCATGATGATAGGTACGGACAGTCAAGTCCCTTACTTTTCCATCATTGCAGAGCACATCCCGGTAGACGATCACCGTCACCATGCCCAGCCGGGACAGGTTCCCGGTCAGCGTGGGACCGTCCTGCCCAGCGGCAATGACTTCACCGTCTCCCAAGGCGAACACGTCATGGGTATTGGGATCATAGCAGTCTACGCCGTAAATGCGGCCATCCCCATTCTTTCTGATACTGCGGGTGTTTGTAGCCCGCTGTGAGCCGCATATTTTTAAATGGTAGGATTAATTTCTGGCTCATTTTATCTCTCCTTTATACTCTTTCTTTGAAAACAGAGCCAAGATACTCTTGGCTCTGTTTTTGTGCGATTAGGCCCGTATGGTGGTATTAGCAAGCAACTGTTCAACCTGCTCTCTAAGAGACGCCGGGACCTGATCGGTTGTTTTCAACTCTTTCCGGATCAGTTCTGCATAGATTTTAGCCATTCTCTGCACCCCCTTCCAGTGCCGCTACGCGCGCCTGAAGCGCGAGCAGAGATTCATAGAGTTCCGCCGTCGCGAGCATTAGATCGGTATTCTGTCCATCTGTTTGCTCGTATGCCTCGACAAGAGCAAGCTGTGTGTCGGTGGTCTGCTGCTCCAAAGCGGAAAGACGCTGCTCCTGTGTCGGTCCGTCACCAGGCAGATCAAGCGGAGGCTGCTCTTGCTTCCACGCTTCGATCTCTTCGACGGTCGCCGCCTCTTCCCATGTTCCGCCGTTCCAGCGGGGTTTCACCAGGTTGGACGGAGGGCTGACTTCCAACAGATGTTCACCCTCCGCAAGCTCGTAACCTGGTATGGTCTCTCTCAGTTCGCCGTTCTCACCCGGTTCCAGATAGACGAGGACAAACGTCTTATAGAGGTTGTCCGCATCAACGACGCAGCTATACTTATAATCCAATTCAATCTTCCTTTCTTAATTTTTTTGATCTGCTTTTGGTTGACAAAACCAATGGAATAGCGATAACAGCAGATAGCGCTATAAATAATACATGATATACAAGATGAACTCTAAAAAATGAAAAGCCTACATTGGAGACTGTGACAGCCAATAAGAAAATAGCTATCTTGATGCCAAGCCAATCGACGTATCCTTTTTTAATAATTATCACCTCCCGTTTGTCCTCTTTAAAGGAAAGCTTATCGAACTTTTTGTTTTTGCGAGCCATAGTCAAATAAGGCGCCGTGGATACTCTATGACGGAGACACTTTTGACTTTGATAACCCTGGAAAAGGATATGGATTTTACCGTCTACTAGGTGGCACATCTGGTAAAAACCA
>JAETRV010000047.1 GCA_021770005.1 Anaerotruncus sp. | reverse complement strand
CTCTATGAGCGGTTTTACGCTTTGAAGAATTTTTGTCCGGCACATGTCCGGACAAAAATAAAATCTGTCAAAAAAGGGTCTCTGTTAACGACACAAACCCTTTTTTGACAGTCTGAGGCGGACCGCCCCCAGGGCGATCCGCCTTTTTTCATCCCTGTCAACGTGGAAACCTTGCCGACATCATCCCCAGCACCAGCAGGAGCGGCCCACAGCAGACCAATACTGCACGTCCCGCGAACAGGCGGCAGCAGATGGTACCAAGCGCCGCCCCACCGATGAACGAAAGGATAATCCCACAATAATGCAGGCTTTCGGTGCGCCGGGCAGGGTCGCCTGTGCTCCAGAATTGATAAAGCCGCTCGGCAGCCGAGCGCAGATTCCCGGTGCACATGGTGGTAGCGGCAGCATTTCCTAAAATTTTCCGAAATCCCTCGACCTGCATGGCACAAAGCAGGGAGATCGTGATATTGGCAACCGAGTCCCAGTTTCCAGTGGGCAGAAATGCCACCAGGACAAGCAGCGCAATCTCCACCGCAACTACAAGCTGTCTCCAATGGATGATGCGGCAACTCTGGAACCGGGATCTGATCCACTCGGTCAGCAGAACCCCGCAGAGAAACGCCAAAACCGGCAGGAGATAATAGGATGCCTTGAGCAGTTCCCCTTGGGCGGCACAAAGCCCGAGCAGAACCAGGTTTCCGGTCTGCGCATTGGCGAATACGTGCCCGCGCAGCAGGTAGGTATATGCATCAAGGAATCCTCCCACCACAGCGAGCAGCGTCCCCACAGCGAGCGAATCCGACATCTGTTTTTGTCCCTCCATACAATGCATATAGCGAAAGCCATCCCGCAAAGGGCGCCCTTCTCTATTTCCCCTTTCTCATTTGATGGTGGGAGCAGCGATCCGGGTGGATCATAGAATGACGGAACTGGCAGCGAGGCGAACGAAAATGCCGCAAACATGCCGCGGGCAGAAATCTCCACCCGCGGCAAAAAACAGGACCCTCTGTGATCGGTTACCCTGCACGCTCCATCTCACGATAGCAGCGCTGCATGGTCATGGCCTCCTGCCCCAGACGCGCAGTCTCCATATCCAACTGGATCAGCTTGTCCGAGGTGTATGGCACTTTTCCGGCAATTAGCCGTTTCATCTGTTTTCGATTGCGGTCAATCTTTCTCCAGTTCCCTTCGATCCGACAAGCAATCAGCCACAACACTAACTTTTGTAATTTCCGCATTTCTATATACCTCCTATGCATACAGCCCTTTTCGTCAAAAGACCTGAAGCAACCGGTCAACTTCAGGTGACAGGCTTTGCCTGTCTGCATTTTGACTTAGAAGTCAAGCAAATATTTCTCTCCACAGCATTTCGCGAAGGTGCCGTAGGCTCCAAAACAGTTTTTTTGAAGCTGCCGGCTTCTACCGAAAAGGTATCTTGCGTCTTTCATTATATCCAAAAGTCGTGTCATCTCTTGTCGAAAAAGCGCGCCTATTCTATATTTTTCTCGCTACATCCCTAAAATTCGAGCTTTCTTTCTCAAAAAACCGCGAATTTTGCAATATTTAAGATTCTTTATACAACCGGGCAAATTTGGCCATCAGCTTTTTGGTGCCGACGCTCCCAAACGCAACCTCCAACAGATGGTCATTCCCCATCGGTGTGACTGCAAGGACCGTCCCCTCCCCAAAAACCTTATGGCTGACCTGGTCACCCGGACGGTAGGTGGTCTCGGGCTGGCTGTCCTGCTGGGAACGGGGCATACCGCCTCCAATCCCTATCAACTTGTCGGTTGGGTTCACCCGCTGCCTGCGAACCGCCGGCTGCTTCTGCGGCGCCGCTGCCTGACGCTGTAGAACCGCATCGGTCAGCTCGGTCAACTCTTTGGGCACCTCGGTCAAAAAACGGGATGGGCGGTTGCGCATCGTCTGCCCAAACAGCATCCTCTGCGCGGCTGTCGAGAGGTAGAGCCGTTTCTTTGCCCGGGTGAGCGAGACATAAGCGAGCCGGCGTTCCTCCTCGATCTGAGCCGGGTCAAACATCGACTGCACCCCCGGAAAGATACCCTCCTCGATCCCCGCAACAAACACATGGTCAAATTCCAACCCTTTTGCCGAATGCATGGTCATCAGTACCACATTATCAGCAGATGGGTCATACTTATCAATGTCGGTGTAGAGCGAGATTTCCTCCAAAAATCCGGCCAAAGTTGGTTCTGGATTCTCCTCCTCATACCGGTTCATGGTGGATTTCAGCTCCTCTATGTTCTCCAGACGGGTCTGCCCCTCGAACCCCTCCACCTGCAACATCCGCAGATAGCCGGTATCCTCGAGCAGCGTGTCGAGCAGCTCCCCCAGCGGGCAGGAGCCGGCCAACTCCGTCAGACGGCGAATCATCTGCCCAAACTGCATCAGGTCGGAGGCCCGGCGGGCGAGCGGCTCATATGCATCCGCATGATCCACGACCTCAAAAGCCGATTTTCCCGATTCGGCTGCCAGCTCGAGCACCATATTTACGGTGCCGTCACCGATCTTCCGCTTGGGCTCGTTGATGATCCTACGCAGGCGCAAGGTATCCGCTGGATTGTGGATCACGCTCAGGTAGGCGACCACATCCTTGATCTCCTTGCGCTCATAAAACCGCAGTCCACCGATAATCCGGTAGGGGATGCCCGCCTTGACCATCCCGCGTTCCAGCATCTGCGCCTGTGCGTTCATCCGATAGAGGACCACATGGTCGGCATAGCGCGCCCCATTCTTGACATTCTCGGCAATTCGGTCACAGATGTGCTGTGCCTCCCCGTTCTCGTCGATGGCGCGGTAGACGTCGATCAGCTCCCCGGTCCCATTTTCGGTCCAGAGGGTTTTGCCCTTGCGCTCGGTATTGTTCTCGATCACCGCGTTTGCCGCGTCGAGGATGGTGCCGGTGCACCGGTAGTTCTGTTCCAGACGGATCACCCGCGCGCCCGGAAAGGTGTCCTCAAACTGTAGGATATTTTCGATCGTTGCGCCCCGGAACTTGTAGATGCTCTGGTCATCATCGCCCACCACGCAGAGATTCCCGCTGTGGGAGGAGAGCAGCCGCACCAGTTCAAACTGGGCGCGGTTGGTGTCCTGATATTCATCCACCATCAGATACCGGAACCGATTGCGGTAATACTCCAGCACCTTGGGGAACTGCTGGAACAGTTGGACTGTCAACATGATGATGTCGTCAAAATCCACCGCATTCGCTGCCCGCAACTGCTGCTGATAGATTTTATAGACCTTGGAGGCCACCTGGAGCCGGAAGTCTTCCCCCACCGAACCCGCAAACTCCTCCGGCGTTTTCAGCTCGTCCTTGGCGCGCCCGATCGTCGAGAGCACCCCTTTGGCAGAGAATTTTTTCTCGTCCAGGTTCAGTTCCTTGAGCGCGGCCTTGACCAGGCGAACCGAATCGTCCGTATCGTAGATCGTGAAGCTGCTCGAATAACCCAGACGATCGATCTCACGGCGGAGGATCCGCATGCAGGCCGAATGGAAAGTCGAGGCGTTCACCTCATCCGCGAGAGAACCCAGCATCGCAGAAAGCCGTTCCCGCAGCTCGCCCGCCGCTTTATTGGTGAAGGTGATCGCCAAAATATTCCACGGCATAACCGCCCGGTTTTTAATCAGCGAGAACGCCCGCTCCATCTCCCAGTTTTCCCCTGCCGCATATTCTTCCAGAAACGACACATCCTCCTCGGTGATCCCCTCGGGCATCCAATCGCTTTGATAAGCATGCCCAAACTGCACCATGTTTGCAATCCGGTTGATGATGACGGTGGTTTTGCCACTACCCGCCCCCGCGAGGATCAGGACCGGCCCATCCACCGCAAAGACCGCTTCCCGCTGCCTGTCGTTCATCCGTTTAAAAAAATCATCTATGATTTCTTTTTTGACCTTGGTGTATCGCTCTTTTAACTGCAAATCCATTTCCTTTCCCTTCCAACGCTGCATAAAATTTTGCTCTGAAACACCCGCAAAAACACGCCGCGGATGCATTCTGCATCCGCGGCATCGTCTTTGTACCGTCAAAACGTTGTAACAAAGCCGTTTGATGATAGATGATAACTGGATAGATTATTTCAAAATCGCAAGCAGAACACCGGCAGCAACCGCCGAACCGATAACACCCGCAACGTTCGGGCCCATTGCGTGCATGAGCAGGAAGTTGGTGGGGTTCTCCGCCTGGCCAACCTTCTGGGAAACACGTGCAGCCATCGGGACCGCAGATACACCAGCCGAACCGATCAGCGGGTTGATCTTGCCGCCCGAGAGGACGCACATCAGTTTCCCAAGCAGGACACCGCCCGCTGTACCGAATGCAAACGCACAGAGGCCCATCGCAACGATGCCCAACGTTTTCAGATTCAGGAAGCTGGCTGCATTCGCAGTTGCGCCAACGGTGACGCCAAGGAAGATCGTGACAATGTTCATCAGCTCATTCTGCGCCGTTTTGGAGAGACGGTCGGTGACGCCCGACTCCTTAAACAGGTTGCCCAGCATGAGCATACCAATCAGCGGGGTGGTGTCCGGAACCAGGAACGCAACGACCAGCGTAACCAGAACCGGGAAGATCAGCTTCTCGATCTTGGAAACCGGGCGGAGCTGCTCCATCTTAATCATCCGCTCTTCCTTGGTGGTGAGCGCCTTCATAATCGGCGGCTGGATGATCGGGACAAGCGCCATGTAAGAATATGCCGCAACCGCGATGGAACCGAGCAGATGCGGTGCAAGCTGTGTAGTGGTAAAGATCGCGGTCGGGCCGTCCGCACCGCCGATGATACCGATCGAACCAGCTTCCGCAGGGGTAAACCCGATGCAGAGCGCGCCGAAGAACGCAAGGAAGATGCCGAGCTGTGCCGCTGCACCCATCAGGAAACTCTTGGGATTCGCAATCAGCGGACCAAAGTCGGTCATACAACCGACGCCGAGGAAGATCAGCGGCGGGTAGATGCCCAGCTTGACGCCCAGATAGAGGTAATCGAGCAGACCACCTGTCTCGGCGAGCAACGACCAGTCAATATGCCCTGTTTCATTGATAAAGATCAGGGTGTGGTAGAGGTTTGCATTGGGGATATTGGTCAAGAACATACCGAATGCAATCGGCAGGAGCAGAAGCGGCTCAAATCCGCGGCCAATCGCGAGATACATCAGTAAAAACGAGACAAGAATCATGAGGGCCTGTCCGAACGACAAGCTGGTAAATCCGCAGTTTTGGATCAGGGTGCCTACGGAATCCAGAAAAATTGCAAACATGTTGTCAGTCCTTTCAACAAATTCATTCAAGATGGATTAAAACGGCTGGGTATTCTGCATCAGGCCCGCCTGCGCCCATGCGGGACGCCCGCCCTTTACCACCTGCTGGAACTGGGGAGCTGCCCCAACCGGAGCCGCATTCTGAATGCTTTGCAGGACATATCCACCGGATTCGCCCGCGCCCATCGCTTCGACCGCCGCCGCAATGACCGCTACGATCTCATCGCCGATCCCGTCTTCCACAACCGGGACTGGGGCCGCTTTGGCTACCGGCGCGGCAGGAGCTGCGGGCGCCGCCGGTTTTGGAGCCGGAGCAGGTGCTGCTTTGGGCGGTTCAGACGGTTTAGGCTTATTCGACGCTGCCGAAAAGAACCTTCCAAACAGGGCGACAATTCCCCAAAGTCCGACCAGCGCAGTGAATACGACTACAAGTCCGGTAAAGATTACCGCACCTGCAAGGGTAAAATCGATGCTCATAATCATTCTCCTTGCCTTTATAAATTGTACGAACAAAAATCGAAACTACATCTAGTATACTATATTCTCTCGATTTTTGCAATCGGTTTTGTACCAACTTATGAAAAAATCTTAACAGACTTTTCATGAAACCGCAAAAATTACCGCCGCCCTTGTACTTGTATTTACCAGACATCTGCTGTATAATCGGCTTGCCCAAAAATTTCTCGTTTGAAAGAAGGGATTTCTATGAAAAAAATGCTCTGCCTGCTCTGTGCTGCATTGGCCATTCTGGGCGCCGGATGCAGCGGTTCCGAGCCTACCCCGGACCTCTGCCGCGAACCGCCCGCCACCGATTTCACCCAGATGTTCGGCGCGCTCGACCACCTGCCCGATGCATGGGAGGATGGTACCCGCGACCTGCGCAGCACCGATCTGCGGTCGGCCGACCTCTCAGGGGAGCTGGACGCGCTCCTGCTCTCGGATTTCGACAGCAAAACCCAGTGGCCGGACAGCCTGCCGGACGGGTTCGATCCTGACGCTATAATGGAGCAGGGCAAAAATCCGGGGTTGGGGGTGCGCGCCCTGCATGAGAAAGGAATCACCGGAAAAGGGGTTGGAATCGCAATCATCGATCAGACCCTACTGACCGGCCATACGGAATATGCCGACCGTCTGCGCTGCTATCGGGAATATGGGCCGATCTCCCAAAGGACGAACGCGCAGATGCATGGAGCGGCGGTCGCTTCGATTGCAGCCGGAAAGACGGTTGGGGTCGCGCCGGACGCGCTGCTCTATTTCTTTGCGTGCGACAGCTCCACCGAGGACGGGGAAGCAGACCTCACCCTGCGTGCCCAAACCGTCGATGAAATCATTGCGCTGAACCACACCCTTCCGGCTGGGGAAAAAATCCGCGTGATCTCGATGTCACGCGGCTGGATGCCGGATACCCGGGGTGCTGCCGAGATGCAGGCCGCAGTAAAACGTGCACAGGAAGCGGGGATCGCATTTGTCTACGTCGCGGATAATGATCCGCTGCTGCCGTTTATGAGAAGCGGGCGCCTCCCGCTTGCCGACCCGGAGGACCCTTCCAGCGTGCATCCGGGACTCTTCTGGGAACCGTATCTCTTTGAAGCGGACGCCCGGGACTACAGCAATCAACTGCTCATCCCGATGGACCGGCGCGCTACCGCCTCACCTACCGGCGAACAGGATTACGCTTTCTATAATGATGGCGGTATGAGCTGGGCGGTGCCGTATGTTGCGGGCTTGTATGCGCTCGCCTGTCAGGCCCGGCCGGACGTCACATTTGAACAGTTTGTGCAGGCATTGCAGGAAACATCACAGCCTGCCACCCTCGAACAGGACGGTAAATCCTATCCATTCGGGCGAGTCATCAATCCTGCTGCGATGATCGAACAGATTGTCTGACATTCTCTATACCAAATCCGGACTAATCCCAGGCAAATTTAAACTATCCCATCACCGTATTATAACGACAGGCCGCCTTACTGGCGGCCTGTTTAATTGCCTTTATGCGTAAACAGATTCGGCTTTTTAACCTTCCTGTTGGGGCTCGGACTGCTGTTCTTCCTGCTGGCGGGAGATATGCTCGTGATAGGCTTCCAGAATGCTGTCCTCGATCAGGCGGCGCGCCGCAGTCGTAATCGGGTGGGTGATGTCCCGGAAAACACCATTGTCGTCCCTGCGGCTGGGCATCGCGACAAAAAGCCGTTCCGGTCCCTCAATCACCTTGATGTCGTGGACGGCCAGCTCTCCGTCAATGGTCAGCGAAACGAGCGCCCGCAGACGAGTATCCTGATAGGTACGGCGGATTTTAATATCGGTAATATTCATGTTGTTCCTCCTCATGATGAAATTATCTGACGTTTTGTGGATTCGTTATGGTATAGTATTCGGCATTTCTGCAAATCTTATACATATCCGCCGGCGCAGGCTTGCTTTTTTCACAAAATCGTCTTATACTACATACCAGTAGATCAAGAGAAATTTTGGAGTTGAATCCGTATGTTTGATGGGACTTTACTGAAAGAGGCAAAACACATCCATTTTATCGGCGTCGGAGGGTCGGGGATGTTCCCAATCGTGGAAATCCTTCTGGCACGCGGTTTTGAGATTTCCGGTTCGGACAACAACGAGGGCGACACTCTCGCGCTTGAGCGGAAGATGGGGGTCCATGTGCTCCCGCTGGGGCAACGCGCCGAAAACATCGCCGGCGCTGACCTGATTGTCTATACCGCTGCCATTATGGACGACAATCCCGAGCTGGTTGCCGCCCGTGAAAGCGGCATCCCAACTATCGAGCGGGCGGAGCTGCTTGGCTACCTGACCGCGCAGTATGCAAACTGCATCTGCGTCTGCGGCACCCACGGAAAAACTACAGTGACTGCGATGCTTACCCAGATGCTGCTCGAGTCCGGGTTGGACCCCACCGCTGTAATCGGCGGCAAACTCCCGCTGATCGGCGGGAACGGGCGCTCTGGAAAAAGTGACCTGATGGTCTGCGAGGCGTGCGAGTTTGCCGACCATTTCCTCCAGCTCTCCCCTGATGTAGCCGTGATTCTCAACGTAGACGCCGACCATCTGGAATATTTCGGGTCTCTGGAAAACATCATCCGTTCGTTCCATCGGTTCGCGGAGATGACCTCCCGGACGTTGATCGTCAACGGCAGCGACCCCAACACGATGCAGGCAATCGAAGGGATTTCCGGCAAGGAGATCATCACCTTCGGCTGGGAGGAAACCTGCGATTACGCGCCCGCCAATCTGAAGCAGGAAGGCGGGGTGGTCAGCTCGTTCGATCTGCGCTGTCACGGGCGCACCCTCACCCGCTTGACCCTCAATGTCCCTGGCCGGCACAACATCCTCAACGCGGTCGCCGCCTGCGCTGCGGCAATTCATGCGGGTGTCCCAGTCACAGCGCTGGCGGAGTTTCTCGGCCATTTCCACGGTGCCGGCAGGCGGTTCGAGGTGCTTGGCAAGGTGCGTGGGATCACCATCGCGGACGACTATGCACACCATCCCGCCGAAATCGCCGCCACCCTCAAGGCCGCCAAAGAACTGGATTTCCACAGGGTCTGGGCGGTGTTTCAGCCGTTTACCTACTCCCGCACCCAGCTTTTGATGGACGACTTCGCTTCCGCGCTCTCGATCGCCGACCGGGTGGTGATGAGCGAGATCATGGGTGCGCGGGAGAAAAATACCTACGGCGTCTACACCAGCCAGCTCGCTGAAAAAATTCCTGGTTCGGTCTGGTTCCCCGAGTTCCCGGAGATCGCGGCTTATGTCATGGAAAACGCACAAGAGGGGGACCTGGTGATTACCCTCGGGTGTGGGGATGTCTATAAGTGCGCAAAAATCATGCTATGCCAATAATGTCAAATCCATACAAAACCGCCTGTACTTCAAACGCGCTGCAAGATGTAAACAACATCTTGCAGCGCGTTTTGATTCAGCAATCCATGATTCAGATTTTTCAGCGGCGCAGAATCCTTTTTATTCTGCGGAAGGGCCTGCCTCATAAACCACATCCGACGCTTCTTCTGCCGCAGGCTCCTCAGCCGGGGACTCGAGCAGCGCGCGGATCGAAAGGCTGACGCGTTTTTTCTCGGTGTCCAGCTCGGTGATCTTGACCTGGACTTCCTGGCCGATCTCGAGCACATCCGAGGGCTTGTTGATCCGCTCGTTGGAGATCTGGCTGATGTGAATCAGGCCGTCAACACCCGGGATGATCTGGGCGAACGCACCAAACGGGGTCATCGAAACAACCTTGACGTTGCAAACAGTACCGACCTCGTAATCCTTCTTCATGATCTCCCAGGGGTTGTCCTCGCTCTTCTTGTAGCCAAGCGAAATTTTCTTGTTCTCGGAATCAATATCCTTGATGTAGACATCGACGGTATCGCCGACATTGACCACCTCGGACGGATGCTTGATCCGGTTCCAGCTCAGCTCGGAGATGTGGACCATACCGTCCACGCCGCCCAGGTTGACGAATGCGCCATAGCTGGTGAGGGATTTGACCATACCGGTGAACTTCTGGCCGACCTCGACCGACTGCCAGAACTTATCCTCCAGCTCCTTGCGCTGCTCACGCAGAACCGCACGGATCGAACCGACCGCACGCTTGCGCTGGCGGTTGACCTCGAGGATTTTGAACTCCACTTTCTTTTTCAGCAGGTCCTCAAGGCTGTCGTTGCGGGACATGGTGGCCTGCGAAGCCGGGATAAAGACCTTCACCCCATTGGTCAGCGCGAGAACGCCGCCCTTGATGACCTCGACAACGGTGCCTTCCAGAATCTCGTTGGTATCGACCGCGTTCATGACCTTCTCAAAACCAGCGATTGCGTCGAGCCGCTTTTTGGAGAGCATCACAGTTCCTTCCACATCGTTGACGCGGACAACCAGCAGTTCCAGCTCATCTCCTACCTTGACCAGGTCCTCCACCTTGGCGTTCGGATCGTCGGTCAGCTCCGCAAGCGGCACGTATCCTGCGTGCTTGGTACCGATATCCACCGAAATCTCGTTGGGCGCGAGACCTGTGACAACTGCGGTGACCTTCTCCCTGTTATATATCGTTTTGAAGGACTGCTCCAGCATCTCCTCAAAAGAAAGTTCATCCTGGTCTTTTAGAATCTCACTCATTGTTTTATGTACCTCCTTAATTATACCAGCCGGTGTAGACGCCCCGGCTGTAACGCCAATTCGAGAGTAACCGCCCAGTTCCTTCCCTCGCAGCTCGCTGGCGTCCTCGATCAGGAACGTATCGCAATACGTTTCACAAATCTGCGCGAGTTTGCGGGTGTTCGAGCTGTGCCTGCCCCCTACAACCACCATCGCATCGCTGACGGCAGCGAGTTCCTTTGCCTCTGCTTGACGTTTTTCAGTAGCAATACATATTGTATCAAATATTTCGAGCTTTGTACACACCTTTTTTAGTTTTTCTACAGATTTTTCCCACGATACGGTGGAAAAGGTGGTCTGAGCAACCAATATGTAGGCGTTTTGCCGCCCTTTTTCAATCTCTGGGAGGATTGTTTCCAGATCTTTTTCGTCCGAAAAGGTAAGATAAGGGCCGTTGCAAAACCCAATGATCCCCTGCACCTCGGGATGGCTGCTGTCCCCTGCGATCAGGACCACATGGTCCTGGGAGTGCTCCTCGACGATCTGATGGATTCTTTTTACAAATGTACAGGTGGCGTCGACCACCTTGCATCCGCTGGCTTCCAGCTCCTCGTAGACCCGACGCGACACCCCATGCGACCGGATCACTACACACCGGTCATCCAGATTTTCCGCAGGGGAGTGGATCGGCGGGATGCCCAGATTCGTGAAATAATCGACCATCTGCCGGTTGTTAATCAGCTCCCCCAGCGTGTAGGTCGGTTCCCCCCGCTCCACCTGCTCCTTGACCTTCTCGACCGCCCGCTTCACCCCGGGACAAAACCCGGCGGTTTTTGCGACTGTGATCTCCAAATCAGCAACCCTCCTCCAAAAGCTGTACGACCTGATCCATGATCCGGCGGCTCGCATCCTTGATCTCGCGCGGGGAGTTGGCCCCCGGCGTGAACCCCAGCTCGCTGTTTTTGAGCAGGCCGCCGTACCGGATGACCACCCTGGTGCGGAATTTCAGCTCGGGGCCGAAGCAGACCGCGCAAGGGAGCACATCTGTCCCTGTCTGCATCGCAATCATCGCGGCGCCCGATTTGGGGCGGAGGGGTTTGCCGTCCTTGGAACGGGTGCCCTCGGGGAACATCCCGAGTACTTTCCCCTCTTGCACGACCGACTCGGCCCATTCGAGCGCACCCGAGTCCCCCTTGCCGCGTTCGACCGGGAAGGCTCCCAGACGATGGAATAGCCAGCGCAGAAATCCGTTGCGGAACAGTTCAGCCTTGGCCATGAAGCAGACCTGGTTGCGCCGGATCCCCGCCACCACAAACAGGGGGTCAAAATTGGTCCGGTGGTTGGATACCAGCATATAGCCGCCTGTCTTTGGGACGTTTTCCCGTCCGTACACCTCCACATGAAAAAAAATCCGGATCAAAATCTCGCAGACGGCCCAGCCGATCTTATAGATCATTCTTCGCGTACGCCTCCTTTTCAAGCGCCGCGCGTACCTCTTCCAGCGCACGCGCGACCACCTGCTCAAGCGTCAGTTGAGTGGTATCAAGCAGGACCGCGTCCGCTGCCTGCCGCAGCGGCGCAATCGGGCGGTTGCGGTCGTTATCGTCCCGCTCTTGGATCTCCCGGAGCACCTGTGCATAGTCGGAAGCAATCCCCTTGGCGGTCAACTCGGCACAGCGGCGGTGCGCCCGCTCTTCAGCGGAGGCGGTCAGAAAGATTTTGACCTGTGCCTTGGGGAGCACCACCGTCCCAATATCCCTGCCATCCATTACCACATCATGCTCTACCGCCATATTCTGCTGAAGGGCAAACAGGAAGGTACGCACCGCCGGAAGCGCACTCACATGGCTCGCGGCCGAGGAGATTTCCGGACGCCGGATGTCCTCCGACACGTCGTACCCATTCAGGAATACCCGCTGCTCCCCCTGTATATAGCGCAGTTCCAGCTTGACCCCGCCCAGCAGCGGTTCCACCGATGCTTCTGCATCGAGGTCCGCTTCATGCGCGGTCATATAAAGGGCGATTGCTCGGTAGAGCGCCCCCGTATCCACATAAAGATAGCCCAGCTCGTGCGCCAATCTGCGCGCAACTGTGCTTTTCCCGGCTCCGGCCGGCCCATCAATCGCGATTGCAACCATACTCAAGTTCCCCCATCTGACTATCATTTTATTGTTAGGCTTTGCGCCGCCAGATATGCAGTGGCGTAAGCAATTTGCAGGTTAAACCCGCCGGTAAACCCATCCACATCGATGACCTCCCCGGCAAAAAACAGCCCCTTCACCCGTTTGGATTCCATGGTTTTGGGGTTGATCTCCTTGACCGAAATCCCCCCCGCAGTGATGATCGCTTCATCCACCGGACGGAACCCCGCCGGTGTGACCGGCAGCGCCTTGAGCAGCCGGACAAATGAGCGCCGCTGCTCCCGGGTCACCGAATGCACCTTGGTATCGGCCGGGATTCCCGAGAGCCGCACCGCGACCGGGATCAGCTTGCGGGGCAGCAGATAGTCGAGCGCATTGGAAAAATCCTTGTTCCGGACCTCCTCGAAATCCCGGAGCAAGCGGGCGTCCAACTGCTGTTCCTCCAGGCCGGGCTTGAGGTCGATCTCAAAGCGGTAACCAGCTGGATCGCCGTCCATGTACGCCGACGCGGAGAGCACCAGCGGGCCGGAAACCCCGAAATGGGTGAATAGCATCTCGCCCAGCTCGCTGAAGACTGTCCTTCCCTTTTCATTTTTCAGGGTGAGGGTCACGTTGCGCAGAGACAACCCCATCAGCTGCGCGCACCAGTTTTCCCGGGCAATGACCGGCACCAACGACGCGCGCGGCGGCACCACCGTATGCCCAAGCTGTCCGGCGAGCCGGTAGCCGTCCCCGTCCGAGCCGGTCAACGGATAGCTCATCCCGCCGGTGGCGATCACCACAGCATCCGCCGGGAGGGTTTCCCCGCTTTCGAGCCGTACCCCACAGACCGCGCCATCCTGCTGCAAGACCTCTGCCGCACGCGTTTTCTGCAAAAACCGCGCTTCCCCGCAAAACTGTTTCAGTGCATTGACAATGTCCGCCGCCTGGTCCGAAACCGGGAACACCCGATTCCCCCGCTCGGTCTTGAGCGGCACGCCGAGCAATTCAAACAGCGCCATCGTGTCCTGCGCCGAAAACGCATGAAAGGCGCTGTAAAGGAACCTCGGGTTGGTGCGCACATGCCGGATCAACTCATCCGGGGAACAGTTGTTGGTGAGGTTGCACCGTCCCTTGCCGGTGATCTGGAGTTTGCGTCCCGGGCGCGCGTTCCTATCGAGCAGCGTGACCTGTATGCCCCGCCGTTGCGCAAATCCTGCACAGGCCATCCCAGCCGCCCCGGCCCCTACGATAACCGTTTTACTGTCCACCCTGATCCTCCCCGCGGGTCTCAAAGACCTCATATTCTCCCCAAATCCGCTCCAACAGCTCATAGGTGCGGGAAACCTCCTCCCGCTTTTTCAGCCCAACCGCGACGATCAGCGCATTGACCATCGAGAGCGGTGCGACGAGCGAATCGACGAACGAGATCATGTCGCTGCGCGCCATCAAGAGGAAATGGGAAGCGTCAGCGATCGGGGCCTTGATGGTATCGGTGAGCGCAATGACCTTTGCGCCGTTTGCGCGAGCGTAATGCGCCGCCTGCACCGTTCGTTTGGAATAACGGGGGAAGCTGAACCCGATGAACACATCCCCTTCACCGATCCGCATGAGATGCTCGAACATCTCGCTGCGGCTGTTGGTGTTAATCAGCCGGACATCCGAAAAAATATGGTTGAAATAGAAGCTCAGAAAGGTTGCCAGCGCCGAGGAGGAACGCACACCGATGATGTAGATGGTTTTTGCGGAGCAGATCGCATCTACAGCGCCTGCAAAATCCCGCTCGCTGGTCTCCTCGAGGGTGCGGCGGATCTTCTCAATATCCTTTCCAAGCACCCGCGCAAGCACGTTGCCGTTTTCCAGCTGATCGCTGGTCACATCCATCCGCTGTACAGTGGTCAGCTTGTTGCGTATCAGCTCTTGGAGCGCCTTTTGCAGCTCCGGATAGCCCGAGAACCCCACCTCGGACGCAAACCGCACCACCGTAGATTCGCTCACGCCCACCGTCGTCCCCAGTTTGGAGGCGGTCATAAATGCGGCCTTGTCAAAATGATTGACGATATAATTGGCAATCTGCCGCTGCCCCTTGGAAAACTGTGGGGACATCTGGCTAATAATGGTTAATAGATCTTTGTTCATAGAAGCCCCTTCCCGTCCTCTGTAGTTTTTGGCGCGAAACTGCGTGGCGGCAGTGAAAAAATCGAGTAAAATTTCACACACGAAGCAGGTTCTTAGTTGAAAAATACAGGTTTATGATAGCAGAATTTCCTGCAAAAATCAAGAGTGATCCGGCAAAATCAAACAAAAAATGCAGGATTTTTTGCATTCCCCTGCAATGCTCCTCCTATTTCAGGATAAAAAATCCCCGTCTTTCCTCTTCGTAGAGCCTAAAAAAGGGATACAGAATAGGCGGTACCGGCCCGCTTTAAGGGTGATACCGCCTTTGCTTGTTTCTTTGCCCTGACTTATCTCGCGCTAAGAGCCCGCCTTTGGCGGGTTGCGCTCGAAACGCTTCACTGCGGCTCGCAGTGGAAACCGCAATTTTTCGAAAAAAATTGCGGAGAGCTTTCGTTCTTAGAACCTGTATTCATAATCGGAGGATGTCGGATGGACGAGGCATTTTTTCGCCCTGCAAGGCGAAAAAACGCAGACAATACT
>JAETRV010000123.1 GCA_021770005.1 Anaerotruncus sp. | reverse complement strand
TGCTGTTTCAGCAGTTAAGCGCGGAGCAGCGGGAAATGATGGAGCTGTGCGAGGATGTGGCAAATTCGGAAGCCACAAGGGAGAACGAATACTACTACCGGGCAGGGTTCCGGGACGGGATAAACCTTGACAGATGGGTAAAACAGTTTAAGGAAGAAAAATGAAAATAAATTTTCGGGCAGACAGAGGGGCATCGCTTCGGCGGTGCCTTCTGTCTGTCCGCTTTTCGGAAAGGAGCGTGGTTCCTATGGGATTATTCAGCGGATTGTTCAGGGCGAGGGATGCGCCAACGAACCGCACATCGGGCAGCGCCTACAGCTTTTTCATGGGCGGAAGCACGAGCGGGAAAAGGGTAAACGAGCGTTCCTCCATGCAGATGACGGCGGTGTACTCCTGCGTCCGGATTCTTTCCGAGGCGGTGGCGGGGCTGCCGCTGCATTTTTATAAATACACGGATAACGGCGGGAAGGAAAAGGCAACAGACCACCCGATGTATTTTTTACTGCATGACGAGCCGAACCCGGAGATGACTTCCTTCGTGTTCCGGGAAACGCTGATGACGCACCTGCTCCTGTGGGGGAATGCCTATTCGCAGATTATCCGAAACGGTAAGGGGGAGGTCATCGGGCTGTACCCGCTGATGCCGGACAGGATGAATGTGGAGCGGGACAGCAAAGGGCAGCTTTATTACGAATACACGGTGAGCATGGATGACGCGCCCACGGTAAAGGGCAGCACAGTCGTCCTGCCGCCCACGGAGGTTCTGCACATCCCCGGCCTCGGCTTTGACGGGCTGGTGGGCTATTCCCCCATTGCCATGGCAAAGAACGCCATCGGCATGGCGATTGCCTGCGAGGAATACGGTGCGAAGTTCTTCGCCAACGGCGCACAGCCGAGCGGCGTGCTGGAGCATCCGGGGACGCTGAAAGACCCGTCAAGGGTAAGGGAGAGTTGGCAGTCCACCTTTGGCGGCAGCCACAATGCCAATAAGGTGGCAGTTTTAGAGGAGGGCATGAAGTATACGCCTATCTCCATTTCCCCGGAACAGGCGCAGTTCCTTGAGACGCGGAAGTTCCAGATCAATGAGATAGCGAGGATTTTCCGTGTGCCTCCCCACATGGTGGGCGACCTGGAAAAGAGCAGCTTCTCCAATATCGAACAGCAGAGCCTTGAGTTTGTGAAATATACCCTCGACCCATGGGTGTCGAGATGGGAGCAGTCGATGGCGCGTTCTCTTTTGACGCCGGAGGAAAAGAAGCGGTATTTTGTGAAGTTCAACGTGGACGGCCTGCTCCGGGGCGACTACCAGAGCCGCATGAACGGGTACGCCGTGGGGCGGCAGAACGGGTGGATGAGCGCAAACGACATCCGGGAACTGGAGAACCTTGACCGTATCCCGGAGGAATTGGGCGGTGACTTATATCTTATCAACGGGAACATGATGCCGCTTTCGATGTCAGGGGCGGCGTATCAGAAAGGGAAGGAGGAATCCGATGAAAACGAAGAAGTTCTGGAACTGGAGGAAGGTGAAGAACCAGGAGCCGGAAGTGACAGAGCGGATACTGGAGCTGAACGGCACCATCGCAGAGGAAAGCTGGTTTGACGATGACGTCACGCCGCAGCTTTTCAAGGATGAACTGAACAGCGGTACGGGAGACATTACCGTGTGGATCAATTCGCCGGGCGGCGACTGTGTGGCGGCGGCACAGATTTACAATATGCTCTCCAACTACAAGGGCAAAGTCACAGTGAAGATTGACGGCATCGCTGCATCGGCGGCATCCGTCATTGCCATGGCGGGCGACACCGTCCTGGTATCCCCGGTTTC
>JAETRV010000046.1 GCA_021770005.1 Anaerotruncus sp. | reverse complement strand
GATGCGGGCTGGGTCGAGAAAGACCGTCAGGTCGGCCAGACCGGTAAAACAGTCCGTCCAAACCTGTATATCGCGTGCGGTATCTCGGGTGCAATCCAGCATCTGGCGGGCATGGAGGATTCGGAGATCATCATCGCGATCAATAAGGATCCGGGCGCCCCGATCTTTGAGGTTGCGGACTTCGGCGTCGTCGGGGATGTACATAAAATCCTGCCGCTGCTGACCGAAGCAGTCAAGAAAGAGCTTGCGAAAAAAGAATAAGCCTGGTTATTTCCAGGGCGCGCTGCGGGATACCGTAGCGCGCCCTGTTTCGTAATCTAACGTTATGATCTTAAATTCCCAGTTCCTCTATCATTCGTTCCAAGTCTCTCCAATTTTGGATCATCTCCTGTAGATGCTCCCGGCCCTTTCCGGTGATCCGATAATATTTTCTCGTAGGGCCACCGGAAGCCTCCTTGGTAAAAGTTTCTGTGTCGCCGTTGTCATGCAAGCGGCGAAGCACTGCATAAACCGTTCGCTCCTGCAAATCTGGAAACCGGTCCGACATCTGGCGAAGCAACTCATATCCATAAGGCTCCTGCTGTTCAACAATCCGAAGCAATGCCATCTCTACCACCCCTTTGAGCATCTGCCGGTCAATCATCTTTCCACCTTTTCCCCGTTGAAAAAAGCAGGCCCAAGGTTGCCGAGAGTGCGACAGACACCAAGAGTGGGATGCAGCTTTCCAATATCATTCCAACAACTGCTTCCGGTTCGGCAATCCAACGCAGCATCTCCCCGATCTCCTGCATTACGGAAAAAATCCCGGCATGCAGCAGAGTAAGCCAAAGAATACGCCTCCCACCCCAGGCGAGGGAAAGGCCCCACGCTGTCAGCACAATCAACATCCCAAGTTGTAAAAGACGGTGCATTGCCGGCCCCAACGACGCAGGTCCAAATGGCAACCACCCGCTTTCCCCTCCTGCAATCCGCAAAAGGACGTGGAGCAATCCAGCCAAAATTAGAACCGGGATAATGGTACAACCTGCCACGACTGCTGACCGCTTTTTTCCAAGCCGGCTATCCGACGTGGGCTTACCCGCTTCAAGCAGAAGCATCTGGACCAATGGAACAAACAGGATTCCATAATGCAGGAGACGCGGTGTCTCTGGTATGCTCCAGCTGATTGGGAAACTGACCAGATATGCGAGCAGCAGAAAACTCCCCCAGACAATCAGGTGGAAAAGATGCTGCCGCTCATAACCGCCGAGACGCCCTTCCGAGCGGAGCGCCAAAACAATCTCGGCTGGCGTTCCAAATGCTTCACAGAGTGTGTTTTCATCCCGTCCTTCGGCAAGACCGTCTGAAAAATATTCCCGATAATCATTGACGATCTCTTCTGCCTGTTCCTCCGGGACCCGTCTGCGCAGCCTTGCCTGCAATTCACGCAGAAATGCTTGCTGTGTCAACCCCATTCCCTCCTTTACTGTATATTATACAGTAGTTTTCTTTATTCTAGCATAGCTTCTTTAAAATAGCAAGAGCCGGTGCGCATTTTCTGCGCACCGGCTCCTGTCAGCCTATGTTATTTCATATACTTTTTCAGCAGATGTGCTACCTCGTCGACATCGATCGGCTTGGAAACATGCGCATTCATGCCACTATCCAAACATTTCTTGATGTCCTCCGAGAACGCATCAGCGGTCATGGCGATGATCGGGAGATCAGAATCACTGCGTTTGAGTGCCCGGATGGTTTCGGACGCTTCATACCCCGTCATGACAGGCATCCGGATATCCATTAGGATTGCGTCATAGAACCCAATCGGGGATTCTTGGAAAAGCTCGACACAATCCTGCCCGTTTTCTGCGCGCTGTAGCTCCAACCCGAGATCAGAAAGCAGTTCCTCTGCAATTTCCCAGTTCAGATCGTTGTCCTCTGCCAGCAGAATATGCCTGTTGTTGAAATGCTCGCTTGTCTCCAAGGGATCCTCCTGCGCCTGCCACAACGGATCGACAAACTTTTTGAGTCCATAAAATAGCGTGGATTTAAAGAGCGGTTTGGAGATAAACCCACTGATTCCCGCTCCCCGAGCGCTTTCCTCAATCTCGCTCCAATCGTAGGCGGAAATCAAAAGCAACGGCACATTGTCTCCTGTATGCTTTCGAATCCGGCGCGCAGTCTCGATCCCATCAATTCCCGGCAGTTTCCAGTCCAGAAGGATGATCTGATAGTCATCATGCTGATCGTGGCGTTTCTTTACCATCTCCACCGCGCTCTCGCCGTCCAGCGCCCACTCTGCCTTGACGCCGATCGACTTGAGAGAAACCACTGTGCTCTCGCAGAGCTGTTTGTCGTCATCCACCACCAGCATATTCCAGTCGGGCAGGACCATATCTATCTCCTGAAATTCTGCCTTTTCCAGATCCAGTGTAACATGGAACTCGGTCCCTTTTCCGGGCGCACTGTTGACCGCAATCGTGCCACCCATCGCATCCACGATGTATTTGGTGATCGCCATCCCCAGCCCGGTTCCTTCCGTTTTATGGACACGGGCACTGTCTTCCCGCACAAACGATTCAAAAACCTTCTGTTGGAATTCCGGAGACATGCCAATCCCGTTATCCTTCACCAATAGATGAATCCGGACATAATCGCCCTCTCGAGGGGATTCTTCCTCATAGAGCGCCACCTGAATCGAACCGCCCTCCGGGGTGAACTTCACCGCATTGGATAAAAAGTTCAGCAGGACCTGGTTCAAGCGTACACTGTCACAGCAGACATTCTCGGTGGAGATATCATGGATAAATACATCAAAATGTTGTTTTTTCGCCTTGATCTGCGGCTGTATGATGCTCACAATGCTGTCCATGACCTCCCGCAGGGAAACCCGGTCCATGTTAAGGGTCATCTTCCCGCTCTCGATCTTGGACATATCCAGCACATCGTTAATCAGCCCCAACAGATGCTTGCTGGAAAGGGCAATCTTTTTCAGGCAGTTCTGAAGCTGTTGGGGATTATCGATATTGGCCGTAGCAATCGCAGTCATCCCTACAATCGCATTCATCGGGGTCCGAATATCGTGGCTCATATTGGAGAGGAACTCGCTCTTTGCCTTGTTCGCATGTTCCGCACTCTCCCGCGCCTCCTCCAGTGCCTCCATCTGCTGATGCATCAAACGGAAATACTTCCAGAACAGCAATAGCAACGCAGACAGAATCAGCACACAAGCAATCAGAGCCATCCAGATCCACTGGCTGCTCAACTCGGTGACCATCTCACTAAGCTGGCCATAGGGCATCACCATCACCAGATACCACTCTGAATAAGGCAACGCCATGCAATAGACATGCCGGCGTTCACGCCCAACCTCGATTACATTAGAGTAGATCTCTTTTTTTGCCATCGCTCCCTGTAATTCGGAAAGATATGTATCGGCATCGGCACCGATAATCTCTGAAAATTCCGCCCGAACCCGGTCAAAATAGCTTTCCCGGAAGACATCGCCGCCCCGTATGACAATGCTCCCATCCTGACGGATGATATGCATATCCACCAGATCATTGGTCTCCAGCGCGAGGGTATCCCTGATATAATCGATTGGGAGAGCTGCCACCAGTGCGGTGCATTCCCTGTTGCCGGACATAGGATACTGCGACGATACCCCCAACAGCAGAATACGTTCTCCCTCGCTGTTGGTACCTACCGCCACCTTCTTTTCTCCGCAATTCATCGCCTGCAAAAACGGCTCCGGGTTGGTCACGGTCACCCCATTCCCGTCAATCATATCAAATTCGCCATCTACAGAGTAGAAACCCAGCTCCACAAATCCTCTGATTCGTGCGTTATAGGCCAGTTCTTCCCGCAGGCTGTCTATACTGACAGCTTTATCAGGCGGGATCGTCTCCACCAGAGCCTCCAACTGTTCCAGGCGCAGCTGCATCGTGGTTGAAAAGTGCTGGGAAAGCTGCTGGCTCATCCCTGCCATATAGGTCAAACCCACCCTGCTGATCGTCTCAGAGCTCTTGCGGCTCATAATCACCGTCAGCCCCGTAAACGTTACCACACAAAGGGTCAGCACCATTATCAGACTGGTTTTGAGAAACCGAGTCGTTTCATTTTTCAAAAAAAATCACCTCAAAAGGTTGTATTTGGCAGGATAAGCTCATTCCTCCAGCTGCTGGACCGCCCTGGCGACCTGCCGGTAGTCGTCCGCTACCTCGTCTACCAGACCGGCCGCTTCCGCACTCCACCCATACCGCAACGCTTCGGTCAGACGGGTGCTCGATTCCAGAAGCCTGCTGAATCCCAGGTTCTGGCATAGCCCCTTCAGCGTGTGGGATGCGCGGAACGCCTCCTCATATGCGCCTGCTTCGAGTGAACTGCAAAGCAGCTCATAGCTCTTGTCATTCAGAAATTTCAACGCAAATTTTTTCACTGTCTTTTCGCTACGCAGGCGGGATACCACCCCTTCGTAGTCCCCGCCAAACATTGCGTAACATTCCTGTAGTGTCATTTGGCATCCTCCTCTTCAGCCGCTCCTTCGGCAGATTCGTCCAGATGATGGTGGACAGATAGCTCTCTATCGCTTTCAATCGGGGAAATTTGGGAAAGCACATCCCGCATCATGTTGTTATAGAAGCGATAGTATCCTCTGCCATTGCGTTTTACCGTATACAGCGCTTGATCGGCGGCATGGAACAGGGAATCATAATCCGCTCCGAGCAGGGATGCCTCTGCGATCCCCATGCTGACTGAAATATCCAGATTCCCATAGTTTCCGGAGAGGAACGAGAAGATCCGCTTAATAATCGGCTCTAAATCGTCCCGGTATTCCAGAAAGATCAGGAACTCATCCCCGCCAATTCGGGCAGCGATGTCGCATTTTCGGATCCTCTGGCGCAGTTTTTCCGCCATATGGACCAAAACACGGTCACCAAAGTCGTGCCCGTAGTTGTCATTGAAAAACTTGAAATGGTCCAGGTCAAAGATCACCAAAGCAAATTGGCTGTCCGTATTGGTCTCCATCCGCTTCACAATCTGCTTTTTCGCGCTGACATGGTTCAGCAGGCCGGTAAGCTGGTCGTGAGAGGCCATCCGCTCAAGCGTATCCATCTTTGTCTGGGAATCGTGGATATCAATCGCCTTCCCGATGATCCCTGTATACTGGGGCGGATCGTCCGCCGACCAGATCGACCGGGTAATAATCCGCGACCACCGCCATCTTCCGTTGTTGTTGAGCTTACAGACGTGGGTTGCCATTGGGTTCTCAATGGTAGTAGCGTGCAACGTTTCAATTACCCGTTTCCAGTCCTCCTCTTTGAGCAGCGAAAGAACCCTCCGATCGTTGAGCGGGTCCATGATCAGCTCATCCAGCCCCAGATGTTCTGCACCCCAGGGGGTAATGGTCGCCATAGAAGGCGACACTGTATATTCAAATTGGATTTCCTGTGTCATCTGCGCAAAGAATCTGTATTTCATCCGCTCATGCTCGAGCAGGTAGAGGGTCCGCTCAGACGCTGCCAACTCCTCGTGGCGGACCATCTCATCCGCGATATTACGCATCTCCCGCTGGCTCATCCGATCCGGGGAATCGTTGCTCAACTCCCGCTGGATGGTCTCGGAGACATTCGTTAGGCAATCCATCAGCAGCGGATTGAAGGTGCCGCACTGTCCATCCAGAATCATCTGCACCGCTTCCTCGTGCGGGATCGCCTTTTTATAGACCCGGTCGCTGGTCAGAGCATCGTAAACATCGGCCAGCGCTACAATCTGGGCGGAGATGGGGATTTCGTCCCCTTTCAGCCCATCTGGATAGCCCCGCCCATCATACCGCTCGTGATGCCAGCGGCAGATTTCAGCGGCAACCTTGACCAACGGTTCGTTTTGGTGGATCGGCATCTCTTTGAGCATGTTCGAGCCGATCATCGAATGGGTTTTCATCACCTCAAACTCTTCGGGGGTCAACCGGCCGGGCTTGTTCAGGATTGCCTCGTCAATCGCAATTTTACCGATGTCATGCAGCGCCGAGGCAGTGCTGATCAGCGAGATATCCGCCCGGGAAAGCTTGTAGCGGTCGGTCATCTGCATCAGCTCTTTGAGCATCAGCTCGGATAGGAGATGGACATGGCGCACGTGGAGCCCACTTTCCCCGTTCCGGAACTCTACGATCTGGCTGAGGATATCGATCATCAGGCTGCTGCGCTGCTCTTTTTCATAAATCTGATCCGCTACCAGCCCCACCAGCTTTTTCTGCTTGGCGTAGAGCAGGATGGTATTGACCACCCGGCGATGAACGATCAGCGCATCAAACGGACGGCTGATAAAATCGGTGACTCCCATCTCAAACGCCCGCTCCATATGGGAAGAGCGGGTTTCTGAAGAGATAATGATGACAGGGATTTCCTCGATCCAACGGCGCTTATTCATCACTGACAGCACGCCGAACCCGTCCATCTCGGGCATTACGATATCGAGCAGGACAAGCGACAACTCCGCTCCGTACTTCTGAAGCTCTGCTACCGCCTGTACGCCGTCCTCCGCCTCCAGTATCTCATACTCCTCCCCCAACATATCTGCAAGGATCGAACGATTCATCTCGGAGTCATCCACAATCAGGATTTTCTGCTTCTGCATGTGCTGCAAATGGGGTTCCCTTCCTTCTATATAATAAAGTGAGTCGATGAAACGAAATTAAATTCGGGGTGAATCATACATAGATATGGCGCTACAGGTTGTGTAACCGTCCTGTTTTGTTAAGATATCCGGATCTTTTCTCGCAGAAGAAGTGGGGATTCTATCCCCTAGTTTTATGATACCGCCAAAGCAGTTTCCATGCAATCCGCTATTTGGCGGCTCAGGGCCTGTAATCACGCAAACGCGGTCATACCCCCACGTACCCATATACTAAGATACCACAAAATATGCGGTTCCTGCAAGCGATCGACACAGATTCTTGAGGTCAAATAATAAAAAAGGTGATATTCCACAAAAAGAAAGCTGGCAGCTAGTCCACTTTTATCTGTGAGACCATCCGCCAGTCAAAAAATATCCTGTTATTTTTTACAGTTCTGATGATTTTTTACGCTTCTGACATCAGATCACAAACCGCATTGGAGAAGGCCACCGGGTCATCAAGCGACATCCCTTCGATCAGCACTGCCTGCGCATAGAGCAACCCCGCATAGGATTTCACTCGGTCCCTGTTTTCGGCATAGAGTTTTTGCAGCGTCGCAAACACTGGGTGGGACGGGTTCAGCTCCAGGACCCGATCGGCCTTGATCTGTTTCTCTGAACCAGGCATCGAGTTGAGCACCTTTTCCATCTCAAGGGTGATCTCCCCGCCGCTGCTCAGGCAGACCGGATGCGATTTGAGCTTATCCGAAATCCGGACCTCCTTCACCTTTCCATCCAGCGACTCCTTGAGGAAGTCGAGCAGCTCTTTGTTGTCCTCGTTCTGCTTTTTGGTCTCCTCTTTCTCCTGCTCGTTTTCCAACCCGAGGTCGCTGTCCGAAACCGAACGGAACTCCTTGCCATCGAACGCCCGGAGCATCTTGAGCGCAAACTCGTCCACATCGTCGGTCAAGTAGAGGATTTCAAAGCCGTTGTCCTTGATCCGCTCGGTCTGGGGCAGGCGGTCGATCCTATCCACCGTTTCGCCGCAGGCATAATAGATATATTTCTGCCCTTCCCCCATCCGGCCGGTGTACTCGGCGAGCGAAACCAACTTTTTCTCCTTGCTTGAGCAGAAGAGCAGCAGGTCGGAAAGCAGGTCTTTCTTTGCGCCAAATTCGTTATAAACACCGTATTTGAGCTGCAAGCCGAAGTTTTTGAACAGCTCCTCATATTTTTCCCGCTCGTTGTTGAGCATCGAGAGCAGCTCGGAATGGATTTTCTTTTCCAACCGCCCTGCAATAATTTTGAGCTGGCGGTCGTGCTGGAGCATCTCACGGGAGATGTTCAGGCTCAAATCCTGCGAATCGACCAGGCCCTTTACAAAGCTGAAACAATCGGGCAGCAGGTCCGCGCACTTCTCCATAATCAGCACGCCGGAGGCATAGAGCTGGAGCCCCTTCTCATACTCGCGGCTGTAATAGTTGTAAGGCGCGCGGGCCGGGATAAACAGCAGCGCATTGTAGGTCGCGGCACCCTCGGTGCTGCTGTGGATCACCCGCACCGGGTCCTGATAATCAAAGAATTTGTCCTTATAGAAATTGTTGTAATCCTCATCGGTGACCTCGGATTTGCTCTTCTTCCAGATCGGCACCATGCTGTTAAGCGTCTCGTTCACCGTATACTGTTCATACTCGGGCTTGTCCTCCGGGCTGCCCTCCTTGACGCGGGTTGCAGGCATATCCATCCGAATCGGGTAGCGGATATAGTCGGAGTATTTTTTCACGATGCCCGAAAGCCGGTGCGGCTCGAGAAACTCGTCGTAGCTCTCCTCGCCCTCGTTTTCCTTGATGACCAGCGTAATTTCGGTGCCATGCCCATCCTTCTCACATTCCTCGATCGTGTAGCCATCCGCGCCGTACGACTGCCAGCGGAACGCCTGATCCGAACCAAACGGTTTGCTCACCACAGTGACACAGGACGCGACCATAAACGCCGAATAGAACCCGACGCCGAACTGCCCGATCACGTCAATCTCTTCGTTCTTCTCGTTCTCCTGCTTAAATGCCAGCGAACCGCTCTTTGCGATGGTGCCGAGGTTGCTTTCCAGCTCTTCGGCGGTCATGCCACAGCCATTATCGGTGATTTTCAGGGTGCGGGCTTCCTTGTCCACCGCGAGGTTGATCGCGAAATCTGCGCGGGAGAGGCCGGTTGCGCCGTCCGACAGCGAATGATAATAGAGCTTGTCGATCGCGTCGGAAGCGTTGGAGATCAGCTCACGCAGGAAGATTTCCCGGTGGGTATAGATCGAGTTAATCATCAGGTCGAGCAGGCGTTTGGATTCCGCCTGAAACTGTTTGGTCTGCATAGAACAATCCATCCTTTATCTTCAAAATGTTTTAAAAACAGATGTAGTTAGCACTCATTTATTTCGAGTGCTAACTACACTATAATACAACCTGTTGGGAAAATCAAGTATAATTTGTGAACAAATTACCGGAACCGAATCTTGCATTCCCCGCCCATGGTAGAAATGCTGATCCGGTTGGGCTGCCCGGGTGCCTCCTGCACCTCGCCGCCCGAACCGTCGTAGACCTTCACCCGCTTCTTACCTTCCTCCGTTTCAATCCGGTAGTCCCCTCGGTTTCCGTCGATCTCAAACTCTATATCCCCGGAAATCCCAGTGATCTCGGTTTCCCCGAGCGGTTTCCCGCTAAAGTACAGGTCGGCGTCCACCGCATTGTAGGAAAAGCTATCGGTCGTCACCCGTTCCAATTTGATATCGTTGGAAACTGTATCTATGGTTGTGCGGCCGAGGTGGGAATCCTTGACCTCTACATCCCCATCGACCAAGTTCAGCTCGGTCGAACTGAATTTACAGTTTGTAAGCTCCACATCGCCCGAAACGCTTGAGCTTACAAACCCATTCGCTTGAAGCCCGGAAGCAATCAACTCCCCATCTACCGTCGCAAGGCTGATCCGCTCCATCTGGGCGCCCGCCGGCAGGTAAACAAAGATTTCTCCTTTGGGAATGAACGTCCTGCTCTGCCTCCACTCCGAGAAAAACGAAACCCAAGCAGCCGGGTCAAACCATCCGAAATAGCCTTCTTCGTGCTCCTCTTTCACCTCCAGAACCCCGTTTGTTACCGACCAGACCAGTTTGGTCTCGTTGCTGCGTCCGTCAAGGTCGAGCTTCAGGCCGTAGTGGTTTGATGGTACCACCTCGATGTCTGCCGCAATTACGCCAATGTCTATTTTCTGGAACGCCGGAAGAGCCTGCTCGTCGATGTGGTAATTGGTAAAACCTGTTCCCCAGTCTCTTCCGATCTCTATCGAACGGCTTGCCCCCATGACCGCGCCCGCTGTCATAAAGACGCCGCCCATCACGACCAATGCTGCGCACATGCTCCAAAATACCTTTGTTGTTTTTTTCATCTGTTACGCCCTCCGTTTCATCCATTTTGCTACCAAGTGGGAGATTCCAACGACTGCCAGCCGCCCAACCCAAACGGTCAGCCAGAGGATCGCCGCCCCGATTCCAAGCGCTACCATCCCCGCCCCCACAAAATAAAGGGTATTGGCCGGGCTGGTCATGATGCTGGTGACGCCGACCACCGCGGAAAGGATACCAGCTCCGGCGACCACCACGCCGGTAAATCCAACCGCAAAGAGCACCGAGAGCACCGCGACAATCGCCGAAAAAAAGACCGTCAGGATTACAATTCCAACCGGCAGCGCAATCGGTGACGCGAGGATCGCCAACACCACCCAGCCGACGGTTCCAAACCCTTTTTTGGCGGCCGGTTGGTTTTCGAGCTGCTTAAACGCGAATTCGCTGATGATCTTGCCCGCTACTTCGGACGGGGACCCCAGTTCCTCGATCACTGCCTGTTCGTTTTCCGGGCCCGCATCGTCAAAGTAGCCCTGATAGTAGGCGATTGCATCCTCCGCATCGCTCTGCGGCAGCCGCTTGAGCTTGGTGCGCAGCTGAAACATAAATTCATTCCTGGTCATCCCCAATACCCCCTAAAAGCAGTTTGTCCACGCCCTTCTGGAATGCCTCCCATTCCGAAACATACCGCGCCAGCCGTTCCCTGCCAACCTCGGTTAGGCGGTAGTACCGCCTGTTCCTTCCGTTGAACGGCTCATCATAGACGGTCAGCGCGCCGTCCTTTTGCAGCCTGCGCAAAACCGGATAGAGCGTCGACTCCGAAACCTCGACGACCGATTTGATCGTCTGGGTCAGGACATAGCCGTAAGCGTCCCCCCGGTTGAGCGTTGCAAGTACGCAGGCGTCGAGCAGCGCCGAGCCAAGCTGAAAAACCATGCAACCACTCCTGTAAATAATATTATACAATGTATAGCATTGTCGCTGCCTATATTATATGATGTATAGTATCATTTGTCAAGCAATTTTGGAAAAAAGAAAACAGCTTCTGCGTTTCTGCAAAAGCTGTCTTCTTCGCTTTCCTGCTTGTCATTCCCTCATCTGACTGCTGCGACAGAATACCATAGAAAAAGTTGCCGCTATTGTCAAGTTTCATAAAACATTTTGTTTCGGGGATTTGTATTTATTGCAATAAAGTCATTGACTTCCTATGTGCAGTCTGTATAATATCTAGCATACAAATTTCGTTAAGAATGGGGATATGCCCAATGGACGATTTTCAGAAAATCAATTCCCGCCGCTATCTGGTGGGGCTAA
This sequence comes from Anaerotruncus sp., assembly GCA_021770005.1. Lineage (GTDB taxonomy): Bacteria > Bacillota > Clostridia > Oscillospirales > Ruminococcaceae > Anaerotruncus. Next base: position 3,882 of record JAETRV010000046.1, on the reverse strand, counting down.
CATGGCCGATTTTTGTCGAGCTGGTTTTGCAGATGCTTGTCAGCAATGTGGACCAGATCATGGTTGCCAAAACCTCCGAAACCGCTGTCGCTGCAATCGGCAACGCCAATGTCATTACCACCCTGCTGGTGATCTCGTTTTCAGTAATCTGTATGGCGGCAACGATCCTTGTCACCCAATATATCGGGGCGGGCAGCACCGAACGGGTTGCCCAGACCTACACCGTTTCCCTGCTGGTCAATTTCCTCTTTTCCCTCGCCATCGGGTTTGGGCTGGCTGTCTTTCCACGGCAGATCTTCGGGCTGATGGGGGTCCCAGAACTGCTCATGCGGGAGGCCTGCGCCTATTTGCGGATCATCGGGCTTGGGATGCCGCTTCAAGCGCTCCACCTGACCTTTGTGGCCTTCTTCCGCGCAAACGGCTTGACCCGTCAGACCATGTTTATCTCGATCATCATCAACTTGATCAACATCGGCGGCAACCTCGTCCTCATCAATGGATTTGGTCCGATTCCCGCTTTGGGCATCGTGGGCGCGGCGGTCTCAAGCGACCTTTCCCGTCTGGCCGGGGTGTTCCTGATTTTGAACCTTTTCCGCCGGCATATCCACACCCCGCTCTCGCTGCGGCATCTTCGCCCTTTTCCCTTTGACCATCTCAAGCGACTGTTGAAAATTGGTATCCCCTCCGGCGGCGAAAGCGTTTCCTACAACCTGACCCAGATTGTCATTCAGACGGTCTGCAACTCGCTGCCGGTCTATGTCATCACCTCTCGCGTCTACTGCAATATGTTCGCAATGCTTTCCTATATTTATGCCTCGGCGATTGCACAAGCAACCCAGATTGTCGTCGGCTATCTGATGGGTGCGCGCCGGATCGAGGAAACCGATAAACGGGTCAACGCGACTCTCTGGGGCGCAATGGGGGTTTCGTTCGTGATCTCTCTTTCCCTTTATCTATTTTGCCGTCCGCTCTTTGGGCTGTTCACCAATGATCCCCAGGTGCTTGGCATGTGTAAGATTATCATGGGCATCGAAATCTTCCTCGAGCTGGGGCGCGCCGCCAATATCGTCCTCTTCCGTTCCCTGCAAACTGCGGGCGACATCCGTTTCCCCATCTGCCTAAATGTCACCACTGTCTGGGTTGTCGCTGCGGGCGGCGGATATCTGCTTGGCGTTGTACTCGGATGGGGCCTGCCCGGCGTCTGGATTGCAATGGCTTCGGACGAAATTTTTCGCGGGGTGGTCTCGTTCTTTCGCTGGAAAAGCGGAAAGTGGCGTTCAAAACATCTGATCGATTGAGATGGAGCCTTCCTTGCCCTTTTATTACAGTTACAGCCCCCTCTGATGCAAGTTTGCTTTCTTGCGCCAGAGGGGGCTGTTGTGTGATTCGTTTCAGGGCTTGCCTGTAAAACTATCGATTGTTGCTTCGCGGCTCGGGACGGAACAGCAGAGACACGCACCAGATCGCGCCCAGTGCAACCAGCGTATAGATAACCCGGCTGAAGATGCTCCCCTGCCCGCCGAACAGCCACGCAACCGCGTCGAGCTGAAAGATGCCCATCAGGCCCCAGTTCAGCCCTCCGACGATCGCTAGGATCAATGCGATCTTATCCAACAAAACAGTTCCCCTCCTTCTTTGATTTGGTAGTTCCTAGTATTTACGAAAAACGCGGGTTTATACTCCGGATCCGATAAACCTCTGTTACATTCGCGCCGGGAAATGCCAGGATTCCCACCGGCACCGACGCCCGGCTCGATGCTGCAAACATCTGAACCCGCCCTGCCTGTTCCCGGGTGATGACCCGGTATGGCTCGAGCGGGATCCCGTCCAGATAGAGCACAGCCATCCTTTCATCAGGAGGCAGTGAGACGCAAAGCGCATCAAACGGCCCGCCAATCCCCTGTTCTAATTCTTCCAGATTCCAACGATGCAGTCCCGATCCGGCTGGGAAATTTACTACCCGCTGCCCGTCCGCCGCGGATACCCGCAGCCCGCAGAATAAAATCAAACCTAATGCGGCGAGAATTGCGCCAATTTGTTTCTGCATAAAGCCTCCGTTCTTCCGGCAGGTTTCCGGATTCAGAATTTTTAAGCGTAAGAACAGTTTTCCCAAAAAATCGAAAAATATCGGCAACAGAGGCTTGTTTTTTATTGGGCTTTATGGCAGAATAAAAGCAACGTTTTTGTGTAGGTTATCTTAACTATTGATGAAAAGAGAGTGTGCTTTATGAACCATCAGACGGTTGTCGTCCTCGATTTTGGCGGGCAGTATAACCAGTTGATCGCGCGGCGCGTGCGCGAATGCTCGGTTTACTGTGAAGTCCTGCCATACCAAACCCCGCTTTCGGAAATCCTTGCAAAACAGCCGATTGGCATTATCTTTACTGGCGGGCCGAACAGTGTCTATGCTGAAGACGCTCCGCAGATTGATCCCCAGATATTTGAGGCCGGCGTACCGGTGCTCGGAATCTGTTACGGCGTCCAGCTCATGGCCCATACGCTGGGCGGGCATGTCACCAGCCCCGACTCCCGGGAGTATGGCAAAACGCATACTGCCTACAACACCGATTGCGTCCTCTTCCGTGGGCTGCCCGCCGAAGGGATCTCCTGGATGAGCCACACCGACTACATCGATCAGCTGCCCGAGGGATTTACCAGCACCGCACATACCGGTTCCTGTCCGACCGCCGCCATGCAGAATCCCGGTAAAAAGCTCTATGGGCTGCAATTCCATCCGGAAGTACTCCACTCTGAAAACGGAATTGCGATGCTCCGCAACTTCCTTTATGAGGTCTGCGGTGCGGCGGGAGACTGGACCATGGGCGATTATGCGCGTACCACCATCGCTTCCCTGCGGGAAAAAATTGGGGATGGAAAAGTCCTGCTTGCGCTTTCGGGCGGCGTAGACTCTTCTGTCGCTGCTGCCCTGCTTTCCAAAGCGGTCGGAAACCAGCTCACCTGCATCTTTGTCGACCATGGACTGATGCGGAAAAACGAAGGAGATGAGGTAGAAGCCGCATTCGGAAACCGGGATTTGAACTTCGTGCGCGTGGATGCCAAGGATCGGTTCCTCAGCAGGCTTGCGGGTGTCTGTGACCCAGAACAGAAACGGAAAATTATTGGTGAGGAATTTATCCGGGTTTTCGAGGCAGAAGCGAAAAAGATTGGTCAGGTGGACTTTTTGGCGCAAGGTACCATTTATCCTGATGTGATCGAGTCAGGTGCTGGGGAGGCCGCTGTCATCAAGAGTCATCACAATGTTGGCGGTCTTCCGGACTATGTTGATTTCAAGGAGATCATTGAGCCGCTTCGTCTGCTCTTTAAAGATGAAACCCGGGCGCTCGGGCGTGAGCTTGGCCTCCCCGACTATCTGGTCGACCGGCAGCCGTTCCCCGGTCCTGGGCTTGCAATCCGTATTCTCGGAGAGATTACCCGGGAAAAGATCGCTATCTTGCAGGATGCCGATTGGATCTTCCGCGAAGAGATCGCCAATGCCGGTTTGACACGCGATATCCATCAGTATTTCGCCGTCTTGACCAATATGCGTTCGGTCGGCGTCATGGGAGACGGTCGCACCTATGATTATACCCTCGCCTTGCGCGGCGTCACCACCACCGACTTTATGACCGCCGATTGGGCTCGAATCCCTTATGAGGTTCTCGACCTTGCGAGTCGCCGTATTGTGAATGAGGTGCGTGGAATCAACCGAATCGTGTACGATATCACCAGTAAGCCCCCCGCAACCATTGAGTGGGAGTGAGTTTTTTGTCGTAGGGCAATGTGATTTATCCTGTTCAGGGCAATAAACACTAGCCTACGCCATAGAAAAATAAGACCTTGCGTCTGACGGCGCAGGGTCTTATTTTTGTCCTCTGGACTATC
>JAETRV010000007.1 GCA_021770005.1 Anaerotruncus sp. | reverse complement strand
TGTGTATTGCAAGGTTTTTCAACGCAGCAGGTCGGAAAAATGCCCGTTCAGACGGCGTCAAACGGTTGTGAATACGGGTTCTTAACAAAAATCTGCCTGACAGAATTTGCACACGCCGCCTTTGAAGGTCATCATCGGCACCAGCACCTTGTTGCCCTCAAAGCGGTTCCCATTGATGTCCTCATAGGAGATCTTTTTTTCCTTCAGCCGCAGAATACAGACATCCGCCTCGGTCCCTTCGGCCATGCTCGCCAGAGAAGGCCGGCCAATTAAGCGGGCTGGTGCAGCCGTCGCCGCATCGAGGACCTGTGGCAGGCTCATACCAAAATCCAAAAACTTGGACAGGATGCGCGGCAGGCTGTGCAGCGGCTGTAAAAAACTGCTGGAAGCATTGATATCGCTGCTGATCACATCCGGCACAAATCCCTGCGCCACCGCTTTCCGGCAGGTTTCCAGATCGTAGTTGCTGCGCCCGTTGGAGGCGTCAAACAGTACGCCGCGATCTCGCGCCTCCAGCAGGCCGGGCAGCACCTTCCCCTGTGCATCCAGACAGGTATGCCCTCCACGGTCCTGGTAGATATGGCAGATCACATCGCCAGGGCGGAGCATCGCCGCTAGCCGGTCCAGCGGCAGTACCGGATTGGTTACATGCACCACCAGCCGCGTCCCCGCTTTTTCGGCAATCTCGATGGTGCGCAGCAAGGAATCTTCCGCCTGCTCCCGGGCGACGATCCCATTGGACATCCGGGTTTTCAGCCCCACCAAGTTATCTGGATACTTCTGAAACAGGCGGAGTATCTTTTCCTCATCAAAGAAGGCCGGGTCGAGGTTTTCCGGGTATTGGTCGGTCGCCTGCCCCCCGGACGCCACCAAAAGGCAGTTTAGGATACGCACGTCGCTGGATGCCATCACCGTACGCTGGTAGAGCTCATAGGCACCCGCACCGCAGCTCCCGCCGTCCACCGCTGTAGTGATACCGCAGCAGAAAGCGTTTGCATCTGGATTTACGCCGTTTTCGGTGCCGCGGTAGAAATAATGTACATGATAATCGATCAGCCCGGTGGTCACGATGCAGCCTTCTGCATCGATCACCTGCCGGTAATTCCTCTGCGGATCAGGCCGGGCGATCTTCCCATCTGCCAACGCCACATCCCGACGCTCCAACCGCGCTTGGGCCGGGTCGTAGACCAGCCCATTCTTGATTAAAAAGTCCAAAGAAATGCTCCTTTCCAGTCCAGCAGTTGTAAAAAACTGTATTCATAATCGGGGACGCTGCATAGGCAAAAGGCCTGTCCAGACGGTATCAAACGGTTTTGAATACAGGCTCCAAGGGGTCTGGAACCGTAAAAGGGGCGGCTGATCCAGCGCGCCCCTTTTGTTCCATCTTAGGATTTCAGGCTGCTGCAATCGCTTCCAGCAGTCCGTCCACCTTCTCGTCCCCCAGATTTTCACGAACCATGTCATAAACGACCTGGGCTTGCTCTTTCAGGGCTGCCATATCCTCGTCGCTGAAGGTGAGGATCTCGCATCCAGCGTCAATGCAGACCTGTTTATCAGTCTTGATCTCCTCGTCAGCAGTGCCGGCGGCAAATGCTACCGCTTCGGCTGCACACTCGTCAACCAGTGCGCGGGTGTTCTCGGGCAGGCTCTGATAGAGGCTGTTGCTCATGAAGAAGGTGATGATGTGGCCAAGGTGGTTGGTCTCAACGATGTACTTCTGAACCTCCTGGAAGTTATTGCCCACGATGTTCATATAGGGGTTCTCTTCCCCATCGATGCTGCCCTGCTGCAGGCCCATGAACACCTCGGTAAACTGCATCGGGGTAGCCGCCGCGCCCAGTGCATTCCAGTAAGCGATGTGGTAGTTGTTGGTCATGGTGCGGATCTTCTGCCCGCGCAGGTCAGCCAGAGAATTCACCGCTTTGTTGGTGCTCAGCTGACGGAAGCCCGCGTCGGAATAGCCCAGCATATGGACGCCCGCGGTCTCGCAATAGCTGTTCAGGGTGGTGGAGGCGTAGTCGCTCGAAAGCACCGAACGCATCTGCTGCACATCACTGAACAGGTTGGGCATATCGAACAGGCCCATCTCGGGTACAAAGTCCACCAGGTCGGTGGTCATGCCGGTGCCGATGTCGATCGAGCCCGCGACAACCGCCTCGGTAAACTCGGTGGTGTTGCCGAGCTGTCCGCCGGGATAGATGTCCACCGTGATGCTTCCGCCTGATTTTTCCTCGATCAGCTGTTTGAACTTCTCAACCATCTTATAGTTGGTGGTGGTCTCCGCAACCGTCATTGCCGCGGTCCAGCTGTAGGTGCCATAGTCCTCACCAGTGGCCGCGGGAGCAGCTTCGGAGGATGCCGCCGCCGGGGAAGAAGCTGCCGGGGCCGCGCTGCTGGTGGAACCGGACGATCCGCATGCCGCCAGACTCAGGGCAGCAGAAAGAGCAAGTGTCAAAGCAATTACTTTTTTCATAGTTTTTTCTCCTTTTGTTTGGTATAATAGAAAAGGCAGGAACCTTTTACGCTCTGGAACAGATGATTAAACCAGCATCAGGCTTAACGGTGGGCAGAAGGTAATCAACAGCAGGCAGAGAAGGAACGCAATCAGGAACGGGATGGTTGCCTTTGCCAGCTTAATCATTGGGATTTTGGTCATGCCGGAGGCGACAAACAGGTTGATGCCCATCGGCGGTGTGACCATACCGATCGCCAGGTTGGCAGTCATGATGATGCCGAAGTGGACCGGGTCTACGCCGACAGCGGTCGCAATGGGAAGCAGGATCGGGGTCAGGATCATGATGTTCGGAATGTTGTCGATAATCATACCGCAAACCAGCATGATAACATTCATCAGCAGCAGGATGACAATCTTATTATCGGTCACGCTGAGTACGGCCTTGGAGATCGTCTGCGGATAGCGCAGCAGGGTCATAACCCGCGCAAACGCATTCGCCGCCGCAATCACAAACAGGATATTTACATAGGTCTTTGCGCCGGAGATGAATACCCGTCCCAGGTCTTTGAAGCTCAAGGTCTTATAGGCAAAAATACAGACCAACAGACCATAAATGACCGAGATCACCGCTGCTTCGGTCGGGGAGCAGATACCGGAGTAGATGCAGCCCAGGATGACCACCGGGGTCAGCAGCGCCCAGAAGCTCTCTTTAAACAGCGGAAGGAACCCTTTTGCGCGGATGGTTTGGTAGTTCGCCATCAGCTTCTCGCGGTCCTCTCCCTTGCGTACACAATAGATGTAGCAGTAGACCATCAGTGCAACGCCGATCAACACGCCAGGGATGATACCAGCGATAAACAACGACGACGGGGAGGTATTCGCCGCGGCCGCGTAGATGATATACGAGATCGAGGGCGGGATGATTACGCCCAGGCCGCCGGCCACTGTCACGATCGAGGTTGCAAACACCAGATCATAGCCCATCTCCACCAGGAACGGGATCGTCATGGCGCCGACTGCGGAAACCGTCGCCGGAGAAGAACCGGAAATCGCCGCATAGAACATGCAGGTCACGACCACCGCACAGGGGAAGCCTGCACGCTTATTGCCGATAAAGTAGGCGAAGAAGTCGAACAGCCGCTTGGAGAGGCCGCCCTCCGCCATAATCATACCGGAAACCATGAACAGCGGAACCGCCAGCAGCGTGAAACTGTTCATACCCGAGAACATGCCGCGTACCACGTCCGAGGGGCCATAGTTGAGGCCGCCGAGCAGGTTGGGCAGCATCGCAAGCAAGCCGAACACGCCGCCTACCGGCAGGGAGATCACCAGAAAGACCGCCAACAGAAGCAGGAACAAACCGATTGTCATTATGCTTCCTCCTCCTTTACGCCTTTAAAATCGAGAACCATGATTTGGACCAGCCGGAAGATGCTGAGCGCAAAACAGAAGGTCATGACATTGTATAGCCCCGCAACCGGGATCTGCAACGCCGGGCTTTTCTGGTTGACGCTCGCCGCATTCGCTGCGACCTCCAGGCCGCCTTTGATGCAAAAGCCCATAAAAACGATCATGATGAGGTTGCAGATATAGTTCAGGATGTTCTGCACTGTTTTGGGCAGGAGCACTGTCACAGTATCCACCCGGATGGCGCTGCGATGCCGGATCGAGCAGGACAGGCAGAAGAATGCGCTCAGTGCAAGGCAATAGCAGCAGATTTCGTCCGACCATCCCAACGGACTCTTGAAACAGTACCTTAGGATTACATTCGCAAACGACAGAACTGTCATGATCACCAGGAAGAACGCCAGGCAAACATATTCGAAGTTCTTGTCAAGCCATTTCAAAAATGACATGAAAAAATTCCTCCTCCTCTTTCATTTGATTGTGCAAGCTTTTTGACCAGTTTCTCTCCTTTTACGCTGCGGTTTTATTATAAAATCCCTATATGAATAAGTAAAGTTAATTAAATTTAGTTTTTCATTAAGTTTTTCTAATAGTTCCTGCTTCTTCCTGAAATCCATACGCAATTTGCATAAATCACTTCGGCGACCATTTGTCAAATTGATAAAACCGGAACGATTGATTGTGAAATGGTATAAATTTCATCCTGTTTTTTCTATCTTTTTGCCAACGTCCTTTAGAACCTGTATGCATAATCGGAAGGGAGCCATGTGCAATGGACTTAAAACAGCTGGAATACATCGTTGCGATTGAAAAATATGGAACTATGAGCGACGCCGCCGAGGGGCTGTTCATCACCCCATCCGCGCTCAACCAGCAGCTGCTCAAGCTGGAAAAGGAGCTGGGTATCCCGCTTTTCAACCGTCGCCGCCGCCATATGGAGCCGACCGAGGCTGGGCGGGTCTATCTGGACGCCGCAAAGCAGATGCTTGCACTGCGGCAATCCACCTATGCCCAGTTACAGGACCTTGCCAACTGCCACATCGGTTCTTACCATGTGGGGCTGACCTTCGAACACAGCTCGGATATGTTCGCGCGCATCTACCCGCCGTTCCATCAAAAGTACCCCGGCATCTCGATCCAGTGCCATCAGCTCCTGGTACCAGAAATGCTGGATATGCTGCTGACCGGTCAGCTGGATATCGCGTTTGTCCTTGGCGGGAAGCCGGAAACCTATGAAGCGGAGTACATCCCGCTGAGTGCGGAAAATCTGCTTTTGGGGGTGCAGCGCAACCATCCGGTTGCCCGGTTTGCAGGTCCAGCTGACCGGCAGCCCTGCAACATCATCGACCTCTCTCTCTTGAAGGACGAGGCATTCGCTACTGCCCTTAAAAGTTCCACCATGCGTACCGAGCTGATCGACCCCATCTTTGAGCGGGAGCAGTTTCATCCGCGGATCATGATGGAATCCAGCTTCAACTCCTTCCTGCAACAACTGGCTGCATTGGGCATCTGTGTTTCGATTGTGCCGCAATCACGGGTCACGAACCACAGGGATATTGCGTGGTTTTATCTTCCCGGTTACCCGAGGTTTCAGTTTGGGGTGGCCTACCCGAAAAATTACCGGCTGAATCGGGCCTTAAATGATTTCATTGCGCTGGCGCGGCAGGATGCGCAAACCTATTTGCAGTGCCCGCCGCCGGAAGTTTGAGAAAAAAGCGGAACGACAAGGCGTCTGTCGTTCCGCTTTTTTCATGCATTCGTTTGATATGGATTCTGATAATCTGGGCATAGCCAGGCTTCGCTCCAAGCCATCATTGTTTGAAGGACAGGCAGGAAGCTCTCGCCCAGCTCGGTCAGGGAATATTCCACCTTTGGGGGGATTTCTTTGTAAACCTCCCGGTGAAGGAACCCGTCCTGCTCCAACTCCCGCAGCTGTTTGGTCAGCGTGGACTGCGTCACTCCATCCAAGCGGCGCATCAGTTCCCCGAACCGCTGCACCTTGTAAAAAGCCACATACCACAAAATCAAGATTTTCCATTTTCCGCCTATCACCGATTGCAATCTGCCCATAGGGACACAGCGGGCTATCGTCTTTTCCTCGCTGAATTTGTTTTCCGACATCGTATCTCCCCCTTTTCTGCCAAGAGTATATCTCTAAATTGTTGTCAAATCAAGCCCCACAGCGCCTTATGCCAAAACGGTTTTTGGTATCCAAAATCATACTATCCCTAAAAAAAGACCGTACTTGAACCGGGCGGCGGATTGGGATATGGTTAAGATACAGACGCCGGTCAAGCGCATTGAAAAACAAAAAATTGGCAAAAGGAGAGATATCATGCATTACACTGGAACCATATGGAGACCTCCGTATGAGGCGTCCTCTTTGCTTCTGGAAGTCACCGCTGGCTGTACCCACCACAGATGCAAATTTTGCACACTGTATAACGATCTGCCGTTCAAATTTAAAATGTCATCATTGGAAGCGATCGAGGAAGATCTTCGGGAAGCAAAAGCACAGTTGCAGCGATGGAATGACCACCGGGTATCGCGTACTTTCTTGACTGGAGCGAACCCGTTTGTCTTGAAAACATCCCGTCTGATCGAGATCGCAGCGCGCATCCAAACCCATTTTCCAACCAACCAGACCATCGGCTGTTTTGCAAGGATAACGGATGTCGCTTTGAAAAGCGACCAGGAGCTTTTCGAATTGCGTGCCGCCGGATATGACGATCTGACAATCGGCATTGAGACGGGTGATGACCAGGCGCTCACATTCATGCACAAAGGCTATCTGGCGAAAGAGATTCTGCGCGAGTGCAAGCGTCTGGATGATGCAGGCATCCACTACAATTTCTTTTACCTCACTGGTATTTCGGGTGCAGGCAGAGGGGAAGCCGGCGCCGAAGCGACCGCACAGGTCTGCAATCAGCTCCATCCGCAAATCATCGGGGCAAGTATGTTGACCGTTTACCCCGATTCAGAACTTTATGGGGAAATCCAAAAAGGGAACTGGCAGGAAGAAAGTGAAATCGAGAAATATAAAGAGTTAAAAGTATTGGTAAATCGTCTGGATATTCCTGTCTGGTTTGGTGCGCTGGGGGCCTCCAATCCCATACAAATCCAAGGTACACTGCCAAAAGAGAAAGCAAAAATCCTATCTGTATTAGATAGGATCATCGAAACTGTAAGTGAAGAGGATTTGCGGAATTACCGCACAAATCTGCGGCATTTATAAGGGGGCATCTGATGCACTTTACAACAAGGACATGGAGGCCAAATTACGAAGCGAACTCCTGTATCATCCAGCTTACCTCCGGCTGTACCTATCAAAAATGCCACTTTTGTAATCTATATGAGCAGGAACCATTTCATTTATCACCACTGTCGGAGTTTGAAGAAGACCTGGCGGAGATCAAAAAATACCAACCCTATGCGAGAAGGCTCTTTTTGACCGGCGCCAATCCATTTGCACTACACTATGAACAACTCAAGCCCTACCTTTTGACCATCCGGGACTACCTAATCAAATGCCAAACGATCGCCATGTTTGCCAGCATACGGGATATTCAAAACAAAGAGCTCTGGCAGCTGAAAAAATTGCGGGCTATGGGAGTAAATGGGCTGAGTATCGGCATCGAAAGCGGAGAGGATGAGACCCTTTTATTGGCGAATAAGGGCTACACCGCACAGGATATTTTAGAACAGTGCCGCAAATTGGATGCGGCGGAAATCGAATATTATTTTGTGTATATGACCGGATTGGCAGGGAAAGGGGCCTGTCTTCGGAATGCAGAGAACAGCGCAAATTTAATCAACCAGCTCCACCCCTATTTTATTTCTGTCACCTCGCTTACCATCTTCCCGCATACGAAATTTTTCGATATGGTACGGCAAGGAAGTTTTGTTCCATCCGGGGAAAAGGAACGAATTCGGGAGCTGCAAACGCTGATTCAAAACTTGCAGATACGTACCCATCTATTTGCAAATTCCAAATCCAATTTTTATCCCATTGCTGCCTATCTGCCCAAAGAACGTGATTTTGCAATCCAGCAGCTACAGGATGTGATTGATACCGTCCCTGAGGAGGAGATGGAGCGATACCGGAATATGCTCAGATCATTGGAATAAGGGACGGCAGCGTTTCAAACTGCCGTCCCTTTTATGAGAGGATATTCCCTACTTATTGCACATCCGACTGATAAGGGGAGATGGAAAATGCGTTGCTCTGCGGCGGCAGGCTGCGGGTGGAAATCTGGCTGTGCTCGATATGCAGCTCGATGTCCGGCTTAATTTCATTCAGGCTGATCCCCTCCACCGCCGTTTCTTCGTAGAAGTGAAAGACATAGGGCATCTTCCCCTCAAGGTCTATCATCTCAATCGAACCCTGTCTGGGATTTGAGGGATCAAAGTAGATGTCAAGAACGACCCCATCATAACCTACCGATTCCTTTTCTATCTCAAGGCTGGAGAGGCTCTCCCGATCAGACGGGATCTCGTCCGCGTCGTTGATTTGCACCGCAACAGCCTCCTTCTGCTCGTTCAGGACATAAAAGATTTCCAGTTCTGCACCGTTGGAAATCGAGTTATGCTCCATCGTGTACGCGGTATCCTCGGTCAGCGCCACGTTGAGGGTCCCATTGCCATCTCTGCCGTGGGACGGTTTCATTATCAACACCGTCTCCCCCGCGTCGTTGACCGCAAAATCATCCACAACGCCGACATAACGGGGGGCGCTCATCTTTTCCAGCCTGCCGGAAGCAGAAGCCGCAGGCGAAGAGGGCTCCTCCTTGGCCGGTTCTGAAGAGAGCGTTTCAGAGGAAACCGCTTCGGAAGAAGAGGGGGCGGCGGAGGCCGCTGCACCACATGCCGCAAGGGAAACCGCTGCCATCAGGGAAAATGCTGTAATCCAAAATTTTTTCATCGAAAAAACCTCTTTTCTATCTTTTTGTCGTTATGGGAATCCGCTTTACATATATTAGGTGCATGGAACTGGGCAGATTACTGCATCCAAAAACAGCTGGTTGAAAAAAGTCGAAAAACAAGGTATAATAGCTGCAAAGCAGCCTATTATATCGGGATTATGCTCAGAACCATCCGCGGGCAGCCGCCTGCTTCCGTTCCGATGGCCAATTACACCAAATCATTCCACAATTCCGTTATAATATGCGCAGAAGCAAAACAGCCGCTCCTATTTTGAGAGGCTATTTTTGATGTAATGTGCTTGAAGGGACTGGAAATCATGCCTAAACTTACATACTTAATCAAACGGATCGCCGGGATGGACTATGGCGCGATGGTGCGCACCGCCAAAACCGTCCATGAGCGGACCGGAAAAAATACCCTCGCGGCCCTGGCCGACATTATTTCCTGTGGCTTTCGGTATCAGGCGGGCTATATGGATTATCTGGTCTTTGAGTTTTACAACCTCACTGCCGCTCAGCGCGCTACCTACATCACCCGGGGGGTGAATAACCGGTATGTCAGCCTGCTGAATCCGCGGGAAAACTGGCATCTGCTCGAGGACAAGGTCGAATTCCTCAAACGGTTCGATGGTTTCCACGGGCGGGACTGGGTTGACCTGCGTGTCTGCGGAAAGGAGGGGTTCGAGGCGTTCTGTCAAACCCATCCGAAGATGGTCGCCAAGCCGCTCGACGGCACCTGTGGGCGCGGGGTGGAGTTTATCGAACAGTCCGAAGGGAGCCAGATTGTTGGCCTTTATGAAATGCTGATGCAGGGCGGACAATATCTGGTCGAAGATTTCATCGTGCAGCATCCGCTGGTCAGCCAGATCTATCCGCTCTCGGTCAATACGTTACGGCTGGTGACCATCAAAAACCACGACACGGTTCATCTGGTCTTTTCCAGCATGCGGATCGGCAACGGAAAACGGGTGGACAACCTCAACAGCGGAGGGATGGCGGTCATCGTCGATATGGAGGCCGGGGAAATCTGCACCCCCGGCGCGGATAAAGACGGCAAAGCCTATCATACCCACCCATTGACCGGTGTGACGCTGGTCGGGGCAAAAATCCCGTTTTGCAAAGAATCGGTCGAGCTGGTCAAACGCGCCGCCATGCGGATTCCCGAATTGGGCTATATTGGCTGGGATGTCGCGCTTACCGAGAAAGGCCCCATTATCATCGAGGCGAACCATTTCCCAGGGCATGACATCTACCAGTTCCAGGTGCATCTTGGTGACGACAAGATTGGCCTTGCACCCAGATTCGATCAGGCGGTCGCCGGGCTTTGAAGCCCGCTCGCCGTCCGGAGCTAATCGGGGGCTTTTTGCAAGCAAAATGGCCCTCTGTCCTGCTCCCTTTTTCAAGATGGGGCGGGCCGCAAGAACAGAGAGATAGAGAACCTCCCGCCGATTCAGGTGGTTGGTTCTCTGTTTCTATTTCTATCCTGTTTGCCAGTGTGAGTGAGGCCGGCTATTCCGATCCGCTCTTTTCACCGTTCCCCGGTTTTTTCGATTTTTTTGGCGCGTTTCGCCCGTTTACAATAGGGTGGGAAACGTTCCTGCTTCTGATGATGCGCAAGGCAGGCTTTGCAGTCTCCATGCCGTTCACAATTTTTTCTGACACAACTGCACCGTTCCTCTCCATTTTCCAGCGGCATAGTCACGCTCCTTTTCCTTCATTTCTGGTGCGGTCACGATAGAGCTTATACTCCATCGAATCGACCAACGCCCGGATCGAGGCGTTGATGATGTCGGTCGACACGCCCACCGTTGTCCAACTCGTCTCCCCGTCCGACGACTCGATCAATACCCGGACAAGCGACGCGGTCGCACGCCCCGCCTCCATGACGCGCACCTTGTAGTCGATCAGACGCACCCCGTTGAGGCTGGGGTAAAAGACCTCGAGCGCTTTGCGCAGAGCACGGTCGAGGGCGTGCACAGGGCCGTCCCCCTCATCGGCAGTGATCTCAAACCGGTCATCTACCCGCAGTTTGACCAGCGCCGATGCCATATGGCGGTCGGCAGCGTCCTGCTCCCCGATGATCCGGAACAGCTCCAGCTGGAAAAAGGGGGTGAACCGTCCCAGTTCCTTGAGCACCACCAGCTCGAAGCTGGCAGTTGCCGCCTCAAACTGGTAGCCCTCAAATTCCAACTCCTTGAGCCGGTCAACCAGCCGGGCGAGCGCGGGCGAATCCTTGGATAGCCCCGGGACCAGATCGACGATCTTTGTCATCAGGGCGGTGCGGCCTGAAACCTCTGAAAGCAGAATCTGGCGGCGGTTGCCGACCAGCTCGGGATTGATATGCTCAAATGCAGCGGTGTTCTTTTTCACGCCATCGACATGCATCCCGCCCTTATGCGCAAATGCCGCCTTGCCCACATACGGCATCGAGTGAGGCAGGCGCATATTGGAGACCTCCGAGATAAACCGGGCGGTCTTGGTCATCCGGGGCAGACGGTCTTCAGGGATGCAGTTATAGTCCATCTTGATCTGGAGGTCGGCGATCATAGTAGAGAGGTTCGTATTCCCACACCGCTCCCCAAACCCGATATAGGTGCCCTGAATCTGGTCAGCACCCGCTTGCACTGCTGCAATCGTGTTTGCCACCGCACAGCCGGTGTCATCATGGCAGTGCACCCCGATCATCCCGGGGAACCGCCGGACCATATCTCCGGTGATCCGCCCGACCTCATCCGGAAAACAGCCGCCGTTGGTGTCGCAGAGCACCAGCTTATGGGCACCTGCGTCTTTGGCCGCCTGAAGGGTCTGCGCGGCATAGTAGGGGTTCTGTTTGTAGCCGTCAAAAAAGTGCTCAGCATCAAAGATCACCCGTTTTCCAGCCTGCACCAGATAGGCGACGGTATCCGCAATCATCTCGAGATTTTCCTCGGGGGTCGCCCCGATTACCTCCCGCGCCTGCCACTCCGAACTCTTCCCGAACACCGCAACCCATTCGACCCCTGCTTCGAGCATCGCCTGACAGTTTTTGTCCTCTTCGACCGGAACGCCCCGCCGCCGGGTGGAACCAAACGCCACCAGCTTGGAGCGGGTCAGCAAGAGTTCCCCCTTCCGGCGGAAAAACTCCGCATCTTTCGGATTGCTGTAAGGGTTGCCCGCCTCAATATAATCGATCCCGATCGCATCGAGCGCGCGCACGATGTTCAGTTTATCCTCCACCGAGTAGGAGACGCTCTCACTCTGTGCCCCGTCCCGCAAAGTGGAATCGAAAATCTCGATCTTCTTCATCTATCAAACCACCTCTGCCTGTTTTTTCATCCTCCCCAGTCTCCTCAGGGATTGGGAGGATTGGCCGTTGGAACGGGAGCGGGGCGGCTGCCCGCGGATCGTTCTGGCCATAACCCGGTAGAATCGCTGCCTTGCAGCTATTCTACCACAATCTGTCCCCCTGTACAACCCGAGGACATGCTGCAATCTTTCCGGATTTCCGCCCGGATTTTGCTTGATTTTTATCTAAAATAGAGGTTTCTTCATTTTTCACTTTACATCAGTGAAGTTTTGCGATATAGTTTTAGACAAGTTCAAACCATTTTGATGTGATTGAAATCTGAGCCTTTTACAACGGGAGGGATCCACTTGAAGCTTCGCTTTTCAAAGATGCACGGACTGGGAAACGATTACATCTACGTCAACTGTCTTTCAGAAAAATTGAAACATCCCGAGGCCGTTGCGCGGTTGGTCAGCGACCGACATTTTGGGGTGGGTTCGGATGGCCTTATCTTGATCTGCCCCTCTGACCGGGCGGACTTTACCATGCGGATGTTCAATGTGGATGGCTCGGAAAGCAATATGTGCGGCAATGGCATCCGGTGTGTGGGAAAATATGTTTACGACAACCGGTTAACCGAAAAAACCAACGACCTGACGATTGAAACCCGCAGCGGGATCAAACATCTTGATTTGACCGTCGAAAACGGGAAGGCAGTCTGGGTATCGGTCGATATGGGGGAAGCGTCCACCCGCGCGAAGTCGGTCCCGGTCGTCACCGATTATGACGACTTTATCAGCCAGCCAATGCTGATCCGCGGAGAGGTCTATCTGGTTACCTGTGTCTCGATGGGGAACCCCCATGCGGTCATCTTCTGCGAGGACCCCGACAGCCTCGATCTTCCGGCGATTGGGCCGCTGTTCGAGCACCACGAACGGTTCCCGGAAGGGGTCAACACCGAATTCGTTGAGCTGATCGACCGGGAAACGCTTCGGATGCGGGTGTGGGAGCGGGGCAGCGGAGAGACGTTTGCCTGTGGTACAGGCGCCTGTGCGTCGGTGGTTGCCGCGGTGCTGAATGGCCACTGTGATCCGGATCGGGAGATCACCGTCCATCTGCGCGGTGGGGACCTCAAGATCACCTGCGCTGCTGATCTCACTGTACGGATGCGCGGCCCTGCGGCCCATGTATTTGATGGGGAGATCGAACTTGATTTCTAAGGGCTGTAAGGAGGAATTGTTTTGGCGAAGATCAACCAGCATTACCGGCAACTAAAGGACAGCTATCTGTTTTCAGATATTGCGCACCGGGTCGCCGCATTTTCACAGGCACACCCGGAAAAGGAGATCATCCGGATGGGGATCGGGGACGTGACCCTCCCGCTGATGCCGAAAGTCATCTCCAGCCTGCATAGCGCGGTGGACGAGATGGCTGACGCGTCGACCTTCCGGGGATACGGCCCGGAGCAGGGATATGACTTTCTGCGGGATGCAATCCGGGATTATTATACCCGTTTTGGGGTGCAGCTTGATCCGGACGAAATCTTTGTCAGCGACGGCGCAAAAAGTGATTTGGGGAATATCACCGACCTATTCTCGCCCGACAATACCGTCCTGATCCCCGACCCGGTCTATCCGGTCTATGTCGATACCAATCTGATGAACGGGCGCAAGATCCTTTACATGGATGCCAACGCCGAAAACGGGTTTCTGCCCATGCCCGACCCCCAAATTCAGGCAGACCTGATCTATCTCTGCTCTCCCAACAACCCAACCGGCGCGGTCTACACCCGGGAACAGCTCGCCGTCTGGGTGGACTATGCGCTCGCACAGGATGCGGTCCTCTTGTTTGATGCGGCGTATGAAGCGTTTATCGGTGATCCCACCCTGCCGCACAGCATCTTTGAGCTGCCCGGCGCTGAGCGCTGCGCAATCGAGTTCTGTTCCCTTTCCAAAACCGCTGGTTTCACCGGTACCCGCTGCGGATATACGATCATCCCCAAAGCGCTCGAGAGGGAGGGGATGTCCCCCAACCGGATGTGGAACCGCCGCCAGACTACCAAATTCAACGGGGTGCCCTATATCATCCAACGGGGAGCGGCTGCGGTTTTTTCCGAGGAGGGAATCCGGCAATCCCAGGAGATGATTGGGTACTATAAAAAGAATACCGCGGTGATGGCGCAAACGCTCGAGCGTTGCGGGGTGCGGTTTTTCGGCGGGGTACATTCCCCCTACCTCTGGATGGAGTGCCCCAACCGGATGGATTCCTGGAACTTTTTTGATTATCTGCTGGAAAACGCCGCGATCGTCGGTACCCCCGGCGCAGGCTTTGGAGAAAATGGCGAAGGGTATTTCCGTCTAACTGGGTTTGGCAGCCAACAAAAAACGATCGAAGCGATGCAGAGGATGGAAACCCTGCTGAAAGGAGCGAACTGATGGAGCCGTTGACCTACCTGTGGAAAGACCGCAAACGCATTCTGGGGATGCCGCTTTCGTTTACCAAATATGCGTTGACCGAGGACCGTATTTTTATGGAAACCGGGCTGTTGAACCTATGCAGTGAGGAGGTCATCCTCTACCGCGTGCGGGACCTGACACTGAAAATCTCACTCGGACAACGGATTTTTAGGGTTGGAAGCGTGGTCCTCGCCTCGTCCGATAAGACCACCCCCGTACTTGAGCTGAAAAATATCAAGCAGCCGCGTGAGGTCAAGGAGCTGATCCACCGGCAGGTGGAAGAGATGAAGCGCAGCCGGCGGATGCGGGTCGGAGAAATTCTCGACGACGGCGACAGCTGCACCCATCTGGACGAAGACGAGGATTGAAATAGAGGGGCGGGGCCAATGGCCCCGCCCCTCAGCTTGTCGATAAAACCTGTCAAAAAAGGGTCTCTGTTAACGACACAGACCCTTTTTTCGAGAGAAGCTGCTTTTTATGACGCCTGTCAGCTTCGGCGGACATCGCCCTGCCCAATCGCGGCCGCAATGAACGCTGTAAAAAGCGGGTGAGGACGGTTTGGGCGGCTCTTAAATTCGGGATGGTACTGCACGCCAAGATGGAACCTGGCTTCCGGCAGTTCGACCGCCTCCACCAGCCGGTTGTCTGGCGATCTCCCGCAGACCTTCAATCCCGCCTGTTCCATCTGCTCCCGGAAAAGGCCGTTGAATTCATAGCGGTGGCGGTGCCGCTCGGAAAGCATCGTTTCACCATAAGCGGCAGCGAGACGGGTACCTTCTTCCGCAATACAAGGGTACGCCCCCAAACGCATGGTGCCGCCCTTGGGTAGGTTTCCATGCTGGTCGGGCATAAGGGCAATCACCGGATGCCCAGTTGTCTGGTCAAACTCACTCGAATTCGCGTCCGCCCAGCCGAGCACACTGCGCGCATACTCGATCACCGCAATCTGCATCCCCAGACAGATTCCAAAAAACGGAATTTTATAGGTGCGGGCATACCGCACCGCCTCGATCATTCCATCGATCCCGCGGCTTCCAAAGCCACCGGGCAGGATGATCCCATCCGCCTGCCCAAGCAGTACTGGCGTCTGTTCCGGGGTGAGCTGCTCGGAGTCCACCCAGTCGATCTCCACCTGTACGCCGAGCTGCCATCCCGCGTGACGCAACGCCTCGGCCACCGAAAGATAGGCGTCATGCAGCTTGACGTATTTTCCCACCAACGCAATCCGCACCTGCTTTTGGCCGTTTGCCTGCCGGTCGAGCATCTGCTCCCATTCTGAAAGGTCGGGGGACCGGTCATCGAGCGACAGGGCGCGGCAGACAGTCTTTGCCAAGCCATTATGTTCGAGCATGAGCGGGGCCTGGTAGAGCACCGGCAGGGTACGATTTTCAATGACACAATCCTCCCGAACGTTGCAGAACAGCGCGATTTTGCGCAGTACTTCCGGATCAATCCTTTCGTCCGAACGGGCAACGATCACATCCGGCATGATCCCGAACGACTGCAATTCTTTGACCGAATGCTGGGTCGGTTTGGATTTATGCTCGCCCGACGAACGGATATAGGGCACAAGGGTGACATGCAGGAACAGCCGGTTGGACGGGCCAACCTCCTGCCCCACCTGCCGGATCGCCTCAAGGAACGGCTGGGACTCGATGTCTCCGGTGGTCCCGCCGATCTCGGTGATCACCACATCAGCGCCCGAATGGCTGCCCACCGCATAGATAAACGACTTGATCTCCGCGGTGATGTGCGGGATCACCTGCACCGTCTGCCCAAGGTATTCCCCCCGGCGCTCCTTTTGCAGCACATTCCAATAGACCTTGCCGGTGGTCAGGTTGGAGAACCGGTTCAGGTCCTCGTCGATGAACCGCTCGTAATGCCCGAGATCGAGGTCTGTTTCCGCGCCATCCTCGGTGACAAATACCTCCCCATGCTGATAGGGACTCATCGTCCCGGGATCGACATTGATATATGGGTCGAGCTTCTGTGCCGCGACCTTATAGCCCCGCGCCTTGAGCAGCCGTCCGAGGGACGCCGCGGTAATCCCTTTCCCCAAGCCGGAAACCACGCCTCCGGTCACAAAGATATATTTGGTCTGTTTCATACTGGCCCCCATTCTACCATCTCGTAGGTCTTGAGAATCTCTTCTGCGATCTCCCGCCTGGGGAGACGCAGATCCATCGCCTGTTTTTCGATATACCGGTGTGCCTGCGGCTCGGTCATATTCAAATACTGGATCAGGACGCATTTTGCCCGGTCGACCAACCGCAGCTCGAGGATTTTTTGTTGGAGCCGGTTATTCTCCTCCTGAAGGGTGCGCAACCGTCCGCGCGCGGCGGCGACAAACCGGAGCGCCTGATAGAACGCGGCCCGGCTGACCGGCTTGGACACAACGAACGCCCCCGCCGCCTCGACCTTGCGGGAAACCGCGTCGGCCTGCTCCGCCCGCACGACCAGCAGCACCCCTGCGGTGGTGGCTTCGCAGCAGCGGACCGCCAACTCGTGGCCGTATTCATCGGTGAGCGGCGCGTTGATGATAACCAGCTCGAACGGATCGAGCAGCAGCATCCGGCGCGCTTCGCCGCCTGTCCGCACAAAGGCCGGTTCCGGCGCTGCCGCACTCCGGAGCAGCTCGCGGAAGAAACCGTCCCCTTGTTCGGCGCTCGAAACAATCAGAACCCGTTCCATCCGCTTCCCCTCCTTGATCCGGTCATATCCGGTCGAAATAAAGCTCCATCTCCGCCTTGTGCGGCTCCTTGCCGCTCGCGGTCTGCCAATGTTCCTTGCGCTTATGTTCACAGTAGCGCTCCAGGATTTTTTCCGGCAGCAGGCGCCGGTTGAACGCCGAACCTTCTGCGAGCGACGCGGCATCCCCAAGGGTCTGGGGCAGGCGGACCATCCTGATGTCCTCTGTACCCGCCTCGGGCGGTGGTTCGAGCCTGCGTTCGATCCCGTCCAATCCCGCCTCGAGCAGCAGCGCAAACGCGAGATAAGGATTGCAGGCAGGATCGGGCGAACGCAGCTCGAGCCTACGGTACTCCCCTTGCGCCGCTGGGATGCGGACGAGCTGGGAACGGTCGCAATGGGACCAGCCAACGCTGCCCGGAGCCTCACACCGGCCAAACCGGGCATAAGAATTGGGGAGCGGGTTCAGGAACGCGGTGATTTCGGGCACACGCTCGAGGATTCCTGCCAGAAACCATCCCATCTCGGGCGGCTGCCCGGCAAAAAAGTTTTTGCCCTCCCGGAAGAGCGAAAGGTTGACATGCAGCCCGCTGCCGCTATGCTCAAGAAATGGCTTAGGCAGGAATGACGCGAACAGCCCGTTCTGCGCCGCAATCGACCGCACCGCTGATTTAAAGACACAGAAATGGTCGGCAGCGGTCAACGCGCCCGCATAGCGAAAGTCAATTTCATTCTGCCCCGGCCCCTGCTCGTGATGGGAGCTTTCGGGCGGAATCCCCATCTCCTCGAGGGTCAGGCAGACCTCCCGGCGGAAGTTCTCCCCGAGGTCGAGCGGCGCGACATCACAATAGCCGCCTTTGTCGAGCGGGACCATCCCGCCCTTCCCATCCGGCTTGAACAGGTAGAACTCGCACTCCGCGCCGACTTGTGCCGCATACCCCATCTCTGCGGCGCGGCGCACAGTTTTTTGCAGGAGATACCGCGCGTCCCCTGCAAACGGCGCTCCATCCGGCGTACGCACCGAACAGTGCATCCAGACCTCCCGCCCCTGGGTGGGACGCCATGGAAGGATCACCATCGTCGCGGGATCGGGCACAAGAAAGAGGTCGGAATCCTGTTGGTCGGCAAACACGCCCACCGCCGAAGCATCGAACGAGATGCCTGTCTCAAATGCACGCGCCAGCTCGGAGGAAAGGATCGAGCGGTTGCGCTGCACCCCCAGCAGGTCGCAGAAGGTCAGACGGATGAACTTGACATCGTTCTCCCGTACAAATTCCAGCAGTTCCTGAAAGGTAGCATTCATATCGGTAACCCCCTGAATCATCGTAAGCAATCGCAGAAAAGCGAAAGGCGTTCATACAAGGCCCCGGATGGTTTGTCCGGTCCCTACTATGAACGCCTTTGTTCTTTTTTATTATAGAAACCGGAGTGCGGATTGTCAAGGCCCCATCCCTTTTTCAAAAAAAGAATTTTTTTGCAGGAACCCCTTGACAAACCGTCAAATCGGCTTTATAATGCAGAGCATACAAAGCAGCAAAGGCGCTGTGGGGAACTACCCCGCAGCGCCCTTTTTGTATTTTTACAGGATTTTCTGAAAGGATGGATTTTTATGAGCAAGACTGTAATCCCCGCTGGGTATATGCCTGGAAAAGGCTTGAGCCTCTATGACACACAGGCCGCGATCAACCAGATTCAC
This sequence comes from Anaerotruncus sp., assembly GCA_021770005.1. Lineage (GTDB taxonomy): Bacteria > Bacillota > Clostridia > Oscillospirales > Ruminococcaceae > Anaerotruncus. The sequence continues at coordinate 62,244 of JAETRV010000007.1, read as the reverse complement.
GACCGGTTTGTGGCCCACCTCTGCAAAGCCCTCCACCTGACCCGCGCCTCCGCGCCGCTGTTTGTCGATCCGGCCACCGGTCTGAATGACGACCTGAACGGTGTGGAGCGGGCGGTCTCGTTCGACATCAAGGAGACCGGCACACTCGCACAGGTGGTGCATTCGCTCGCCAAGTGGAAACGGATGGCGCTCTACCGGTACGGGTTCCAGCCCGGGTATGGGCTCTATACCGAGATGAACGCGATCCGTCGGGACGAGGAGCTGGATAACCTGCACTCGATCTATGTCGACCAGTGGGACTGGGAAAAGGTGATCGACCGGGAACACCGTAACGTTGCGTATCTCAAGTTTACCGTACAAAAGATTGTAGATGCCATCTGCGATACCCTCGACGACCTGAAGGAAAACCACCCCACCCTGGCGACGAAACTCTCACGGGAGGTCAGTTTTATCACCACCCAGGAGTTGGAGGACCTTTATCCTTCCCTTTCGCCCAAGGAGCGGGAAAACGCCTATCTCAAAACCCACAAAACCGCGTTTATCATGCAGATCGGCGGGTTGCTGAAATCGGGGATTAAACACGATGGCCGCGCCCCCGACTACGACGATTGGACCCTCAACGGCGATATCGTCTTCTGGGACGATGTCTTGGGCTGCGCCTATGAGGTCTCGTCGATGGGTATCCGGGTGGATGCCGGCGCAATGGACCGCCAGCTCACCGAAGCGGGCGCGGATAGCCGCCGCGGCCTGCCCTTCCACCAGATGGTGCTCGACAGCATCCTCCCCCTGACCATGGGCGGCGGGATTGGGCAGTCCCGGCTTTCGATGCTGCTGCTTGGCAAAGCGCATATCGGCGAAGTGCAGGCGTCCCTCTGGGATGCGGACACGATTGAAGCCTGCGAGGCCGCGGGGATCACCCTGCTTTGAAAATCTATCCGGAATCCAGAAAAGTGACCCCATCACACATACAGAAACAATGGAGGGATCAAACATGCAGTATGCGAACCGGGTTCCCGAGCTGTTCGGGAGCATGGTATTCGGCGACCGGGTGATGCGCGAGCGTCTGCCGCGGGAGGTCTACCGGGCACTCCGGCGGACGATCGACAATGGGAAAAGCCTCGACAAATCCATCGCGGACGTTGTCGCCAACGCAATGAAGGACTGGGCGACCGAAAAAGGCGCAACCCATTTCACCCACTGGTTCCAGCCGATGACCGGCATCACCGCCGAAAAGCACGACAGCTTCATCTCCCCCGACGGGAACGGGGGCATTCTCATGGATTTTTCCGGAAAGGAGCTGATTAAAGGGGAACCAGACGCCTCGAGTTTCCCGTCGGGCGGGCTGCGCGCGACCTTTGAAGCGCGCGGCTACACCGCATGGGACCCCTCCTCCTACGCATTTATCAAGGAGAACACCCTCTGCATCCCCACCGTATTCTGCTCCTACACCGGGGTTTCACTCGATAAAAAAGCGCCCCTGCTCCGCTCGATGGAGGAGATCAACCGGCAGGCGCTACGGATTCTACGGCTGTTCGGGGACACCGAAACCACCCATGTCAGCACCACGGTCGGGCTGGAACAGGAATATTTCCTGATCGATCGGGCGCAGTACCGCAAGCGTGAGGACCTGATCCTCTGCGGCCGCACCCTATTCGGCGCCAAGCCTCCCAAAGGGCAGGAGATGGACGACCACTATTTCGGTTCGATCAAGCCGAGGGTTGCGGCGTATATGGCCGAGCTGGATGAGGAGCTCTGGCGGCTCGGGGTCTACGCCAAAACCGAGCACAACGAGGTTGCGCCTGCACAGCACGAGCTCGCACCGGTCTTTACCACCACCAATCTCGCGTGTGACCACAACCAGATCACAATGGCGCTAATGAAGCGGGTGGCAGAACGTCACGGGCTTGCCTGCCTGCTGCACGAAAAGCCATTTGCGGGGGTGAATGGCGGCGGCAAACACAACAACTGGTCGCTCTCGACCAACACCGGGGTTAACCTGCTCGAGCCGGGGGATTCCCCGCGCCAGAATGCGCGGTTCCTGCTCTTTCTCGCGGCGGTGATCCAGGCGGTGGACGATTATCAGGACCTGCTGCGCGCCTCGGTCGCAAGTGCGGGCAACGACCACCGTCTGGGCGCGAACGAAGCGCCGCCCGCTATCGTTTCGATGTTCCTTGGGGATGAGCTGACCGCTGTACTTGAGGCAATCGAAAAGGAGACGCCCTACAGCCCCAGGGATGCGGAGATCATCAAGGTGGGGGTGCACATCCTGCCGCGGTTCCCACAGGATTCCACCGACCGCAACCGAACCTCTCCCTTCGCCTTCACCGGGAACAAGTTCGAATTCCGGATGCCCGGTTCAGCGCTTTCCGCCGCCGGCCCCAATACGGTGCTCAATACAATTATCGCAGAATCCCTCTCCCAGTTCGCCGACCGTCTGGAAGGGGTGGCAGACTTAAACAGCGCGTTGGATGGGCTGATCCGCGAGGTGCTCAAACGACACAAGCGGATTCTTTTCAACGGAAACAACTATGCAAAGGAGTGGGTGCAGGAAGCCGAGGGCCGCGGACTATCCAATCTGAAGGATACGGTGGAAGCCCTGTCTGCACTCATCGCCCCCAAAAACATCGATCTATTTATCCGCCACAGAATTTTTACCGAGGAGGAGCTGCGCTCCCGCTACGAGATCCTGATGGAAACCTATAGCAAAACCTTACATATCGAAGCGCTGACCATGGTGGACATGGTCAACAAACAAATCCTTCCGGCGGTCATCCGCTACACCGATTCGATCGTCCAAGCTGCCCTGCATAAGCAGGTGTTGTCCGGTTCCCTCTCCACCGAGACCGAAACCGCGCTCGCCGAGCGGCTGTCCTCCCTTTCGGGATGCCTCTACCGCAGAAAAAACCGGCTGGAATCCGCGCTCGTCCATCTGCCCGATTCGGATGACCCTCAAGTGTTGGCCTCCTACTACAAAGACGAGGTGCTGCCCTTGATGCAAGCGGTGCGGGAATCCGCGGATGAGCTAGAGACGATCACCGCGCGGGAGGAATGGCCATACCCTTGTTGCAGTGATCTGCTTTTCTGTGGAATCTCCGGATAACTCGCCTGTTTTTCTATGATGGCTGCGGCATTAAAGAAAGAACCGGACCGGTTTTTCCCGGTCCGGTTCTCCATTTGACCGGATTCCTACTGCATGGGTTTTCTGCGTCTCCCTGTGCGGCCTCCGTTTCCCCCACCAAATCCTGGTTGGGCTGGGGTGGCAGAACCATCGCTCGAAATCGAAGTAGCGATCTCTGTCAATGTCAGGTCTGCGGTCTTCTCCCCATCCATCAGGAGGGCATAGGTCTGCCCCACCTCCAATTCGGGCGCGCTCAGGATAATCACCTGAAACGGCTTTTCTGGCGCGGAGTCTAGAATTTCTTTCCCTGCGCCGTCTTGTAGGCTGACCCGGGTTCCGGCAGGCTGCGTCCCTTCAAAATAGACCGCCAAGCGGGGCTGTGTCCCACCGGATGGCACCTGCACCATACCCACGCTGCCCGAAGCGGCCAACAAGCCGCCGCTAATCTCACAGTCCCCATCGTAATCAAGTGCGCTATCTCCGCCGCTGGTCGGGCCGTTCACAAGAACCGTCCCGCCCTCTAGATAGAGGTTTCCATTGGAGTCCAGTCCGTCCCCGTCCGCATCAACGGTCAGCGTCCCTCCGGTCACCCGGATAAAATAGCTGTCCCGGCTGGCAAAACGATCCAAACCACCATTGGCATCGCTGCCCCCCGCCGCGTTGACCCCGTCATCCGATGCGGTCAAGGCGATTTCTCCGCCGCTGATGGTAACCGTTGCCCCTTCCAGCCCTTCATAGGAGCGCTCGATCCGGATGGAGCCTGCCTCAACCGCCAACGCATCATCCGCATGAAACCCATCGTCCCCGGTTGAGACACGAAAGTCCCCTCCCGCTATGGTCAGGCTTCCGTTGGAGTGGACCGCATCGTCCACGCTGTCGATTGCAAAGGTCCCGCCGCTCACGGTAAGCTGTATCCCCGCCTTTAGCCCTTTCTGGCTCTCGGAGGTGTCCCCGGAACCGGCCGTCTGTGAGGTTCCGCTGGCTACAGCGGATCGGATGAATGAGGAGGTTTGCACCGCGCCGGCGTCCTGCTGGTCGGGCGGTGTCATGCCGGACGGCGGCTCCCCGGGTATCTGTCCATCAGGCGGAATCCTGTCCGTTCCACGCCCAGGCCGTCCTTCTCCAAACCTGCCTCCAAACGCCGGGGCTGTGCGCTCCGGTGCGTTCGCGCTGCCCCCACCGGTGACGATCTCATACGATCCGCCGGTGACGGTCAGGGTGGTTTCCGCCTGCACGCCGTCGTTTCCCGCATGGATCCGGTAGCTTCCCCCGGATAGGGTGACCCATCCTTTCTGCACATCCTCATCATTGTTGGATTTAATCCCATCCCCCTGCGCGTCGATCACAAGTATCCCATCCGTGACCGTCACCGAGTCCCGTCCGCGCAAACCATCGTTCACTGCGCTGACAGTCAGGTTCCCACTCTCTATCAGCAGATTGTCCTTGCTGCCGATCCCGTTTCGGTAGTTCCCCGTGACGGCCAGAGCCCCTGTCCCGGTGATGGTTAGGTCATCCTTTGCAAAGACCGCCGCATCGGGTTCGTCTCCACCGTCCGGGAAACGGTATTCCGCGCCGTCCGAAACCGTGTTGGAGCTACCGTCCGCCAGCAGGATCGTCGTAGCCCCCGCCTGTTTCGCATAGATACCCGCGCTATCCGAACAGGAGATGGAGACTCCATCCAACACCAGCGTCACCGCATCCTCTTTTCCCGCGTCAATCAGGATCTGCCCATCATCGAGCGTCCCAGTGATCCGGTAGGTCCCCGCCCCGGTGATTCTGATATCCACACCGTCCACCGCCGCGCCAGCCCCCGAGACCGAAGCCGTATCCCCGTTCAGGGTGATCTGTACGGCCCCGTCCGCCGTTCCTACCGGTGCAGCAGCCGGTGCTCCCTGCCCACATCCTGCAAACAACCCGAGCAGCGCCAATGCTGCTACCAAAACTGTCTTTCTCCGTTTGCTCATGCTTGCTCGCCTCCTGATTACAATTCGTCCTGGACGGAAGAAACCCGCCCGCAGCTGATATTCAGATTCCCGTTGCGGCAGCGCAGCTCGTCAAGGAACGCCTTACTGATTCCATTTCCGGGGAATTCCACCAGATAACAGAGCTCGTAAAGACTCCCCATATTGGTCGTGCGCACCCGCTCCAGCTCGGTATAGACCGTATACTTCTGGAACAGGTCGTCAAAGATGCCTTCATAGTCCAGCCCCTCCGGGATGGTGATTTTGAGTTCCCGCCGGGTACGGGAGGGAGCCCCAAACCGGACTGCATGGAGCAGAAGCATCATCGCTCCCACCAGAACCAGAAACAGTGCCGCATAGCCGGGATACCCCATGCCGCAGGCGAGGCCGATCGCCATGGCAAAAAACAGGCTTCCGATCTCACGGGCAGTGCCCGGTACCGACCGGAACCGCACAAGGCTGAACGAGCCTGCCACCGCGACCCCCGCGCCGATGTTGCCGTTGACCAGCAGAATGACAATCTGCACAATCGCCGGAAGGAGTGCGAGCGTCACCGCGAAGCTCCGGGAGCAGGTCCCTTGGCGGATGTGCAGCTGGGCGATTACACATCCGAACAGCAGCGCGGCCACTGTGCAGAGCAGCACCCCCGGCAAGGTGACGCCTGTCTGCATCACGTTTTGGAAGAGGAAATCAGGCACAAATAGCGCCCCCTTTCCACCCCTGCTGCCTACAGAGATATTGCTGGTAACAGGCCCCATACTTGGAAAATGAGGTTGGATAGATGTGCAGCTCTCCCAGCAGGTGGGCCAGCCAAAGCGGCATCACACCCAGCAGTTTCAGTTCCATCAGGATGTTTCCCATCCCGCCGAATCGGCGCGCCCCAGTCCCCTTTAGAGAGGTCGAGCGCGGTATCCCGCCACCGCAGCCCGGTATCAAACGTGACCCGCAGTTCCGGGTCCTCCTCCGAGCAGAGGGCAATCCGGTCGTATCCGATGAATACCTTTGGCTCAGGCCGGTAAAACCCGACTGCCCAATCGATCTCATGCAGAATCTGCTCCTGCCCTCCGGGATATACCCTGTCTGAAAGGAATTCCTCTGCCTGATCCAGCGTCAGAACCGCCCGGCGCTTATAAACCACTCCGTCAAACTTTTTCTTGAGCTCGAGGAACACCGGGCTTTGGGAGTCCGGCGTTCCGTAGCTGCGCAGCCGCAGTTTTTCTTTGTAAACCGGTTTCTCGAGTGAGGCCCGAATCAACCGGTAGTCGGGCGTATCATAATAGATGTTGCCGATCGTGTAACTGCCGTAACGGTCCTCCTGCATCCGGGGGGAAAGCCGGTCCCGTAGGGCGGTATACTGCTCCCGGTCGAGCAGATATTTTTTCTCATGGCGTTGAAAGACTGTCTGCGCCATGCGTTCACCTCCGTTTCTGTTGATGTCCCCATCCTAACCGCTATTTCTGAAAATAGTCTGAAAAACCCGTTTCAGACTATTTTCAGGTTTCCGGCCTACCTTTATTTTAGGAGGGCTGATTGTCCTGTTCGCATTTGTATGCTATACTGTTTTTATTTTCAGGAGGAAACGATATGCGGGTTTTGATTGTAGAGGACGAGCGCAGGCTGGCGGACGCGCTCTGTCAGATCATGCAGAGCCAGAAATACGGGGTGGACGCGGTTTACGATGGGCAGGACGGGTTCGACTACGCCATGAGCGGACAATATGACGTCGTGGTGCTCGACGTGATGCTGCCCGGCAAAAATGGTTTCGAGGTGGTGCGGGCGCTGCGGGCGCAGAACAACGCGGTCCCGGTGCTGCTGCTTACCGCCCGGGAAGAGATTTCCGATAAGGTGACCGGCCTTGACTGCGGCGCGGATGACTATATGACCAAACCATTCTCCCCCGAGGAACTGCTCGCCCGGGTGCGCGCGCTTTCCCGCCGGCAGGGCGAGGTACAGCTCGAGGAACTGCGGTTTGAAGACCTCTGCCTCAGCCTTTCGACCCGCTCCCTTTCCTGCCGGGAAAAGTCGGTGACCCTCGGATTCAAGGAGTTTGAGGTTTTGCGGATTCTGCTTTCCAACCCTAAAATGATCGTCCCGAAGGAGGACCTCCTGACCAAAGTCTGGGGTGTCGATTCGGACGCTGAGGATAACAATGTCGAGGCTTACATCTCGTTTCTGCGCAAAAAATTAACCTACCTCGGCTCCTGTGCCGGCATCGGCACAGTGCGGAAGGTAGGGTATCGACTGGAGAGCGCACAGCCATGATCCTGAAACTGCGCAAAAAATTCATCCTAATCAATATGCTGCTGGTGGGGGTTGTGCTGCTGGTGGTGTTTTGTGCGGTCTGCCTCTCGACCCACCACCGCCTGCGGGAAGAAAGCCTGAACGCTATGCGGCAGGCGGTCAGCCACCCATTCGATGGGGAACTCCCCCATCTGGAAATCAGCCGGAAGGAGCGGCGGCCCGGCGGCAAACCGATGCCCATGACGCCGGTTTTTATCGTTGAGCTGGCGGGCGATGGCTCGGTCACATCTGTCCGAGGGAAAAACGTCACCGTCGATCCGGATGCGGTCACCGAACTGGTCGATGCGGCGCGCGCCGACGGTACGCGGGTCGGGCGGCTCCCCTCCTACGGGCTGCGCTATCTCATCTCGGATAACCGGGAGGGGGTGCGGATCGCGTTTGCAGACACTGGAAACGAACGGCAGTCAATGCGCAATCTGCTGTTGACCTCGCTGGTGGTCGGCACCTGCGCGCTCGGCGCTTTTTTCGCAATCAGCGTCTATCTGGCGCGTTGGGCGCTGCGTCCGGCCGAGCGCGCATGGAAACAGCAGCAGCAGTTTGTCGCCGACGCTTCCCACGAGCTGAAAACTCCCCTCACTGTCATCCTGGCAAATATGGGGATTCTGCTTTCGGCGCGGGAACAGATTGGCCCGCAAGAGATCAAATGGGTGGAAAACACCCAGGCCGAAGCCCAGCGAATGAAACGGCTGGTGGATGACCTGCTGTTTCTCGCCCGGGCAGACAGCGCAAAAAGCTGCTTGACCTTCTCTCGGTTCAGCTTGAGCGACGCAGTCTGGAGCGCGCTGCTCCCGTTTGAAGCGCTGGCGTTCGAGCAGGGGGTGGACCTGCAAAGCGAGATTCAACCCGACCTCTGGCTCACCGGCCACGAAGGACAGATCCGCCAGCTCGCCGCCATTCTGATCGACAACGCCTGCAAATACGCCGGAAAACAAGGGATCGTTACGGTCACCCTTCGGCGGGCGGGGGAACAGCTTCTGCTTTCGGTGCATAACACCGGCGCCCCGATTCCGGAGGAGACACTGCCCCATCTGTTCGAACGGTTCTACCGCGCCGATCCCTCCCGTGCACGGGAACAGGGCGGCTACGGGCTGGGGCTGGCCATTGCGCAAACGATCGTGGAATCCCACCACGGCAGGATCTCAGTCGAAAGCAGCGCCGGGCAGGGCGGGACCTGTTTCACCGTCCGGCTTCCACAGCAGCCCCCGCGAAGCTGAATCAGAGGAACAGCGTCAGGATAGGGACGGTCACCATCGAGAGCGCGGTGGTCAGGAAGATACACTTGGACCCGAAATAGGAGTCCGCGCCGTACTGTTCGGCGAGCAGCGCGGTGGTGGTGCCGACCGGCATCCCGCTCATAACGGTCGCAACGGTCACGAGCATCGGGTCGAGCTGAAGCGCTTTCATCACGCCCATGACCGCCAACGGGATCAACAGAAGCCGCACCGCCGCCAGATAGCAGACGCTCGGCTCGATCACCGTTTTGACGTCGATATCCGCAAGGATCGCGCCAATCACGATCATCGAGATCGGGGAGGTACAGTTCCCGATATTCTGGATCACGGTATTGAAGAGCGGCGGCAGATGGAACTGGGTGACCGTCCGCAGCACCCCCAGCGCAATCGCGATAATCCCCGGGCTGAGCACCACATTTTTGATCCGGGTTTTAAGGTCGGTTTGGGTAAAGAGGGAGATGCCTGCCGACCACATAAAAATCCGGTTGGGGATGATAAACACCGACGCATAGAACAGGGCCTTCTGCCCATAGGCCCCCGAGATGATCGTCATGCCTGCAAAGCTCGCGTTGGTAATCAGGGTCCCATACCGGAGGATGCTGCTTTTCTCGTAGGGATATCTGCGGTAGAGCAGTTTTCCAAGCAGCATCGACCCGAAGCAGACCCCAAACGACAGCAGGAGAATCTGGGATGCGTTTTTCGCCTCCTGTAGGGTGATGTCTTGCCCGAACGACTGGAAAATCAAGCATGGCAATGCAATCCGGATAATCAGGTCCACAAGGCTCTGCCTCGACTGCGGGGTGATGATCTTACGCTTGCGTGCATATACCCCCACCAGCAGGTAGATCAGCAGGATCATCTGCGTATTGAGCATCGTAATAAAGTTTTCCATACTCTGCCCCCTCTTTTATCTCAAACGGTTTGATTCTATTATATCCCTCTCGCCCCATTTCGGCAATAGCTATAAAACATTCTTCGGAAAAATATCTTTTTTGCCGCAAACTGACGGAAAGCCGCAGATAAAAAAGGAACGGTGTGCACAGGAACCTCTCTCACAGACATCAAATCCCGCAAAAAAGCTGCCGTATTGCGGCAGCTTTTTTAAAATCATCGGAGGAGGCCATCCGTTCTATTTATGGAGCACACTCCGCTGCCGTCCGGATTCCAGAGCCGCATTGCAGTCCCGATTCAGCGCGGCCGCACATTCCTCCGGTGTCACCTGACCAGCCAACAGCTCGGCAATATGGGGATAGAACACACTGCGCACCGAATCATTTTCTCCCTGCCAGTTGGGGCTGTTGTTCATGAAATCCACCACATGGCCCGAATTGGCGACAAAATCGCTCAGCATGGTGATCTGGCCCGCATGTTTTTCTGCCACGGTTTTGCTCATGGGAATATTTCCCGCCGACAGCTCCAGCCATTCGGGCGTTTCATAGAGATAACGGAGAAAATCCTTGGCGATCCGGACCTTTTCCTCGTCGCCATTGTCAAATACCTCGAACCCATTGGGAAAAGAGGTGGCCACATCGCCCGGATAGTTGACAAAACCGTAATGGTTCAGATCATCATAGAGGCTTTTGTTTGCACCGTTAAAGTTATATAGGACCATCTTTTTGGTCGAGAACAGCTCGCTGCAATCCTTCATCTCGAGATTTTCCGGGTGAGGCGGATACCAGCCGCGTTCCACCCCGCCCTGGAGCCACTCCAACGCCCGGACCGCTTCAGGGCTTTCCAGATCGAAATTTCCTTCGTCATCAAAGATCTTGCTGCCAAAGGCGCGCAGATAGGACATGATATGTGTATCGCCCTGGTTGTTTTTCCCATACATTGCAATCGGGTGGACATCCTCCGGTAGATTTGCAGCCAGTGTGTCCAGAATTTCGGTCCATTCGTCCATCGTCCAGTTCTGAATCTCGGTGCCCTCCCCGCAATAAGCATCCAAGCCACAGGATTGGAAATATTCCTTATTGTAGATCAGGATGTTCTGCATCGTCAGAAAGGGCATCATGTAGGTTTTCCCATTGGTCATGCTGATCGTCCAGGCCGAATCGTAAATGTCGCTCCGGATAGCCTCGGTGATCATATCATCCAACGGAACCACCCGGCCGGTGTGGATATACCCCGCCATATTGAAATACCCCTCGTACAGAATATCCGGCGCATCCTCGGTGTCGAAGGTCTCAGCGACTGCCGAAACTTCATCGGCAAGGGCAAACATCTTCACATCGATCGTCACATTGGCGGCCTCATACTGCTCGGTAAATGCATACCCGACCCGCTCCAAAAACGCCTGTGTATTGGTGATCTCCGGATTGCTGATACAGTTCATCTCCTGAACAGGGGCTTTTAGAATAATGGTCACATCCCGTTTTTGCTCCCCTCTGCCTTCGGGCTGGACGCCGGCCCCACATCCAGACAGCAGACAGGCCGCTACTAAAAACAGCCCGATTATCCTTTGCAGCCTCTTCATTCTTGCATTCCTCTCTTCAGAATTTGGTGCTGGTATTCGGGGAAGTGCTGGCGCCCCCTGCACTTAGCTTGTTCAAAAGGACGTTGACATCAATCGGTTTGGCCAGAAAATCGTTCATCCCGCTTTCAACAGCCCGGTCCCGGTCCTCTTTAAACGTATTCGCGGTGCAGGCAAAGATGACAACCGTTTTAGCGTCCGGCCGGTTCAGACTGCGAATCTCCATCGCAGCTGAGCAGCCGTCCAACACTGGCATCTGCATATCCATCAGGATGATGTCAAACTCACCGGGGCTGGATTCCGCAAACCGCCGCACAGCCTCCTGCCCGTTTTCGGCATGCACCACCTCGAATCCTTCGTCGGTTAAAATATCCATCAGGATTTCGGCATTCAGCTCATTATCCTCTGCCATCAGAACTTTCACCGGCCTACCGGGATGCGCCGGGTGATCCTCTGCCAGCATCTGAGGGAAGCACTGGTCTGCATACTCCGATTCCGCATCCGCAATCTCAGCAGGGAGTGAGACGGTAAACACCGTCCCCACATTCAGCTCGCTCTCCACGCGGATTTCTCCGCCCATCGCATCCACCAACAGCTTGCTGATCGCCATACCGAGTCCGGTCCCCTTGACGCTGTCGGAATTTTTGTTGCGCTCCTGGCTGAATGCATCGAAAATCCTTTCAACAAACTCTTTGCTCATGCCCACGCCCGTATCCTGACAGCGATAGATGGTGGTGACATGCGTTTCGTCCGTTTTTTCCTGGCTGACGGAAAGGGTGATGCAGCCGCCCTTGGAAGTAAACTTGGCAGCGTTGCCCACAATATTCATCAATACCTGTTTGATCCGGGTGCTGTCCCCCATCACACAGGGGACTGGAATCTCCTGCTCAACCACAAACTGGACTTCCCGGCTTTCGATATTATCCCTCTGCATCGACCAGATTGCGTCAACCAACGTTTCCACCAGGATCGGCTCGCTGATCAGATCGACCTTGCCGGCCTGTAGTTTGGACATGTCCAACACATCGTTCACCAGAGAAAGCAGATAGTTTGCAGTGCTGTGGGATTTGCGCAGCCAGTCCTTGACCTGCTCCTCCTGTCCCGGATTTCCGATACGGGTCATCATCAGATGGTTCAGCCCAATCAAGCCGTTGAGCGGGGTACGGATCTCATGGCTCATGTTGGAGAGGAATTCGCTTTGGGACTTCGCCCGGGCAACCGCCTGCACCGTCTTATAGTGGGACGCTGTCAGCGCCAGCAAAAGAAGGGTTGCAACCAACATCACGATCACCAGCATCGCAACGCTCAGGATCGCAAACGCCTGGCTTCGCTCGGTAAAAGCCCTGCTTTCCACGACCATCATAAAGTACCAGTCGATATTGCCATCGAAAGGGGTGAAATAAAGCAGCTTTCCCACTCCGTCCACATCCGTATAATGGAAACTGAACGTTTCAGAGTTTTCCAGCTTCTGGGCAATCTGCTCGTTGGTCAGCTCCGCGTAGGTGCCTGCGGACAGTACATGGTAAAAATTATTCACTTCGTTTAAGTAAAGGGTTTTCTGGATGCCAATGACATATTCGCCCGAAGTGCTGACTACCGCGCAGTAGCCGCGCCGGACGCCGTCTTTCAAAAAGCTGTCCAAAACGATATGGCGCTGGATGGTGTTGGTATCGCTCAGGCCGATCAAAGCACGCATCTTGATCCCATCCACCTCGAAATCTTCCAGGCGAACTCCGTAAAGGACGTATTCTCTGGACATCCCTGCCGCTTCCGCCTTGTCGTCCCAGCGGGTCACGACCCGGTCCTCCCCGTTGGAAAAGTACGGCCGCAGATCAACCTGCCGGTCCAGCGTATCCTGCGCAGGGTCATAGACCACATACTTATCTGTGTAGATCTTTCCATCCTCAGCCAAGAGATAAATATGTGAGAAATCGCTGGTAGCACATTCCAGATTCATGCGGGTCTCCATCTCAAGAATGGTCTCACAGCGGTAGGTCGCAAACCGTTGCGCCATCCCTTCCAGCTCATCCCAGCTCGTTTCGATAAACGCTTCGATGCTCCGTTTGTCGTGATGGGCCAGCTCACTGATGGTATTCAGCATATTATGTGTCACCATCTGGTTTAGTTGGCTGATATAGACCGCCATTGTGATACTAATGATCAAAAGGCCAGCAACAATTTTCAAAACAAAGAAGCCTTTGGAATTCGATTTCATAGCTGCCATACCACCTTGCGCTCACCCGGTTCCCTTCCCCACCGATAGACCTACAGAAGGAGACCCATCCAGAGGAGGTTTCCGCATCAAACAAATCGTAAAGTCATTCCGCTGGTTTTGGCCCTGATGTAACATATGCAGTACGCCATAAAACGACACAACGGCCCTCCATGGAGACAAAAGGGCCATACATATGCCATCGGAACGTCAGCGGACGGCTGCCCGCTGATTGTTTTGGCCATATCCCCCGCTAAAATAGCTGCTTTGCGGCTATTTTAGCACAAACCCCGCTTGTTTTCAATCCTTTTGCGCGGATGTAGTCCCGCAAAATCCGACACCCGCTTTAGACAACTTCCGCGCGCCGCCCTCCTTACAATAGGTAGTAACAGATAAACTTTTCAGTATATGAGGGATGGGTGAATTTTATGCAGAACAGATCAGGGGTAGCCGGGGCAGCATTGGGGGCGCGGGCGCGGCAGACGCTGCGCGCCCACCGGCTGGAGATGGAGTATCTTGGCTGTGCGGTGACCGGGTTCCTTTCGGCAAATGCGCTGGTACTGGGCGGCCTGGCCCCTTTCGGGGTCGCGTTTGCGGCTGCGGCCAAAAAGAAGGATTATGCTGCGGCAGTTTTGGGAGCGACGCTCGGCTATCTTGTCTCCTTCCGGCTGGTGACCAACATCAAATATGTGGCGGCGATGCTCCTGCTCTTCCTGCTGCGCTGGGGAAGCGAAAGCGGGTCGTTCGCCCAGAGTTTGCGGATTCCGCGTTTGGCAGTCTGCGCTGCTGCACTGGGAATCCCGTCCCTCGCCTTGACGGTGATCTCGGGCGGAAACATCTACGACCTGATGCTCGCGCTTTCGGAAATCCTGCTCGCCTGCTGTGCGGGATACTTCTTCTCCCGCACGATCCATGCGATTGAGGAAGGGCTTGAAAATGCCCGCCAATCAGACATTACCAGCGTGATGATCACCTTTTGTATCGCGATCCTCGCGCTGGTCAACCTGCATCTTTTCGGGCTTTCGATCGGCCGGGTGCTCGCCTGCCTGACCATCCTGCTCGCCGCGCAGACAGCGCGGGAAGCGGGCGGCGCAATCGCCGGGGTTGCGGCGGGGGTGTCTGCGGGGGTGCTCGGCGGCGGACAGGCGTTCCTAATGGGTACCTACGGATTTGGCGGCCTGCTCGCCGGGGTGTTTGCCCCGCTGGGAAAGTTTGCGTCGGCTGGGGTGTTCATCCTCATCAACCTATTTGCGATGCTCGCCTCCCGGTCGGGCGCGGATTACCGCCTGCTCGCGGAAATCTTCGTGGCAAGCGCTTTCTCGATGCTGATTTCGACCGAACGGCTACAGCGTCTAGCCATGCGCGGAACACAGGGGGACGCGGTACAGGAGGATACCTACCGGGAGATGCTCACCGGGCGGATCGAGAACATCTCGGACGCGCTGCGGGACGTCGCGGAGACCACCCGGCGGGTGAACGAAAAACTGTCCGGGATGGTCAACGGAGATATCTCCTCGGTCTACCACTGTGCGGCGGACGAGGTTTGCCGCCGGTGCCGCAATCGGACGGTCTGCTGGCAGCTCCGATACAGCGATACCAGCAACGTGATGAATGATATGTTGGGAATTTTGCGGAAAACCGGCCGGCTCTCCGAGCTGGATTTCCCGGACTATTTTGCGCGGGCCTGCCCCAGCCTTCCCGCGCTCTCTGAACAGATCAGCCGGAAATTTTCGGAATTCACCGCGCGGGAGACGATGCGGCGAAAGGTTGCGCAGGTGCGCGGGGTGGTTACCGACCAGTTTGAAGGGATGGCCCTGATGATCGACTCGATGGGCCGGGAGCTGGGCGCGCTTGCCGCACAGGATAGCCAGACCGCCGCGCAGGTCAGGTCGTATCTGGAATCCCTCTCGGTCTTCCCCGACCGGGTCTCCTGCACCCTGGACAGTGGTGCCAACATGACCCTCGAACTGGTGATCCCGGTCTACAAATTCAACCGGATTGGGGCGGAGGAGCTAACCTGTGGCCTATCCGAGCTATGCGGACGGGAGTTTGAACTGCCTGCCCGGCGGGATTCGCTCGACAAAACCATCTGCACCCTGACCTTCACCGAAAAGGCGTTTTACACGGTGCGGTGGGGCGCATCCCAAGTAGGTAGCGGAGAATCCCGGCTCTGCGGCGACAGCTATAGCTACGCAGACCCGCAAGGCGGGCGGGTCAATATCATCCTCTCGGACGGGATGGGCAGCGGCGGCGCGGCGGCGGTCGATTCGACGATGACCGCTGAGCTGCTCAAACGACTGATCGAAGCGGGCGTGAGCCTGGACGCGGCGCTCAAGCTGGTCAATTCGGCCCTGTTGGTCAAATCGGGGGAGGAATCGCTCGCCACCATTGACATCACCGGGGTGGACCTCTACACCGGCTGCGCTGAGTTCTACAAGGCGGGCGCTGCGCCGACCTTCCTGCGCAAGTCGGGCAAGGGCGGATATGTCGAATCGCGTTCGCTGCCGGTCGGCATTCTGGGCGGGGTCAGCTTCGAGAAAAATGCGGTCACCCTGCGCGAAGGGGACGTGATCCTGATGGTCTCGGATGGGGCGGTCACCAGCGGCTACGGGTGGATTGTCAGCGAGCTGGAGCACTTTTCAGGGGATGATCCCAAGGAGTTGAGCGAACGGATTGTCACCGAAGCGAAACGCCGCCGCAGCGATGGACACGAGGATGACGTGACGGCGATTGCCGTCATTTTGGAGCGCTGCTGACCCTTCTGTTTCGAGGATACCTGATCTCCAAGATGCGTTTGACATCCTTGTAAAGCGCGCCCTCATTCTCCAAATCGATCATCAGCCACTTTTGTCCATTGCCTTCCTTGGTGTCCCGATAGAGCTGCTGGAGCTCGGAGCAGAAGGAGGGGAGCACCTGTTCAAAACGCTCCTTTTCCTTCCTTCCGATGACAACCATCACGGTAAAGGTATTTTCTCTCGGGTACACTGTGCATAAAGTCCGGCCTCCTTTTTGGAACTTGATGTTCCATCCAGGCTCCAAGCTGCATCTGCTGAAAGCCATCGACGGGTTCACTTGGTAGGTCTCTTCCAGATATGCGCAAAAAGCGTCCCACAAGGGATTGTGAATGTATTCGCTCATTTCAGCCATGGAGGGGCGGTAGGCGTGGTTTTCTCTGCAAATCATAAGCGGAACCTCGGTTTCTAAATTTTTTTGGGGGATCTGGTATAGGGGGCTTTTTCTCTTGCAAAAAGCCCCCTCTTGCCGCCTTTAGGCGGCAATTCACCCGAAAAAAGCGCTTCTCAGGAGAAAGCGTTCCGCGCTTATCTCTCGCCAGAGATAAGCGCGGCCAAAGGCGCGGCCTTTGAGAACCGCAATTTTCCGAGAAAAATTGCGTAAAGCGTTCGGTTTTAAAGAGGCTCTAAGAGCCAACCCTTTGCGCCGGTTGGACGAAAAAACAGCGTCCCGGCCAAAAGGTAGGAACGCTGGGGTGTTTTCCCGATTACAAGAGACAGGTCAGATAAAGTTGCCAACCTCAAACATCATCACAAACCGGAATTCTTCCTCTTCCAGGACGGTTTTTTTTGTAGTAGAGCGGTCGTCATCGACCACCTGCACCGAAACCTTGGTGGGCGCGTACCGGTTGTAGAGGGAGAATTCGTTCGCAATTTTGGAAACTGCGCCGAGGCTCGAGACAAGCACGAGCGGGGTCTCCTCGGTGACAAGGTTTTCATAGGCAGGGTCCTGGTTGTTATCGAAGTCGTCTACAAAGTGATAAAGCCCGTTTTCGCCAACCGGCGCATTTTCCAGCAGGAAGGGCATCGCACTCGTAACCCGGGAGAGCGCTGGGAAATAGCTGTTGAATGGCACTTTGCGCATCGTCAGCGCGGTCATATTTTCCCGGCGGGTCTCGGTCTTTTGCAGGGTGGCCCGCTTTTCGTTGGCGGTGATCGTCCAATATTCCGCTTCATTATTGGAAGCAAGATTCACCATATGGATGGTCAGATCGGTCACAATCCCGCTGCGGGTGCCGTTGTCCTGTACGGTCATGGTGCTGTCGAGGGTCAGCAGCTTGGAGGCGTTGTCCTGCCCAATGATCCGGATAATCTCCTGCATAGTATCCTTTTGGAGGACCGACGCGGCCGTGGTATCCTGCAATCTGGTGGTATTCAGCCGAAGCTGGGCAAACGAGATCAGACGGGAAATTCCAAGAAGAAGCAGGACAAAAAGAGCAAACCCGATGATCCCCACCATGATGATCCTGCGTTTATAGACCGGCTTGAGCCGTTTGAACTGTGCGTAAGTCAGACCCATTGTTCCATTCACCGCCTGTAGAAAGATAAAACTGCTTATCCCTATTATAATGCATCTGCAAAGAATGTCAAATCCTGTCGAACGGGAATTTTAACCGCTCGGAACCGTCTTTTTCAAACGGTCCCCAAGCCGGTGGTGCGCGCATAATGAAAGAGGTACTGCTGGGCAATCCCCTCATATCCGCTGACGCAATCCGGTAAACCGTCTGGATAGAGGTGTTCCATTACCCGCCGCATCCAGACATCGATTGGGAAGCATTCCACCCTTCCGCACCCGTAAAGCAGGGCGCAGTCCGCGACCTTGATCCCCACGCCGGTAATCCGGGTGAGCATCGCCCGGGCTTCATCGACCGGCATGGAACAGCATGCCTGGAGATCGACCTGGCCCGAAACCACCTTCTGCGCGGCGTCCACCAGATAGCGGGCGCGGAACCCCGCACGCAGGGGGGCGAGGTCGTCTGGGGAGCAGGCGGCGACCGTTTCAGGCTCAGGGAACGCGAATCCGCCCCCTTCGGCTGGCTCCCCCAGCAGTTCACAAAATCGGGCGATGATCCCCTTAATCCGCTTGACGTGGTTGTTCTGGCTGATGATAAACGAGCAGAGCGCCTCCCACGGCTCCTGTCGCAGCACCCGGATACCCGGGGCATAGGCGACCGCCCGAGCGAGGGCGGGGTCGGAGGAAAAACTGCGTTTCAGGGCAGCATAATCCCGACCGAGATCGAAATAGGAATACCAGACCTGCTCGAAAGCCGTTCGGCTGACCTCCCAAAGCCGCACCCCATCCCCTTCCCGCGAGATGCGGCAGCGTCTTTTGTGCGCAATGCCGATAAAACTGCCGTCCATTTGTTCTTCCCAACGAAACGCCTGTCCACAATCGAGGGTCTGCGCGAGGTCAAAGTCGGGAAGGTCCGGCAGGAGAACGCCCAATTCGTCGAAACGAACGGGGATCTGCAATGCAGCGTTCGACAAAGTTCCCCCTCCTTGGTGCAAAAGTGGAATGTTATCAGTATACCAGATTACAGCGAAAAAGAAAATAAAAATTTCTCTGAAAATTTTATGGAATTTTACGAAAATTTACGGACGTATCCAGGCAGCTGATTACAGAGGGTAATTGACTGCCTGCTTTTCTGGCAGGCTGGAAAAAATGGGATGTGCAAAACTTTGTGGAATCTGTGAAAACTTTTCCCGGTGGAAAACCGCTTGAAATCCAATAGTTTTCTACAGTTTCCACGGACTTTTCCACTGAACAGGGAGATTTTAAAGGGTTTTCCACGGTGTTTTCAACGGCATGTTAATACTTTCGGTGTATTCAGCCATATGCAGGCTGTTTTTGTTTTTGTATAAAATGACGCTTGACAAGGGAATAATTCCAGTAGAGCGGTAAAAAATAGTTTGGACAAATCCGGAAAGGGGAGAAGCCTATGTTGAAAGGGGTCAGCCAGAAGGTGATCGAGGTGGTGCATACCGATAACCGCTATTTTGAAAAGGCAATCCTGTTCCTGCGGCCCGCCGCACAGGGGGAGGACAAAGCGAAACTCAAGCTGCATGCGGGAGAATATCTGGGGCAGATCGACTTCGATCCGCAAAACCATGCGAAAAAGAAGCTGTCCGCGGGGGATCTGATCCGTATTGCCGTTGCCGCGCTGGCCGGGGCGGCGGCCGCCTGCCTGTTTTTCCTGCTGTAATGCTGGGAGCGCCCTCGGATCAGGGCGCCCTTTTGCGTTCCGGATAAAAAATATTGCGCCCACCGGTTGGAATTCGGCCCGAAATATGCTATGCTAAGGTGTGTATCAAATAAAAAACGGATTTTTCGGGAAGATGAGGACGCGGTGCACACGATCGCCAAAGCTCCCCGGGCAGGATGATTTGCGTGCCGGAACCCCGGCACTGTTTGCAGGAGGTTACTGTTTTATGGGAAATTCCAACCCCAGGCGCGACCGGGAGGACGACACGCTGGTGGTCGGTCGTAATGCGGTTGTCGAGCTGCTGCGCGGCGGACGTGAGGTCGAGTGCGTTTATCTCTGCGACGATGTACCCGCCAGAGGGCAGCCGCTCTCGCGGATCGCCGGGATGGCAAAGGAAGCAGGTATACCGGTCAAGCGGGTGGATGCCCGCAAGTTGGACCAGCTCGCGGGTGGGCTGAACCATCAGGGGGTTGTGGCGGTGGCTGCGGCGTTCCGGTACAGCACGATCGATGAGATCTTTGCGCGTGCAGGGGAGGAGCCGCCGTTCCTCCTGATCGCGGATTCGATCGAGGACCCGCACAACCTCGGCGCGATTATCCGTACCGCAGAAGCAGCGGGGGCACATGGGATCATCATCCCCAAGCGGGGCAGCGCCGGGCTGACGCCGATCGTGGGCCGGACGAGCGCGGGCGCGGTCGAGCATCTTCCCGTTGCGCGGGTGACCAACCTCGTCGCCGCTATCCAGCAGCTCAAGGAGCGCGGGGTTTGGATCTACGGTGCAGACATGAATGGCGACCGCTGGGAATCCACCGACCTGACCGGCAGCATTGGCTTAGTGATCGGTTCGGAGGGGTTTGGCCTCTCCCGTCTGGTGCGGGAACACTGCGACGGCATCCTGTCGCTCCCGATGCGCGGTAAGATCAATTCGCTGAACGCTTCGGTTGCGGCGGGTATCCTCCTGTATGAGGCAGTCCGCCAGCGCACAAAACCTTAACCAAACGTTTCGCCCACCTTTTCAAAGGCGGCGGGGCCGAGGGATAGCGCTGCCGTCGCCGCACGCACGTGGCGAAACATTTTTATAGAGAGAAATAACCGGTATAGACCGGCAGATTCCAGTCAGAAGGAGGGAACTGTTTGATATGGCGTCAGATTACAATGTAGACGATATTCTGGAGGAAATCCGCAGGAAAAAACAGCGGGAAGCACAGCAGGCGGGTGGGGATACATATTCCGCACCCGCTGCGCCGCGTCAGGCCTCCGCACCCCGCCAGACCTCTGCGGCGCCCCGTCCGCGTCCAACGCAGCAGCCACAGCCGGATGCTCCCCCCGGACGTCCGCCAGCGCGCCCTTCCTCCACGAGGCAACAGGCGGGAGCCCCTTATTATGCTCCGCGCACCCGCAACGGCAACACGGGCAGCGCCCCAGAAAGGCCACAGGCATCATCCCCCACGGCACGTCCTCGCCGTCCACAGGAGCCGGGACAGGCTCCTGCACGCCCGGCAGCCGGACAGACACGCCGCCCGCAGCGTGCGGAGGATGGCGTTTCCCCCCGCCGTACGCCAACGCCCCGCCCTGCTCCCGACCCCTCTGCCCCACAAGGGGAAATCTATGGCGAGGGGTTTCGTTTCCATGCGTCCGAGCCGCCCGCGGCAGACCCGCCGCAGCAGGAGCGCGCCAAAACGGGCAGGCAGAATTTTGGTGGGGAGGAAGGGTTCCAGCTCAATTTTTCTCTCGACGATGAGCCGGCTGAGAACATTTCCCGCCCTGCGGACGCCACCCGCATGGATATCCCCATCTCCAAGCGTAGGAAGGAAGCGGTAGACTCTACACAGGAGGTCGAACCCCCTGTTCCCACCAAACGCTCCCGGCGTTCTCGGCGGGAACGCCCTGAAAGCATCGTCCAGTCCCAGTGGAAGGACAGCTATGCCGAACAGGAGCGATATGAACAGGAGGAGGCGTCTGACGACGACTTTGCCTCCCCTGCCGATGCACCTTACGTCGCAAAGGACCTTAAATCGATCCGGGTTGGCCTGATGGTAAAATTCCTGCTTACCTTGATCCTCGGGGCGGTTTCCGCATACCTTGCATTTTCTCTGCGGATGCTGCCGTTCGGCAAGCTGCTCAAGCTGGAAGACGACTACCGCCTCCCGCTTCCGCCGTTTATGTGGCCGGAGGAGGATATGCGCATCTTCCTGATTGTCAACCTCGTGGTCATGGTGTTGGCGGTGATCGTTGCCAGCAATGTGGTCGGCAGCGGGTTTTCCGCCTTCTTCCGGCTGCGTGCCGATTCGGATTCCCCCGCCGCCCTCGCAACGCTCGGGGCGCTCGTACAGGGGATTGTGCTGACCATCTTCCCGGATACGGTGCTCGAAAGCGAGCACATCAGCCTCTACTTCCCTGTCGCAATCTTTGCCCTTGCCTGCAATCTGGCGGGCAGGCTGGTGATGATGCGGCGGGTGGAACGGAACTTCCGGTTCCTCACCTCCAACAAGGAAAAATATGCCTTGGCACAGATTCAAAGCCGGGACTTTGCCCGCGAGTTTTCGCGCGGGCTCGGCCCGGATGTTGACAAGGTTGCCTATAGCGCCCCCGCAGGCTTTTTCTCCGGCTTCCTGGATAAGAGCTATGCCCCTGATTACAGCGACTCGTTCAGCCGGCTCTCGGTTCCGATCGTATTCGTTCTGAGCATCGTTGTCGGTGTGGGTACAGCGCTTTTTGCCAAAAGCGGGGACGTCGACGTCGCCAATACCGCGGTTTCGGCGTTTGCGGCGGTGCTCTGCATCACCGCGCCATTTGCGAGCGCAATCTTCCCCAATCTCATGCTCGGCAGGGTCTCCAAACAGCTCACCCGGCGCGGCGCGATGCTGACCGGCTACGAATCGGCGGAGGATTTTGCCGACACCAGCGCGGTGGTGGTCAGCGACAAGGACCTCTTCTCGGCGGAAAGCGTTATGCTCCACGGCATGAAAGTCTTTGCCGAGAAACGGATCGACGAAGCAATCCTTGATGCAGCCAGCGTAATCCTTTCGTGTGATGGGATCATGTCCGCGGCGTTCCTCAATATGATTGGCGGAAAACGCTCGATGCTCAAGAAGGTCGACAGCGTGGTCTATGAGGACGGGATGGGGATTTCGGCTTGGGTGGACGGCAAACGGGTGCTGATCGGCAGCCGCGAGCTGATGCAGAACCATGATGTTGCCGCTCCTTCCAAGGATTTTGAAAGCCGCTACGCCCGCGATGGGCGTCGGGTGCTGTATATCTCCAATTCCGGGGAGCTTTCCGCGATGTTTGTCGTCAGCTATAATGCCGATCCTGCCGCGATTGAATCGGTCCGCGAGATGGAGCGAAACGGAATTGCGATTATCGTCTACACCACCGATCCGAACGTCACCAATGATCTGGTTGCGATGGAGTTCGGGATCAAACGAACCCGTGTCCGGGTGTTGCCCGCCAAGCTGCATGGCGAATACGCTTTCCTTGTGCGCCCGAAAGAACGGATTGCCGCCAACGGCGTACATGCGGGCGGCCTGCGCGGGATCAGCCTGCTGATGCGCGCGTCCAATGCAGTGCGCAAATCGGTGATGACCGCAACGATCGTACAGATTGTGGGGATCATCGTCGGCTATGGCCTGGTCACCCTCATGGCGTTTACCGGGTCGCTTGCGTCGGCTTCGTTCTGGGTGCTCCTGCTCTTTAACCTCGCTTGGATGCTGGTGACGCTGGTCGCCGCGTCGGTCCAGAAATCTTAAAAACAGAAAAGTTTTACTCTATTTTTTCATTGCCGCCGCACTGCGAGCCGTAGCGAGCGTTTCGGAGCGCAACCGCCGCAGGCGGGCTCTTGGCGCGAGATGAGGGCGGCACACTTTACCCTAAGAAGCGGCAAGAGGGGGGAGACAGATGGAAAAACGGCACAGGCTGCTCCAAAAACAGTTGGAGGCTGCAATCCGGGAGGAGACCCGGCTGCTTTCCCCAAAAGCCCCAGGGCGTTTGGAGCAAGCGGTTCAAAAGGTGGAGGGAAAATTCCCTCAAGGTGTGGTTTCGGCGCTGCAAAAGGCGTTTGAGCTAGGGTTTGAAAAGGTATTTGCCTCGGGCACAGGGGTGATCGAATGGACGATTCGGCCCGAGAAAAGCCGGGACACAGCGCAGCGTGCGGCCGCCCCTCTGAAAACGGGCCGGGTCAAAGCTGGTCTGCGCGGGATCGAGCGGCAGGCCAAAAAGCGCATTCGTGGGAACCGGGCCTTGACCGCCGCAGAGGGCGCTACGCTTGGCCTGCTCGGGATTGGGCTTCCCGACATCCCGATCTTTGTCGGGATGCTGCTGAAAACCGTCTACGAAGTGGCAGTCGCCTATGGGTTCCCATACGAACCGGAGGAGGAGCGGTTGTACATCCTGCAACTGCTCTGTGCCGCGCTCGCCGGAGACGGACGGATGTACAGTGCGCGGGCGGATCGTACCGCCTTCCGGATTGAGAACGGGGAGCCTCCAGGCGGGGAGCTGGACACCTGGATTACAACCGCTTCCCAACAGCTCTGTATGCGCCTGCTGGCGGTGAAAGCGGTGCAGGGACTGCCGCTTGTGGGTGCGGTGGGCGGCGGGTTCAACTGGGCGGTACTCGGGCGTACCGGACGGCTGGCCCGGGTCAAATACCGCAAGCGGATGCTCTCACGGATGCTCCGTGTTGTGCAAAATTAACAGGAATTCTGGTTTTATTTATACATATAATCGGCCCGGTTTTACTTGCTTAAATCATCCGCAAACTGTATAATATGGTTATCATGTCGCAAATATCGCGGGGGCACACAAGGGATTCTATCCAGAATTACCAATTTCGCCCGCCTCGAGGCGGATAAAAAGGAGTGTATTACTTTATGAGACAATACTTAGCGGGCAAGATCAGGAACGTTGCGATTGCCGGTCACGGCGGGTGCGGAAAGACTTCCCTGGCAGAGGCTCTGCTGTTCAAGGCTGGCGCGACCGACCGTCTGGGCAAAACCAACGACGGGAACACGGTCTGTGATTTTGACCCGGAGGAGATCAAGCGCAAGGTATCGGTCTCGAGTGCTGTCGCTCCGTTTGCATGGGGAAGCGTCAAGATCAACCTGATCGACACCCCCGGACTCTTCGACTTTGCTGCTGGGTTCTATGAGGGCGTTCGCGCGGCGGAAAACGTCTTGATCTGCGTTTCTGCGCGTTCGGGCGTCTCGGTCGGTACCCAGAAGGCGTACAAGCTCGCGGAAAAGCTCGGCAAATCCAAGATGTTCTTTGTCAACAAGATGGACGCCGACCATGCGGACTTCTACAAGGTGCTCGAGGAGCTGAAAACCGATTTCGGCCCGTCGGTCTGCCCGATCGTCGTACCGGTTGTTGAGGATCATAAGGTCCAGTGCTATGTCAACCTGGTGGATAACAAAGCCTACCAGTACAACGCCAAAGGCGAGCCGTCCGAGGTTGCGATGCCCGATCTGGAGCACCGCTTGGAAGGCTTGATCGCCGCAATCAGTGAAGCGGTCGCCGAGACCGACGAAACCCTCTTTGAAAAATACTTTTCTGGTGAAGCGTTTACCCGGGACGAGATCATCAAGGGCATTCACGATGGCGTGCACAGCGGTGCAATCACCCCGGTGCTCTGCGGCTCTGCGGTGACTCTGGAAGGGATCGACATGCTGCTCGATTCGCTGGTCGATCATCTGCCGTCCGCATGGGAGGCAGGCGCCGAAATGGCGACCGACGCAAACGGTGAACCGATCGAGATCGACTGCACCGATGAGGCTCCCCTTGCTGCGTATATCTTTAAAACAGTCGCTGACCCGTTTGTCGGAAAGCTCTCCTACTTCAAGGTCGTCTCAGGCAAGCTGTCCGGGGAGTTTGCCCCGGTTAACTCCCGTACAGGCGCACAGGAGCGTATGGGCAAGCTGGTCTATATGACCGGCAAAAAGCAGGAGGACACCGCTTTCATCACTGCGGGCGATATCGGCGCGGTCACCAAGCTGAGCGGCGCGGTTACCGGCGATACCCTCTGCGACCCCAAACGGGTGGTCTCGTTTGAGCGGGTGGAATTCCCGGAGGCGTGTCTCTCGATGGCGGTCAAGATTAAGCAGAAGGGTGACGAGGGCAAGGTCGCGCAGGGAATGGCGCGCCTGATTGAAGAGGACCCGACCATTGGGTTTGAACAGAACAACGAAACCAAGCAGCAGCTGATCTCCGGTTTGGGCGAACAGCATATCGATGTGATCGTCTCCAAGCTGAAAGCAAAGTTTGGCGTGGATATTGGCCTTGATAAAGTCCGGGTTGCCTACCGTGAGACGATCCGCAAGACGGTCAAGGTGCAGGGCAAACATAAGAAACAGTCGGGCGGTCATGGCCAGTATGGAGATGTCTGGATCGAGTTCTCCCCCTGCGAGGATGAAGGGTTGGTATTCGAGGAGAATGTGTTCGGCGGCTCGGTGCCCAAAAACTTCTTCCCGGCGGTCGAAAAAGGCTTGCAGGACTGTGTCAAGCATGGCGTTCTGGCGGGCTATCCGATGGTCGGCCTGAAGGCGGTCCTGCTCGACGGCTCCTATCATCCGGTCGATTCCTCCGAAATGGCGTTCAAGATGGCGGCTTCACTTGCATATAAGGCGGGTATGCCGCAGGCTTCCCCGGCACTGCTCGAGCCGATCGGCAATCTAAAGGTCTATGTCCCGGACAGCAATACCGGCGATATGATCAGTGAGCTGAACAAACGCCGCGGCCGCGTGCTCGGGATGAATCCGTCGGATGATGGTTTGCAGATGGTCGAAGGCGAGGTGCCGATGAGCGAGATGGATGATTTCGCAACAGTGCTCCGTTCCACCACCCAAGGCAGGGGCTGGTTTACCTTCAAATTTGAGCGGTATGAGCTGTTGCCCGCGAATCTCGAAGCGGCTGTCATCGAGGAAGCAAAGAAACTCAACGAAGCAGAATAAAAGCTGGAAAATCGTTCAGGATTTAAGGCCGGGGACAAAGTCCCCGGCCTTTTTGTGTCCTATGGAACAAAAACTTTCCTAAGTTTCAAATAAAATTCCCACCAGGGACATATACATGGAACTAAGATTTCTATTATGGAACTGTTGGGGAGGTAACATTGATGTTTACAATTACATTCCGGGTGACCAAAAAGCAGCTTGCGGCTGCGGCTGCGGCGCTGGTACTCGCATTTGCAGGGGGCCTGTGGGCAAAATCCGCATTATCCGAGCTTGCAGGTGACGTAGCGCAGGCCCCCGCCGAGGTCAAGATCGAAAAGACAGCTGCCAAAACCAATGAGCAGCGGGTTTCGTTTTTGGAGTCGTTCGGCTGGGAGGTGGAGTCGGAAGCTGAGGAAATCCTTGATGTGCTGATCCCGAAAGAGATGGACGACGTTTTCTCTAACTACAACGAAATTCAGAAAGCACAGGGCTGTGACCTTACCAAATATGCGGGAAAACGCTGCAAACGGTACACTTATATTGTGAACAATTATCCGGACCAGCCCGAAAATATACGCGCCAATATCGTGACCTACAAAAATAAGATTATCGGCGGAGACATCTGCTCGATCGAGCTGGACGGATTTATGCATGGTTTTGCGGCGGAAACCGACTGAACCCATCTTTTGCAAAGAAAAAAGGGGCCCCGCCTGTTTTCCCAGGCGGGGCCCCTTTGGATTTACCGTTGGATGGATTCCGGATAGTTGGTCACTTTCATCGTTTCTTCATTGATATTCAACCGGCAGGCTGTGGTGATCTTCGCGCCCTTTTTCACCGTCATCTGTACCGGATGCTCGGCATCCCCTCCGGTGGGGATCACATCGAGGACGGTGTCCTGCCGGGCGGTATAGATCGACTCGAATTCAATCACCGACTGTCCGTCCGTCGCTTCAGGGCGCAGCTTGACGCAAAAACTGCTGCCCTGAAATCCATCTTTGTCATAATTTTCGCGGGTAATCGTCCAGACCAGCCCCCCACCGGTGGTGGTGCGGATGCGTTTTTGAAACTGGGTGGTGTCCCGCAGCTGCGCACTGTCTACCACCTGATAAGCGTTCCCGTCATCGTCCCGCACCCGGTCAACAATCCGGCAATAAATTGCATCCCCGTTAACTCCCCGGCTGTACGGGGCGGCAAGCATCACATAGTTATAGACCACCGTATTGGACAAGACCTGGCATTCTTTAGATAGCACAGGGCCTTCGGCGGCATACGCAGGAATCGCAAGTCCGCAGGCGAGCAGGGCGGCGAGCAGGCAGGAAAGCAGTTTTTGACGCATATGGGGTCCCCCTCCCATCAAACAAAATTTCATATTGTATATGAAGAAAGCATAGCAGGATAATATGTCTAAATTGTGACGAAATCGAAAACGATACGGAAGGGTTTACAAATAGCAGGATTTTGCGTACAATAAGACATAAGACAAGGTATTTTTTGAAACAGACAGGAGAGAAAAGCGTAATGTTAGAACAAAAACGGATCAGTGTCATCGGCGGTGGGCAGATGTGTGAGGCGATTTTCAGCGGCGCGGCGGCAAGCGGCGTGGTGCGCCCCGAAATGGTGACGATTACCGATCTGAACGAGGAACGGCTGGTGGACCTGGCGACCCGGTATGGTTTTGCAACGCTGCCCAATGATCCGCAAAACGAGGGCGCAAAAGAGGCCGCCCGGCAGGGGGATATCCTGGTATTTGCAATCAAGCCGCAGTTTGCACGCGCGGTGCTTGAGGCGCTGCGGGACGAAGTCCGCCCCGATCAGTTGATCTTGTCGATCATGGGCGGTGTGACGCTGGAGTTTCTGGAGGGATTTTTCCCGGAAAATCCGGTGATTCGGGTAATGCCCAACACACCGATGCTGGTGCGCAAAGGGGTGGCGGGAATCGCGGCGGGCAAGCATGCCCAGCAGGCGCACTGTGCTCTTGCGAAAGAGCTGTTCGATCTGGTGGGCATCTCCTATCTGCTGCCCGAACGGCTGATTGACCCGCTCACCAGCATCAGCGGCTGTGGGCCCGCATTTGCCTACCTGATGATCGAAGCGATGGCGGATGGCGGCGTAGAGAACGGGCTCCCCCGGGAGATGGCGGTCCAGCTTGCCGCTCAAACGCTTGCTGGCTCTGCCGAGATGGTCTTGCAGACCGGGCGCCACCCCGCTGCCCTCAAGGATAGCGTCTGCTCGCCCGGCGGCAGTACGATTGCTGGTGTCCATGCACTTGAGGATGGCGGTTTCCGCGCTGCAACGATCAATGCGGTCACCAAAAGCTGTGAACGGATGATTGAGGTCGGCAAAAAAGCTTGACCAGATTCCTGTTTCAAAAATTTTGCAGTGTCCAATAGGGACAACCGATTGTTTTTTTGAAGAAACTACATTATAATAAAATAGAATGATTACCTTGGATTGGAGGATTGCCCAATGTCCAAAAGCTATGAAGCCATCAAACAATATCTGGACGATCAGGAATGGAGATATGATTACCGCGAAGAGGATGAATATTTCATCATGCGGATGAACATGCAGAGTGTTGACAGCTGCACCTGTATCATCCAGCTCAAGGAAAACGATGATTTTACCGTCTATTCGATCTTCCCGCTCAAGGTTGCGTCGGACAAGCTCGCGGCAGCCGCGGAGTATATCGCCCGCGCGAACTACGGCCTGACGATCGGCAATTTTGAGCTGGATTTTGATGACGGCGAACTGCGTTACAAAGCGACTGCCCCTTGGAAAGATACGCCGGTTGACCCCGCGCTGATCGACCGGATTGTCAACATTGGTTTCTGCATGATTGATCGTTATGCGCCTGGCCTGCTGTCGGTCCTCTATGGCAACGCCGATCCCAAAGAAGCGATCGACAAGATCGAAAACAGCGAAGACTGACTGCCCTCTCACCGAAGGGGACTACGAAGGAGGCATATGATTGTTCCATCTATTCGGCCGCAGGCATCCGGACGAGTTTACTGAACCGCCCCAGCCCGCGACACTTCCGGTCAGCAGCCCGGAGGGGTACGCATCCTATGTACTGGCCTGCCGCAGCCGCGCCCAGCCCAAGTTAAAGCGGCTGTTTGAGGATTACAATCTTGAGGAATGTACCAGCATACAGCTCGACCATGACGCCGGGGTCGCGTGGTTCCGGCGGGCAGACGGCAGCAATATTGTAAAATTCTCCTATATTCCGGTTGGGATGCTGGCCGCCCCTATCGGCATGTGGCTCTGGTCGTGGGCCGATCCGGACAACCTGCTCGCCGAAAAATCCGCCAAACTCAAGGAGCTTGCCGCACTCACTGGGCAGGCGTTTTATGAGCTGCCCAATTTCCCAATCTCGGATGAGCAGCTCTATGATATCCTCGCGATTTCAGCGGATTATCTGGATGCAATCGCCCCGTATATCGCCCCGCTCAACGACGGGAACATGAAATTGTTCTTAGCGCTAACCAAGCAGCTTGATGCCTAGGGCTTGTTTGAAAATAGAGAAATTGACGGATTTTTCGCAAAAAATGAGCAGTTGCGAGGAAAAAAGCACAGGAATACTTGATGTATTCCGCGCATTTTTGACGCAGCAGATGCCGCTTTTTGTAGAAAAAGACGGTGATTTCGATTTTTCAAACAGTCCCTAGCCCGTGTTCTTCCCTATGGGAGGAAGCGCCGTCCCGTGAAGTGTTGGCTTTTAGGCCAAAGCAAAAGATGCCGAATCTTTTTGTTCCCCCAATGCAACTACATGGAAAAAATCCGAGCCGGATGTGCAACGCACATCCGGCTCTTTTCGTCTGCCTTATTTAATCAGCTTATCCAGCAGACCGAGCAGCTCCTCGATCTTCTCATCCGCGTTGCCCGTTTCAAACGCCTGGCTCACGCAGCTTTCCATATGCCCGCGCAGCACCTCTTTATTGGCGCGCGCAAGCACCGAACCGGTCGCCATGATCTGGTTTGAAATGTCCATGCAGTAGCGGTCCTCCTCGATCATCCGGAGAATCCCGTCGATCTGCCCGCGGGCGGTTTTCAGCAGGCGGCTCACCTGCTTTTTATCCGCCTGCATCAGGAAAGCGAGACGACTTCGTAGCCAGCATCGGCCACTGCCGCCTTGAGCTGCTCATCGCTGACCTTGCCCTCGGTCGAAATCGCTGCGCATTTTGCCTCAAGGTCTACCTTTGCGGAAACCCCTTCGAGCGCGTTGAGCGCTTTCTCCACCCGCGCGCTGCAATGCCCGCAGGACATGCCCTCAATCATCATTTTCTTTTCCATACGGTTTTCTCCTTTGCTCTCTAATTTGGTCTCCCCGGTCTGTTCCGATACTGCCGGCACAGGCGCGGGGGTATCTGCAACCGCCCTATGGCGGGGCTGAAACAGTTTCAGGCGGAGCGCGTTGGACACGACGCAGACCGAGCTGAGGCTCATTGCCGCCGCGCCAAACATCGGATTCAGCTTGAGCCCGAAGAGCGGGAAAAATACCCCCGCTGCCAGCGGAATCCCGATTGTGTTGTAGAAGAACGCCCAGAAGAGGTTCTGCTTGATGTTGCGGATCACCGCGCGGGACAGCTCGATTGCGGTCACCGCGTCGAGCAGGTCGCTCTTCATCAGCACCACATCCGCCGACTCAATCGCAACATCGGTGCCCGCGCCAATCGCAATCCCGACATCCGCGCGGGTGAGGGCAGGCGCATCGTTGATTCCATCCCCGACCATCGCCACCTTCCTGCCGGTCTGCTGGATTGCACTGACCTCCCGCTCCTTATCCTGCGGGAGCACCTCCGCGATGACCCGGTCGATCCCGAGCTGACGGCGGATCGCTTCGGCAGTCCGGCGGTTGTCACCGGTCAGCATCACCACGTCAACCCCCATCGACTTAAAAGCGTCGATTGCCGCGCGGCTGGTCGGCTTGACGGTATCCGCCACCGCGACCAGTCCGAGCATCCGCCCTTCTGCCGCGAAATAAAGGGGCGTTTTTCCCTGCTCGGAGAGCGCCTCCCCCTGCTGTTCGAATCCATTCGTCTGGACACTATTCTCCTGCATCATCTTCAGGTTGCCCGCGAGGAACCGCTTTCCGTCAATTCGGGCCTCAATCCCCTGCCCTGCAACCGCTGAAAAACCGGTTACACCATGGAGCGAAAGGCCGCGCGCGGACGCCTCCTCCACAATCGCCTCAGCCAGCGGATGCTCGGACGGTTTCTCGATCGAAGCCGCTGCCGCAAGCAGCGTATCTTCCTCCACACCGGGCGCGGTCACCAGATCGGTCACCCGGGGCTTGCCCTCGGTGATGGTGCCGGTCTTATCCAGCACAACGGTATTGATCGTGTGGGCGGTTTCGAGCGCTTCCGCCGATTTGATCAGGATGCCGTTTTCCGCACCCTTCCCGGTCCCGACCATAATGGCGACTGGGGTCGCAAGCCCCAGCGCACAGGGGCAGGAGATCACCAGCACCGCAATCCCGGTCGAGAGGGCAAATTCAGCCGAATAGCCGGCGATTAGCCAGACCGCTGCCGCCAGTACCGCAATCCCGATGACCACCGGGACAAAGATGCCGCTGACCTTATCCGCCAGCTTGGCAATCGGGGCTTTGGAATTGGCAGCGTCCTCCACCAGCGCGATGATCTGCGCAAGGGTCGTGTCCCCGCCGACCTTGGTCGCCCGGAACTTGAACCAACCGGATTTGTTGATGGTGGCCGCGATGACCCGGTCCCCCGGGTGCTTCTCGACCGGGATGCTCTCGCCAGTCAAGGCGGACTCATCCACTGCGGAGCTGCCTTCGGCGATCTCGCCGTCAACCGGGATGCTCTGCCCCGGCTTGACAATCACCAGGTCCCCCACCGCGACCTCCTCCACCGGGATTTCGAGTTCGACACCGTCCCGCTCCACCAGCGCAGTCTTGGGGGCAAGGTCCATCAGCTTGGTGATTGCCTCGCTCGTCTTCCCCTTCGAGCGGGTTTCCAGATATTTTCCCAGCGTAATCAATGCAAGGATCATTGCGGCGGACTCAAAATAGAGGTCCATCGAGTACCGGCTGACCATCTCACTGTCGCCATGCCCCAGCCCATAGCCGATCATATAGATTGCAATGATTCCATAAGCCATCGCCGCAGTCGATCCAATCGCAATCAGGGAATCCATATTCGGGGAACCCTTAAACAGCGTCTTAAAACCAACCTTGTAATATTTCCGGTTCACATAGAGGATGGGCAGCGCGAGCAGAAATTGGGTGAATGCGAACGCCACCGCATTCGCATTCCCATGGAGCCAGTGCGGGAGCGGCAGCCCCATCATATGCCCCATCGAAACATACATCAGCGGGACCATAAATAGGAACGAGACGATTAGCCGGAATTTCATATTAGAAATCTCTTCCTGAACATGGTCGACCGGTTTCTGCGCCTGCTGGACCGGCTTTGCACTGTGCACCGACGCGCCGTAGCCTGCATCCTCCACCGCGTGGATGATCTTCTGCGCATCCACTGCGGCTTCGTCGTATTCAACCGCCATATTATTGGAAAGCAGGTTCACCGTGACCGCGCGGACCCCATCCACCTTGGATACCGCTTTTTCCACATGCGCCGAACAGGCCGAACAGGTCATACCCGTCACATCGAATTTCTGTTTCACCCTCATTCCTCCTTCTCCCCCCAACAGGGGGTGTGGGTCTATGTCAATAGATTATACTGATTTGGTCTATTTGTCAAGAGAAATTCCGCCTTTCTTTTCCTAGTTTTATAGAAAATCCCCGGTACCCT
Source organism: Anaerotruncus sp. (assembly GCA_021770005.1). GTDB lineage: Bacteria > Bacillota > Clostridia > Oscillospirales > Ruminococcaceae > Anaerotruncus. The sequence continues at coordinate 29,262 of JAETRV010000007.1, read as the reverse complement.
CGCCAAATACAGCTTGGCATTCCTTGGCCTATGTGCTATGATAGGGAAAACTAATGCGGAAATGAGGGAACAAGAATGGCGGGTATTCTCTTTGATTTTAATGGAACCATGTTCTTTGACGAACTGTTTCAGGAGGAATCATGGAAACAGTTTCTGATGGAAAAGACAGGGCGGACGGTCACCGATCAGGAATTCCGGGACTATGTGCATGGCAGAAACGCGGATTTTTCCCTGCCTTACTTTTTAGGGCGCCCTTTGTCAAGAACGGAGATCGAAGCGTTGGAGGAAGAAAAAGAGGCCATCTACCGGAAGCTCTGTCTGGATAGCACCGCATTTCGGCTTGCCAACGGGTTGCCCACATTTCTGGACCAGCTGGCCGCCCGCAATGTCCCTATTACGATTGCAACCGCTTCGGGATGGAACAACGTGAAGTTCTTTTTTGAGCATCTTGATCTAGGCAGATGGTTTGACCTTGACAAAGTCGTTTACAATGACGGGACGTTGCCCGGGAAACCCGCACCCGATCTGTATCTGAAAGCGGCGAAACTTCTGGGCGTGGAGATCCACAACTGCATCGTATTTGAGGATGCGCCGTCAGGAATCGAATCCGCCAGACGTGCCGGCGCCTGGAAGGTAATCGGCGTGGCATCCATGCGGAAAAACCACCTGTCAGATAGCGGCGTTGCGGCCACCATCCAAGATTACTCTGATATACCTGCATTATTCGAGCTGATTGGTATAGAACCTACTGAAAAGGAGCTTGTAACATGAGATTCGAACGTTTGACCACGACGGAACACGCAAAATTTGCGGAAGCAATGGCGTTATACCAGATCAGTTTTCCGTTCCATGAGCAGCGGGAAGCGGATTCCCAGTCCCGGATTATGGGCCATGAGAACTACCAGTTCAACCTAATTTATGACAAAGACCAGTTTGTCGGCCTGATGTTATGTTGGGAAACCGAGCAGTTTATTTATGTCGAGCATTTCTGTATCCTGCCCGCTATGCGGAACAAAAAATATGGGCAGAGAGCCTTGGAACTCCTGAACCAGAGAGGGAAACCTGTGATTTTGGAGATCGACCCACCGGTTGATGAAGTTTCCATCCGCCGTAAATCGTTTTATGAACGGGTCAACTACCAGGCAAACGTCTACGAGCATTGCCACCCTGCGTATCACGCGGGCTATTCCGGACACCAGCTTGTCGTGATGTCCTGCCCTGCCCCTTTGCCCGAGAATCTCTATCACACATTTCACCAATTTCTAAAAACGGTCGTGATGGGGGTGTAATCCTAGCAATCAAATAAAGCCTGTTTCAAAATGAAGGAGGGTACCCATGAAGAAATGGTATGATGAGGAATACGAGTTTACGGTTGAGGTCACCGGATTTCTCCGCGGTGACCATACCGAGCGGTACTGCCGGAACGGCGAGGAGGTCGGGGACCGGTATACCTGCACCTATGGCTGCCCTGTCAATGCCGACGGGCAGGGAATCTGCTCCAAGACCATGATGATGCTGTTCCCGATTATGGAAGCGGTCAGGAGCGGCGGAGATCTAGAGAAGATCGGCGGCAGCAGTCCCTACAGCAAGGAGATCGTCTGCCCCGACGGCTGCGTCCTGTTCCGGCTGACCGCCCGAAAAACCGGAAATGAAAACTTCTACAAGGGGAAATTTTTCGACTGAGCGCACGCCGCAGCCCCCAAAAGTAGCCTGTGGCGATTACAGCGGATAGAGCCAGTGCTACCGTTCCTCCTGTTTCGCGCCGCCTGTGCGCCCGATTTCACAGGAAACCTGAATATCATAGCCACTTTTCTGGATGACCGACGCCCAATCTTCCTGGTGCTGCCGGTAGAAATCCGGGGCTTTCTGCCGGACCAGCAGCGATAGCCCAAACAGGTCGTATCCCCATCTGCGGGAGGCGTCAACGGCTGCTTGAATCTGGGATTCCACCAGCCGTTCCTGGAGCCGGGCCGCGTACGCGCGCTCCTCCTCCCCAAAGGTAAGCCCTGGGGAAAGCGCAGTTTCCTGCACAGCGCTCTTGATCTCCACCTCCATATGGAATACAAGCAGATCCCCCACCGCTTCTGGGACAATCCGCGCGCGGTGGCTGACGGTGAGCGCGGAGACCTGCCCCAACCGTTCGTCCTCAACGGCCAATGGCGCACCGCGAATCCCTTTCTGCATCCATCCAAATCCGCGCGCGGCCTGTTCTTCCAGCAGGAACCCCAGATGCCCGCGGTCGAACACCCCAACGCCGGACACCACTGCCCGTGGGGTCTCCCCTTCGGACAGTTCCTCCGATTCCGGCGTATCGGAATCGTTTTGATCTGTTTCCTCTGGACTCTGCTCTCCCTCCGCCTCGGCGTCGGAAGGGATGGACGCAGAACCACTGTCCTGTTCTCCAACTGTGATCACCGCAAGCGTCCCCGCCAGATGGTCGCTTGCTGCCGCGTTAAGCAGGTCAAACAGGCGGCTCCGCGGGGCGCGTCCATAGTGGTATGCCCCTTCGGTCATCTCGATCAGGCCCTCTGCGTCCAGCTGGGGGGCTTTTTTTTGCATCCCGAGCAGTTCGTTCGCGGAACCCTCCGCCAGCAGGACGGTCGCTGATGGATTGATTAAGCTGTTGGTATTGAGAAAATCGAGGGCTGGTGAAGCGTCAATCTGCGCAAGCTCCTGCCCCATTACAATCAAACGGCAGTCCCCCAGAAAAAGCTGCTTGCCCTGCGAGACCGCCGCACGCGCGAGCGCGTCGGTGATCGTATCCCCCCGTTCCTCGATCACGAGCGGCTTGTCCTCCTCCCCCGAAGGCAGGCTGAGCTGCATGGTCAGGCGATAGCCGCCCGCCTCCTGAGGATCGATCCCAAGCGCATGGACAATCCCACGCTCATTCAGCCGGACGCTCTTCATGCAGCCGCTCAGCAGGCAGACCGAAAGCATGGCCGCTGCCGCTGTCAGTTTGATTCTCATTTCCCATTCCCCTTTCCGGTGGGGCTTTGCCCCAGGCTGGTAAATAACAGGGTTGCCAGCGGCGCCGCGACGGCCAGAAGCAGAAACGGTGCCGCGACCGTCCAGATCTGCTCTGCGGCCTGGTTCCAGAACCGCATTCCCTGCGCGGTCATCAGCGCCCAGACGCCCGAGACCGCCGCACAGCAGGCGCAGGCCCTGCCGAACCGAAGATTTGGCAGCATCCGCCGCAGACAGACCGCGGCGCAGTAGAGATATACGGTCATGCGTAGGAACGCCGCAAAAATCCACAGGGTAATGTGCAGCAGGTCAAGCCTGCCAAACCCGGAGAGCTGTGTCAGCGAGGAGAGGGTGTGCAGCGGGAAAATCCGGGTTTTCGCGTAATCACCGAGGACGGTCAGCGTCAGGAACGAGAGCAGTTCGTAGGCCAGTACCGTCAGCACCAGCCATCCGGCCACAGTCCGGCCACCGGCCCGGCGCGCCCGAGGGAGCAGCAGGAGCAGGGCCACCGCTTCCGCATGGTTGACCGCGGTATAAAATATCCCTTTTCCCACTGCGGGCGTCCCATCCAGCAGGGGGCTGGTGAGATAGACCATATTGGCCTCGGGCAGCAACGCGCAGAGGAAGAGGACCAATAGGAGCAGGAGCAGCGAAAAGACCCAGACGCTCATCCGGGAGAAGGCTTCCAGCCCGAGCGAAGCGGCATATCCGGCGGCCAGTGTCAGCAGGATTACAAAGACCCAGGGGGTGGAATTGGGATAGACCACACTGGTCATAAAGAAGGAAAAATGGCTGACGGTGAACGCCGCCATATAGAGGCAGAACGCCCCAAACAGCAGTGAGACGAGCAGCCCATACCCGCTACCGACCTGGAACGCGCAGTCGAGCAGGCCGGTTTGGGTGCGCCGGAAGAGGAGCAGGGACGGGAGCAGCAGGATACCAACCGCAATCCCTGCCAGCGGGATGCAGAGTAGGGCGGTGGAGCCGCTGGCCGCAGTCCGCGCCCGGGGCACAAAGGTGAACAGGGTGAACAGCCGGCTGATGAGCAGCAGGAAAACCAGCTGGGAACCGGAGATCATCCGCGGTTTATTCTCCATCGGCGTCCTCCCCTTTCAGGTCACTTCCGGTCAAGCCCTGTATCCGCAGATCCTCTTGGGATAGGGTTTTCCACCCCACCCGGAAGAGGACATCCCGCATCGCGTAGAGGGAAAACGGTGCGGCAGGGCTGGTGGCCGGGACACCGAGCGGGTTGATCGCGCACAGGTTGGCGAGTACCGCACAGAGCGCAAGCACGATCCCAAACAACCCGGCGATCCCGCCGATCAGGATGAACCCGAACCGCAGCAGGGTGACCGGCTCATACAGGCTTGGGACCACAAACGAGCTGATGGCGGTCATAGCGACGAGCAGGACCATGGGAGCGCCGATCAACCCGGCGGTGACCGCCGCATCCCCGATCACCAGCGCGCCGACAATGCTTACCGCGTGCCCGACCGATTTGGGCATCCGCAGCCCCGCCTCCCGCATGATCTCATAGATAAAAAAGATGAGCAGCGCTTCAAACATCAGCGGCAGCGGGGTCACCGCTTCGCTCTGCGCCAGCTTGAGCAGCAGGTTTTTGGGCAGCAGCTCGGGATGGAAGCTCCCAAGCCCCACATACAGCCCCGGCAGCAGGAACGAGAACAGGAACGCCGCATATTTCAGCCAGCGGATGAAGGTGGCAAAATAGGGCCGGTGGGCATAGTCGTCGAAGCTCTGGAAATGCTCGTTGAACAGATAGGGGACGATCAAGGCGTAGGGGGTACCATCGACCAGCAGGCCGATCCGCCCCTCCGACACCTTGGCGCAGAGGGTGTCCGGGCGTTCGGTATACCCCACCCCGGAAAAGATCGAGAGGGGTTTGGAATCCAGAAACGGTTGGAGGTAGCCGCTCTCGAGCACCACATCGATTTTGACCTGTGAAAGGCGGCGGCGCACCTCCTCCAGCAATTCGGGGGAGACCGCCCCGCGCAGATAGACAAGCGCACCGTCGGTGCGGCTCTTCACCCCGAAGTTGACCATCTCAAAGGTGAGGTCGGCGGATTTTAGCCGCCGCCGCACCAGCGATAGGTTGGGGCGCAGTTTTTCGATGAATCCCTCGCGGGAGCCGCGCTCGTTGGATTCACCTGCCGGTTCTGAGACCGAACGCCCGTCATACCCCTGGATTCCGAACGCCAGCCCCGGCTCGACCCCTTCCGCCAGCAGCACTACAAAGCCCGACATGATGAACCGGGTCAGGTCGCCGTAGGTATGGAATTCCTTCTGGTCGGGGGCAAGCAGCGACTGGTGGCGTACCCATCCGAGCAGTTTTTCAGGGGTCGGCTGGTCGAGCCGGAGGGCGGTGAGCGGCTCGGCAAACAGTTCGGCGAATACAGCGGTGGCCACCATGCCCTCGCACATCACCACCGCGCAGTCGATCCCGCAGACCGCAAGCTCGTTGACGATCAGGTCGCCGGTATTCCCCACCATCTCCCGCAGATCGGATAACCGCTGTTGCAGGGTGGGCGCGAGTTTTCTGTCCAGACCGGCATCCGGCTGCGGCGGCTGGTAGGCGCTTTCCGGTGCGGCCGGGCGTCTTTTAAACATCTCTGTAATCTTCATAACCATGCATCCCTTTTTCAGACATTGAGAATGTTTTTAGTATACCGGCAACCGGCGCCGAATATCCGCAAAACTTCCTGTGCAAACTAGTTTTTATCACCGAACTGCGATAGGAGGTCGATCGTTTCCATGTTCATCGTATTTTTCCGGGTGCTGATTGTTTATGTGATCATCATCGCCGGCCTGCGCCTGATGGGGAAACGCCAGCTCGGGCAGCTCCAACCGTCTGAACTGGTCGTGACCATTATGGTTTCGAATATCGCAACCATGTCGATCGAGGATTCCAACGTCCCGCTGATGGGCGGCGTCATCCCGATCCTTACCCTCGTGATTTTTGATGTGATCGTGTCGGCACTCACCCTCAAATCCAAAGCCGCCCGCCGGATCATCTCGGGCACCCCACGGGTGATTATCCGGGATGGGAAGATTGACCAGCGGGAGCTCAAAGAGCTGCGGTTTACGATCGACGACATGATGGAGCAGCTGCGCGGGAACAACATCTTCGATATCCGGGACGTCGCCTTTGCGATTGTCGAGACCACCGGCCAGCTCAGTGTCTACCAGAAGTTTGAGGCGCAGCCGCTCACCGCCAAAACGCTGGGGATCGAGGGACAGCCAGCTGACTCTGCACCGCCGGTGGTCATCATCAGCGACGGGGTGGTGATCGACAGCGGCCTGAAATACTGCAACCTCCGCTATGAATGGCTGGAAAAGACAGTGACCGACCACGGGTACAATACCAAGGATATCTTTCTGATGACCTGCAACCGGCAGGCGGATTACCTGATCGTGCCGGTGGACAAATGTCCGGCAAAACGGAAGGAGGCAGGGAGATGAAACGGCTCTGGATTGCACTGTGCGTGTTGATATTGGTCTGGGGGTTCAGCGGGCTTTCGCTCTGGCATCTCACCCGCGCTGCCAACCAGATGGAAACAACACTGGAACAGATTTCCGACGCAATCGACAAACAGGAGGCCGATCAGCTCAAAGAGCTGACCGCACAGTTTCAGCTCGAATGGCACCGCAACGAGGAGATCATGATCCACTATGTCCACCACGACGAGCTGGACATCCTGACCGGAGCGGTGGCGCGCTTGCCCGCGCTCGCGCTTTACGAGCAGTATCCCGAACTCGCTGCCGAGACCGAGCGGATTCAGGAGCTAATCTATCACATCTGGGAGTCGGAAATCCCCAACCTGAAAAACATCTTCTGACTTGACAGCTCCGGAATATAATGGTATATTGTGAGATAGAAAAAATAAAATTCTTTTGTTTATCGGGGCGCTTTCCCAGCTGTCCTCAACATAGACAAGATCCACGAATTTTTTTAAAAAATTGGGTGGGTCTTTTTTGTTTCCCGCCCGGCGGAGGGTTTCACATGAAATTTTCAGAACAGGTTTGCAGGTTGATGCAGCAGGACCCGGGCGGACGCGGTCTGTCCGCAAAAATCCCCTTGCTTTTGGCGGATGCGGTTGTGGAAACACTGTCCGAGGCCAAACGCACGCTATTGCTCACCGGCTTTTCGATTCCCTGCGGCGGGGCGTTAGGCGTGCGTGGGGAGACCGACGGCCCCTCGGGAACCGCCAACCTCGCTGCCGCGCTCGCCGCAATTGGGGGAGAGGTCTGCGTGGTGACCGACTCCGTTTCGTTTCCGCTGGTGCGGGCAGCACTGGATATCCGCGCACCGGAGGTCCGGCTCATCCAGTTCCCGCAGACAGCGCCTGACCATGCCGCTGCATCATTGCTTGCTGAATTTGCGCCCACCCATCTGGTCGCGCTCGAACGGCCGGGAAAGGCGCGTGATGGGCATTTCCACAATATGCATGGGGAATGGATCGACGCGATGGTGGCGGACACCGACCCGCTCTTCTCCCTTGCGACCCAAAGCGGGGTGGTCACGATCGGGATCGGCGACGGCGGCAACGAGCTCGGGATGGGCGGCCTGCGGGATTGGATTGAAGAATCGGTGCCGAACGGGGCGGCAATCTGCGCCGACCTCGCGGGCAGCTATGCCCTCGTAGCAGGGGTATCCAACTGGTGGGGCTGGGGGCTTTCCGCGCTCCTGTCGGTCGGCTGCGGCAAACTGCTGCTCCCCACTGCCGAGGAGGAAACCCGGATGCTGGATGCGGTCCTTCGGGCTGGGGCGGTGGATGGACCATCGAAGGTCCCCGCCCGCTCGGTCGACGGCATCCCTTTGGCGTTCCATCTGGGGCTTTTGCAGGATCTCACCAACGCGACCATGCGGGAGATCCTATCCCGTGTCCCTGCTGGGGTATCCCATTGACCTCCCCTCGGAAGAAGAAAGAACCCCTGGGAACTGCCGGGTAGGCGGCTCCCAGGGGTTCTTTGAAAAAATCGTGTAAAACTTTTGAAGAAAGGATTCCCTCTGCCTTTGGCTGCGAGCCGCAACCAATCTTCAGGCGCTTTCCGAATTTCCCATCCGGTGCAGCTCGCGTCCCGCCAGAAAAGCGGCAAGCACAGCAGCTACCCCGTCAGCAATCGGGCCTGCATACATCACCCCATCGATTCCGAAAAAGCGGGGAAAAATCACGATCAACGGGAGCAGGAAGAGAATCTGCCGGGTCATCGACATCAGTATCCCCATCTTGGCCTTTCCGATCGAGGTGAAAAAGTTGGCGGTCAGAGGCTGGATGCCGTTGAGAAAGACCAGCAGCATATAGATGCGGAAATATCGTTCCGCAAAAAGGAAATAGGCTTCGCTTCCCTCCCCGAAGATGGCGACAATCTGGCGGGGAAAGAGTTGGAAGCAGAGAAACGCCGCCGTACTGATTGCAGTGACCACCACAGCCGCGGTCAGGTAGGTCTTTTTCACACGCGGATAGTTTTTCGCGCCGTAGTTGAACCCACAGATTGGCTGGCAGCCCTGTGCGGTGCCGATGATAAACGCCATCAGCACCACATTGACCTTGGAGATCACGCCCACACAGGCCAACGGGATATTCCGCCCGTAGTCGGAGAGCGCCCCATAGAAGGTCAGCGTATTGTTCATCGTAATCTGCACCAACGTCATCGCGAGCTGGTTAAAGCAAGCCGCGGCTCCCAGTGCAGCGATTGCCCGCACGCAGTCCCCGCGCGGACAGAGCAGCCGCCAGGTGATCCGCACCGACCGGAACCGAGGGAAATAGGAAACCGCCATACCCGCTGAAACGGCCTGCCCGAGGACGGTCGCCAGCGCGGCGCCCGCAATCCCCATATCCAGCCGGAAGATGAACAGCGGATCGAGGACCGTGTTCAGAAGCGCGCCCGAGAGCATACAATACATCGCATAGCGGGGACTGCCATCGGCGCGAATCATATGGCTGCCGCCGGTGGTGAAGAGGAGCAGCGGGATTCCGAACGCAGTAATGCCGGTGTACGACCGCGCATAGGGAAACACCTCCTCAGTCGCCCCAAATAGATGCAGCAGCGGGTCCAGAAAAAGCAGGACAACCGCGGCAAGCGCAATCCCGCAGAGCGCCAGCATCGCAATCCCGCTTCCCACAATCTGCGCGGCGCGTTCCTGGTTGCCCCGCCCCTGTTCGAGATTGAAATTGGAGGCAGCGCCCACCCCGATCAACAGCGCAATCGAGGTACTGATGGTGGTCAGCGGAAACGCGACATTGGTTGCGGCGTTTCCGAGCATCCCGACCCCTTGTCCAATAAAAATCTGGTCAACAATGTTATAAAGCGCGCTGACCAGAAAGCTGATGATCGACGGCACCGCAAACCGCACAAGCAATTTTCCAACCGGTTCATACCAGAGCGGGTTTTTCTCTACCGCTCCCACTTGTTCCATTTGTCCCTTATCCTCCTTTTTGGACTCCCAGCCCGGATGGGGCTGGCCCGGTCAGACCAGATTCTGTGGTTCCCCGTCCAGCCATGCCCGGATGTTTTCCGCCACGATGGCCGCCCGCTTGACCATCGACTCATGAGTCGCAAACGCAACATGCGGGGTCGCCAGCAGGTTAGGCGCGCCGAACAGCGGATGGTCTTGCGGGACCGGCGGTTCCATCTCAAAGACGTCCACCCCAGCGCCTGCAATCCTGCCCGTTTTCAGCGCGTCCGCCAGGGCGGCGCTGTCCACGATCGGGCCGCGCGCGGTGTTAATCAGGACCGCTTCCGGCTTCATCAATCCGATCAAGCGCGCATCCACCAGCCCTTTGGTCTGCGCGGTCTGCGGCAGGTGGAGCGAAACCACATCACAGGTCGAGAACAGGGTATCCAAATCCACATAACAGACCCCCGGCAGGTCTTTCCGGGTACGGCTGTAGGCGTAGACCTCGCATCCGAACGCGTTCGCAATCGCTGCCACCCGGGAGCCGATTGCGCCGGTGCCAACCACGCCAAACTTTTTCCCCTCCAGCTCGGGGCCGACCAGGCCGTTTTTGGTACCGCCGCTGCGTACCGCGAGGTCACAGGCCGCAATCCTCCGGTAAAGCCCGATCAATAGCCCGAATACGAGGTCGGCCACCGCTGCTGTCGAATAGCCTGCACAGTTACAGACGGCAATCCCCCGCTCCCGGCAGTATTCGAGGTCCACATGGTCAACCCCGGTGAATGCCACACAGATCAGCTTCAGGTTGGGGCAGTGCTCGATCACCTCGCGCCGGTAGGGGAAGTTGGAGAGCACCACCGCATCTGCATCGCGGCTGCGCTCGATCAGGGTCTGGACATCCTCCACCCGGTCGCCAAAAGCTACGAGTTCCACCCGGTCGCCCAGCTTCTCCTGCATCATCCCCACCAGACGCTCTTGCGGCACGCCCAACGGTTCCAGAATGACGAGTCTCTTCTTTTCCATCCTTCCAATCGACCTCCATCGAAGAATCCGTATTCACAACCGTTTGATCCTGTCTGAACAAGCCTTTTCCCGTCCTGCTGTATTGAAAAATTCCCTGCCCATCCAGCATCCCCCGATTAGGAATACAGGTTCTAAAATATCCTTCCTTCATCTTAACAGATCACTCCTGCAAATTCAACGCATTTTTCCTGTTTTAGCCCAGCTACAAGGAAAAGTTTACATGTTTTGATTGTAATATGCACATAATTCTATTATAATAGGTGGGTATACGCAGATGGATATGCAAAAAGAATAGAAAGTTTCCCAAATCCGGAGGACACCACAATGGAACATCTGATGCAGCAGCTCTTTGACTTTCTCTCGGTCGCCGGGCGGGAGGTCGCCCTTTTCATCGTCTCAATGGTGCCGCTGATCGAGCTGCGCGGCTCGATCCCGCTCGGCGCGGCCCTCGGTATGCCCTGGCATACTGTTTTTCTCATCTCGATCATCGGCAATCTGATTCCAGTTCCGTTTGTCCTGCTGCTCGGCCGGCCAATCTTCCAATGGCTCAAAACCACCCGGCTGCTCTCGGGGCTGGTCACCCGCTATGAAAATCGGCTGATGTCCAAGGCGGACAAGGTCACCCGTTATGAGACAATCGGGCTGTGCATGTTTGTCGGCATCCCGGTCCCGGGTACCGGCGCGTGGTCGGGCGCTGTACTGGCTGTCCTGCTCAATATGCGGATGAAACATGCCCTGCTCGCCATCACCTGCGGGGTGCTGACTGCCGGAGTGCTGATGACGCTCGGCGCATACGGTGTGGTTGGCTTTCTCGGGATGCTCTGAGGGTGGATGCCGGATCAACTGACCGAAAGGATATGGCTTCTTGGACAAGTACAAAAAACTCCTCTCCAATACTTTGATCTTTGCGATCGGCATGTTCAGTTCGAAACTGCTGACCTTTTTCATGGTGCCGTTTTACACCAACATCCTCACCGAGAACGAGCTGGGCACCGCCGGGCTGGTCGTACAAGCGGCCAACCTCCTAATCCCGGTGGTCTCCTGTGGGGTCGCAAACTCGATCATTCGATATGGCTTGGATCGGACATTCCGAAAGCGGGATGTCTTTACCGGAGGGGTCACGATGGTGGCGGCCGGCTATCTGTTGTTTTTTCTGTTCCGTCCATTGATCGCCAAAATCCCGCTGATTCACGACTACACCAGCCTGATTTACCTCTATGTACTGACCTCCTGCTTACGCTCCCTCTGCTCCCAGTTTATCCGCGCGCGGGAGCTGGTGCGGCTCTATGCATTCGACGGGGTGCTCAGCATCATCACAGTGATTACCTGCAACATCCTCTTCCTTTCGGTCCTCAAGCTCGGGATCACCGGCTATGTACTGGCGACCATCATTTCGGACGCACTCTCCGCGCTCTTCCTGTTCACCGTCGCGAGTCTACGCCGATATATCCGGTTCCGGGGGATGGACTGGTCGGTGGCAGGCTCGATGCTCCGGTTTTCGCTCCCCTTGATCCCCACCACCCTCTTCTGGTGGATCACCAACGTTTCCGACCGGTATATGGTCAGCTATTTCATCAGCGCGGATGCCAACGGGCTGTATGACCTAGCCTATAAGGTGCCGACGATGATTACCGTTGTTTCGGGCATCTTTTCGGATGCGTGGCAGATGTCCGCGTTCACCGAGAAAGGGCCGGGCCGGGACCGGTTTTTCAGCAATATTTTTAACGCTTATCAGGCGTTGATCTTTACCGCCGCTTCCGGGTTGATCCTCTTTTGCAAGCCGATTACCGCCATGCTGGTTCTCGGCCCCAAAAACGCATTCTATCCCGCGTGGCAGTATATCCCGCTGCTGGTAATCGCGACTGTCTTTTCCTGCTTTGTCACCTTTTTGGGCAGCATCTATATGGTCGGAAAAAAGAGCGTCGCTACCCTGCTGACCACCGTCCTTGGGGCGGCGGTGAATGTCGGGTTGAACCTGCTGCTCATCCCCAATCCGAAATTCGGGGTCAACGGGGCGGCTTTCGCGACATTCATGAGCTATCTGGTGGTCTTTCTGGTCCGGGTCACCGATACCCGCCGGATCGTCCGCTTGCGGTGGAGACCGGTTAAGCTGCTGGTAAACCTTTTCCTGCTGCTCTTCCAGACATGGATCCTGCTTTCCTCCCAAGAGGGCTGGGTCCTGCCCGAACTCCTGCTCTGCCTGCTTGTGATCCTGCTGAACCTCAAGCAGATCGTCATCAATATCGACCGCTTTCTCCGCCGGCGCAGAGCGCCTCGCCTGCCCGGCGCGAAATAAGATTCCCCTCATCCCCTCAGAAAACAAATCCAAAGAACGGAGGTATCCCATTGGCACAGCGCAAAAAGAAATCCACATCCAATCCCAAACGCGCCGGGCTTGTTTCCCTGATTAGCGCGGCGGTGCTCTTCGTCCTCGTCCTGCTCAATCAGGCAATGGGGGGCCGGCTTCCGCTCCCATCCGCCGAGACACTCGAAACAAGCATCAATTCCGCGCTCGACACGCTCTACGACCAAGCCGGGCTTTCCGCTGTCCCCACCGAGGCAGAGGGCGACCTCCTGGTGCATTTCATCGACGTGGGGCAAGCCGACTGCGAGCTGATCCAGACCCCCGAACAGAACGTCCTGATCGATGCGGGGGAGATTGGCGGCGGCCCTGTCATCATCGACTATCTCAAGGCCCAGGGGGTCTCCCGGCTCGACATGGTGATCGCCACCCATCCGCATGCCGACCACATCGGCAGCATGGCGGAGGTGATCGATGCATTTGATGTCGGCGCCGTACTCTTCTCGGACGTGCCGGACAACATGATCCCCACCACCCGCACCTATGAGCGCCTGCTCGATTCGATCGAGCGAAAGGGCCTCAAAATCACCCTCGCCGAGCCGCGTTCCCAGTATGACTTGGGCGGCGGTGCGGTCATGACCATCCTCGGGCCGCTTGTTGAGGAACCGGAAGGTCTGAACGACACCTCGGTCATCTGCCGGCTGGACTTTGGAGCCACCTCATTTCTTTTCACAGGGGATGCTGAGAAACCAAACGAAAACGCCATGCTCAAAGCCTACGATCCCAGCCTGCTGCGCGCCGACGTCCTCAAGCTGGGGCATCATGGGAGCAGCACCTCGAACCAGGAGAAATGGGTGGATGCGGTCGATCCTCAGGCAGCGGTCGCAGAGCTTGGCGCAGATAATACCTATGGTCACCCACATAGAGAGGTCGTCAAGCTGCTCAAGGACCGCAAAATCCCCTTCTACCGCACCGATCTGAACGGGACGATCGTGTTCGGCAGCGATGGGGAAACGCTTCAGATCACTTGTGAACGGGGCGCAGAAAATTGATGCGGGTTTATGGACGAATCGCTCCTATTTGGTCTCCCGCATTGACAGTCCAGCGGCGATCTTTTATACTGAAATCAACAGAGGGCGGCATGCCCCAGACTTGAGAGAAAGGATGTCTTTTTATGTCTATTTTGGTCACCGGCGGCGCCGGCTATATCGGTTCCCATACCTGTGTTGAGCTGCTGAATGCGGGGAAAGAGGTTGTCATCCTCGATAACTTTATCAATTCCAAGCCGGAAGTGCTCGACCGCATCCGCAAAATCACCGGGAAGGAGTTCCAGTTCTATGAGGTCGACCTGCTCGACCGGGAAGGGATCGAACGTGTCTTTTCCGAAAACCGGATTGAAGCGGTGATCCATTTTGCCGGATTGAAAGCGGTCGGCGAATCCTGCAAAATCCCCTTGCGGTACTACCACAACAATCTGACCGGCACCTTCCTGCTCTGCGAAGTGATGGCAGCGTACGGCTGCAAAAAGATCGTCTTTTCTTCCTCTGCCACCGTCTACGGGATGCATAACCAGGTCCCGTTCCGGGAGGATATGCCGCTTTCGACCACCAACCCTTACGGCGCCACCAAACTGTTCATCGAACAAATCCTGACCGATCTGCACGCGGCCGACCCAGAGTGGAGCGTTGCCCTGCTGCGGTATTTCAACCCGATCGGCGCACACAAGAGCGGCCTGCTCGGCGAGGACCCCAACGGAATCCCGAACAACCTGCTTCCGTATATTGCACAGGTTGCGACCGGCAAGCTGGCGGAGCTTTCGGTGTTTGGGGACGACTACGATACCCCGGACGGGACCGGCGTGCGGGACTATATCCATGTGGTGGACCTGGCGGTTGGCCATCTGAATGCGCTCGACTATATCATGGACAAAACCGGCGTCGAAGCGGTCAACCTCGGCACCGGGCATGGCTATTCTGTGTTAGAGATCGTCAAAGCGTTTGAGAAGGCGAGCGGACGGAAGATTCCTTATCGGATTGCACCCCGCCGCCCCGGCGACATCGCGACTTCCTACGCGGACAGCTCAAAGGCCAAACGCCTGTTTGGCTGGGAGGCGACCCGCACGATCGACGACATGTGTGCAGACAACTGGAATTTCAGCAGCCACAACGCCTAAGGGCTGTTTGAGCAATCGAAATCAACGTCTTTTTCTACAAAAAACGGGGAACCGCCTTGACAGGCGGTTCCCCGTTGAACAAAACGTTACCTTTTCCGAACCATCTGATAAACACCCGAAACAAGTGAAAAACAGCCCAGTAAGCCAATCGCAATCCTCCATGCCACCCCATGAATTGCAAGCATTGTTGGCAGCGGGTAGATGATCGCAAACAGGAGAATCAGCAATCCCATAATGATGAGCGCAAGGTTCTTCATGGCCAGACCTCCCAATCTCCATTTATCTCTTCTGATTATAGCATAGCCTTTGCTCCCATTCAATCTGTTTTTGTGAAATCCCCGGGACCTGCCTGATCTTTGCTTGCAGATTATTCTAAAATGTGTTATAATATTCACAAGGATATTTCTTTCCACCGCAGCACAACAGGCGCTGCGGTGGAATCTGTATTCGGATACGTAAATCCATCCCGCCTGTTTCTTTGAGGTATTTTTATGCATAAGAGAAAGCTCCACATCAAATCGGTCTTGAATCTCCTGCTCGGCAAGGTGGGGATCGTCTCCCTGTTGATCCTCATCCAGATTGCGGTGCTGGTGATTTTTATCCTGCGCCTGGTCGAGCATTTCACCGTCCTCTACATGTTGTTTGAAATCTTGAGCCTCTGCCTGGTGATCTTTCTCGTCAGCAAGGACGAAAACCCATCCTATAAGCTGGCCTGGGTGGTTGTCATCATGGCTTTCCCGATCTTTGGAGGGCTGTTTTACCTGACCTTTGGCAATAAAGGGCTCCCCAAAAGCCTGCTGTTGAAGATTCGGGGCGCGGAGGACTATGCCCGCCATCATCTCCAGTACGACCTTCCGGCCCACCCCCAACTCAGCGCACAATGCCCGCAGTACAGTGTGCTGTCCGATTATATCACACTGACCACCGGTACCCCGGTTTGGGAGCACACCCAGACCGAATACTTCCCCTTGGGGGAGATTGCTTGGGAACGGATGCTCGAGGAGCTGGAAAAGGCGGAGCGGTATATCTTCATGGAATATTTCATTCTGGAAGAGGGCGAGATGTGGGACCCAATCTTTGCAATCCTCAAAAAAAAGGCGGCACAGGGGCTGGACGTGCGGTTCATGTTCGATGACCTCGGCTCGATCCAGACCCTGCCCTATAACTACGCCAGCCGCCTGCGGGCCGCAGGAATCAAATGCGTGGTGTTTAATCCGTTCCAACCCCACCTGAACTCAATGATGAACTACCGTGACCACCGCAAGATCACCGTCATAGACGGGAACGTTGGGTTTTGCGGCGGGATCAACATTGCGGATGAATATATCAACCGATATGAGAAACACGGCCACTGGAAAGATACCGCCGTCCTTCTGCGTGGGGATGGGGTCTGGAATCTGACCGCCTTGTTCCTGTCGCTCTGGAATTTCAGCAACCCGACCGATGAGGAATTTGACCAGTTCAAGCCGACCATCTCCTGTGAGAGCGACGGATTTGTCCAGCCGTTCGGGGACAGCCCGCTTGACCGGCTCAATGTCTCGGAGGAGACATATATGCAGATCATCAGCCGGGCGACCAGATATGTTTACATCACAACCCCTTATCTGATCCTCGACAACGAGATGACAACCGCCCTTTCGATCGCCGCACGTAGCGGGGTGGATGTGCGCATCCTCACCCCGCACGTCCCGGATAAGTGGTATGTCCACGAGGTCACCCGTTCGTTTTACCAGCCGCTGCTCGACGCCGGAGTCAAGATTTACGAATATACCCCCGGGTTCATCCACGCCAAGATGTATGTCAGCGACGACGAGGTCGCGGTCGTCGGCACCGCGAACATGGATTACCGCAGCTTTTACCTGCATTTCGAATGCGGCGTCTGCTTCTACCAGAGCAGTTTGATCCAGGATGTAAAACAGGATTTTCTCCAGACGCTCGAGCGTTCCCAGCAGATCCCGCTGGATTACAACCGCTCGATCTTTTTCCTGCGACGGGTGGTGCGGTCGCTTCTGCGGCTGTTCTCCCCCATGATGTAAGGCCTGTTTCGTGTATCTGGGCGCTATTTGAAAGGTTGCCGGTCGATAAAAAAGGAAGGGGACACTGCGTATCCGCAGAGTCCCCTTCCTCCTTTTTGTTGCAGCACAGCAGCCGTGGCTGGCGTAAAGATGGACGAAATTTTTGGCTCAGAAGCTGTAATGATAAAAAGAGTCAGCCGTCATATCCACATAGCCGAAGTTACTCATACAGACAGCGGTCATCCGCTCCCGCAGGGACGCGGGCAACCCGGAAAGCGGTACAAGGGTGGTCCTGCCGCTTTCTCTGCCCTTGAAGTAGAAGTTCACGGCCGCGACCGGCTCCTCTTCCCTGCAATAGAACGAAACATTCTCCGCAAGGGTCCGGATATCGGAGGCATCCTCGCTCAGGAACAGATACTCGCCGATCTCACCTTCGCCAAGCTGAACCTGCTCCTCCTCAGAGCGGCGCCAGTTGAGCTGCTCGGTCACATTTTCCAGCTCCTCCGAACCGAACATGGAACCAGACAGGGCGGAAAGGACGACGCTTTCCCCGGTAAATCTGTAGCATTCCACGCCGCGGTCGAACACCTCTGCGGTCACCGCATAACAGTCGTCCCAATCGACCTCGATCCCATCCAGCGCATTCTTTTTAGCAAGAAACTCGTAGGTGCGCGGCGTACGGTCGGTGACCGGGAAGATGCTCCAGCGGCAGAACCGTTCGCTTCCCTCCTTGGGCGGGTCCGCGAAGGCGTTCAGGATTGCAACCGGTTTGGACTTGGGGTTTTGCAGCTCTTCCAGCGTCATAGCTGCCGCGTCAGCCGCGATTGCATCCAGCAGCTCCTGCGACTCTTCCGCCGTCCAGTCCTTCCCGATCTCCTCATGTTGAACACCAAATAGATCCTGAAGTTCCCACGAGGTGACCTCCTGCCCTTTTACAAAATAGGCCGGGTTGGTCTGGGCGAGGAACTCCCCGCTCAGTTCGATCGGGAGCAGCAGCTCCAGGTCCTGGGCCAGAAGCCCGCTATAGGAGCGCGAAAGGGTTTTCCCATTTTTTAGATGGTAGGTCAGAGAGAGCGAATGCCGCCAGCCGTTCTCGTTCCCGGCGACCGCCTGATGGAACGCCTGCACCGCCTGGATATTCTGTGGCTCACGCAGCTCAACCTTGCGGTAGACATCAAGCGTCTGCCAGCTGGCGGTCCCATCGTCCAAAATCTTCTGCGCGCCAAGCTTCTGGGGCAGGTTCGCGTTGCTTGTTCCGCTGTAGTTGATCTCGACCGATTCAATGTTCGAAAGATCCGGGACACGTTTTTCGTAGCCCAGCCCGCCGGTCATAAAGACCGCTGAGAACACAAGGGTGAACACCGTCATCCCCACGCCGAGCGGCAGGCTGTGCAGGACGGTCTTAAACCCGCGGTTGAATACCGCTTCCAGGATGACATAGGTGAGGACGCTCCCGATCGCCGCCCAGATGAGGAACGATATATCCTTGTTTCCGATGAACGCCGTTGCCCACGAAAAGATGGTGCCAATCACCAGCCCCGCACAGAGGGTCACCGTCAGCTTAACAAAGGTCGGCAACGCGCCATGCGTGGTCGTGATCTCCGCTTTTTCACTGCTCCGCCGCCGGTAAATCCGGAGGGCCAGCACAAAGAACCCAACCGAGAGGGCCAGCCAGCAGACCAGCGCGAGGTTGCTATCCGAAAACATCTGGAAAAACACCGGATCCTCG
Source organism: Anaerotruncus sp. (assembly GCA_021770005.1). Classification (GTDB taxonomy): domain Bacteria; phylum Bacillota; class Clostridia; order Oscillospirales; family Ruminococcaceae; genus Anaerotruncus. Next base: position 10,641 of record JAETRV010000007.1, on the reverse strand, counting down.
TCTGCCAGGATGTTACCGTACCCGTCGTGGATGCCGGACAGCGCGAACCGGGTCGGCATGAGCAGCACCGGTGAGAGGTTCAGGAGGTTGAGCAGCCACCGGTCCTCCGGGACAAACCCACGGAGGAACATCGACTCCATCATAAAGATGAGCAGACCCAGAAGCGGGACGACCCCGAGCAGGATCATGGTATGGACAAAGCTATCGAACGTGGTGCCCACCAGCACACAGACAAAGGTGGCAACCGCATAGATCGCGAACGCGCAGACCAGCCAGCCCGCCATATCGAGAAGCTGGTAGCCAAGCAGTGCCGGGAAGAACCCGAATTTACAGACCTGTAAAACCACAACCAGCAGGTTGGAGAGGACCACCGGGACCGCAAGGATGGTCATGGCCGCCGCCATATTGACAGTGAGCAGCGTCCCCCTTCCAACCGGAATTGCATGATACACATCGGATGCCTTCTTGCTGTGCATATAACTGTTCAGATGCAGCGCCAGCACCAGCGGTACGATCAGAAGGATCGCGGTATAAAAGAACGCAGAGGTCGGGGTGAAGTTCCGCCCCAGCCCGAATAGGCCGTAATCCTGCATCAAAAGCGCCTGTTCCGCCGGCCTCCGATAGCCGAACACCGCCATCGCGTACTGCAATGGGTAAAACACCAGAAGCAGGGCCGAGATCAAGCCAAAGTAACCGAAATTCCGGCGGAGCGTGCTTTTGTAGAGGCCGCCGAATTGCCCGTTATTAGAAAATGATGTTGTTGTAGTCATAGCCGACCGCCTCCATTTCATGTACAAATACTTCCTCGAGCGTCAGCGGCACGCCTTCCGCAAAGACCGCCCCCTTGGAAAGCAGGTATTCCGAAGCATCCGCCGACCTGCCCCGCACGATCAGATTGAGCAGGCTGCCGTTCCGGGAAACCTGCATCAGGTTCAGGCCGGAAAGCATCTCCTCTTCAAACCCCTGTGGGAAGGCCGCATGCACCTTGCAGAACCCGAGCTTGAGTTCGTCGATCTCCCGCTCAAACAGGATATGCCCCTGATGCAGCAGGCCCACATGGTCGCAGAGGTCCTCCAGCTCGCGCAGGTTGTGGCTGGTGATAAGCACCGTCATCTCCCGGGACGCGATCTCATCCGAGAGCAGCTTGCGCACCGCGCCGCGTATCACCGGATCAAGCCCGTCGAACGCCTCGTCAAGCAGCAGCAGGTCAGGCTGGCAGGCCAACCCAAGCAGGAGCGCCGCCTGGCGTTTCATCCCTTTGGAAAAGGTTGTAATCTTCTTTTTTGGGTCGAGCGGGAAGATGCCGCACAGCTTCTGGTACCGCTCGTCTGAAAAGTTGTGGTAGATTCCCCGGTAGAACCCTGCCATGTCGTTCATGCTGCTCTGCGGCAGGAAATAGAGGTCGTCCGCCACGAAAAAAATCCGCTGTTTGACCGCGATATTCTCATAGACTGTCTGCCCATCGACCTGAAGCGTCCCGCCGTCCGGGATGTAGACCCCCGCGACCAGCCGCAGGAAGGTGCTCTTGCCCGAACCGTTGGAGCCGACCAGCCCATAAATCGAGCCTTTGTGTATCTGGGTGGTCAGCTCGGAGAGGGCTGTAAAATCCCCGAAGCATTTCACCAGACCGGTTGCCTGAATCATACTGATACCTCCTCGCTGTATACCGATGAGACCACTTCATCCACCTGTGGACGGGTCAGGCCGGTTCGTTTTCCCTCCGAGACCGCCTCCCGAATCTTTTCAATGCTCTGCCTGCTGAGCATCTCCCGCGCACCTTCTCCCGGCGCAACAAAGCTCCCCCTGCCCGATACCGAGTAGGTAATCCCCCGGCGCTCCAGCTCCTGATAGGCTTTCTGCACCGTGTTCGGGTTGACCCCGAGGTCCCTCGCCAATGCCCGCACCGAGGGCAGCTGCGTATCCGCCGCCATTACTCCCAAGGAGACCATCTCGGTCAGCTTCAGGATCAGTTGCTCGTAGATTGGCTGCCGGCTTTGCAGGTCCAATTGCAGCACAAATTCCACCCCTTTTCTCATGTAAGCAATCGCTGCTGGTTTTATTGTGTTATCTGTACTAGTCTGATTAGTACAGATCAACTATACCACACGATCTTCCAAAATGCAAGCAGAAATTTTCCTTTCTTTTTTCTCACATGCAGTAAAACCGAGGAAAACAGGCACATCATACATGAAAAGTTACAAATTGGTGACAACCATTGACTTCGATTGGCAGTTTGGATTATAGTTAGGAGAGAATTTCTATTGATCGGCAGGAGGTTGACCTGGTTATGAGAAGGACAAAAATTGTATGCACACTTGGGCCCGCTTCCAACAGCGAAGAGCGCATCCGCAGCCTGATTGAGGGGGGGATGAATGTCGCCCGCTTCAACTTTTCCCATGGGACGCATGAGAGCCACCTGAAAACATTCCAAACGGTTGACCGCCTGCGCAACGAGATGGGGCTTCCGGTTGCCACCCTGCTTGACACCAGAGGCCCGGAAATCCGGCTGGGCACCTTCCAGGGCGGCAGCGCCGAACTGACCGCAGGTTCCCGGTTTGTGCTGACCGGCGAGGAATGCGAGGGGGACGCCACACACGCCTATATCAATTTCCCGGGTCTGGTCAACGATGTCAAACCCGGATCGGTTATCCTTCTCAACGACGGCGCCATCAAGCTAACCGTCCTTGAGGTCCGGCCGCCCGAGATCGTCTGCGAGGTGGCAAACAGCGGTATCATCTCCGACCGCAAGGGGGTCAATGTGCCGGGAATCCGGCTGTCTCTCCCGTACATCAGCGAAAAGGACCGCGCGGATATCCTTTTCGGTGTCCACACCGGCTTTGACTTTATCGCCGCCTCGTTCACCCGCTGTGCAGCCGACATCCTCGAGATCCGCCGGCTGCTCGAACGTGAAGGCAACCACACCATCCGGATCATCGCGAAGATCGAGAATGCCGAAGGGGTCACAAACATCGACGAGATCCTCCGGGTTGCCGATGGGATCATGATCGCGCGTGGGGACATGGGCGTAGAGGTGCCGTTTGAGGATGTCCCTGTTTTCCAGAAATTGCTGATTAAAAAGTGCTACAACATCGGCAGGATGGTCATTACCGCAACCCAGATGCTGGAAAGTATGATGCACAACCCCCGTCCCACCCGTGCGGAAGCGACAGACGTGGCCAACGCGATCTACGACGGCACCAGCGCGGTCATGCTTTCGGGTGAGACAGCCGCAGGGGAATTCCCGATCGAGGCGGTTCGGACGATGGCCGCGATTGCCGAGCGCGCGGAGCGGGACATCGACTACGACAAACGGTTCCAGATGCGCGGGATGGACGGCGGGGACATCCCCGATATCACCAACGCGATTTCCCACGCGACTGTCACCACCGCCACCGACCTCGGCGCTTCGGCGATTGTGACGGTCACCTGGTCGGGCACCACCGCGCGGATGCTTTCCAAATACCGCCCGACCATCCCGGTTGTGGCCTGCACCCATCTGAAATCTACTTACTACCAGCTCGCCCTCTCGTGGGGAACCTATCCGCTGCTGGTTGATGTCAAGGAAAATACCGACGAGCTGTTCTCCCATGCCGTCGACGTGGCGCAGCAGGCGGGATTTCTCGAGAACGGCAACATCGCGGTGATCACCGCCGGGGTGCCGCTCGGGGTCAACGGCACCACCAACCTGCTCAAGGTGCATGTGGTGGGCGATATCCTGGTCAGCGGGCAGGGGATCAACAACCGTTCGGCTTTCGGCAAAATCTGTGTTGCCCGCAACGAAGCGGAAGCGTTCGCCGGGTTTGAGGACGGCGATATCCTCGTCATCCCCTACACCACCAACGAGCTGCTCCCACTCCTGAAAAAGGCTTCGGGCATTGTCACCGAGGCGGGCGGACAGAACTCCCACGCCGCGATCGTCGGCATGGCGCTCGATATTCCTGTCATCGTCTTTGCCGAGAACGCGACCTCGATCCTCAAGTCCTCGACCGTGGTGGAAATCGACGCGGCAGCGGGCACTGTCAGCAACAAAAGTAAGGGAAGCTGACTAGGTTTCCCCTCCACCCACAGTTTTTATGCAAAGGAGCCTGTCTTTATGAAGCAGTTACGCTTTTCCACCCGTCTGCTCACTCTGTTGCTCTCAGGGGTCATCGCCCTGACTGCGGCGGCGTGCAGCCAGAATTCCGTTGAGCCGGCCCCCGAGGAATCCTCTTCGAGTGTCTCCCAGCAGGCGGGCATCCCCGCCTTTATCAACCCGCTGGGTGACGTCGATCTCAGCCGCCTCTCGACCGCTGAAAAGCCGAGCGAGGACACCCTCAACAAGATCAACGCCGCCTACGAACAGAATCATGATGTGGTCGGATGGCTGTATCTGCCGGGTACAACGATCGACGAGGCAGTGCTCCAGGGGACGGACAATGACTATTATCTGCGCAAAAACATCACCAAGGCGTATGATTTTAACGGCTGTTACTATGCGGACTATGAGTGTTCGTTCGGGGACCGCAACGGCATCTCCCAAAATACCATCATCTACGGGCACAGCATGGACGACAACCCGGAAGGCGACCGGTTTTCCCAGTTGAAGAAATATCTCGACCCAGAATTCCTGAAAGCCCATCCTTACCTCTACCTCTCGACCCCGCAGGATACGATGGCGTTTAAGGTGTTTTCGGTCATGTATACCGACGACAACCTCGCCTACCTGCATCCCGAGATGAAAAATGCGCAGTTCCTTGCGCTGGTGAAAGAGATGCGGGAGCGTTCGCAGTTCGATATTGATGTGGATGTCAACATCACCGACAAAATCCTCTCGCTCTCCACCTGCACCTATATCTATGGCTCCCGCGAGGATCAGCGGTTTGTCGTCACCGGGCGGCTGGTGCGCCCCGGCGAGGAGATGGACACGCCCATCACGCTCGAACCCAATCCAGACCCCAAGCCTCCCCAGTTCTAATGTAATTAGGAGCCCGCGACCAGATTCAATGGACGTTTCGCGGCTTTCCGAAGCGCACGCTCTTTTTGAAATTTAGGTTGCATTTCCTATTTTTCTTTTCCAAAAATAATAAAATGCCCGCCGGATTTCTGCACCCGGCGGGCATTTTACAACTTTTCATCGGGGGAATTTTATACTTTCAACGGAATTCCGGGGGAATCGCCATCCCTTCGCTGGTCTGCGGCTGTTCGCGCCGGTTACGGCGGAAGAGGGAGCGTCTCCCCAGCTGTCCGCCCTTTCTCCGGCGGTCCTCCCCGTCAAACAGCAGGTAGACGGTGGGGATCAGGATGAGGGTCAGCAGGGTGGAAAAGAGCAGGCCGCCGATCACGACGATCGACATCGACTGCATCATCTCAACCTGTCCGCCAATCCCGATTGCAGTCGGGAGCAGCCCGAGCACAGTCGTGAGGGTGGTCATCAGGATCGGGCGCAGACGGGTGCGTCCGGAATGGATCAGCGCATCGCGGGCGGACATCCCATGCTCGCGGCGCAGGATATTGGCGTAGTCGATCAACACGATCGCGTTGTTGACCACGATGCCGACCAGCATGACCAGACCGATCAGGGAGGTCATCGAAATCGACTGCCCGGTGATCATCAGGGCAAAGAATGCGCCGGTCATCGAGAACGGCACCGACAGCATGACCACCAGCGAAAACCGCATCGATTCAAACTGCATCGCCATGACGACAAACACGAGGAAAATCGCGGTGGCGAGCGCGCCATAGATCGCGTTGAACTCGTCGTTCATCATCCGCATATTGCCGCCCTGGCTGATATTCACCCCATCGGGCAGGTCCATCTGCCGGACCCGCTGCATGATCTGGTTGGAGAGGGCGGAATCCGACATCCCGGTCGCCGTCTGCCCGGTCACCGAGACCTGATAATCCCCGTCCTGCCGCTGAATCTGTGACGGGCTGTTGTTATAGATGATCTCGGCGACGTCGGTCAGCGGGACCTTCCCGCCCGAACTGGTCGAAATCATCAGCCCGGAGAGGTCGCTCACATCGTGGTAACGCCCCTCTGGGTACATCACCTTGATGTTGTATTCCTCGTCGCTCTCCTGAATGGTCCCTGCCTGGGTACCCGAGAGCATGTTCCGGACGGTTGAAACAACGGCCGACGGCGTGATCCCAATCGCAGCGGCCTGCACTGCATCGACCACGATCTCTGCGCGCGGGCTGCCGTCCGAAAGGCTGGTAGACGCGGATACGATCCCTTCAAACGACTGCATCACCGTCTTGATCTCATTGGCGGAAGATTCGAGCGCGCTCAGGCTGCTGCCGGTCAGGTTGAGCGTGACCCCGCGGCTGCCGAACGACATGCTGCTCCGCTCCGAGACCTCGACGCTCGCATTGTCGATGCCTTTGGTCTGTTCCCGCATCAGGGTGATGAAATCGCCCGTCCCGAGCGACCGGTCGTCCTTGAGGGTGACGGTCAGGCTGGAAGAGCCGCCGCCCCCGCGCATCGAATAGCTTTCCACGTCCGGCTGCGCTGCCACCAGCTGCTCGACCTGGGTCATGATCTTGTCGGTCTCATCCAGATTCAGACCGGTTTTGGTGGTCACCGAAATGCTGATCGAACCTTCGTCCGACATCGGCATCAGCTCCATGTCCAACCGGCTGAACATCACCGCGGTACTCGCCAGCAGCACAACCGCAATCACAACCACCACCAGTTTGTGGCTTAACGCCTGCTCCAGCACCTTTGCATAGACCCGTTCGAGCCGGTGGAGTTGGGTGTTGACCCACGAACGCTCCTTCTCGTGCGGCTTAAACTGCACAAAGAGCAGCGGCACAATGGTCAGCGCGGAGATCAGGGAAGCGGTCAGCGAGTAGACGATCGTGAAGCCGACCTCCTTGAACAGCTGCCCGGACATCCCGTCCATCAGCGCGATTGGCAGAAAGACGACCACGGTGGTCAAGGTGGAGGCGATCACCGAGCTGTTGACCAGGTTTGCGCCCTCAATCGCCGCATCAGCAAAGCTGCGCAGCTCGTTGCGGGAGCGGAAGCAGCTATCGAGCACCACAATCGAGTTATCGACCATCATGCCGATACCAACCACCAGGCCGCCCAGCGACATGATGTTCATGGTCATGCCGGTGGCCGACATGATGACCAGCGTCGCGAACACCGAAAGCGGCATCGAGGTTGCAACGATCAACGCGGCGCGCCAGTCCCCCAGGAAGAGGAAGAGCACCAGCATGGCGAGCACCAGCCCCTGAAGCAAGGTGGAGACCACGTTCATGATGTTTTCGTAGATCGTCTCACCCGAGTTGTTGGTGATGTTGATTGCAAGCCCCAGCCCTTGCTGGTTCAGCTCGTCAACCACAGCCACAATCTTGTTGCAGATTTCAATCGTATTCGCGCTCTGGTTCTTGGAGACCGAAAGGCTGATATTGTCCATCCCGTTGTAGCGGCTGATATTCGAGCGGGTTTCCTCCGCCATCTCAACGGTTGCCACATCCGAAACATGGATGATGTCCCCCGAGCGCAGGGAAATCGGGATGATCGCAAGGCTGTCGTAGGTGTCGTAGCTCACCCCGCCCTGTAATGAAAGGGTGACATTTCCGCGGTTGATCTCCCCGGCGGTGATGGTGAAATCGGCGGTTGAGATCGCATTGACCACCTCATTCATCGATAGCCCGTACTGCTCCATCTCCTCCTCTTTCAGCTCCACCTTGACATATTTGCGGGAGCCGCCTCGCATCTCCACCGACGCGACCCCCGAAATCCGCTCGATCTCGGGTACCACCGTCGATTCAATGTAGGAATAGATGTTGTCGTCCGACTCGGCCTGGATCGACAGGTCCATAATCGAAGAGGAGTCCATGCTCATCTCCATAATCGTCGGATCATCCGCCGAGTCGGGCAGGCGCAGCCGGGTGAGCGCCTCGTTGATCTCGTCGTATTTGTCGTCCATGTCGGTGTTGTAGTTGAACTCGAGCGTGGTCATCGACGAGCCTTCGGAGGAGCGGGAGGTCATGCTCTCCACATCGCTCACCGACGAGAGCGCCGACTCCACCACCTCGGTAATCATCGTGTCGACCTCCTCAGGGCTTGCGCCCTCATAACGGGTCATGACCATGAACACCGGCATTGACATCTCAGGTGTGGACTCCATCTCCATATCAAAGATGGAGGAGACGCCAAACACCAGCAGCATCAGCACACACATCAGCATGGAGACCGGACGTTTGACCGCAAGTTTTGGAAGTGTCATTCATCAATCCTCCGAATCGTCAGTCTTTGGGCTGCATCCGCTGGACCCGTTTGGGTTCCGGGGCGGCGGCAGCGGAGGAGGCCTCTGTGTTGCCGGATGGTTCGGAAACTGCGGGTTCACCTTCCTGTTTCTGCTCAGAGGGGGCAGATTCCGGCGCCGGCTCGGATACGGGTTCCGGCTCGGGGGCCTGCTCCGGCTCGGAGGAAACGGTCTCCTCCTCCGGCTCCGGTACCGGATCGTCAGAAGCGGCTTCGCCCGCCTGCTGCGGTACCGGTCCGCTGGGCTGCTGCCCGGATGGTTTTGCTGGTTCTGCGCACGAGGCAGCGGCAGGGACACTCTCCCCATCGAGCAGATGGACCTCCGCGCCATCCGCGAGGTCGGGGTGCCAGGTAGTGATAATCTGACTGTTGGCAGTCAGCCCGGATTCCGCGACAATCTGCTCGCTCGACGACATTCCCGCGACAAAATCAGTGCGGTGCGCTTTTCCGTCCGCATAGGTAAAAACATACGGCTGCCCGTCCGCGTCGTAGTATACGTTGTCAATATCGACCAGAAGCGCATTTTCCGCCTTGGCGGTCGCGGCGGTGACCTTGACCGAAACACCGGTCAGCAGCGAATCGTCCGACTCGTCGAGTGTCGCTTTGACCGGGAACAGGCCGGTCGTGTCCGACGCCTTGGACTCCACCTCGGTGACGGTTGCGGCGTAATCCTTGCCGCCCTTGCTGACGGTCACCGTATCCCCTGCCGAGAGCGCCGCCGCACCATCTGCCGAAGCGTTGAAGGTGACCGACAGGCTCTCCTTGTTCGAGATGGTAAACACCGGGCTTTGGGAGCCGACTGTCTCATACAGCTCGGCCGACCTCGACTCGATCACCCCGTCGATCGGGGAATAGACCTTATATTTATCGAGGTTGTTGGCGCTCTGTTGGAGCGAGAGCGCCGCCGATTTTAGGTCAACTTCCGCCGCTGCCTGTGCATCGGTGTAGGAGGCACCGAGCACCAGTTCGTAGTTGGCGAGCGCTGATTCATAGTTTGTCTGGGCGTTGCGGTAGGCGGAGCGCAGATCCCGCGCGCCTGAGTCCTCGCTGTCCTCCAATTCCCCGATCTCAACGCTCAAGGCGCGGTAGGCGTCCTCCGCCTCCGAAAGCTGGTTGTTCAGGTCGCTGATCTCCTCGCGATCGGCGTTGTTCGCCTTGGCGTCCGCGAGCTTGGCGTTGAGCGACGAAACCTTCTGGCGGGCGCGCTCGAGGGATTTTTCCGCGTTTACAAGGTCGTCGTCATAACCGTCGTTGTAGTCCTTGAGCTTGAGCCGCGCGTTGCTTAGAGACTGCTGTGCGCTGTCGAGCTGGCTCTTCGCCGAGTTGATTCGGGATTCGTAACTGCTGCCCAATGTGGTATCGACACTGACAGCGGTGCGCTCATAGCTGGTCTGGGCCATCTGGTAGGAGAGCTGTGCGTCGGTGTCGTCGAGCGCGAGCAACAGCTGCCCTGCCTTGACCGAATCCCCCGCTTCTGCATAGAGCTGCGTCACCTTCCCTGCGGTTTCGGGATAGATGTTGACCGTCTTGGAGGGTTCGATCTTTCCAATAAACTCCGTTTCGCGGGAAAGGGAACCGATTACCGGGGTGGTGAGCCGGACGTTGATGACGCTTTCGCTCATCTCGACACCTCCGCCTCCCATGCCTCCGGGGCCTCCCGGGCCACCGCGTCCGCCGCCCATCCCGCCTCCGGGGCCGGCGGCAAATACCATCGTGGACACCAGCAGGATCATCGCCAATGCGATGACTGCGGCCATCTTCCCTTTATCTTTCCATCTTGCCATCAGTTGTCTCCATTCTCCGGTGGAACGGTATTGTGTGACACGGAGCCTCCCCAACCGGCGGACAGCCCCTTTCCAATCAAAACCACCAGTTGAACTGGTGGTATGCACTAGCCCTAGAAGGGCATATTACAGGCATACCCCTTAAGGGGTATCGAAAGGTCTAACAACCGCATTACTATTACAGGCCGCCGCTAAAGCGGCCTGTTTTTATGCCTTTGTATTCTTGCTACCCGTAAACGGGTCCATATACTCCTTGAGACTTATCTGGTCTGCCGCAATATCTTCTGCCAATTGGTTTTTGATATATTCTGCAATCGCTTTTTTATTGCGTCCGACCGTATCCACATAGTATCCCCTGCACCAGAAGTGCCGATTTCCATATTTGTACTTCAAGTTTGCGTGTCGATCGAAGATCATCAAGCTGCTTTTCCCCTTGAGGTATCCCATGAATTGCGCTACACTCAAACTCGGTGGGATGCTTACGAGCATATGGATGTGATCCGGGCATGCCTGTGCTTCTATTATCTCTACGCCCTTTTGTTCACACAATTTTCGCAATATCTGCCCTATGTCTGCCTTGACCTTGCCGTACACTTCCTTCCT
>JAETRV010000122.1 GCA_021770005.1 Anaerotruncus sp. | reverse complement strand
ACTGCGGTCACTTCGGTGCCAAGGTCGTTTGCCAGCTCTTTGCCCTTGCCGATCAGCTCGTAGGAAACGCTGGTGATCTTATTGTCTACCTGCTGCGCAAATACAAATACGCCTTTATAATCCTGTACACTCATGTTACCACCATCTTTCCTTACAGTATGAATTTCTCATGCAGCTTCTCGACCAGGAAATCCACCGATTCCTGTGCATCCAGATTCACCACGGTGCCTTTGCCCTTGAGCGCCTTGGTGAACGACTTAAATACACGGGTCGGTGAGCCCTTCAGACCGATGTTGCCATCCTCGACATCCAGGTCCGGACGGGTCCAGATGGTGACCTCTTTCTCCCGGTAAGCGTCAAAAATCCCCTTCGGGCTCATGTAGCGCGGTTCGTTCAGCTCGGACAGCGCGGTAATCAGGCAGGGCATCTTCGCCTTGATGACGTGGTACCGGTCCTCATACTGCCGCTGGACCTCGACATACTCACCCTTGACGGTGATCTTCTCCGCATAGCTGATGTTGACCAGGCCGAGATGCTCGGAAATCTGCGGGCCGACCTGTGCGGTATCGCCGTCGATCGCCTGACGCCCGGTGATAATCAGGTCGTACGGCAGCTTCTTGACTGCCGAAGCCAGGGTGGAGGAGGTTGCCCAGGTATCCGCACCGCCGAATGCGCGGTCGGTCACGAGGATTGCCTCGTCCGCACCCATGGCCAGCGCCTCACGCAGCGCGAGGTCTGCCTGCGGCGGGCCCATCGAGATGACGGTCACCTTTGCGCCGTTTTCATCTTTGATTCGCAGTGCCGCTTCCAGCCCTGCCTTATCGTCCGGGTTGATGATGCTCGGGATTCCCTCACGGATCAGTGTTCCGGTGACCGGGTCCAGCTTGACCTCGTTGGTGTCCGGAACCTGCTTGATGCATACGATAATATTCAATGCTTTGCGCTCCCTTCTCTTATTTCAGCATTGCGCCGGCGATGACCATGCGCTGGACCTCGCTGGTACCCTCATAGATCTCGGTGATCTTCGCGTCGCGCATCATCCGCTCGACCGGGTAATCGCGGGTATATCCATAGCCGCCGTACAGCTGTACGCACTTGGTGGTGACTGCCATTGCGGTCTCTGCCGCGAACAGTTTCGCCATCGCCGCCTCGGAGGAGAAGCGCTTTTTGGTGTCCTTCGCCATGGCCGCGCGGTAGACCAGCAGCCGCGCCGCGTCTACGCGGGTTTGCAGGTCCGCAAGCTGGAACTGGGTGTTCTGGAATTTGGCGAGCGGGCGTCCGAACTGTTTACGCTCTTTGACATATTTGACCGTCTCGTCGATTGCGCCCTGTGCAATGCCCAGCGCCTGTGCCGCGATCCCGATCCGTCCGCCGTCCAGCGTGGTCATCGCGATCTTGAAGCCCTCGCCCTCTTTGCCCAGCAGGTTCTCTTTGGGAACGATGCAGTTCTCAAAGACCAGCTCGGTGGTCGACGAGCCGCGGATACCCATCTTCAGCTCTTTTTTGCCGATGCTGAAGCCCGGGAAATCCTTCTCGACGATGAACGCCGAAATCCCGTGGTTGCCCTTGCTCTTGTCGGTCATTGCGAAGATCACGTATGTATCCGCCTTGCCGCCGTTGGTGATGAAGATTTTAGTCCCGTTGAGGACATAGTGGTCGCCTTCCAGCACCGCCTTGGTCTGCTGGCCCGATGCATCGGTACCTGCGGCAGGCTCGGTCAGGCCGAATGCGCCCAGATGCTTGCCCTGTGCCAGCGGTACCAGGTATTTTTCGATCTGCTCCGGGGTGCCGAACTTGCGGATCGGCTCCGCACAGAGCGAGGTGTGCGCCGACACGATAACGCCTGTCGTTCCGCA
>JAETRV010000121.1 GCA_021770005.1 Anaerotruncus sp. | reverse complement strand
AAAGTGTTTCAGGGTAGACGCCCATATCCGTACAGATGGGCAGACCAATAGGGGCTTCCCGTATTGGCGTAGGAGATCGGGTCGCCGCAGTGAATGAACCGCCCGCCGCCCACATAAATCCCAACGTGGCTGACCGGCCCCGGAGAGCTGTATGTACCGGTGAAGAAAATCAAATCACCGGGCTGTGCGTTTGCCGAAGATACCGGGGTACACAGGTTATAAAGCCCCTGCGCCGTCTGCCGTCCCACGCTGCCCACGCCGGACTGGTTAATGACCCACGAAACATAGCCGGAGCAGTCAAAGGATGTGGAGGGGGAACTGCCGCCCCAAACGTAAGGCCATCCTAAAAATTTTTCTGCTTCATGGAGCATCGCTTCAAAGCTGCCGTCCCCCATCGGTTCGCCGGAATAGTCCGGGATAGCCGGCCCGCCGGGTGTGCCGGGGATTGCGCCGGTTCCATCGTCGCCGTTGTCCACGAAGAAATAGGGATTTAAGTATTCGCCGTTTAGCATGACCTCTAAATGCAGGTGCGGCCCCGTGCTGTTGCCGGTGCTGCCAACGGCGGCGATCACATCCCCGCGTTTTACTTCCTGGCCTGCGCTGACGTTTAGGCTGGAACAGTGGGCATACCGGGACTGGTAGCCTTTATCGTCCTCAATCACCACGCACAGCCCGTAGCTGCCCGCGTCGCCAGCCGATACCACGCGCCCGTCCTGCACCGCCAGAATCGGCGTACCCTGCGCCACGGCAAGGTCAATGCCGCGATGCAGGCTCTTTTCCCCGCTGATGGGGTGTACCCGCCAGCCGTAGCCGCTGCTCACGTTCCCCAGCCATGAGAAATCAAAGGGGTTCCCAAACGCCTGCCGGTTGCCGTAGGTCTGCATATACACACCGTAGCGGTCGGTCTGTTCGCCGGGAGAGAGATGGCTTTGTGCCACGGCAGACAGCGGGCGCACGGTCAATGTGGTTTGCAGGACGTACCAGTCATAGGGGTCGCCGTCATCGTCGTACCGGGTTTCCACAATCACTTCACGGGTGAGGGTGTACTGCTCGGAAAAAATGCGGTCGATTTCAGACTGAACCCCTGCAAAGGTAAAGGCATTGAACGCCGTGGAAAGGTAGCCCAGCAGTTCATAGGGGTTGTGGCTGATTTCACCGATGTTGTAGCGGTATTCATCATAGCCGGGGTAATTTTCCTCGGTATTGTCAATGTCAATCTGTAAATCCGTTTCCTTTTCGGTGTAGTAAAGGTCGCTCTGGCAGATTTCCCCCTCGTCGGCCATGTAGGACGCAGAAATATAGGAGGACTGGAAGCCGGAGAGCATGGCGGTGCAGGAGGTCAGGCCCGTGGCAAAGAACATCACCACCAGCGCCAGCATTGCAACCGCCAGAAAGACCGCCTTATGCGCCGCCGCATACTGGGCGATGGCGCGGGCAATCTTGCCGGTGGCGGTCAGGACGTTTTGGGTAAATTTCGCGCTCTGTTTGGCTTCATGGGCGGCCTGGGCGTATTTCCGCTTGATTTTCTGTTTCTGCACCCATTTTGCCAGCGCGTTTTTGCGTTGCAGTTCGGGATTATCCCGCAGGGCGGTCTGCCATGCAAGGTCGGTGTGCGCCCGCGCCGCTTTCTGCTGTGCTTTCCGTAAAGTGCGGTAGGGCTTGGCGCGGCGGCGGTTCCGTTCCCAGCGCAGGACGCGCCCCACGCCCTGCTCGGCAACCAGTTCGCTTTTGTGGGCGGATTCCAGAGCCACGTTGTCGCGCTCGTATTCGCGGATTTTGCTGTGCAGCTTGATAACCGCCGCCATTTTCACCGCGCCGGCCCCACGGGAGAGCAGGGAGGGCCTGCGGTATTCCGGCAG
>JAETRV010000120.1 GCA_021770005.1 Anaerotruncus sp. | reverse complement strand
TTGTTGTTGGAAAAGGGCTGCCAACAGTTCCCGGTATGCTTTACCTCCGGGGTGCGTAAGTATGCCAGCGCCCGGTCAAGCCGCTGCGTGGCCGCCGCCTGCTGTTCCCATTGCTTTGCTGCCGCTACCACGATGTCATAGGCTTTCTTTTCTCCCTCAATGCTGTCCTGGCGCATGACCTGTACCGTTTCAGCCCCCTGTGCAATCAACGCTGAAATATCCGTGTTCTCGCATGATACCGTGTGTTCCACCTGCAGCCTGTAGCCTTCTGACAGGTCCCCGGAGCGGTGCGCCCGGTAATCTTTGTTTTCCTCCAATCCTTCCACCTCCTTAAATCTCCGGCGTATGGCTCTTTTTCGGGACTGCCTGTGCCGGGGTGGTTTTTTCTGCCGGTTTCGCCGCCGCAAGCTGCGCCATGACCGAAGGCCGATCTGCCGTAAATATGGAAATCTGTTCATTCTCCACCAGTGGCCGCGCCGGAAGGGGCAGCGTTTCATCCGAATGGGTCAGTATCTGCTCCCGTTTCAGGTCTGCCACGATCTCGTCAAATACCGCATTGATGGCTCTGCGTTCCTCACCCTCCGGGAAGGCTTTCAGGACTGTCAGGTCTCCGCTTTTTTCTGTCACGAAGGTAACGGCGCAATCCGCGTGGCCCGCCAGATAATCGGAACTGTAAGGCAGCTTATCCTTGATGTAACAGGCAAAAGCCCTGGCGGTCATTTCCGTATTGCTGTCCCAATAGCCGCCGTCCTTTTCGCACTCCTTACCCATGCGCACGGAATTCCGGTAGAAATCGGTTTCCACCCGCCCGACCTGCGGCGCCTCCTGCGTCTGCATCCCGGACAGCATGTGCTCGAATATTTCCAGCCGTTCCCGTTCGCTTTTGGGGATCACCCGCCCGGTGACAGACTTCTTGAAAGCGCTGATCTGTTCCACGGAGCCAGTTTCGCCGGACAGAAACGCCTCTTTAAGAACCGCGTAGGTCTCCATCTGTTCCTCACTGCCATGCCGTTTCAGGGAACCGAGCACCGCCGAATCCAGCCAGCCTGCCGCATTTTTCCGGGTGCGCTCTGCCTGCGCTTCGGTACGGGCCGCCGCCTGCTCCGGCGTCTCCAGTTTATATTTCATGGTATCAATCAGCTTCTGGAACGGCGCGTAGAGGCGGGGCTGTTCCGAGAGCATCCCCTTCGCGCCCATCTTCGTGCCCAGGTAATCATCAAATCCATGCCACCATTCATGGGCCAGGGAGCCGGCCCCGTGCATTTTCGTAAGATTGATGACCTTCCGCAGCGGTTCATAATGGGCCGCCGCGTTCCCGCTGCCTCTGGCGCCGAAGGCGATGGCAAGCGTTCCCTGGTAGGCAATATCCCTGTCGCTGACCTGCAGGGCTGACGCCAAATCTTTAAGCGCTTCAAAACCCATGTTAAGGGAAGCCTGCCGGTCATTCTGGTTCATCCAGTTTCCGAACTCGCCGCCGCGGAACCCGAAGGC
The DNA here is from genome assembly GCA_021770005.1 of Anaerotruncus sp. Classification (GTDB taxonomy): domain Bacteria; phylum Bacillota; class Clostridia; order Oscillospirales; family Ruminococcaceae; genus Anaerotruncus. The sequence goes on along the minus strand of JAETRV010000120.1, from coordinate 411 downwards.
GTCAAGGTAGTGCTGCCCGGTGATCTCCACGCCGCTGCGGTAATCCGGCCCGTTCCGCCGCACATGGGAGAGCTGGGGAGGCACAAACCGCGTCTTTCCGCTTTTGCTGCGGCCCTTTGCCAGTTCCTGCACCCATTTCAGGGCAGCCTCCCGCGATTCAAAGTTTGTCTGTAAGATGGAATAGCCTTTCGTCACATACCAGGTATCAGGTTTCCAGTCATTATTTTTGGAATAAGTGTTCTTCCCGTCGTTAAAATGGATCGCATAGCCCTTCGGCACCTTCTGGTCTTTGGAGACGCCAAACTGTTCCTTCTGCGCTTTCTGTGTGAAGTTCCGCTCAAAATGCGCGGCAGAGTGGACCATCAGGGCATTGGACAGCTTGTTTGTAATGGCCGGGTTCTCCCGGCCCTT
>JAETRV010000119.1 GCA_021770005.1 Anaerotruncus sp. | reverse complement strand
AGGAGGCTCTGGATGCGGAGCTGAACCGTCCGCTGAATAAGCCCCTAACGGGGAAACCGGGCGGAAAGGCGGATGCAGACGGGGAGGATAAGACGGGGCGTGCCTCCGATGAGTACCGGAAGAATTTCTGGAATGCCATGCGCTCCAAGGCGCCGATGCCGAATGTGACCAATGCCCTGCAGATTGGCACGGACTCCGAGGGTGGCTATTTGGTACCGGATGAGTATGAGCGCACACTGGTGGAGGCGCTGGAGGAGGAGAACGTCTTCCGCCAGATGGCGAAGGTCATCCAGACCTCCAGCGGCGACCGCAAGATTCCTGTCGTGGCCACCAAAGGTACGGCATCGTGGATTGATGAGGAGGGGGCGTTCCCGGAAAGCGACGACTCCTTCGGGCAGGTTTCCATCGGTGCTTACAAGCTCGGTACCATGATCAAGGTTTCCGAGGAACTGTTGAATGACAGCGTCTTTGACCTGCAGTCCTATATCTCCCGCGAGTTTGCCCGCAGGATCGGGGCGAAGGAAGAGGAGGCGTTCTTTACGGGCAACGGCACCGGCAAGCCGCTGGGCGTTTTAGCGGCCACGGGCGGCGCACAGACGGGCGTGACCGCTGCGTCTTCCACGGCAGTGACGGCGGATGAACTGATGGATTTATATTATTCGCTGAAATCCCCGTACCGCAAGAAGTCCGTGTGGGTGTTAAATGATTCCACCATCAAGGCCATCCGCAAGCTGAAGGACAGCAACGGGCAGTATTTATGGCAGCCTTCCCTTACGGCGGGTACCCCGGACACCATCCTCGGCCGCCCGGTAAAGACCTCCGCCTATATGCCGGCCATTGCCGCAGGAGCGAAGACCATCGCCTTTGGCGATTTCTCCTATTACTGGATTGCCGACCGGCAGGGGCGCAGCTTCAAGCGCCTGAATGAGCTGTTTGCGGCAACCGGGCAGGTGGGCTTCCTTGCCTCGCAGCGTGTGGACGGAAAGCTGATCCTTGCAGAAGCGGTGAAGGTGCTGGTGCAGAAAGCCGCATCCGCAGGCTAATAGGAAGGGGGATGGTGGTGATGGACATGGATGACCTGCTTGAAAAAGTGAAAAAGAACCTCATACTTGAGCATTCGGCGGATGATGCGCTTTTGGAAAGCTACATCACTGCCGCCGTCTCCTATGCGGAAAGCTACCAGCATATCCCGGAAGGGGCTTACAGCGAAAAGGAAATGCCGCCGACCACGGAACAGGCGGTCATCATGCTTGCCTCCCATTTCTATGAAAGCAGGGACGGCAGCACGGGCGGCTTTTTTGCGGACAACACAAACGCTGCACAGCAGGTGTGGAACACGGTGAACCTGCTCCTGCGGCTTGACAGGGAATGGAAGGTGTGACGGATGTCTTTTGGAAAAATGAATGTCTTTATCGACATCGTACAGAAGAAGGTCACGACCGATGACGAGGGCTTCAAGGTGGAAACCGATGAAGTCCTCGCTTCCGTCCGGGCATACCGTGAGGGGCGGCACGGCAGCGAGAAATGGGCGAACATGGCCGCTTTTACGACTGCCACCGACCTTTTCCGTTTCCGTGCCATACCAAACCTCACGGTAACAACAGACATGAAAATTATATGTTCCGGGCATACCTTGGGGATCACTTCCGTGGAGGATGTCAAAGGGCGCGGGATGTATCTGGAGGCATTGGTGCAGGAGGTGGAGAAAAGTGGCTAAAGCGGCATGGAAAATTCCCGAGGATTTCCTGATGTAGGTAAACCGGCTTGCAGTCAAAAACGATGAAATCCATCCCAATGTTCATGAGGCGGGCCCGGAAGTGGTGGAGTCGAAGGTGCCCTCCAACCAGCAGGCGGCCCTCCGCAGCGGGACCAAGGAGCCCTCAACCACCACGGGGCAGCATTTATACGT